>CAJLKD010000056.1:0-1788 GCA_905207115.1 Bifidobacterium angulatum | reverse complement strand
CGACCTGCTGATCCGTAGTCAGCTGCTCTAATCCGCTGGGCTACTCGCGCAACGTTGTCTTGTTTTCGGCAACTCGAATAAGATACACCCAAATGAGCTCCAGGCAAAATCTCGGCGTGTCGCAGGAGTTTTCGGCCTTACGCCTCACGTAGACGAGGAATTTTCTGCGTCGACACCTTGAGTAGTTTCGGAGTGCCCGATCCGGTGACTGCGGCTTCGTCTACGACCACCTCTTCGACGCCTTCCATGCTGGGAAGACGGAACATGGTGTCCTCCAGCGTCTTCTCAATAATCGAACGCAATCCACGTGCGCCCGTACCCCGCCGAATCGACGTCGCCGCAATCTGCCGTATCGCCCCTTCGGTAAAGGTCAATGTCACCCCATCGACGGCGAATAGCTTCTGGTACTGCTTGACCAGCGCGTTTTCCGGTTCGACGAGGATTCGGGCCAAATCGTCTTCGGTAAGTTCCTCAAGCACGCTGACTACCGGCAGACGTCCGATGAACTCCGGCAATAATCCGAAATCAGCCAAATCATCGGCGGAGACCTGCGCAAGCAGCTCACGCTTGGGAACCTCATGGTCATGCCAGACCGCACCGAAACCGCTTTCCCTGGCGCCCAACCGTTGCGCCACGATGTCGGCGAGTCCCACGAACGCGCCACCGCAGATGAACAGTATGTCGCGGGTGTCGATCTGCACGGTTTCCATTTCACGATGCTTGTGGGTCCCTTCCACCGGCACGGAGGCGACGGTGCCTTCAAGGATCTTGAGCAGCGCCTGCTGCACGCCCTCGCCGGACACGTCACGCGTGATGGAGGCGTTTTCGCCGCTTTTACGGGCGATCTTGTCGATTTCGTCGATATATACGATGCCCTGCTGCGCACGCGCCACATCCCCGTCAGCAGCCTGGATGAGGCGCTGCAGCACGGTTTCGACGTCATCGCCCACATATCCTGCCTCGGTGAGCGTGGTGGCGTCCGCTATGACGAACGGCACGTTCATCACATGGGCCAGCGTCTGCGCGAGATATGTTTTGCCCACGCCGGTCGGCCCGAGTAGCAGGATGTTCGATTTCGCCACTTGCACGCCCTCGAACGAATC
Source organism: Bifidobacterium angulatum (assembly GCA_905207115.1). Classification (GTDB taxonomy): domain Bacteria; phylum Actinomycetota; class Actinomycetes; order Actinomycetales; family Bifidobacteriaceae; genus Bifidobacterium; species Bifidobacterium angulatum_A. Next base: position 685 of record CAJLKD010000056.1, on the reverse strand, counting down.
GTCATGTCCATGCATCCGTTCCTTGCCGATTCGCGACGACTCGCGCATTTCCATGTTGACGCGCTTGTAATGGTTGTACACCGCCACTGAAAGTGTCTTTTTGGCGGACTCCTGGCCTATGACGTGATTGTCGAGGTAGGCGCTGATCTGTGCCGGCTTGGGCAGTTGCAGGATATTGAGCTGGGCGTCCTTGTCCCGTTCCTCGGAAATGATGTCCACGCACAATTCGATGCATTCGTCGCAGATGGCCGCGCCCGAACCGGTGACCAGTTTGCGCACCTGGCTCTCGGACTTGCCGCAGAACGTGCATCTCGGCACCGCATCGTTGTAGCTGACCACGCGTCCCATTCGCAACCTCTTCGTTTCACATATCTGCCGTTTAGAAAACACAATACCCCTGCCGCGACCCGGCAGGGGTATTGCATTTGTGAAGATATCATTCCACCGCAGGCTCAGCTGCGATGTTCCAGCACCTCGTCAACGATGCCGTATTCCTTGGCCTCCTGGGCCGTCAGGAACGTGTCCACTTCGATGTCCTTGCGGATCTTCTCGATGTCACGACCGGTATGCTTGGCCAGCGTGTTCTCCAGCCATTCACGCATACGCAGCATCTCCTTGGCCTGGATTTCAATCTCCGTGGCCTTGCCGAAGCCCTGGTCGATGGCCGGCTGGTGGATGAGCACGC
>CAJLKD010000055.1:0-1819 GCA_905207115.1 Bifidobacterium angulatum | reverse complement strand
AACGAAGCGTACTCCAGCACTGTCGGCGACTTCCATCTCGACCAGATCGCCGGCATCGAAGGGGTCGACGGCGTCCGCGCTTCGGTGGAAACCGGCGCCAGTGTTTCCAAGGGAGACAGCACCATCAGCGGTGAGATTATCTCCACCGCGGCACAGAAGAACATGCTCCCCGTGAACATTACGGAAGGGGACCAGCCGAAGGACTCCAACGAAGTCGCACTGCCGGAAGACATGGCGAAACAGCTGAACGTCGGCATTGGCGACACTGTAAGCCTGACCTCCCGATATGAGGTAGGCGCCGATGGCAAAGCCACAGCGGACAACGTGCGCGTGGTCGGACTCACCTCCGATCCAAACGGTGCCTACTCGTACTATGGTGGTGCGATTGTAGGATCCAACAATCTGCTTGCCGTAATGCAGGGAACAGGCGATTTCAACACCACCGGAACAACAACGGTATACCTCGACCTTGCCTTGGATGGAAACAGCGCATCCGCAAAAACCATCAACAGTGTGAAAGCGTTGCTGCCAAAGCATTTCGATTTGATGCCGCGACAGCAGATCAGTGACGAAAGCATCAAATCCTTAACCGGCAACCAAACCAACATCGTCACCACATTCCTCATGTGCTTCGGCGTGCTTGCCATGTTCGTGGCGGCACTGGTGATTGCCAACACGTTCCAAGTGCTCGTGGCACAACGCCGTCGCACACTCGCCTTGCTGCGCACCATCGGCGCGAAGAAAGGCCAGCTGTATGGTTCCGTGCTGTTCGAAGCGGCAGTGCTTGGCTTCGTCGCATCCGTGCTTGGCGTGGTGCTGGGAAGTCTGCTCATGTGGGGCATGTGCGTCAGTGACATCATGCAAGAGGGTATGCGATTCAATTTCTCTTGGCAGGCCGCCGTCGTGCCTATTCTCTTCGGTATTGTGGTGACGGTGCTCGCATCCTTGGGATCCGCACGTTCCGCTACTGCGGTGACGCCATTGGAGGCATTGCGCCCGATTGAACTGGCCGACAACCGTCGTTCCAGCCTCACTCGAGCCATAATCGGTATTCTGATGGTGGTGGTCGGTATCGCCATGGCAGTATTTTCCATCTGGCAGGTACAAGCCACCAATGGCGGCGAGGAAGCGAACAGCGATCAATTCACGATGATTCTGCTCATAGCCATCGCCGGCGCTGCACTGGTGTTCCTCGGCATGGTGGTCACCGCGGTGTTCTGGATGCCGACCCTCATGAAGGGCGCTGGAGCGTTGGCCTCACTGACAGGATCTTCCGCAACAGTTGCACACGCCAACATTCAGAAGAATCCGCGACGCATCGCAGCAACCGGTGCCGCTCTGCTCATCGGCGTCACCTTGGTTTCCACCATCGCAACCGGTGCCGCTAGCGCCAAAGGGACTATGAATGGTGCGCTCGCCACCCGTTATAGCGTCGACATCGTGGCCATGGGCGATGACATCAGCCAGCAAATGGTCAAGGATGTAGCCGACATCAACGGCGTGTCCGACACGTTGTATGCGCCGGCGGTTTCCGTGACCTTGGAGAAAGCGGATGGAACCCAGCCTACGTCCGCATTGCTGGTCGGTGTGAAGAACATCGATCAGGTCAAGCAGGTCATGCGTGCCAACTTGGGTAACGCCTCCATCGACAGTGATAGCGTGCTCATGCCAACATACAATGCGCAAACCGGCAAGGAACTGCAGTTCGCCAATGGCACGGCTGATTTCTCTACCGAATGGAACCAGGACGGCGACGCTACGCGTTCGCTGACATTGCAAGCAAACCAAGCTGACTACCGTCGCGTATCCGCACAGTATG
>CAJLKD010000054.1:0-2194 GCA_905207115.1 Bifidobacterium angulatum | reverse complement strand
GCAAGCGGAATACATCAGGCTTCCCTTTTCGCCTTTCCCAGCCTCCTTGACAGTCTGGTAGCAGGCCGTTCCACGGCAAGATAGAACGCCTCCGCCACCAGAAGGCACAATGCAAACAAAACCACCGGGCGCAATAGACCCTGCACGGGAATGTACGGCACAATCCAGTCGCGGACGGGAAGATGGGTCAGATACAGGCTGAATGAAATGCGCCCCAGCCAACGGACAGGTGGCGTGGAAAGCAGGTCGGATACCACGTTGCAGGTAAGTGCGACCACCACCAATATCAGGCATCCGCACACGGCCAAAGGTTGGGCGACAATACCGGGCAGCAAACCGAAACCGCTTTGGCAAACCAAGACGATGCCACACAGGGCGAGCGGTACGGCAACGACGTCGCGCATCGTCTCGCGCCCGTTGTCCGTAAGCCGTTTCGCCAACGCGACGCCAAGCGCGAACATGGCCATGTGACGCAACGGCGGCCACTGCGTCCACTCCGACAACAGCACGCATGCGAGCGCAATGGGTGCCACGAATCGCATGTCGGTGGCGATGATGACGTATACGGGCAGGGCGAGGCTGAAAAGCAATTCCCAGCACATGCTCCATGATGGCAGGTCGACCATTGCCAATGTGGAACCGTCCACTCTGGTGCCGGCGGTGGTCATTGAAAGCATGTCGAGTTGGGTGAGCAGATTGTGGAGCCAGACTGATGGCGAGGATGTGCTGAACGCGTTTGCGTATTCTTCCGCTTTCCACCCCATATGCATGGCGATTGTGGAGACGATACAGCAGATCCCGATTACCGTGCAGGTGGGGATGGCGAGTCTGGCGATGCGACGCAGCTGGTAGCGAGACCAGTTGTATGTGTCGATTCCGACGCGTAGCGGAACGATGGAAAGTACAAGTCCGCTAAGAATGAAGAATAGGGTGACGAATTGGGCGCCTGGCAATAGTTGGCGGAGGGTGCCTCCCGTGTAATGGTATGCGACCACTGCCAGGGCCGCGAGTCCTCTGAGCCCGTCCAAAGCGTATATGCGTGTGTCGGAGTCCTTCTCTTTTTCGTTCACGGGTGTACCCTATCACGTGCGCTGGCTGTCATACATCCGCCTACGTGCGTTTGGCGTGCGTTGTTCGGCGTGTGTTCGACAACAGTGCCATCGTCGAACACGACGCCACATAACTTCCATTCGTCTCTCTTCCCCGCCCGACTGTAGTGTCGGATCATATGGAGATCCGCGAATACGACATGATGACGGACGAGGCGCGCGGCATCCGCACGGCGGTGTTCGTCGTGGAGAAGGATTATCGTCCGGAATTCGACGAATGGGATGAGCCGGGCCGAGCCACGCATCTGCTGGCTTTTGGAAACGGCCGCGCCGTGGCGACATGCCGTCTCTACCCTGATCTCGACCATGCCGATCAACCCGGACGTTGGGTGATTGGTCGTTTGGCCGTGGTCGCCGACGAACGTGGCCATGGTATCGGCAAGACGGTGCTGGCCGAGGCGGAACATCTCATCCGGAAGGCCGGTGGACATGTTGCCGCCGTACACTCCGAAGATAAGAATTTCGCGATGTATGAACATCTTGGCTACCGCATCACCAGCGAGCTTTTCGACAACGGTACGCATGGTTGGCTAGTCAAGGCATTGAACTGAATCCGGAGGAAGCGGCCATCACCTGCGAAAGCGTCCGACACGCGGTATCAGGTGATGGCCGCATATGGCATAATAGACACTTGGCGGAAAACCTCGGGTTTTATCGCCGTTCCCCCATGGTGTAATGGCAGCACACGGGTCTTTGGAACCCTTTGTCTTGGTTCGAGTCCAGGTGGGGGAGCAAAAAGGACTATGTCTAGGGGCTATTCCGACCCCCTAGACATGACCGGTCCGAGTCCACCTATTCGTACTGGCACCCTCTCGGATACGGCTCGTCCGAATCCATCGCCTACGACCGAAATCTTGCCGTGCGGACGGCCTTTTCTTCGTAATTTGCTTGATCCCACGGTGCAAGGCGGCAATAGGTTGTGTTGAGCCAATGGATTAGCGATTATTCACAGATTGTGCATTGATTGCGCCTACCGTATGATTCGCAGTGTTGCAGATGACGGGGATTAGCCTACCGTTTCGGACAATCTCCGTGCGAACAGCGGAAGGCGCAAGACGCGCAAATGCTCGATTTCCTCGCTCATG
>CAJLKD010000053.1:0-2211 GCA_905207115.1 Bifidobacterium angulatum | reverse complement strand
TGTCTTGGATGTGCTCGGTGGTGTCGCGGTCGGTGATCACCTGGTAGTCGGCGATAATGATATTGGTGTGCACGCCCTTGTTCTGCATCTCCACGCGGCTGCGAAGCGTGCCGAAGTAATGGCCCATGTGCAGGCGGCCTGTCGGTCGGTCGCCGGTCAGCATAGTGAACTTGCCCGGATTCTTCTCGATCTCGGCCAGTGTCGCATCCGAGCGCTTCTTTGCCGCCAGGAAGCTGGCGCTCATTTCGTTGCCGACAGCCGTGATCTGGTTGTTGTGAGCTTCATCCGTCATGCGTGTGCCCCTTTATAAATAAGGAAAATGGCCTTGTAAAATATTGCTTTTATCGTAAAAGTGCGAGAAGACAAGCCATAAGGCGTAAACAAGTGGTACTCTTCTATGTGATGAATTGATAGCAAGCAACAGTATCAGGGGGTCAGATGGGCCGCGGACGTCAGAAAGCAAAACAACAGAAAATTGCTCGTAAGCTGAAGTACCTGACCACCGACACCGATTACGATGAGCTTGCCAAGGAGCTCGGTGCACAGGAGCCCGGTTCGGGTTCTTTCGACCCATTCGCCGATATCGAGGCCAAGTATTCTCACGATGTGGACAGTGAAGATGAGACTGCCGGTGACGTGCAGTCGTCTTCCACTGCCGAGGATGACCTCGATGAGTATGCGAAGTGGGCCGCAGAAGCCGCGGCAAAGGCCACCAGCGGCGAAATGCCGGTGACCAAGGCCGCTCCGAAGCCCCACAAGCCCATTCCGATGCCGGTGCCTAGTGCACTGAAGCCGAAGAAGCAGGACTGACTGCATATAACCTGTATCGAAGAGCCGTTTGCATGGTGCAAAGCCATTGCGGACGGCTCTTTTGCATATGCTCCGTTTCGCCTCCCTCAAACTACCGACGCTGAGACACCTCTGAGCGTCAACGGTTTGGGGATTCCTCAATTTACCGACGGTGAGGGGATGCTAGGCGTCGGTGGTTTGGGGAAATGATGGGTCAGTAGAGGGGCAGCAGGTCGCTCAGATCGTCGCGTTCGCCGACTGCGGTGATATGCCCGGCGTCTTTTTCGTCCGCCCATGTGGTGATGCCGGTGGCGAGGCGCAGCCATACCTCGGGGTCGAGCTCGATCACGTCGGGGGGTGTGAGGTTGTGCGGGTCCGAGGCCGGTCCGTCGAGAATCTTGACGGCGCCCCATGGCGCCACGCGCACTTCGACGCCAGGGCCGGGGGCCTTCTGCTCCAGCAGGTGAAGCGAAAAACGGACGGCCATGGCCTTGACTTGCCGGGGCAGGCGCGGATTGGCGGTATGGCCGTCGGGTTCTTGGCGTGCGGCTTGCTTCCACTGTTCGAACGCCGCTCGGCCTTGTGCCAGGTCCTTTTCCAAAATTACGGGCATGGCTCCATTGTGCCACTTGCCCACCTGATCGCGGCGATTTGCCTAGTTATGTGCCCACGTTGTCATATTGTTTACTATTCGAGTGGAGTTGTGCATGGGTGTGTGGTATGGTGTCTATGACAACGTATGCATGACGTTGGAGGACGACGACTGTCCCTGCGGACAACGAACGTCCAAGCGAATCAAAAACTTGGTTCACGTTACGTCATGCACATATGATTGTTCCGTACAACCTATTGATAGAGAAAGTCAGAGCAAATGGCCGAGATCACTGCACCGCAATCTCCCGTTACGGCTGAACAGTTCGCTGATGAGATTCGCGAGCAACTGAAGTACACCCAAGGCGTCACTGTAGAGCAGGCTAAGCCAGCGGACGTGTATGTCGCCACCGCCACCGCCGTGCGTCGCCATCTCATGGATTCCTGGATGAAGACCCAGACCGATATGGTCAACGGCAACACCAAGGCCGTCGGTTACCTGTCCGCCGAGTTCCTGATGGGCAAGCAGCTGGAGAACGCACTGCTCAACGCCGGTCTCACCGACCAGTTCGATAAGGCCGTGAAGGCTCTGGGCTTCGACGCGCAGGAAGTCATCGACGCCGAATACGAGCCGGGTCTGGGCAACGGTGGCTTGGGTCGTCTGGCCGCCTGCTTCATCGACTCCCTCGCTTCCCTGGGCGTGCCGGCATTCGGCTACGGCATTCAGTACAAGTACGGCATCTTCAAGCAGGAGTTCGACGAGAACGGCAAGCAGGTCGAAACCCCGGATTACTGGCTGGCCAACGAAGAGCCGTGGGGCCACATCGACTA
>CAJLKD010000052.1:0-2699 GCA_905207115.1 Bifidobacterium angulatum | reverse complement strand
CCGGGTTGTAGCCGAAGGTCACGTCGGTGAAACGCACGTCGCCCTGCAGCAGGGTGAGGCGCCCGTCGGGCGAGGTGATCGCGTTCTCGCGTGCCTTCCTTGCCACTTCCGCGGCCTTGGGGCTCAACGACTGCGCGGCCTTGAGCGAGCGCATGCCATCGTCGCCTTCCTCGCGTTTCCATGCCCAGTGGCCGGTCTCGTGATCGACTTCGGTCATGGTGCGTCCGTCCTCGCCGAGTTCGACGTTGACGAGTGTCACGGAACCGCCGTCGTCCTCGGGCTTTTCGTCCATGAGCTGGAAGATGCGGGATGCGCCGGCGAGCGCCATCATCACCATGTTGAACTGCATGGAGACCTGGCCGAGCGGGTTGACGAAGGAGCGGGACAGTGTCAGCAGGGAGATGAGGGTGCCGAGGGTGAGTGTTCCCGCGCCGGAAAGGCCGAAGTTGCCCACGCCGGACAGTGCCATGAATCCTCCGACGATGGCGAGCAGGATGTAGAGGATGTAGCCCATGTTGCCTACGACGGGCATGGTCACGTTGCCCCAGGTGTTCGCTTCGGCGGAGGCCTTGTACAGTTCCTCGTTCTTCTCGTCGAAGGTCTTCTGGGTGGCGTCCTCATGGTTGAAGACCTTGATGACCTTCTGACCGTTGACGGATTCCTCGACGAAGGCGTTCACGTCGCCGATCCACATCTGCTGCTTGACGAAGTAGCGGCCGGAGCGGGAGACGATGGCGCGCACGACCACGAACAGGATCGCGGCGAACACGAGTACGAAGATCGTGACCGGCACCGACAGCCACAGCATGGAGACCAGTGCGGCCAGTGCGGAGATCGCGGAGGAGAACATCTGCGGGAAGGACTGGCTGATGGCCTGGCGCAGGGTGTCGGTGTCGTTGGTGTAACGGCTCATGATGTCGCCGTGCTCGTTGGTATCGAAGTAGCGGACTGGCAGGGTCTGCTGGTGGGCGAACATGTCGTCGCGGATCTTCTTCAGCGTGCCTTGTTCGACGGTGACGATGAGCCACTGCCACAACCAGCTGCAGAACGTGCCAGCCGCATACAGACAGCCCATCAGCGTCAGCGCGCGCAACAGCGGTCCCCAATCAGGATCCGTTGCGCCGACCATCGGCAGGATGTAGCTGTCGATCAGCGATTGCAGAAACAGAGCGGAGCCGGCTTGGGCGGCCGCGCCGACCAGAATGCATACCACGATTGCGATGACATGCCATTTGTATTGGAAGATGTAGTCGAAGATACGTTTGGTGGTGCCGGGAGCGGCTTTCTGCATTGGCGGCTTAGCGCCCGGCTTCACGTCCGGGTTCATATCCGGCTTGGATTGCATGGTTTTTCCAGTGTTCTTTTCAGCGGTTTTCCCAGTCATGTCCATCCCTCCTTTCACTTCAGCCCCTCAGGCTGTGCCTGGTTTTTGGTTTGAGATTCGTAGATGGATCTATATTCGTCGCAGGTTGCGAGCAGTTCGTCGTGCGTGCCGGCGGCCATGATTCGGCCGTCTTCCATGACAAGGATCATGTCGGATTCCTGCACGGATGCGATGCGTTGCGCGATGATGATTTTCGTGGTGTCGGGAATCTCGTTGTGGAACGCTTCGCGGATCAGCTTGTCCGTCTTGGTGTCGACCGCGGAGGTGGAGTCATCGAGGATGAGGATCTTCGGTTTCTTCAGCAACGCTCGAGCGATGCACAGACGCTGGCGTTGTCCACCGGACACGTTGGTTCCGCCTTGTTCGATATAGGTGTCGTATTTGTCGGGGAATTCCTGGATGAAACCGTCAGCCTGGGCCAGTTGGCATGCGCGGCGGATTTCCTCGTCGGTGGCGTTCGGGTTGCCCCAGCGCAGGTTGTCCGCAATGGTGCCGGAGAACAGCACGTTCTTCTGTAAAACCATGGCCACTTGGTCGCGCAGGATTTCCAGATCGTACTTGCGCACATCCACACCGCCGACTTTAAGCGAACCGTCGATCACATCGTACAGTCGCGGCACGAGCTGCACGAGACTGGACTTGGCCGAGCCAGTGCCGCCGACAATGCCAACGGTCATGCCGGAACGAATCTTGAGGGTGATGTCGTCCAGCACCGGTTTTTCGGAATTGTCGGAATAGCGGAAGGTGACATGGTCGAAATCGATCGAACCGTCGGCAACCGTCTTGACTGGTTCGGCGGGGTTGGTGACGGTGCTTTCCTCGTTGAGCACCTGGCAGATACGTTCCGCGGAAGCCTGCGAAATGATGCACATGACGAAGATCATGGACAGCATCATCATAGCCATGAGGATCTGCATGGCGTATGTGACCAATGCCGTCAGATCGCCGGTGGTCAATCCCAATGCGGCGTTGTTGCCGGACGAGACGATCTGCCGCGCGCCCATCCAAGCGATCAGAATCATCGAAACGTACACACAGACCATCATGAGCGGACCGTTGAAGCTCATCACACGGTCGGCCTTGCTGAAATCCTTGTAGATGCGCTGCGAAATACGGCCGAACTTCGCGATCTCATGGGATTCGCGGGTATAGGACTTCACCACACGGATGCCCTGCAGATTCTCGTCCACCACATTGTTGAGCTTGTCATACGCGTGGAACACACGCTCGAACACCGGATGCACGTACACCGCCAGACCACACAGACCGAAGGCGAGAACAGGGATGCACGCCAGGAACACCAAGGAAATGGACG
>CAJLKD010000051.1:0-2732 GCA_905207115.1 Bifidobacterium angulatum | reverse complement strand
CGGAACCAACGCTTTTCCATGCTGTTCGGCCATATCATTCACCCCCGAGCAGTGCTTTGAGCTCTTCCAAGCCCGCCAGATCGCGGGCATTGCCGGTCAAATCGCCAAGCATTCCAGCCAATTCCTTCTCTGCTTCATCGATTTGGCCGCATACATCGGCATACGTGGTGGCGTACTTGTTCTTCAACGCGTTCACTTTGCCAATGAGCTCGTCGATCACGGCATTCGGCAGTTCTTCCAACTGCTTCTGCAATGGCGTAATCCACTTGGCTTCCAGCAACCTTCTGGCTTCATCATCACTCAACGCCTTAATCGTGTCGCGGGTCTTCTCCTCCAACGCGTTTCGCTTGGTCTTGATACCAGATTTCAGCTTCTTCGTCTCATCGAATAGCTTCTGAGCCTGCACCAAGCCACGCTCGAAATCGGAAGCCGGATTCTTGCCGATCGCCTTGACCGCCTTCTTCAGTTCGGCGGCCACGAAGGCATCACCGTCCTGATTGATCGCATCGCTGTTCTGCTTGTCATCCTCATCGAAACCTTCCAAAATGGTTTCAACCTCGGAATCGATGTCTTGCACACGGCGCTCGTCCGCCTCAATCGCAGTCAAATCATCGTGCAGCAGCTCGCGCTGAACCAGGTCGAACGGCAGAACGCGGCCAATCCAGCCGTCCTGCACTTCCACATCCTTGCCGCCTTTTTTCTTGACGACCATGTTCGGATCCACGGCTCTTACCGCATCGAAGCCCTCGGACCCCAACACTTCCAAATCAATGGAAATGCCGCCCCATGCGTCATCAAGCTTCTGATAGGCGTCATACGGGTCAACCAGTGGGGTTCCGGCAATCATCGCATCCAGTTCCTTGCCAATGGCCGTTTCCTGACCGAGCGCATCCACCTGTTCGGGATGCTCCACCAAGCGGGAGCGCAAATCGACAGGCAATCCGGAAATGGCCTGACCATACGAGGCGATGAACGCCTGTACGTCGGCATTGTTGCGCACCACGGTAGCGATGTCGTCATGGTCGCAGGCGTAGCAGGCACCGTTATCACGGAACAGCTCGGCCTTCAGGCTTGGCCAGGCGTTCCAATATTCCTCAAGCTGCTCGACCTCACTCTTCGGAACGCCACCGAACATCGAAGCGTACACATCCCACGTCTCCGCATCCTCGGATGAATCGACATAACGGGGAATGTTGAGGTTGTAATCATTGGCGCGAATCTCATCGATGGACACCAGACGGCTGAACTTGGGTACCGTGCGATTGCTCGACACCACATCGACAATGCGTTTGATATCAGAAGCCTGTAGCTTGTTGTTCTTGCCGTCCTTGATGAAATGTTTGGACGCATCAACGATGAGCACCTTGTCGTCGTCACGTTTTTTGCGCAACACCATCACGATGGTGGGGATACCCGTACCAAAGAAAATATTCGCCGGTAGACCAATAATCGCCTGAATATGACGGTTCTCAATCAGATTCTTACGAATCTGACCTTCCTCGCCGCCGCGGAACAGCACGCCATGCGGCAGAACAATGGTCATAATGCCATCGGCACGCAGATGGTACAGATCGTGGAGCAGGAACGCATAATCCGCCTTGGATTTCGGGGCTATGCCATAACTGAAGCGCGGATCGATCTCCTTATCAGTGGGATCCCAATTCTGCGAGTAGGGCGGATTGGAAACCACCGCATCCACGAACAGCGGATTGTAGGTCTCCTCCTTGTTCTCCAACGTGTCGAACCACGGCCAGTCGTCCTCCAGGGTGTCGCCGTTGCGGGCAACGATGTTATCGGGAAGAATGCCACGCATCACCAGATTCATACGCGTGAGGTTATAGGTGTTCTCCTTAAGCTCCTGCGCGTAATACATGATGGAATCCGGATTGCCGTTACGTCGAGCCACAGCCTGGCCGATATGAATCAGCAAGGAACCGGAACCGGATGTCGGATCGTAGATCTTGATCTGCTCACGCCCCTGCAAATGCCATGCGACAATTTCGCTCATCAGCTGAGAGACTTCGGAAGGCGTGTAGAACTCGCCGGCCTTCTTGCCTGCATTGGCGGCGAAATTGCTGATGAGGTACTCGTAGATGAAACCAAGCACGTCATAATCCTGACGCCCATCCATCGGAATGTCTTTAATGAGATAAATCAAATCTCGCGCGGCCTTGGACTGGCTTCTTGCATCGGTACCGAGCTTGGAAAGTCCGGTCTGCAACGTGTCGAAAATACCGTCGAACACTTTCCTATGCGCAGGATTGATATTGCGGGAGAACGCCGAAAGCGCATCACGCACATTGGAAATCTCGAAATCGTTGCCCTGCTTAACCCATGTGGAGAACAGGTTGTCATAGGCGATGAAATAACCACATTCGCCCTGCACGAATTCCACAATGTCCGGATTATCCTCCGTGAGCTGCGGAAGGTCGTCCTCAGTGAAGTCGCTGGCTTTCAAGCGCATCAGCTCGGTTTCGGAAAGGAACTTGTAGAAGATGAAGCCAAGAATGTAATCCTTGTATTCGTTCGCCTCGATCTTGGAACGCATCTTATTGGCGGATTCCCAAATCTTCGAAGCGAGCTGCTGCTTGTTCATCTATCCCTCCTCATTGCGGCACCGGCAAAAAGCTCGGTTCCATGAGCGACTGCACATCTTTCACAAGAATACCGCACCCCGCTTGGGAACAGCGTAAGCTGGGTGAGTTCGACATAAAGACAGGCCCATTTGGTTC
>CAJLKD010000050.1:0-2991 GCA_905207115.1 Bifidobacterium angulatum | reverse complement strand
AGCGTCTTGCCTTCCTCCAACTCGATTTCGCCACGTTCCACATCATGCATGAACAGTTCGGCGTACCGTTGTTCCTCTTGGCTGAGCGAAGCGAACGACTTATGCAATTCCTCCTCAGCTGATGCCAACAGGTCTGGATCTCCTCCACCAAGCGCCTTGAGCCATTTGGTGAAGTTGGCGTTCATGTAATCCGTATCAATCAATCCCGTGTCGATTTCGGTGATATGCCCATCAAGATCGTATGGAGCCTCAGGACCCTCACTATGGCCTTCGCCATCTCCAGCAAACAACTCCTTGTATCGCTGAACGAGAATCAGATATGTGCGTTCATCGAGTTCCGGCCGCACAACCTCCACCGAACCATCGTCATGGGTGACGGAGTATTCCCGCTGCTGCCATGTAAATCCTTGTACTTTGGCGGCTTCAAGAAAATCATTGAGTTCCGAGAACAGCTTCGCGAACTTCCGGCATGCTTCCACGGACTCCGGCAGCTTCATGAAATCCTCCACGCCTTCGGCACGGAACACAGAAGCAATCTCTTCGAAACGCGCATCCATCAGACGCACGTTTTCCGGCAGTTTCTGCACAAACAGATCAAGTGGCTTGTCTCCGGAATACAGTTTCACCGCTGCTTCGATATACCCTTTCATGGTATGCGGCTTGCGATAGTAGCGTATCGTTCCGAAGGGCTTATCAGGGCCGAACAGTCTGTTCGTACGGCTGAACGCCTGAATGATGTTCTCGTAATCGATGATTTTGTCGAGATACAGCGTGTTGACCCACTTGGAGTCGAAGCCCGTCAGCATCTGGTCGACCACGATCAGCAGATCGATCCGCTCCTCACGATGCTGGTCGACGGTCAGGTACGGTCGTTTGTGGGAAAGTCTCGCCGTGATGTCCTTCTTCATCTTCGGCCATGTGGGGATGATGAAATCCTTGCCGAACAGTTCGTTGTAGTCGCCGATGATTTCCTGAAGCGCGTCCCCTTTGAGGATCGCGCCATTGGAGTTATCGACGTTGGGGTCGAACAGCGCGGTCACATGCATTTGCGGCGCATGCTCCTTGAACAAGCGGTAATAGCTGATCGCCTCGGGAATGGAACTCGTGGCCAGCATCGCATGGAATTTGTTGCCCCTGCTCAGCAATGGGAATTGGTCGAGGATATCCTCCACAACCTTGCCCTCATGCGGGGTGCCCTGCGCGTACTGTGCCGAAGTCAGGTAATCCTCAATGCCCTTGATGCGTTCTCCGGCCTGCGTTTCCATAGGTCCCATCGGCATTTGATTCGGATCCATGTAATGGTAGAACACTTCGGCTTTCGCCGGATCCGCTTGGGCTTCCTCAATCGTCGACGCCTTCGCCTTCTCCAATGCAACCACCTGGCGAACGTCCCTGTCTCGGTACGTCAGCACCATGTACGGGTCGAAGCCGAGCACATTGCCGTCACGGATGCCGTCGGCGATGCTGTACCGGTGGAGGCAATCACCGAACACCATTGATGTGGTCGCGCCCTTCTTACGGTTCTCCTCATGGATTGGAGTACCTGTGAAACCGAAATACAACGCGTTCGGGAAGGAACGGCGAATATCCTGCAGCATCTCGCCGAATGTGGAACGATGACATTCGTCGATGATGAACACGATGCGTTTGCCGGCGAGCTTCTTCACTTCCTCTTCGGTGATATGCCCCTCGCCTGCTTTGATGTTGCTCATTTTCTGAATGGACGTGACGATAAGCGTGTCCTTCGGGTCGATGCTTGCCAGCTTCGCCTTGAGCACATCCGTGTTTTCCGTACCCTGCACGTCATCGGCATCATCCGCGAACGAACGGTATTCCAGCAGTGACTGCGTACCCAACTCGATACGGTCCATAAGAAAGACCACTTTGTCGGCATCTTTCGAGCCGGCAATGAGCTGCGCCGCTTTGAAACTGGTCATGGTTTTGCCCGAGCCGGTGGTATGCCACACATAGCCGCCCGGGCGTCCCGGAGTACCGCTTGGCACCGGCTCATCCCATTTGCAGGTGCGCACACGGTCGGAAATGGCGTTCACCGCTTGGTATTGGTAGCTGCGTAGCACTTTGAGGCATCCGTCCGCGGAATCTGCAACCGTGTAGAAACCGATGAGCTGATGAGCCATGGGAATGGACAACAGGTCCGACGCGAACCGTTTCCACTCGTCCTGCCCAACGTGTTTGTTCGCCGCTATGGGCTCGTTGTTGAAGTCGGCCCAGTGGAAGAAGTAGTTGCTGTTGAAGTCGCCTTCGCCAGGATTGGCGAAGTACACAGCATCGTCCGGATTCATGGCCACGAAGACCTGCACGAGTCTGAACAATCCGGTGAACACGCCTTCATGCGCGTATTTGGCGATTTGATTGGTGGCCTGGCTTATGGGGATGCCGCTTTTCTTCAGTTCGATATGGATGACCGGCATGCCGTTGATAAGCAGGCAAACGTCTCCCCTGCGATCGTTCAGCATCTTGTTTTTCGCCGGGTACATCGGCTGTCTTGCGATTTGGTACCGGCTTTGCCCCGCTGCTATTTCCTGCCGATCGTAGATTTTCAGGCTGATTTCCTTGCCGAAATGTGCCGGATCTGCTGGATTATCACGTTTGATGGACACGGTCTTGCCGTTGATGAAGGAGTTCAACGCCAATGGTGTGCGCAATGTTTCGATCTGTTCGAGGATCTGCGCCATCTCACCTTTGGTAAGGCGCTGCCCATTCAATCGATCGATGCCTTTGTTGTTGTCGAACAGGATGTTGGCCCAATTGCTGATAAGGTCCTGTTCGGTTGGATATTCCAACACGCCATCGGTCCATCCATGGCGCTTCAGCACCGCAACCAAGTCATCCTCGAAATCCGATTCCATGTTGTAGAACACGTTCTGCCTCCCCGAATGCACCGTCACTTTCTGAGCCCAATCTTACGAGCGCAACCCCTAACATCCAAGAAGCAACACCACAATACTTACGCTGATGAAGGGTGATGAG
>CAJLKD010000049.1:0-3340 GCA_905207115.1 Bifidobacterium angulatum | reverse complement strand
AGGTTTTGGGAGAATAAAGGGTAGAAAATATAAAAATCTCGTTTTTATGGTAGAACGCAGTCATGTCCGATGAGTATTCGCAGCCGACGCTTGAGCTGTCGCGCACGTTCGAAGGCTGGTGGCTGCCCGAACGCCCGCTGTGCTGCGACGACCCTTTCGTTGCTGTTTCAGGCGCGTAGCGCCCTTTTATAAGAATCTTTTAATATCTTTTAGACTCCCGCGAGAGCAGTTGGCAGTAGGCGATTCGCAACTTTAAAGTGGACTTTTTGGGAAACCGAGGGGACTTTTTGGGAAGACTAAAGTGGACTTTTTGGGAAACCGAGGGGACTTTTTTAAAAAACATCTCCATTAGTGGTATGGTGAAATCATGTCCAACGAGATCGTGAAATATTCGAACCAGTTCAACGCTCAGGCGTTGCGCAAGTTCACTGCGCTTGACCTGGATCTGCTGATGGCCATCGCGGCAAGGGTGCGCGATAAGGAAATCGATGAGGTCACTTTCACTTTCGAGGAACTCCGTCAGTTGGCTCACGTCAAGAAGAACCTCACCGACAAGGAGCTAGCGGCACGAATCGTTGAGGTCAACGACCGGTTGCTCGCCTGTCGGTTCCGGTTCCAGGATGACAGCAGGACGGTGCAGTTCACGCTGTTTTCCGGCTTCGAGACCGATTGGAAGACCAGGAAACTATTGGTCGCGGTCAACCCGCGCTTCTCGTTCCTGCTCAACGACCTCACGTCGCAGTTCACGCGCTTCGAATTGGCCGAGTTCACGGCCTTGAAGTCCAGCTACGCGAAGGAGACGTATCGGCGTCTGAAGCAGTATCGACAGACCGGCGTGTGGAAAGTCTCGATCGAGGAGTTCCGCCGACTGCTGGACGTTCCAGAAAGCTACCAGACACGTGATCTGAACAAGCGTGTGCTCAAGCCGATCCAGGACGAGCTGGGACCGTTGCTCAACCTGGTCGTCCACAAGAAGTTCCACAAGAAGGGAACAGGGCGCGGAGGACGTTCTTTGGTCGGCCTTGAGTTTGAGTTCGATCCGGAGAGGGTGCCCGGCGGCAAGGGAGCTCCGCGCGTGGACCTGAGCCGGTCCGTGCGGGAGGACACGGCCAGAAGATCGCTGGAGTCCGTCTCGCCGCACCTGGTGGAGGTCAGGGGCTGGGGCGAGGTCTGGTGGACCGGGGATTTCGACGTGGCGGCCGCGAGAGGGCACCTGGACGGCTCCCTGCCGGCCGAACGGTGCATGGCCTGCCGGATGGACGCGCGCAACGTGGCAGGCCATGGAAGCGCGTCCAACAGCCTTGTGGATGTGCCACTGTTCGACTGACGCTAAACGTTGAAACGCGAACACAGCACTTAGGGAGGCCACCATGGAAATCCGTCACGCCGATTTGCAGATCGAGGTCGAGGAGGCGCAGGACGCACCTGCTCATCCAGTTGGGCGGCATTCTGGCCAGCGACGGCGTGTTGGGCTATGACGAGGAGGTCTGGGGCGACGAGGGGAACCGGCGGCGGCTCCTGGGCGCGCTCGGCGCCCACGCCGACGAGCTGCGGGTGTGGGCGCGTGACGCCGGCGTCACGCTGCCGGGTCCGGAGCCCGACGCCCCGGCCGGCGAGTCCGGAACGTCCTCCTACGGGATCTGATTCGGACGGATAGGGTGGAGTCCATGGAATACCTGCAACGCATCGCACGGACACGGCGGCAGCTCATAGCGGACGTCGAGGGCTCGGAGCCGGAAACCGCCGGAATCCTGCTCGCTCACATCGACGAGCTCGGTCAGGCCCTGAACCAGCATTACAGGCCGGCACAGCCGCGCTTCAGCGACGACTCCGACCAATGATTTTCCCGATCCTTAGGCCGCAGGCCCTTTTTAAATCCTTTTATAACTGTTTCAGGTTCCGCTCAGCCCTACTGCCGCAAGGGCTAAGCAGCTAAAAAAGAACCCAAAAGGGGAATTCAAGGAGATGACGGAAAGTGTACTTTAAACACAAAATCTGTGTACTTTGGACACACTTTTTTGAATTCGATTTTCTAAGTATCTGTATATCTGTCTATCTGGGACACCCTCTCAGCCCTACTCCCACAAGGGCTGAGAGGGTATGCGTGTGTTTAAAGCCCCTCATTTTGTGTTTAAAGCCCCTCATTTTGTGTTTAAAGCCCCTCATCTGTGTCCAAAGTACACACAAAATCTGTGTACTTTAAACACAAAATCTGTGTACTTTGGACACACCATGCTAACATGTGTCCAAAGTACACAGATAGGAAATGCTCCCGCGAGACGGCAATCTCCAGGAGCTTGGAAACCACGAAAGTGAGTCGTGATTACATGACTGATTCTAAAGAGCTAGTTGTACCCAGTGATGACCCTTGGATGTCACATGCGTTCATCTCCAAGATCGCAGCTCAGGTATCTTTGCCGTATCGGCGCCAGGAGATGCACGAGATTGTCAAGCGCAATGGTTCGCTTGAGGTGCATTTCATTTGTGGCGCGGACTGTTTGCCGTACGGCAAGTACCCTCGTTTGTTCGAACTGTGGGCGTGCACGATGATCAAAACCGGTGATGACTGCTGGAATCCCGAAACGCGCACGTTGAACCTCGGTTCGTCGTTCCGTGACTTTCTTAGACTGTTGAACGTCAATGTCGGTGGTCGTCAGCTCAAGGTTATCAAGCCGCAATTCGAACGACTGTTCCGCTGCACGTATCAGATTCTCAATCTGACCGACCCGAATCAGACGGACATGGCGGCGTTCGTGGTGGCTCCCCGCGTGCACATCGACTGGCTGAACGAAACGAAGCCACTCAAGCGTGGGGAGAAAGCCGATAATTGGGTGACACTGTCCAAAGAGTACGTGCGCATGCTTCAAGACAGTCCTGTGCCGGTCGACCTACCCACGGTGGCCAAGATCAAAAGCCCGATGGCATTGGATGTGTATTGGTGGCTGACCAAGCGCTACTACAACATGCACGACCGTGTGAGTATCAAGTGGCAGAAACTATATGACCAGTTCGGCAGCGATTCGGCCATGAACCAGTTTCGCAGAAACTTCAAACAGGCCGTCGCTGAGGTGCTGGAGGTGTATCCGGCGGCTCGTATTACCTGCGGGCGTGAGTATGTGACGTTGTGGCCGTCACAGACCTCAGTGCCGACTGTGGCACAGACGTGCATCGCGGAACATGCGTCTGCTCGCACAGTGGACGCGCAGATAAAAGATGCGGAACGTGCAGTGCAGGCAGAGGAACGTGTCCAGGAGCGCAGAAAGGCCGCGGAAGAACGTACAGAGCGTGAACTTGCGGCGGAACGAGCCAGGGCTGAACTGGATGCGTATAAGGCGGCCCA
>CAJLKD010000048.1:0-3664 GCA_905207115.1 Bifidobacterium angulatum | reverse complement strand
ACGACACGATGAAGAAGCGCGTGCGCCACGTCATCACCGAAATCGCCCGTGTCAATTCCTTCGTGCGTGCCTTCGCCAACGGCAAGATCGACGAGGCAGGCCGACTGTTCAACGCGTCTCATGATTCGCTCGCAGCGGATTATGAAGTGACTGTGCCCGAGTTGGATATTGCCGTGGATGTGGCTCGTGTCAACGGCGCGTACGGCGCACGTATGACCGGCGGCGGCTTCGGCGGCTCCATCATCGCGCTGGTGGACAAGGGCCAGGGCCACGAGATCGCACAGAAGATTGCTGACCGCTTCGAAAAGGAAGGTTTCAACGCGCCTCGCGCCTTGCCGGCGTTCGCTGCGGCTTCCGCGAGCCGCGAGGCTTGATCGCAGAAGCCGATGCAAAAATGCGCGTTGGCGCACGCCCATGAAAAAGGACGTGCGCCAACGCGCGTTTTTGCACGATTTACTTGTGGACCAGATGGCGCACCAGCGTATTCCACGGCGATGACCAGCAGGTACGATGCCGAATGCTTCATCCCGGCTCCCGGTGCGGCTACGTGTTTGGGCTGGTGCTGTCTGTGATCGTATTCGTGCTCCCCTCCTTCTTTCTGAAGGAGGGGAGCACCTTTCGTAAGTAGCGACGTGTCGACTTGGTGGCCGTCATGTTCGGCTACGCTTTTGTGCGTACAACGGACGGGTTGCACGTGTATTTGATGAAAAACGATACGTTATACGATTAACGGCGTGTCGCGATGTGGGTGATTCCGGTGTTCTGCAAGAACGGCAGTATGGAGCCGAAGTTTACGTTTGCGACGCTGGGGGGCTGGTCGATGAGAGCGCTAACTATTGAGATAAACGATTAACGTTTGACATTAAACGATTAATGATTTATAGTGTTAACCACCGCAAAGAAACAACCACAAAGCAAGTGGCTGACGGGGTCGTACCGGTGCGTCTTACATCGGTGCGAGGAGGAAACATCAAGGAAGAAGAGCCTAATCATGGCACGAAGAAGTGTTCGCCTGTTGGCATCAATAGCTGCAGTCGCGACTATGGTCACGACGTTTGCCGCCTGCGGCAACAAGCAGGCCACCACGGACGAGAACGGCAAGCCGATCGTCAATATTCTTGTCCGCCGTAACGTGACCGATCATCCGATGCAGGACACCCAGTACACCAAGGATCTGGAAGCCGCCTGCGATTGCACCATCAAGTGGCAGGAAGTCTCCGACAACGCTTGGGGCCAGCAGAAGAGCGCCAAGATGGCCGCCGGTGAATTCCCGGACATTGGCTTGAGCTTGTTCAGCATGGTGGATGCGGCCAAGTACAGCACCTATTTCGAGGATCTCAAGCCGCATCTGGACAAGATGCCGAACGTCAAGAAGTTCCTCAAGGCCCAGCCGGGCGCCGCGAAGTACGTTACCGATGGCACCAAGATCGCCATGCTGCCCTCCGACCGCGGCAAGGGTTACGAGGTTTCCGGCACTCACATGTTCATCAACAAGACCTGGCTGGACAAGCTGGGACTCCAGATGCCGACCACTTGGGACGAGCTCGAGAACGTGCTCGATGCATTCAAGACCCAGGATCCGAACGGCAATGGCAAGGCTGATGAGGTGCCGATGAATATCCGCAGCCTCGGCTTCGGCCTGTGGAGCCCTCTGGCGCTGATGAACTCCGAAGGCGTGGTCACCTCCTTCATGGGCGGCGGCGCTTCCGAACAGGGCTATTATGTGGACAACGGCAAGGTTAAGAGCTATTACACCTCCGACGCGCTCAAGGACGTCGTCTCCTACCTGCACGGACTCATGGCCAAGGGCCTTATCCCGAAGGATGTGCTCACCCGCGACGCCTCGCAATACACTTCGCAGACCGTCAGTGACGGCAAGACCGCGCTGACCGGCGTCTCCTTCGGTTGGTCCAACTACGCCGAATACGGCAACGCGCTTGGCGACCAGTACGTCACCCTGCCGCCGCTGAAGAAGGACGCCTCCACGCCCGACTCCCAGGTCAAGTGGGATTATTCCCAGGACGCCTGCCGCTGGGCCTACTCCGGTTCCGGCCTGACCGTCAACCCGAACGCAGCCAACCAGGACGCCATCTACAAGGTGATCGACGCCATGTACGGCGAGAAGCTTTCCGTGGCTGGATTCTTCGGCTCTATTCCGGATATCGTCTCCGATGACGGCGACCACCAGTACACCATCGACAAGGCTAAAGCCTACGCCGAATATCCTGATACCCGCGCCGTCGCCCTGCAGGACCGCTTCGGTGGCTGGATTCGCGACGACGTGAAGATGGTCAACGACACCAACGCCGACCAGGTCACTGCGTCCGATTTGGCCATTCGTGAGGCGCGCAACCGTGTCGACGGCGTCAAGGATGTCGTACCGATTTACGTGCGCCCGAATACCGAGGACTCCAACACCCTGCAAAACAACAACACCGCCATCTCCAACTACGCGAACAACCAGATCGCGAAGTGGGTCCAGAAGGGCGGCATCGACAAGGAATGGGATGCCTACGTGAAGAAGGTGTCCGAACCGACCCTCGGCCTCGACGCCAACATCAAGATTTGGCAGAAGTGGTACGACAAGTACACCAAGTAGCCAAGTAATACCGCGGGGTCCATCGCACGGGTTCGTTTCTCTCCCGTGACTGCCGCCGGACCCCGCATTTTTGTTCCCTAGCAATCATCCTAAATTGGAGACCAACATGAGTGCACAAACATCGCAAGGCGTTGCTGCACGGACCGTGGCGATGGAAGCGGCTCCCGACCGCAAGAAACCAGGTCTGCTCGATCGCATCGCCGACCACTTCCGCCGCTACTGGCAGCTGTGGATCCTCACCGCTCCCGCCCTGTTCTTCGTCGGCCTGTTCGCCTACGTGCCGATGTGGGGCATCCAGCTTGCCTTCCGTGAATTCGACCCGACCAAGGGTCTGACCGGCGGCAAGTTCGTAGGATTCAAATATTTCAACGAGTTCTTCCATAACCCGCTATTCGGCGAGATCATGACCAACACCATTCGCATCTCCCTGTGGACGCTGGTCATGGGCTTCATCTTCCCAATCATCCTGGCCCTGCTGATCAACCAGATCGGCTCCAAGAAAATCAAGGGCTTCGTACAGACCGTCACCTACATGCCCCACTTCATCTCCGTGGTGGTCATCGTCTCGATGCTCAACATCTTCCTGTCCCCGGGCTCCGGCATCCTGGGCCGCTTCTTCGGCGACGAATCGCTGATGGGCTCCACCAGCGCCATCACCGCCGTCTACTGGATCTCCGAAGTCTGGCAGCACGTCGGCTGGAACTCCATCATCTACCTGGCCGCGCTCGCCGGCGTGGACACCTCGCTGTACGAGGCCGCGAAGATCGATGGCGCCGGCCGTCTGCAACTGATCCGTTACGTCGACCTGCCGGCGATCATGCCGACCTGCGCAATCCTGCTCATCATGAACATGGGTTCCGTGCTCAACGTGGGTTTCGACAAGATCTACCTGATGCAGAATTCGCTGAATATGCCGGCCACCGAGGTCATCGCGACCTACACCTACAAGATCGGTATTATTAACGGCCAGTATTCGTATTCGACCGCCATCGGCCTGTTCAATACCTTGGTCAACTTCGTCTTCCTGATCACCGCGAACGCGATCGCCAAGCGCGTTTCCGATAC
>CAJLKD010000047.1:0-4416 GCA_905207115.1 Bifidobacterium angulatum | reverse complement strand
GACTACGGCATCCCGATCGTCAACAAGCGCATCACCGTCACTCCGATCTCGCTGGTCGGCGCAAGCTCCTGCAAGAGCTCCGAGGACTTCGTCAAGATCGCGCACGCGCTCGACCGTGCTGCCAAGAAGGTCGGCGTCGACCTGATCGGCGGCTATTCCGCACTCGTGTCCAAGTCCATGACCCCGGCCGAGGAGATGCTTATCCGTTCCCTGCCGCAGGCGCTTTCCGAAACCGATATCGTGTGTTCCTCCGTGAACGTGGGCTCCACCAAGACCGGCATCGACATGAATTCCGTTGAACTGCTCGGCCATATCATCAAGGACATCGCGCACGCCACCGCTGATAACGATTCCTACGGATGCGTGAAGTTTGTGGCGTTCTGCAACGCCCCCGACGACAACCCGTTCATGGCGGGCGGCTTCCATGGCGTGACCGAAGGCGACGCCGTGATCAACGTTGGCGTTTCCGGCCCGGGCGTGGTCTCCCGTGCGCTGGACGAGGCCAAGGGCAAGGATTTCGAATTCCTGTGCGAAACCATCAAACGCACCGCGTTCAAGATCACGCGTGTCGGCCAGCTGGTGGCCCAGGAGGCGTCCCGTCGCCTCGGCGTGCCGTTCGGCATCATCGACCTGTCGCTTGCCCCGACCCCGGCCGTCGGCGATTCCGTTGGCGAAGTGTTGGAGAAGATCGGCTTGGAGCAGGTGGGTGCCCCGGGTACCACCGCGGCGCTCGCCATGCTCAACGACCAGGTGAAGAAGGGCGGCATCATGGCGTCCTCCTATGTGGGCGGCCTGTCCGGCGCGTTCATTCCGGTCTCCGAAGACAAGAACATGATCGACGCGGCCAACAACGGTTGCCTGAAGATCGAAAAGCTTGAGGCCATGACCTGCGTATGCTCCGTCGGCCTTGACATGATCGCCATCCCCGGCGACACCACCGCGGCCACCATTTCCGGCATCATCGCCGACGAGGCGGCCATCGGCATGGTCAACCAGAAGACCACCGCCGTGCGTGTAATCCCGGTGGAAGGCAAGGGCGTGGGCGAGATGGCCAACTTCGGCGGCCTCATGGGCTATGCGCCGATCATTCCGGTGAACCAGACCAGCTGCGAGGCCTTCGTGACCCGTGGCGGCCGCATTCCGGCACCGATCCACTCCTTCAAGAACTAGAGCATTCCGTGCATTAGCGCATTGCTTCGGCCCCTCCGCGGAGGGGCCGTCGTGTTTGCATATGGATGTGGGATGCGAGCTTGGCGGGGGAGTGTAGATTCCGGGCATGCGGATTGTGGCGAGTATGTGGGTTTCGGGTACACGGCTGCTCGCGTGCGTCAGTGAGCGCGGATTCACAGGAAACTCGCAGAAAAACATGGTGGTTCCTGAAGGTTGGGGATGTTAACTATGTCTCAGCTGCAAAAAGCCCCGAACCGCAAGGTTCCTGATAATTGAATCCTCTTCTTCTCTCTTCTCTCTCTAAAGCCCGGAGGTGTTCGCCTCCGGGCTTTTCTGTCGATTGCGTATTTTCTTAATGCCGGAGCGTTTATTCGTCCGTTTCGGGTTTGCCTGGTCGGATCGCACGCGCCGCGACCATCCGACCAGACAAAACGGAATCTTGAGAATATGAGGCAATGATGAAAACAATAATCGCGGTGAAAGCAGCGTTTGCATTGCTTTCGCCGCGATTATTGCGGAACGTAAGGAATCTACGGGGCTTCTGCGTCACGCTCCGGTTGCAATTAGGGACGAGCCTTGCGGCTCGACTGTGTTGTTTCCTCGTTCGGCACTGTCGTGCCTCGCTCGGCGGAGCTACGTAGAAGCCCACTGGGCTTCTACGTCACGCTCCGCCCTTGAAGCCCATTTGACGCCAGGCTTCGTAGATGGCGATGGAGGCACAGTTCGTAAGGTTCAGACTGCGCAGGCTCGGGCGCATCGGCAGACGCACCTGCTCAGCCACATGCGGGCCGGCCATAATGTCCATCGGATCGGGAATATTGCCCGGTTCCGGGCCGAACAGCAGAATGTCGGTCGGCTTGTACTCGATGTCGGTGTACAACTTCGTGGCGTGCGCGGTGAAGGCGATGATGCGCGAATCCGGCATCGATTCCACCAGATCCTCGAAATTCGGGTGCAGCACCACATGAGCCATGTCGTGGTAGTCAAGCCCCGCGCGGCGCAGCTTGGTGTCGCGCAGATTGAAGCCCAACGGTTCCACCAGGTGCAGGATCGTGCCGGTTACGGCGCACAGGCGGATCGCGGAGCCCGTGTTGCCAGGAATGCGCGGAGAGTAGTAGCACAGGTGCGGCGTGGAGGTTTCCGCCTTGGCCGCATCCTTCGCGCTCAGCATGGCGTCCACCACGGAAATCGGGTTGCCGTGCGCGTCGGTCACCAGCTCGTCCGGCCCATAATTGGACTTGCGATACCCGTATTCGAACATCTTCTCGACTTGATCTTCGGGATTTGCTGCTTCGTTAGTCATGAATGCTAAGAATAGGAATGATGAACGACACCAAGAACCCTAACGCGGCCGATATCGCATTGCGCTTGGCCGCATGGTGGGAGACTGCCGCCCGTGACCTGCCGTGGCGCTTCGGCCGTGCCAGCGACTGGGGCGTCCTTGTTTCCGAAGTGATGAGCCAACAGACACAGATGAGCCGAGTCGTGCCATATTGGACGGCATGGATGGAGCGCTGGCCCGACGCTCGTGCGCTCGCCGGGGCGCCCAAGGCCGAGGTCATCACTGCTTGGGGACGCCTGGGCTACCCGCGCCGTGCCCTGCGCTTGCAGGAATGCGCACGCACCGTGGCCGAGCAATACGACAACCAGCTGCCGCACACCTATGATGAGCTGCTGGCTTTGCCGGGCGTGGGCGATTACACCGCCAGCGCGGTGATGAGCTTCGCCTTCGGCGAGCGCATCGCCGTGATCGATACCAATATCCGTCGTGTGATCTCGCGTGTATTCCGCGGCGAGGAATCCTTCGGCGGTGCGGCAAGTCCTGTGGAGCGTGAGACGGCGCGTCGCCTGCTTCCGGAAGGGGAGAGGGGGTCCGTGGTTTGGAACCAGTCGGTGATGGAACTCGGCGCGACGGTGTGCACCGCCAAGGCGCCGCTGTGCGATCGGTGCCCGATCGCCGGGCAATGTGTGTTCCTGCGTAATGGCAGGCCAGGCTTGGGGGAGCGGCGTACCCGGCCGCGCCAACGGTTCCAGGGTACGGATCGCCAGGTGCGTGGGCTGGTACTCAACGCGTTGCGCGAATTGCCGGCGGGCTCGGTATTGGAACGCGAGCAGGCGGAACGGCTATGGAAGGACCGTATCCAGCTTGACGCGTGCATTGCCTCGTTGGATGATGACGGTCTTGTCGAGATGCTTCCCGACGGCTCGTTACGCCTGCCTCAGTAGGTAGACTGGGGGACGTTATGGCACAGGTCAGGAATCGTAAGCGCAAAGTCAGCAAGCAGCAGCAGGCGGTGTATCGTCGTCGTCGCATCGTCGTCGGTGCCGCATTGGTGTTGATTGTTGCGCTGGTCGTATTCTGCGTGTACAGCATCGGCCGTGGCATCAGCGAGGTGGGGCAGAACATGGACGCCCGCGCCGCAAGCCATGTGGACATCAGCCGTCAAGCCACGCCGCAGCCGCATCGCTCCACCGGCATCAAGAACTGCGACTCTTCGAATGTGCACATGCAGTTGTCCGCGAAAGCATCCGAAGTCGCTGTTGGCGGTGCTCTTGAATGGACGGAGACGATTACGCATGACGGCAGCAAATCCTGCCTGATCGACGTATCGGATTCATCGGTGGTGCTCACCATCACCTCGGGCAGCGACACCATCTGGCGTTCCGACTCCTGCCCGGCCGAAAGCGATCTGCTCCTCATGGCCAAAGGCGACAGGAAGATTCGCACCGTCACATGGAACACCAACCGTACGGGGCAGCAGTGTGCGGACGACAAGGACCTGCCCAAGATTGACAAGGGCACGTATGTGGGGCAGCTTACGTTGAAGAACGATGCGACGGTCATCAGCGATCCGGTCACCATCGAAGTGAAATAACAATACAATCACACCATCAGCCGGTGCGTGCCGTTGCGTCCATACCGTGGACTATCCTTAGGACTTTGCGTAAGGTATGTCATATTGCGGGCATACCGCACAACGATGAAACGCCCGCATAGGCATATGGTGGCCATGCCGGCGTTCCCCGGGAATTTAAGTATCGATACGAATGAGCGAGCGATAAGGAACGTCCATTGGCTACGACTACAGCTAAGACGAACACCAATACCAATATTGCGCGCGCCGACCAGCATGACATCGACCTGCACAAGGCGTCGGACCGCGTGAACTTCGGCTCCATCAAGGAGCCGATCGATGTGCCCTACCTGCTGGGCGTGCAGACCGACAGCTTCGATTGGCTGATCGG
>CAJLKD010000046.1:0-4570 GCA_905207115.1 Bifidobacterium angulatum | reverse complement strand
ATCTCGACGTCGCGGGTCAGAGACAGGTCGCGAATCGGGCTGATGGCCTTCAGCGTCGGGTCGATGGAGGCGATGGAGACCTCGAAACGAACCTGATCGTTGCCCTTGCCGGTGCAGCCGTGGGAAATGGTGTCAGCGCCGAACTGGTGGGCGGCACGGACGAGATGCTTGGAAATCAGCGGACGGGAGATGGCGGAGACCAGCGGGTACACGCCTTCGTACATGGCGTTGGCCTTCAGGGCCTTCATGCAGTATTCGTTGGCGAATTCATCACGGGCATCGACCACGTAGGCTTCGACCGCACCGCATGCCAGCGCGCGCTGCTTGATGGTTTCGAGGCTTTCGCCGCCCTGGCCGACGTCGAGGGACACGGCCACAACATCCTTGCCGGTGCGTTCCTTCAGATACGAAATGGCGACGGAGGTGTCAAGACCACCGGAGTACGCCAGGACGAGACGATTCTGATCGCTCATGGTTTCCCTTTCTAACATCCAACGTTATTCATCAGTATATGCACAGCTCTGTATATTTATGCATATTTGGTGCGTCGTGTCCACTATATGGCTATTCACGCTTTGGAAGCGACATCAAGCAGCCATTGCGCACGCCGTTTGGCGACATCATCCTCGGAGCAGATAACCATGACCGTATCATCTCCGGCGATGGTGCCAAGCACGCCTTCGATGGGCTGCTTATCGATGACGCTGGCCACATATTGCGCGGCGCCGGATGGCGTGTGCACGACCACGAGATTACGTGCCGCGGCCACGGATGTGACCAGTCCGGACAGTACCCGGCTAATCTGCTGCTCGGTTTTGGCGTCCGGGTTAGAAGCCGGATGTTCATCAATGTTCTGTTTGCCGACGGCGTAGGCCACGGTTCCGTCGGCAAGACGGGTCTTCGTGGCGTGAATCTCATCGAGATCACGGCTCAGCGTGGCCTGCGTCACCTCGATGCCCTGGTCGGCGAGAATCTGCGACAGTTGCGATTGCGAGGTGACGATGCGCGTCAGCAGCGCCTGCTCAATGGCGCTCAGTCGAGCGGTTCGTGTGGCAGGACGCTGCAACGCGGGAGTGTGGTCAGTCATCAGACCAGCAGGCTTTCATCGCCACGGGCCTTGCCGGCCAACCAGGTCAGCAACGCCTTCTGGGCGTGCAGACGGTTGCCTGCCTCATCCCAAACCACGGACTGAGGACCATCGATAACCTCGGCGGTGACCTCCTTGCCGCGATATGCAGGCAGGCAGTGCTGGAAGATGGCGTCGTCCTTGGCCTTGGCCATGAGTTCGGCGTTCACCTGGTAATCCCAGAACGGCTTGGAACGGACAGCGTATTCCGCTTCCTCGCCCATAGAGACCCACGTGTCGGTGAAGACGCAATCGGCTCCGGCAACAGCCTCATTCGGATCAGTAGTGACGAGGATGGAGCCGCCGGTCTCAGAGGCAATCGCTTCGGCATCGGCAACGATCTGCGGATCCGGCAGGTATCCGTACGGTCCTGCCACACGCACGTTCATGCCCGCCACAGCGCCGCCAAGCAGGTAGGAGTTGGACATGTTGTTGGCCGCGTCGCCGAGATAGGCGATGGTCTGGTTCTTGAGGTTGTCTACACCGCCGCGATGTTCCGCTATGGTCTGGAAGTCAGCAAGAATCTGGCACGGATGGAATTCGTCGGTCAGTGCGTTCACCACCGGATGGGTGGAGTACTTGGCCATTTCCGCAACACGGTCCTGACCAAAGGTGCGCCACACCACGCCGTAGGCCATACGGTCAAGCACGCGAGCCGTGTCGGCCACCGGTTCGCCACGGCCCAGCTGGGAGCCGGACTTGTCAATGACCAGCGGATAGCCACCGAGTTCGGCCACGCCAATGGAGAAGCTGGAGCGGGTACGGGTACTGGGCTTGTCGAAAATCACGGCGATGCCCTGCGGGCCAGCGAACGGCTGGTGATAGAAACGGTTCTTGTGGAACTTGATGGCCAGTTCCAGCACCTGCTTCTGTTCTTCGTGGTTCAGATCGTCATCGCGCAGCATATGGCGCAGTTCAGGGGTTGCCATTGGTATAGAGGCTCCTTTCAAATTCTTCGGGTTCGTCCGAGATCAGTCGTTAGGCAGGTCGGACGGAATCTTGGCGAGGATGGACACCGCTTGATCGACGTCCTGAGCAGTGATGACCAGCGGCGGGGCGAGACGCAACGCATTCGGAGCCACCGCATTGACGATGAGACCGTGTTCCAAAGCCCAGTTCATGGCCGCATGCGAGCAGGGGTGGGCAAGTTCGATGGCGTCGAGCAGGCCACGGCCACGCACGGAGACGAATAGCGGATTGCCGCAGGAGGCGATACCGTCGCGCAGCTGCTTGCCGCGTTCTTCGGCGTTGTCCACGAGGCTGTCCTCTTCGATGACTCCCAGCGTTGCCAATGCCGCCGAAGCGCCCAATGGATTGCCTGCGAAAGTGGAGCCGTGGGAACCCGGGGTGAACAGCGCGGACAGTTCGGCGCCGAAGGAAATCATGCCGCCCATCGGGAAACCACCGCCAACGCCCTTGGCGAAAGTGACGATGTCCGGGGTCACACCGCCGGAAAGATCCTCACGCTGGAAGGCGAACCATGCTCCGGTGCGTCCGATGCCGGTCTGCACTTCGTCGATGATGAGGAGCGCCTTATGTTCGTCGCACAGTTTGCGGGCGGCCTTCACATAGTCCGCTCCGAGCGGCATCACACCGGCCTCGCCCTGGATAAGCTCCATGATGACGGCCGCGACCGGCCCTTTGCCGTACTTGCCCTGACCGGTTTCGGCGAAAGCGTCGTGCAAGGCTTCGACGTTGCCGGCCTCCACAAATTCGATGTTCGGTACCAGCGGCTCGAATTTCTCACGGATGGCGGGCTTCCACGTTGCGGACAGCGCGCCCATGGTGCGGCCGTGGAAACCGTGGGTCATGGAGATGATGCGTGCCGGTTTGCCGCCGATCTCAGGCGACGCGCCCGGCAGGGTGCGCCCGTAGAGCTTGGCGAGCTTCAGCGCCGCCTCGTTACCTTCCGCGCCGGAATTGCCGAAGTAGACGCGGGAACCTTCCGGAGCGCCCGCGAGCTTGACGAGTTTGGCGGCGAGCTTGATCTGCGGTTCGGTGGCGAAGTAGTTGCTCACATGCGCGGCCTTGGCGGCCTGTTCGCTGACGGCCTTCACCCACTTCGGATGGGCGTATCCGAGTGCGTTGACGGCGATGCCTGCAAGGAAATCGAGATATTCATTGCCGTCGACATCCCAGATGTGGGCGCCCTCACCGTGGTCCATCACGCGCAGGGGCGTGCCAAACACGTTCATATGCACCTGGGAGTACTCTCCCAGCCACTTGGCATCTTCAGTGCCGAGTGTTTCCAGTTGTTCAGTTGCCATAGGAACTCCTCATTTCAATACCGTCCTCGGGCACGACCATGGTGCCGATGCCGTCGGTGGTGAAGATCTCGTTCAGGATGGAATGCGGTTTGCGACCGTCGATGATATGGGCCCGCGGAACGCCTCCGTCGATGGCGCGCACGCAGGCTTCCATCTTTGGACGCATGCCGCTTTCCAGGTCGGGGAGCATATCGCGCAGATTCTCCACGCCGATGCGGCCAATCAGGGAGTCACGGTCCGGCCAATCGGCATACAGACCATCGACGTCGGTCAGCACGACCAGCTTGCTGGCTCCAAGGGCCGCGGCAAGGGCGGCCGCGGCGGAGTCGGCGTTCACGTTGAGCACTTCGGTGGCATCGTCTTCATTCGGCGCCACGGAGGAGACCACCGGAATACGTCCGGCGTTGATTAGATCCTCCACGGCGGACGCGTCGACGCTTACCACGTCGCCGACCAAGCCGATATCGGTGGGCTTGCCGTCAATGACCGGTTTGCGCTGCATGGCCGAAAACAGGGCGCCGTCCTCGCCGGACAGTCCGACCGCGAATGGACCGTGCGCGTTGATCAGGCCAACGAGTTCACGGGACACCTTGCCTGTCAGCACCATGCGGACCACATCCATGGCTTCCGGAGTGGTGACACGCAATCCGCCCTTGAATTCGGACTTGATACCCAGGGCCTTAAGCATTTGGGAGATCTGCGGACCGCCACCGTGCACCACGACCGGGTGCAGTCCCACCTGACGCAGGAACACCATGTCTTCGGCGAAGCAGGCTTTCAGATGATCGTCGATCATCGCATTGCCGCCATATTTGATGACGATGCGTTGTCCGGCGAATTCCTCCAGCCACGGCAGCGCTTCGATAAGCACTTCCGCCTTCTGGTCGGCGCGCAGGTCGGTGTGCACGTCGAAGTGGAATCCAGGTCCTTTGAGTTCTTTGGCCATTCCTATTCGATCAGCTTTCGTAGTCAGCGTTGATGTGTACGTATTCGTGGGTCAGATCGTCGGTCCAGACGGTCGCTTCCGCTTCTCCGGCGTTCAGGTCGATGTCGATGTGCACCTCGCGTGGGGTCATGTCCACTTCGGAGCGGTCGCGTCCGGCTCCGCCGTTTTCGCAGATGCGTACGCCGTTGACGTCCACCGTGACCTTTTCGGAATCGTATGGTGCGACGTCGG
>CAJLKD010000045.1:0-5384 GCA_905207115.1 Bifidobacterium angulatum | reverse complement strand
ACACCCCCAAAACCATTGGAAACACACGCAAACACCGGCGTGTCGAAAACACCCCCGGAACACCACGAACGGCCCGGAAAAACGGAACCCGACCCCCGGGGACACCACGAACGAACGGAAAACAAACCCGAAAAACACGGAAAACGACACAACCGCGTCTTGCAATGCATTATCACCGTTTACCAGGCAAATAAGGACAGACAAGGAAGGAAACAGGGAGGCCCCGCGTGCGCACCATACGAATCGGCGTGGTCGAAGACGACGGGTCTAATCAGTCATTCACCATGCTGACGCAAACTGTGTGAAATCCCTTGCCATATCCCAAACGCCTATACATTTCGTCAACGGCGCACGATTTTACCGCTCCCCCGCACTTTCGTATGCGTTCCATACACACCACACGGCGCAGGAAATGAGTGGACAGATGATGGCGAAAATAATCACGTCGGTCGGATAGTGCAGGCCGAGCAGCAATCGCGAACAGGCGACCGCCACGACAAGCGCGACAGCGCCGATGATCGCCCTGCGGAGGAACGCCCGTCTTCTGTTTGCACGACCGTCACCTTCTCCATCGGGGAAGCATATGCGCGCGAAATTACGCGCGGCAAGAATCATCATTACCGATACGATCACCGCGGCTGCCGTATGACCACTCGGAAAACTTGGATCGCCCGGCAACAGACCACTGCCAGCGGACGTGATCGGACGGGGGCGTTCGACCAGCCATTTGACGCTGATCACGTACAGTATCGGTGCCGCCGACACGGTGACATCGCGGATAACAACGCGCCTGCTGCGGGTAATACGCGAATCGACAGCAGCGAGCGCGGCGACGATTGCGATGCAGCCTACCGTTGAAAACAGGTGCGCAAGTACCGTGGAGCAGTCGCGCAACCCTTCTGGCAGCACCGCTAAAGCCTGCAAAATATTGGTTTCATGCATTGTTGAGATTGCCGAATTGCGCAGTGCGACGCCAATCGCAGGCACAATGCCGCACAATATGTGCGGTTGCGGCTACCACAGCTGCCGCTCTCGCGATACTTCCGTTCTTCATATGCATGATTCCAGTTAAGCAGAGTTCACTGTGCCGTTGCCGTGTGTTCACATCCGGGGCATCCCCGAAAATCGACGGATTATCTTTCAGGGTGCTTCCACGGCACGCACGCCGCAAACGACCATGCATCGCAAATATGGCATACCCTCACAGGAAATACCGCAAACGATGCGAGAATCGGGGTTGGCGTTCAAGAAGAAAGGAAGGGAATATGACCGAACCGACAGCAATGACCATACGCCATATGATAATCGAGGATTATCCGCTGGTATACGGACTGTGGACACGATGCTCAGGTTTCACTATGAAGGATATAAACGATTGCAAGAATGCGATAAAGGCGTTTCTCGAACGCAATCCCGACACCTGTTTCGCAGCCGAGGACGATGATGGAAGGATTATTGGCGCGATTCTTGCCGGCCACGACGGAAGACGATCGCGCATCTACCACACGGCGGTCGACCCCGACGTGCGCGGTAGGGGCATTAGCTCGATTTTGGTGGGCCGCGTGGTTGAAGCGCTTCGTGCGATCGGCCTGCCGAGAGTCGCTGTCGGAGTGCCCGCAGACAACGATGCCGGCAACGATTTCTGGGAGCGGCAGGGTTTTGCAGTCCGTGACGATTTGGTTTATCGGGAACTGCCGTTGTAATAACGAGCCATCCATGATGCCGTGCACGTCGCCCCAGCCCACGTTGTTCGCGGACAGCGAGTAGCAGCCGGTCAGCATGCCGCCCCGCCCATGGACACGTAGGCAACAGCGATGCCGCGGTCCAATGCGTTCATTGCGTGGTACAGCAACCACGCGTCAAGAGGATCCCTGCCGCGATGGGAGTCTGAGAAATCATTGATGGCGGATCACTGTTCGTACGGAAGACGCGGTCTGTGCGAGCGAGCTATGCTTTGGCTAGTTTCTTACGTCTGAGGGTGTAAACGGCATCGGCGGAACCGGCGACACGCTTGGAATGCGTCACTACGATGACGCATTTACCGAGTTGATGGGCGGCATGCCGCAAAAGATTAATCACCTCATCAGTCATTTCCGGATCCAGGTTGCCAGTCGGTTCATCCGCCAGAATCGCGCGACCGGGCGCCGCTAGGGCACGTCCGACCGCCACCCGCTGACGTTGGCCACCCGACAAGTGCATGATATTGCGTTTCGATTCCTCACGGCTCAGCCCCAGATCCTCGAGAATCTTCATATCAGCCTTGGGATTGACCAGGCGCAGATTCTCTTCGGGGGTGAGATAGTCAATCAGATTATGGTCCTGGAACACCAGAGATACGTGCTCGCGACGGTGCCTTGAGTAACCCGTCGTGACTATATCCTCGCCCTCAAAACGAACCACTCCATCAGAGGGGGCATCCAAACCGGCCAACAGGGACAACAAAGTGCTCTTTCCCGCTCCCGATGGGCCGGTTATCGCATACATCTTTCCGAATTCGAAATCTGCATTCACATCCGAAAGAACGCGGATCTTCGCCGCGCCATATGAGTAATTGACATGGTCCAATTGCAGACAGACGGTCATGATTAATATCTCCTAACGCATAGAGGAAAGAATTGATTTCGGGGATTTGGCCAGCACTGCGGCGCACGACACGGCAAGCGCGATCGCGATGACCGCGCATCCGAGCAGCAGGATGAGCAGCGTCTGTTCTGGCGGCAGAGCCTCCACCCGCAATGATTCAAGAGGCGCGACTCCCGAATCGTGCAGCAGGAGCGAAGACACGTATCCAGACAATAGGGAGCCTGTGCCCAGCGAGCACAGGGCGGCGACCACAGCCATGAGACCGGTTTCGATTGCAAGCTGGGCAATAATCTGCATCTTGCCGATGCCGAGAGCCAGAAGGGTGCCTATCTCATGGATACGTGAGCGGATCCAGAAGACAAGCGCCATGCCCAGTACCAACACATCAGCCAGGCAAACGGACAACAGCACCATACGGACCAGGTCGCGCACCGTTTCCACCGACTGCAGCACGCCGGAAAGCCGCGCCGAGTCATCGGTGACGACATACTTGCTTCCAGCGATTTTTTTTGCTTGGGCCACTGCGGCGGAGAGAGCCTGCGGATTATCCGAGAGGCACCGAATCGTGCCGACCCGTTCCTCTCCAGTCAGCGCGGAAACCACTTGGACACCCGAATAGATAAGATTCTCCGATGCGTCCGATGGCATAGGGCTCTGTGCCTGCACATTGCCAGAGAAGATTCCGGCCACGCGAACGGTGGAATCGCGGCCCTCCTGATTGAGACGGAATGTTGATCCCACCGATAGCCCATTCTCATGTGCGAAATCCCGGTGAATCAGTACGTTCCGGCCATTACTTGAAATGTGGTGCCCTTGTTCCAACCGGTACAGACCGCTTTGGAACTCTTCGGACAATGAGGAATCAGTGGTACCTAGCACGCTGACCTGCGTGGATAGACCGGAATCCAGTCGAGGACCACGTTCAGGGACAACCGGATGCGCACCATCCACCCCTGCCAGGGTTTTACGCTCGTAAACGGTTTTCCCTACGCCGGGGATGCGCGAGAACCGGCTCGCTTCCTTTGGACTTGCAGGATTCTCGCCTGTGTCGACGGTAAAACCTATTCCCATGCTTCTGGCGATATCGTCGGACATGTTCTGAAGCGCCGTTGACACTCCAACCTGAGCCACAAGACTGGTGAAAACCGTTAGCATCAGCAGTCCGATGATTCCGCTGCGTACCGGTTTACGTATGATTGCCAGCGTGGCACGCTTCCACACGTTCATGCTCGTCATCGGAACTCCGACAGGCTTCGCGGCGACTTGCGCAGCATCGGTATGCATGATACGGCGATGCATACCAGCATCACCGCCAGCAGGCCGAGCGATACATACAGTACGGAGGTTGCGTCGATTGATACCGTGAGCGAATCCAAGGTGCGAACCGACATATTGGATTCGAGATCGCCGCCGACCTGCCCCATGCTGCTCAGCTCCTTCGCCGCGGAGGCGTTCACGGAACGGAGGGCCGAGGTGCCAAGCCATTGGGCCACTCCTCGTGCACACAACCATCCGAAGACCAGGGACGGCAGGCCGATCAGCATCATCTCGGTTAGATATTGGGCGACCAGGGATGGCTTGCCGATGCCGAGGGACACCAATACGCCCATCTCCTGACGTCGATCGTTCATCCACAGTAAGAGCATGAGACTGAGAACTATCACAGCCGAAATGGTCACGCCGATCAAAGCGCTGCGCATCATGGAACGCACACCTCGGGCGGCATTCAGCATGCTCGACGTATATTGGTCATTGCGCGTGATCTGGTAGTTGTTCCAATCCACTGGAAGTTTCTTCGCCGCTTCCATGGTTTTCTCCACGTCGACACCCTTGGCTAGGACGAAAGTGGCATCCTGATATATTTTCTTGCCGGCCTTGTACTGGTACAAAGCACTTGTAGTGTCCAAGTCGGTGTGCACAGTGTTGGAGGTGAGTTCCGCGCGGCTGGATACTTTTCTGTCGCTGTCTCCTTTGAATATTCCAATGATGGTGGTTTTGACGGTTGCCGTCGAATGCGACTCATTGTCGACATCATATGGATTGGCCTTGAGCGTGAGGGTATCGCCGACTTTAAGCCCATTGGTTTTGGCGAGATCCTCATGGACCATCGACATATGCTTATCGGATGCCTTGAGATGACGCCCTTCGGTCATGCCGAGCGTGTGCGACGTGAACACATTGAGTTTTGACGAATCGTTTGTGCCTATGACATTGGCCGTATTGCCGAACTGCTGCTCTTTCTCCGCATCGTAATCATCGCCGCCGGGGACCTTCACTACGCTGGCTCCCACGAGATCGGCGGTGGCGTTCTGCCTGACCATGTACGAGTCGACCCCGGGCAGCTTCGAGATTCGTTGCACATCGGCGGGACGAACCATTCCGCCTCCGCGAGGTGTCAGCATGCTGCCTTGCAGGTTACTGGCCAGCACGAATCCGCCGACCGCCTGTTTTTCAATCTGTCCGGCCTCATGTTGAGCTGCCTGAGAAACCGCGGTTGCGGACAGCATACTCGCCGTTATGATGGTCAGCACAATGAACAGCACCGCGGTGCGCACTCGTTTTCTGAACACATAGCGCACCGCCCGTGAGATGAATGTCATTAATACCCCTTGTAAAGATGGGACCTTCTCATCCGAAACAATGAAATCTAATTCGATTCTTCGATTGGTTATTCGCCAATAATACATGGTTTGCCCCCGTTGTCTAAACGAAAGTGCAACACCCGTTAGATTGGAGATTGTCCAGGAAACGAGGATCCCCCCGGGAGCCCGTGGGGGCTCGACCGGGGGGAACCGTATCGT
>CAJLKD010000044.1:0-5927 GCA_905207115.1 Bifidobacterium angulatum | reverse complement strand
ATCACCGCCACCCTGGCCAAGGGCATCTCCGTGAACGTCACCCTGATCTTCTCCCTGGAGCGTTACGAGCAGGTCATCGACGCCTACATCGAGGGCATCGCCCAGGCTGACGCCAACGGCCACGACCTGAAGCACATCGGCTCCGTCGCTTCCTTCTTCGTCTCCCGCGTGGACACCGCCGTGGACAAGCTGCTGGAAGCCAACGGCTCCGACGAGGCCAAGGCCCTCGAAGGCAAGGCCGCTGTCGCCAACGCCCGTCTCGCTTACGAACTGTTCGAGAACAAGTTCGCCAACGATCCGCGTTGGGCTGAGCTCGAGGCCAAGGGTGCCAAGAAGCAGCGTCCGCTGTGGGCCTCCACCGGCACCAAGAACGCCGCCTACTCCGACTGCAAGTACGTCGACGAGCTCGTTGCTCCGTTCGTCGTCAACACCATGCCGGAGAAGACCCTGAACGCTCTCGCCGATCACGGCAATGGCGCTCCGTCCATCAAGGGCACCTACGAAGAGTCCCACGCCATCATGAACAAGCTCGCCGATCTGGGCATCAACATCAAGGATGTCACCGACAAGCTGGAAGCTGACGGCGTCGCAGCCTTCATCAAGTCCTGGGACACCGTCCTCGCCGACGTCCAGGCTGGCATCGACCGCGTCAACGGCTGAATCATTCGCTGATACAGCACCGTTAAACGGATAAAAGCCGAGAGGTCTCCATCTTTTGATGGAGACCTCTTTTTCGTATGCCGAAATAATACGCGCAGAAGACATACGGAAAGACAAAAAGGCCGCGATATCAAATCGCGGCCATAATCGAAAGAAAAGCGAACCGAAAATCAAGCCTGCCAATACGTGCTGAAGAAGTCGCCGATCTCGCCGATGGTCTCCTTCAACATGCTGATACGAGGCAGATAGACCACACGGAAGTGGTCCGGCTCCTGCCAGTTGAACGCACCGCCGTGGCTGATGAGGATATGCTTGTCATGCAGCAGGTCAAGCGCGAACTGCTCATCGGAATGGATGTTGAACTTCTTCACATCGATCTTCGGGAAGATGTAGAACGCCGCTTTCGGTTTGACCGCGGTGATGCCTGGAATATCGTTGAGCATGTTGTACACCAACTCGCGCTGATCGTAGATGCGGCCGCCGGGCACCAGATAATCCTTGACGCTTTGATGGCCGCCCAATGCGGTCTGCACCACCGACTGCGCAGGCACGTTCGAGCACATACGCATGTTGGCCAGCATGTTCAGACCCTCGATGTAATCCTTGGCGAGACGCTTGTTGCCGCTCAGCACCATCCAGCCGACACGCCAGCCGGCGATCATATGGGACTTCGACAATCCGGAGAACGTCACGCAGAACAGGTCAGGCGCAAGGGACGCGATGGAGATGTGCTCCAACCCATCCATGACCAGACGGTCGTAGATCTCATCCGAGAAGATCATGAGCTGGTGCTCTCGCGCAAGATCGACAATCTGCTGAAGCACTTCCTTCGGATACAGCGCGCCGGTCGGATTGTTCGGATTGATGATGACGATCGCCTTGGTCTTGTCGGTAATCTTGGAACGCATGTCGTCGATGTCCGGATACCATTCGGAATCCTCATCGCAGACGTAATGCACCGCGGTTCCGCCGGCCAGATTCACACAAGCTGTCCACAGCGGATAATCCGGCGACGGCACGAGTACCTCGTCGCCGTTGTCCAGCAACGCGGATAAGGACAGGTTGATAAGTTCGCTGACGCCGTTGCCGGTGTAGATGTCGTCGATGGACACGTTGGGGATGTTCTTCAGCTGCGCATACTGCATGATGGCTTTGCGCGCGGAGAACAGGCCCTTCGACGGCGAATAGCCTTCCGTGTCGGGCAACTGCTGCGACATGTCGTAGACCACTTCATCCGGCGTGCGAAAGCCGAACGGTGCCGGATTGCCGATATTGAGTTTCAGGATGTGCGTGCCGGCGGCCTCCATGCGCACGGCCTCGTCGGCGACCGGTCCACGGACGTCGTACAGCACATTGTCGAGCTTGTGGGATTTCGTAAAAGTGCGCATGGTTCTTCCTTCTGTCGGTTGCTCGGATGCATCATCAACATGGTCGGGCTGTTCACCGGCAAAATCCGGCAAAATCGCGGCATGCTCTTCCATGGGAACATCCTTGCCCATCAGCCAATCCTCGTTGACCCGCAGATACGCGGCAAGGAAATGCGCGATATCGGCACGGGGAACGGTTTTGCCACTGACGTATTGGCTCATATGGCTTTTGCCGAGCTTGATATTGAACTTTTCCGCCGCATGAACGAAATCAATCTGTTTAAGCTCGCGCAATGCCATGGCATCATTCAATCTGGTCGAGAATGATTCCGTCATGCCTATCCTTCCAGTTCAATTTAAACAAAAGCTAGTTCAAAGAATAGCACGACAGGACACCAAGAAAGACAAAGAGTTCAATTTTGGTGGATGTGTTTCATGCCGCCGCATGAATGAGTTCAATTCTGTGAAAAGACTCCATGTGGGGGTCGGTCAAAGCAGATTGTTCTCAACCCATTGGGCCACGCCGTCATCATTGTTCGAAGGGCAGATCTCATCGGCGATTTTCAACACGTCGGGGTTCGCGTTGGCCACGGCCACTCCCCTGCCGGATTCACGAAGCATGGCGATGTCCACCAAATCGTCGCCGAATGAGACGGTCCGTGACAACGGCGTCGCCATGCGGTCGGCGAGGATGCTCAATGCATGCTCCTTATTGGCCTGTGGATTCATCAGCATCCACAGCGAGCCTTCGGAGATATGCACGTCGAAATCGTCGGGGATGAGCCGTCCCACACGCTGCCACTGCTCCTCGTTCGGGAACAGGATCAGCTTGTCCGCGGTGCCGTCCGGAACGTCATCGAAATCCGTGTATCGCCAGGTCTGCGTCTTCCAGTATTTCGTGACGTCGAAATTCGTGTACCTGACATCATCCATGACGATGCCCACTTCCATGCCAGGCAGTTCCTCCAGCAGGTACTTGCAGACCTCGCAGGCTCTTTTCGAAGAGAATCCGATCTTCTGCAGATGTCCGTCCTTCGGCAGCGTCGGTGAGGTGAGCATATCGTAATCGGACGAGACGGGGTTGAAATCCAACAGCGCCCCGTTGAGATAGGCGACGGCGTCAACCGGAAGCTTCTGCACGAACGAGTAGCCGGTGCTGACCGGTCGCGCGGTCTCCACCACGAATTTGATGCCGGCGTCGTGCATGCGGTTGATGCTGTCAATGGATCGTTGCGTCAGGAAACGGTCCTCGAAAGTCTTTCCGTCGTGCAGCAGTGTGCCGTCCAGATCGGCGACGACCATGGTCACGTCATCATATGTGTTGTTTGTCGAAGTCATTTGAATCCTTTGCGGGAGCAATCTAGCCGGAGACAAGTTTGGCCCATGACCGTGAAGCCGGTCATGGGCCAAACCAAATTACGTCAATCAGATGAGGTTGAATTTCGTCATCAGACCGAGGGCGATGATGATGGCCACCCACAGCAGGGCGATGATGACGGTCCAACGGTTCAGGTTCTTTTCCGCGACACCGGAGGAACCCGCGTTCTGGGTGAGTCCGCCGCCGAACATGTCGGACAAGCCGCCGCCTTTACCCTTGTGCATAAGGATAAGCAAGGTGAGCAAGAGGCTGAGGATGACAAGAAGAATCTGCAGCACAAGCTTGACAGTAGCCATAGCGGACACGGGTGAACCTCCAGTTCGTAAACACTGTTTCTGATAATAGCGCATGGTGTTGAAAAAATCGAGCGTCCAACCATGCTTTTTAAAAGTTTTCAGGCGGTTGTTTCCAATGTCAGCTTGCAGATGCGTGTGAGTTCATCGACCTTCAACGCGGAGCCGCCGATCAGGAAGCCGTCCACATCCGGCTCGTTGATCAGTTCCACCGCGTTTTTCGAGGACACCGAACCGCCGTACAGGATTCGCACCGTTTCGCCGACCCGTGTTCCGAACGTATCGGACAGGTCGTTTCGGATCGCCCTGGCCGCGTCCTGTGCCGACTGAGGCGTAGCCACCATGCCGGTGCCGATTGCCCATACCGGCTCGTACGCCACAATCAGCTTCGCGGCCTCCTCATCGGACAGGTCCCGCGTCACGTCGTGCACCTGGCCGACCGCGAAATCGAGCTCTATGCCTTTGCGCCGTTCCTCGTAGCTTTCTCCGACGCAAAGTATCGGCTGCATGCCGGCAGCAAGCACGGCCCTCACCTGGTCGACGATGTTCGCGTCGTCTTCGGGATGGTATTTGCGTCGTTCCGAATGGCCGACGATCACGTACGAGCAGCCGAGATGGGCGATCATATCGGCGGAGACGTCGCCGGTGAACGCTCCCTGCGAGGTGACTGAGACGGCTTGGGCCCCGTAGCGGATTTTCAGATTGTCCGATTCGACGGCGACCTGCACGCTGCGGAGTGAGGTGAATGACGGCATCAATGCGATTTCGCAACGTTTGTAGTCGAAATGGATGGCCCGAAGATTCCATGCAAGCTGCTGTACGAAATACGTCGCTTCAAGATGATCGAAATTCATCTTCCAGTTTCCGGCCACCAAAGGAATCCGTTTCGGCCCCATAATATTCGTCGTCTCCCGTCCGTGCTCGTCAAAGCGAAAGGTCGTTCTTGTGACATTGTATGCGAAATACGCAAAAGGTGCTCCCCCACCCACTGATGAGGAAGCACCCCTTCATGATTCTGAGATCAGTCGAGCACCTTCAGGCCCGGCAGTTCCTTGCCCTCGAGGAACTCGAGGGAGGCGCCGCCACCGGTGGAGATGTGCGAGAAGCCATCCTCCGGGAAGCCGAGGTTGCGCACTGCGGAAGCGGAATCGCCACCACCGACGATGGTGAATGCGCCGGCAGCAGTGGCATCGACGAGAGCCTGGGCCACGGCCTTAGTGCCTTCAGCGAAGGTCGGGACCTCGAACACGCCCATCGGGCCGTTCCACACGACGGTCTTGGAATCGACGATCTTGTCGTGGAAGAGCTTCTGGGATTCCGGACCGATGTCCAGACCCATCT
The DNA here is from genome assembly GCA_905207115.1 of Bifidobacterium angulatum. Taxonomy (GTDB): domain Bacteria; phylum Actinomycetota; class Actinomycetes; order Actinomycetales; family Bifidobacteriaceae; genus Bifidobacterium; species Bifidobacterium angulatum_A. The sequence continues at coordinate 888 of CAJLKD010000044.1, read as the reverse complement.
TGTCGGCCGGAATAGCGTCGGCGGCCACGACTTCCGGAGCGATGTCCTCATCGGATTTCGGGAAGACCGGGTTGATGACGACATCGGTCGGCAGCACGAGTTCGACGCCGTTCTTCTCGGCGCGCTCCATGTAGCCCTTGACGGTTTCGATCTGGTCCTCTTCCAGCAGGGAGGTGCCGACCTCGTAGCCCTTGGCCTTGAGGAAGGTGTACGCCATGCCACCGCCGATGACCAGACGGTTGGCCTTGTCCAGCAGGTTGTCGATCACGCCGAGCTTGTCGGAGACCTTGGAGCCGCCGAGCACGACGGTCAGCGGACGCTCCGGGTTCACGGTGGCGCGGGACAGTGCCTTGACTTCCTTCTCGACCAGCAGGCCAGCGGCGGCCGGCAGATCGGCGGCGACGTCGTAGTTGGAGCCCTGGGCGCGGTGCACGACGCCGAAGCCGTCGGAGACGAAGACCTCACCGAGAGCGGCGATCTTCTTGGCGTATGTGGCGCGCTCTTCCGGATCCTTGCTGGTTTCCTCCGGGTTGAAACGCACGTTCTGCAGCAGCACGACGTCGCCATCGTTCATAGCGGCGACCTTGGCCTGGGCGTCCTCACCATAGGTGTCGGCAGCCAGCGGAACGGTGATGCCGAGCAGCTCGCCGAGACGGGCGGCGACCGGAGCTAGGGACAGTTCCGGAACGACCTTGCCCTTCGGACGGCCGAGGTGGGCCATCAGAATGACCTTAGCGCCCTGCTCGCGCAGAGCCTTGATGGTAGGCAGGGCGGCCTTGATGCGACCATCATCGGTGATCGTGGTGCCGTCCAGCGGAACGTTGAAATCGGCGCGAACCAGAACGCGCTTGCCCTTGAGATCTCCAAGATCCTTGAGTGTCTTCATGT
>CAJLKD010000043.1:0-6033 GCA_905207115.1 Bifidobacterium angulatum | reverse complement strand
AGAATTTCGTTATCTGCCATAATCAGTCAGCCTCCTCAACGGTGACCAGGTGACGAAGCGCATTGACCATGCCGCGCACAGCCGGAGTGTCCTCGCGGACAACAGTCTGGCCGATCTTGCGCAGGCCGAGGGTCTGTGCAGTCGCACGCTGGTTCGGCTTACGGTTCACGAGACCGTGGTGCAGAGTAATCTTCAGGTTCTTAGCCATGTGAATCACTCACCATCCTTCGCTTCAGCGGCAGCCTCTTCGCGAGCCTTGCGAGCTTCGGCAATGCCGGCTGCACGAGCGCGCAGCAGAGCATCCGGAGCAACTTCCTCGAGGGACAGGCCACGGCGAGCAGCGATCTCCTCCGGCTCCTCAAGCTGCTTGAGGGCGTCGACGACCGCACGCACCATGTTGATCGCGGTGGGCGAACCCATGGACTTGGTCAGAACGTCGGAGATGCCAGCGCACTCCATGACGGCGCGCACCGGACCACCGGCGATTACACCAGTACCGGGAGCGGCCGGACGCAGCAGAACGGTGCCTGCGGCATCATGACCGATGACCGGGTGGGTGATGGTGCCACGCACGCGCGGCACGTTGAACATGTGCTTCTTGGCGTCCAGCTGACCCTTGGCGATAGCAGCCGGGACCTCACGGGACTTGCCGTAGCCGACACCCACGGTGCCGTTGCCGTCGCCGACCACCACGAGGGCGGCGAAGCTGAACGTACGACCACCCTTGTGGGTCTTGGACACGCGGTTGATGGTCACAACGCGATCAAGGAGCTCGTCGCCCTTGTTCTCTTCGCGACGGTTGCGACGCTCACCACGACGGCCTTCGCCACGCTGGCCGCGACGGCCACCACGACGATCGTCGTTGGACTTCTCTTCAGCCGGAGCGGCCTGAGTGTTCTGAGTCTCTTCAGCCACTTGAGTTTCCTTCACTTCTTCGCTCACAGTGCCAGACCTCCCTCACGGGCGCCTTCAGCAACAGCTGCGACACGACCGGTGTACTTGTTGCCACCACGGTCGAACACGACGCTGTCGATGCCAGCGGCCTTGGCCTTTTCGGCAACCAGCTCGCCGACCTTCTTGGCGGCCTCGACCTTGGTGCCTTCAAAACCAGCGAATTCAGCGGTCAGAGTGGAAGCGGACACCAGGGTAATGCCCTTGGTGTCGTCCACAATCTGGGCGACCATGTGACGGTTGGAACGGGTGACCACCAGGCGCGGACGCTCGGCGGTACCAGCGATGTGCTTGCGGATGCGTGCGTGACGGCGCTTGAGAGCAACCTTCTTGCCTTTTCCGAGAATAGCTACGCTCATATCACTTACCAGCCTTTCCAGCCTTGCGCAGAATGCGCTCGTCGGTGTACTTGACACCCTTGCCCTTGTAGGGTTCCGGAGCGCGCAGCTTGCGGATATTCGCAGCAACCTGACCCACAACCTGCTTGTCGGTGCCCTTGACGATCACCTGGTTGGGGTTCGGCAGTTCGAACTCGATGCCTTCCGGCGGGTTCACGGTAATGGTGTGGGAGTAGCCGAGGAAGAACTCGATGCCCTTGCCCTTGGCGACGGCGCGGTAACCGGTGCCGACGATATCCAGGGTCTTGGTGTAGCCTTCGTGCACACCCTTCACCATGCCGGCGATGATGGAGCGGCTCAGACCGTGCATTGCACGAGTCGTGCGCTGATCGTCAGCCGGGGTCAGGACGATTTCATTGCCTTCGACGGCAGCGGTGATGCCCTCAGGAATCACGTAGGAATCGGAGCCCTTAGCGCCCTTAACCGAGAAGTTCTGACCTTCAATCTTGACTTCCACGCCAGCAGGAACGGTGACGGGGAGCTTACCAATATGCGATGCCATGTTTCAGCTCTCCTTTCTCACCACACGTAAGCGACGATTTCGCCGCCAATGCCTCGGTCGAGGCATTCCTTCTGGGTCAGCAGTCCCGACGAGGTCGAGATGATTGCAATACCAAGGCCACCGAGCGGCATCGGCAGGGAATCGGACTTTGCGTAACGACGCAGGCCCGGCTTGGAGATGCGCTTGATACCCTGGATGGAACGTTCGCCGTTGGGGCCGTACTTGAGGGTGACCTCAAGAGTCTGGCCGACTCGTGCTTCCTTGGCGGTGAAGTCCTTGATAAAGCCTTCGCGCTTCAGAATCGCGGCAATGTTCGCCTTGAACTTGGAGTACGGCATATCCACGGTTTCGTGCTTTGCCGCGCTCGCATTACGCAGACGCGTAAGCATGTCTGCGATCGGATCTGTCATTGTCATTGTGGGCTAGTGCCCTTTCTCGCCGTGGTTTCCGCCGCCTATCCCCTATCGGAGAATCAGCCGCGGACCTTCAGCGTCGATGTTTACCAACTGGACTTCGTAACGCCGGGCAGCTCGCCGCGGTGTGCCTTCTCACGAAGGCAGATGCGGCACAGGCCGAACTTACGATACACGGAATGAGGACGACCGCAGACCTGGCAGCGCGTGTAAGCGCGCACCTTGAACTTCGGCTTAGCGGCCGCCTTGTTCTTCAGAGCGGTTTTTGCCATATCAGTTCTCCTTGAAAGGGAAGCCAAGGTGCTTAAGCAGAGCGTAAGCTTCCTTGTCGTCCTTGGTGCTGGTCACCACGGTGATATCCATACCGCGCTGGTGATCGATCTCGTCCGGGATGATCTCGTGGAACATGGACTGTTCGGTGAGACCGAAGTTGTAGTTGCCCTGTCCATCGAACTGGTGGCCGTTGATGCCGCGGAAATCGCGGATACGCGGCAGAGCCAGAGTCAGGAGACGATCCAGGAACTCCCACATACGATCGCCACGCAGGGTCACGTATGCACCGATGGCCTGGCCTTCACGCAGATGGAACTGTGCGACGGACTTCTTGGCCTTGGTGATCTTCGGCTTCTGGCCGGTGATCAGGGTGAGGTCCTTGACGGCACCTTCGATGAGCTTGGAGTCGCGAGCTGCGGCGCCAACGCCCATGGAGACGACGACCTTCTGGACGCGAGCGACCTGCATCGGGTTGGAGTAGTGGAATTCCTTCTCCAGCTCCGGCACGATCTGCTCGTTGTACTTCTGCTTCAAGCGCGGAGTTGCCGGCGCTTCGACAGTGGTATCGGTCATGCCAGCTCCTTTCCGGACTTCTTGGCGACACGCACGCGCACGGTCTTCACCTTGCCGTCACGGGCCTCTTCCTTTTCGACGATGCGCACGCGGGTGGGCTGCTTGGTCTCCGGATCGATGACCATCACGTTGGAGCGATGAATCGGAGCCTCGACAGCCACGATGCCGGCCTGCTGGCCCTGCTGCGTGGCGCGGACGTGCTTCTTGACGATCTGCACGCCCTCGACGATCAGACGATCGTCCTTGAGCACCTGCTTGACGGTGCCTTCCTTGCCGCGATCCTTGCCGCGGATGACCTTGACCAGGTCGCCGCTCTTAATCTTGGCTGCCATGTCAGATCACCTCCGGGGCGAGGGACACGATCTTCATGAAGCGCTTGTCGCGCAGTTCACGACCGACCGGTCCGAAGATACGAGTGCCCTTCGGTTCACGGCCAGAGCCGAGAATGACGGCGGCGTTCTCGTCGAACTTGATGTAGGAGCCGTCGACACGACGGTGTTCCTTGACAGTGCGGACGACGACAGCCTTGACGACGTCGCCCTTCTTGACCGACCCGCCAGGGATGGCGTCCTTGACGGAGGCGACGATCACGTCACCGATGCCGGCATAGCGTCGCTTCGATCCGCCGAGCACTCGGATGGCGAGGAGTTCCTTCGCACCCGTGTTGTCGGCGACATGAAGCCGCGTTTCCTGCTGAATCATTGATTCTCCTTAGCCGAGCTGGTTCTCCCCGCACACTGGGCGCAGCAAAGTGACCATCTTTCCAGATGGCCACAATAGCAACACCCCTAGAGGTGTACTTGCTGCGCCCAGTGTACGGCGAGCCTTGCCGAACTTTTATTTACTTGGCGCGTTCGATAATGCTATCGAGACGCCAACGCTTGGTCTTGCTCAGAGGCCGAGTTTCCATAATACTCACGAGGTCGCCAACATGGGCTTCGTTGTGTTCATCATGGGCCTTGACCGTCTTGGTGGAACGAACGACCTTGCCGTACAGCGGGTGGGTCGAACGCTTCTCAAGCTCCACGGAAATGGTCTTGTCCATCTTATCGGACACGACATAACCGCGGCGAACCTTGCGGAAGTTGCGCTCTTCTGCCATGTTCACTTCTCCTTAACGGTTTCAGCGGCCGGCTCAGCGGTGATGCCAAGCTCACGCTCACGCAGCACAGTGTACATGCGGGCAATGTCATGCTTGACGGCCTTGAGACGAGCCGTGTTGTCGAGCTGACCGGTGGCGGACTGGAAGCGCAGGTTGAACAGCTCTTCCTTGGACTTCTTCAGGAAGCCTTCGATTTCCGCGTTGGTCTTCTCGTTGAGATTCTTGATGGAGTACTCTTCGGTTCCGACTGCCATATCAGATGTCACCGCCTTCACGTGCAATCACACGGCACTTCATGGGGAGCTTGTCGATTGCGCGGCGCAGAGCCTCGCGAGCGACGTCTTCGGACACGCCACCGATCTCGAACATCACGCGGCCCGGGTGAATGTTGGCAACCCAGAATTCCGGGGCGCCCTTACCGGAACCCATTCGAGCACCGAGCGCATGCTTGGTGAGCGGACGATCCGGGAAGATGGTGATCCACACACGGCCGCCACGCTTGATGTAACGAGTCATGGCGATACGAGCAGCCTCGATCTGGCGGTTGGTCACGTAGGCCGGTGCCAGAGCCTGGATGCCGAAATCACCGAAGTTGATCTCGTTGCCGCCCTTGGACATGCCAGTACGAACCGGGCGGTGCTGCTTGCGGTACTTAGTCCTCTTTGGGATAAGCATTCTTGCTCACTCCTTCGTTTCCGTGGCAGCGGGAGCCTCGGCAGCGGCTTCGGCCTTAGGAGCCTCAGCGGTCTGCGGCTTGGCTGCGGAACGGTTGCCACGACGCGGGCGGCGATCGCCACGACGGCCGGAGCGGTTGTTCTGCTGTGCCTGCTGCTCTTCGAACTCACGTTCGGTCATGTCGCCCTTGTAGATCCAGACCTTCACGCCGATACGGCCGTAAGTGGTCTTGGCCTCGAAGAAGCCATAATCGATCAGGGCGCGCAGGGTCTGCAGCGGAACGCGACCCTCGCGGTAGAACTCGGAACGGCTCATTTCCGCACCGCCGAGGCGGCCGGAGAGCTTGATGCGGATACCCTTGGCACCGGCGCGCATGGCGTCCTGCTGGGCCTTGCGCATGGCACGACGGAAGGTCACGCGGTTGGTCAGCTGCTCAGCGATGCCCTGAGCGACGAGCTGGGCGTCCAGCGCGGCGTTCTTGACTTCGAAGATGTTGAGCTGAACCTGCTTGCCGGTAATCTTCTCCAGCTTGGCGCGAACGCGCTCAGCCTCGGCGCCACGACGGCCGATGACGATACCCGGACGAGCGGTGTGGATGTCCACGCGGACACGATCACGAGTACGCTCGATCACGATCTTGCTCACGCCAGCGCGCTCAAGATCCTTGCTCATTTCCTTGCGGATCTTATCGTCCTCGAGCACGAAGTCGCGGTAGCGTTCGCCGGCCTTGTTGGAATCGGAGAACCACTTGGAACGATGGTTCTCAGTAACACCCAGGCGATAGCCAAAGGGATTAATCTTCTGACCCATCTTTAGCGGTCTCCTTCCTTGTTGGCAACGACGACCGTGATGTGGCTGGTGCGCTTGTTGATACGAGCGGCACGACCCTGGGCACGGGCGCGGAAACGCTTCAGCGTCACGCCTTCGTCCACGTAGGTTTCCTTCACGACCAGTTCGTTCTCGCGGAACGGCTCGCCAGCCCTTTCGGCCTTGACGCGAGCGTTGGCGATAGCGCTCTCCAGGACCTTGCGAACCGGAAGGGACGCGGCCTGCGGAGCAAACTTCAGAATGGTGATGGCTTCAGTCGCCTGCTTGCCTCGGATGAGGTCGACCATGCGGCGAGCCTTGCGCGGCGTCACGCGGACG
>CAJLKD010000042.1:0-6390 GCA_905207115.1 Bifidobacterium angulatum | reverse complement strand
ACCCGCGGTCTCAACCTTGGCAAGGTTGCGCTTTACCAACTAAGCTATGTCCGCATGTCTCCAGCAGATTCACTGCGTGAGCACGAGTATCTACTATAACCACATTCGTGTAATTTGCAAGTCAGCGTGTCGCGGTTTGGTTTATTCGTATTCACCGATGGCTGAAGCGCGTGTCACACCACCCGTTTTCGGTATACATTAAAAGCATGTGTGAGGAGAGCGCAATGCCCAAGACGATACTTATCGCCGCATTCGAAGGATGGAACGATGCAAGCCAAGCGGCCACGAACGTCGTCCGTCATTTGGTGTCCCGGTATGAGTCGCAGGAAGTGCGCCATATTGACAACGAAGGTTTCTACGACTATCAGGTGGCCCGGCCCATGATCTGCTCCGTGCAGGGGCGTAAGCGCATCATCTGGCCGCAAACGACTTTCTATGACATTGCCGTCTCCCCCATGCTGCACCTGCTTGCGCAGATCGCACCCGAACCCAATTACCGGTGGGAGGAATACTGCAGGCAGACGCTACGTGTCGCAGAAGACTATGACGTAAGTGATGTCATCACGCTTGGCTCCATGTTCGATGAATGCCCGCACACACGGCCATTGCCGCTTGACATCTCCAAAAGCGGTTGCGAATGCGAATCCGACAGGGAATACAACGGTCCGGTGGGCATCCCCAACATCCTTGACGCCTTCGCCGCCGAAGCGGGCTTTCCGACAACATCCATATGGGTATCCGTACCGCATTACTGTGCCAATACCGAATGCATGCAAGGCACTTTGGAGCTGCTGCGCGCCTTGTCTTTAATAATCGAGTATCCGCTTATTGAAGGAGATTTGACCAGAAAGGCCATGCAATGGCGTTCCGACGCCGATGGATTGGTGTCAGACATGCATGCCGGCGACTATTTGGCTCGTCTGGAACATGATTACGATTTGGACGCGAGAGCGAAGCGAATCGCCTCGAACGGCATGCCTGCCTGCGAGGAACTGCTTCGTGAGGCCGAATCACTTCTACGCAACGGCGTCTGAGTCGTTCCCCCTCCAGGAGGAGGTCTCAGACGAAAAAAATCCCGGCCACCTTACGGATGGCCGGGATTCGCTTTATTTACGCCGAATCACGCTTACGCGGCGGCAACGACTTCCGTCGGGTGCAGCACGCCGCAGATCAGCAGCAGAGCCACGACAACGGCCAGCGCGATGCGGTAGATGGCGAACGCCTTGTACGAGAAGGTGGACACGAACTTCAGGAAGCCGATGATCACCACATAGCCGACCACGAACGCCACGATGGTGGCCGCGATGGTCGCACCCCAGCCCGGGAACATTCCCGCATTGCCTGCGGCCACATCCTTGACCGCGGAAACGGCTTCGAGGATGCCCGCGCCGAACACGGCCGGAATGGCCATCAGGAAGCTCACGCGCACTGCAGCCTCACGGGTATAACCCATCGCACGGCCGAAGGTGATGGTGCCGCCGGAACGGGAAACGCCAGGAATCAGCGCCAGCATCTGACCGATGCCGAAGATCAGCGCATCCTTCCAGGTCATCTCATCCATGGTCTTGACCTGCTTGGCGCGGGCGTCGACCACCCACAGCAGAATACCGAAGATAATCAGCACGGTAACGGTGATCCACAGATTACGCAGCGTGCTTTCGATGGCGTCCTTGAACAACAGACCGGCAATCAGAATCGGCAGCGTGCCGATGATGATGAACCAACCCATCTGCGTGTCGCGGTTATGCGCGCCCATACGGCTCTTGAAGTCCTTGCCCTCCTTGCCGAACAAGGAGCCGAACCACGCGCCGAGAATGCGGATGATGTCATGACGGAAATACAGGATCACGGCAAGCTCGGTGCCGATCTGGATGATGGCGGTGAACGCGGCACCCGGATCGGAGCCCAGCATCAAATCGCCGATGATACGGATATGGGCGCTGGAAGAGACCGGCAAGTATTCGGTCAACGCCTGCACCAGGCCAAGGAAAATCGCTTGGAAGAAATTCATGAACCCTCTTTATGTTCGTAGAAATATGGTTTCGTCTGCTTTTCCGTGACCAAGAGTAGCGAGAGGGGTCTAGTTTTCAAGGCATCCCGGCATAGTTGTCTCAAACCATGCACACAATGGAGCCAAAAGTACGCCGGCATGTCCGGCATGGGAGAAAGGCTCATCGGCATGGGCAAATACCGCAAAAGCAGGGCATTCAGCCCCGAAGGTTTCTTTGAATGCGAGGGACGCGGCCTCAAATGGCTCGGCGAGGCGCAATCGCAGGGCGGCCCACGCGTGGTCGACGTATACGACTGGGGCAAGGATTATCTCGACATTGAACGCGTGAACGCCTGCGGTCCGACCATCCAAGCCGCGCGCGATTTCGGTGTTGCGCTAGCTCATATGCATGATGCCGGTGCCGAACATTTTGGCTCCGCTCCAACTGGATACGACGGCACCTGCTATTTCGGGCCGTTGCAGGATCCCGTCCCGATGGATACCGGTGCCTGGGATGATGTGGCCACCTATCTGGCGGACGGCAGATTGCGTCCGATGGTACGACTCGGCATGAAACGTCGCGAACTGACCGACTATGACATGGAACTGACTGAAGCCGTTATCGACGCCTTGCCCGACATCCTAGGCAAGGCCGCCAACGACAAGCCCGCACGCGTGCATGGCGACCTGTGGAGCGGCAACGTCATGTGGACTGCTGATTCCGGTGACGTCGAAGCCGTGCTTATCGATCCTGCGGCTCACGGTGGGCACCGTGAGGAAGACCTTGCCATGCTCGACCTGTTCGGCATGTCATATCTTACGGACATCCTCGAAGGCTATCAGTCGGCGCATCCGCTTAAGGCCGGATGGCAGGACCGCATCACATTGTGGCAGCTCTACCCCATTGCAGGACATTGCGTGTTCTTCGGTGGAGGATATGTGAGCCGGTATCGCGCCATGTGCAGGTCGCTGCTCAAATAGGCGGGAATCACCCGCCACGCCAGATGTGAAAGAAGTCCGTATCCCAAGGTTATGAGTTGGGATACGGACTTCTTTTCATATGTCCCGTATTCGATTGGATTGCGAAAACTAGCGCAGCGCGTCCTTCAGCTTGGAGAAGAACCCCTTCTTCGCGCCGGACGACGGACGGGACTTCACGGCAACATGCTGGGCGTCCGTGTCGTGCATCTCGCCGAACCGCTCAATCAGCTCCCGCTCGTCATCGGACAGCTTCTTAGGAATCTCCACCACTACGTGCGCCACCAAATCGCCGCGCTCGTTCTTGTCGTCGAGATGCGTGACGCCGAGGTTCTTCAACGTCACGGTATCGTCCGGCTGGCTGCCGGCTGGGATATCCAGCGTCTGCCTGCCGTCGAAGGTGTCGATTTCGACTTCGTGCCCCAATACGGCCCAACTCATCGGCACCTTGATCCAACAATGCAAATCGTCGTCATCACGAGTGAACATGTCATCCGGCTTGATGCGGATATCCACATACAAATCGCCCGCGACGCCGCCATTTTCGCCGACCTCACCCTGATTGGCGAGACGCAGACGGGTGTTGTTCGCCACGCCGGCCGGCACCGCGACGCCGACATTGCGGGTGACGCGCACGCGGCCATGGCCGAGGCAGGACGGGCACGGCTTCCCGATGACCGTTCCATGGCCTTCGCAGCGTTCGCATGGCGCGGTGGTCATCATCTGGCCGAGCATGGTGCGTACCACGCGCTGCGCATATCCCTGACCGTGGCAGTCGGGACATTGTGTGGGCTGTGTGCCGTTCTGGCAGCCGGTGCCGCCGCATTCCTGGCACAGGCCGAACGTGTTGACCTTGACGTGCGTGGTGTCGCCGAACACCGCCGTCTTCAAATCGATGGTCGCGGAAACAAGCGCGTCACGCCCCGGCTGGGTGCGCGGAGTCGGTCCACCACCGGTGCCACCGAATCCGCCACCGGTGAACATGCTGAAGATGTCCCCCATATCGCCGAATCCGCCACCGAATCCGCCGCCGTGCATGCCGCCCGCATTCGGATCGTTCGGATCGACGCCGGCATCGTACATCTGCCGTTTCTTAGGATCCGACAGCACATCGTACGCGTTGTTGACTTCCTTGAACTTGTCTTCGAATTCCGGACCTGCGATGTCGGGATGGTATTTGCGGCTCATCTTTCGATACGCCTTTTTGATCTCGTCGTCGCTTGCCGAACGGTCGACGCCCAGCACTTCGTAATAGTCCGTCACGATTATTCTTTCTCCCTGTTGGTTCTGCGTGTCATTGTGCCATAAGGCGGGGTCAGTCGGCCGGCTGACCTTCATCGTGGGCGAGGAACGCCGTCAGATATCTGGCGACCGCCCTCACGGCGGCCATGGTCGCCGCGTAGTCCATATGCGTCGGCCCGATCGATCCGACGAATGCGACCGGTTCGCCCGCCTGCTGCGTATCATCACCGCTTTGATTTTCCGTCTGTGATGATGCGGCCGCATGCGTCGCGCCGTCCGTGGCGGCCGCGGAGGTACGCCCGTAGCCACTGGTTACCACTGAGGCGTGCAGCAAACCGGGCGTGTGCGTTTCGGAACCGATCGCCACTCCGACGCCGTCGGATTGCGTGGTTTCGCTCAGCGAGCTCATCAACTTCATGAGCACCACCTGCTCCTCCAACGCGTCGAACAGCGGGGCCAGGTCGGCCACCGTGCGTTGATGCGCAAGCCGTGAAGTGCCCGCCATGTACAATTCGCTCGCGCGTTCGTCATCCGCCATGCCATCAAAGGCCTGCGCAAGCGTTTCCGCAAGCGTGCTGATCGCATGGTATTCCTTGCGCGCTCCCATCTGTCGTACGCAATCGGCCGTGCAGGTCAGCGAAACGCCGGAGCATTGCGTGTTGATCTCGTTGGTCAGATGAGTGAGCGTCGTCACGTCCGGCAATTTCGTGACGTTGAGGATATGCTGCGCGACACGGCCGGTATCGGTGATCACTACGGCAAGCAGCGTATTAATGGACACTGGCACGATTTCGATATGCCGCAATGTCGACTTCGACAGTGACGGCGCGGCCACGACGGCGACCTGTCCGGTGATCTGCGCCAGCAGCCGGGCGGCCCGCTGCAGCGTGTCCTGCAGATTGACCGATCCGGACAGAAAGCTGTTGATGCCGCGGCGCTGGGCCTCCGATAGCGGAACGACCGTCGCCAAACGGTCGACGAAGTAACGGTACCCTTTTTCGGTCGGCACCCTGCCGGCCGAAGTGTGCGGCTGAATAAGATAGCCTTCATCTTCCAAGGCCGCCATGTCGTTGCGCACGGTGGCGGAGCTGACGCCGAGGTCATGATCCCGGGTCAGTGTGGTGGAACCCACCGGTTCCTGAGAACGGATGTAATCCTCGACCACGGCACGCAACACCAGCATGCGTCTTGATTGCGCCATGCGCGCCTCCTTATGCATAGGTGTGTGCCGGTACGCCTTATGTTTGACGGCGCTGATGAGACGTACCCGGAAAACTTCTTTTAATGTTTTAGCACTCCGGCGCCCGGAGTGCTAATTGGTTCGCTTCCAGAGTAGTTTCCTTCATGCGGCAAAGCCTTGCGGCGACTGGCATTGGGAGATATATCGACAAACGAACATCTGAAGTTCACGCGAATGTTAATTGTGAGCGCTAACAGCACACAAACTACCAAAACACGCCAAAATTTCACCACAACGTCACCTCACATCGCTACTATGGGAAACGCAATGTGAGGGCGTCGAGCGCTCGGCACAAGCCGGATACGCGGCCCGACCAATTGGAAGGAAAGTAATCCATGACCGAATTCAAGGAGACCGAGCTGGACGAACGCGCCATCAAGATGGCCAAGGTCCTGTCGGCCGACGCGGTTGAGCGTGCGGGACACGGCCACCCGGGTTCCCCCGTCTCCCTGGCGCCTATCGCCTACACCCTGTACCAGCACTTCATCAAGCATGATCCGAACGACCCCAACTGGGAAGGCCGCGATCGCTTCATTCTTTCCGGTGGCCACGCCTCCCTCACCCAGTACGTCCAGCTGTACTTCTCCGGCTACGGCCTGACCCTGGACGATCTGAAGAACTTCCGTGGCGGCGCTGACACCCGTACCCCGGGCCATCCGGAATACGGCCTGACCCCGGGCATCGAAATGACCACCGGTCCGCTGGGCCAGGGCTTCGCCTCCGCCATCGGCTTCGCCTATGGCCAGCGTTTCCAGCGTGGCCTGCTCGATCCGGAAGCTCCGGAAGGCGAGTCCCCGTTCGACCACAACATCTGGGTCATCTGCGGTGAAGGCGATATCGAAGAGGGCATCTCCGGCGAAGCCGCCTCCCTCGCCGCCAACCAGCAGCTCGGCAACCTGACCGTGATCTTCGATGCCAACCGCATCCAGATCGAAGGCGA
>CAJLKD010000041.1:0-6582 GCA_905207115.1 Bifidobacterium angulatum | reverse complement strand
CCTTGATGTTCTGGGCGCTCTTGGTGAAGGAGATGATGTAACGGCGGGCGGCCTTCATGCCGTTGCGCTTCTGGATGGAGCCGAGGGCGCGGAAGGTGTCGAGCACCTCGTGGGTCATCGGCTGCAGTTCGCCGCGCTCGCCATGCAGACCATGCTCGCGGATATCCTCCAGCGCGCGGGAATGCACCACGGAGTGCTGACGGAACTCCATCTCGACCATGTGGAAGCCGAAGGTTTCGGCCTGCCAGATCAGGTCCTGCAGCGGGCCATAGGCGGAACGCTTGGCGCCTGCCGCGGCGAGGGAACGCTGCACGGTCTTCAGGTCGGCGATGAAATCCTCGCAGGAGTGGTACATCAGATCGGCGTCGCGCACGACCGTGTAATGCAGGCGGTCGGCCATGACCAGCATGACTGCGCGGTGCAGTTCCTTGCTGGAGATCAGGGCGGCCTTTTCGGTCAGGCGTTCGCTCATTTCCTTCTGATGGTTCCACAGGTCCTTGAGCTCGGTGCTGGCCGGTGTGGTGCCGGCTTCCATCGTCAGGTTCCTGCCCACGGTGCGGGTCGCCTCTTCGAGGGCGGAGACCACATGATCGCTGAACTTGCGAGCCACCTGGCGGCTCACCTTGGCGGTGACGTTCGGGTTGCCGTCGCGGTCGGAGCCGATCCAGCTTCCCGGGTGGAAGAATGCCGGGCACACTGGCGGTTCCAGGCCGGCCTTGTCGCCCAGCAGCCAGTCGTCGAAACGGCGGTACACCTGCGGGATGGTGTGGAACAGCGTGGAATCGAAAATGTCAAGAATGGTGTCGGCTTCCTCGACGGGGGTCGGCTTCTTCAGCGCGATCGGGGAGGTGCGGAACAGCGCGTCGATCTCGTTGTACAGGCGACGGCTGTTCTCCTTCTTGTCGGAGCCGCCAAGCTTGTTGTGCTGTTCGAGCAGTTCGGAGATCCTGCGGATCTTGCCTTCCACGGCCTTGCGACGCGCCTCGGTCGGGTGCGCGGTGAACACCGGGTGGAACTCCAGGCGGTCCAGCAGCTCCTTGGCCTTGGCCGGGCCCATCTCGTTGATGAGCTTATGGTAGGCGACGGTGAGCTCGTTGACCGGATCCACGGCGTTGATGTCGTCCATTTCGGACTCGCGTTCACGCAGCACGGAAACGCGGTAGTTCTCCTCGGAAAGATTGGCGAGGTGGAAGTGGGTGGCGAATGCGCGGGCAAGCAGCTGGGCATCGTGCAGATTCATCTCGTCGATGATCTTCACGGCCTCGGCCAGGCCGTCCTCGTCCGTGTTTGTGTTGCCGCCGAAATGCTCGTCGCTTGCTTCGACCGCATATTTGCGCACGGTGTCGAAAGTGGTGAGCAGCTTGGGATCGTACTCATTGAGCACATCACGAAGGATCTTCAGACACAGATCCATATCGTATTTCAGATTCTCAGGAAGATCGTGCTCTTCCGGAGCCTTGCGGCCGGTGCCGGTTTCCACGATGGAAACGTCGGCAGGCACGATTTGCTGTTCATCTTTTGCCAAAATAAACCTCCTTAGTCGAACGACGGGTTGCTCGGTCTATTTGGTCGCCCGTGGCTCCTCCACGGTTGTTGAGGCCAAATCGTTGCGAGCCCACAGCCCTTGGTTCAACGTGGTTATTGCGATTGCATAGTCTACTGCGCGCACAACAACTTCTGTGTTACGGCGTTCATTTTTGGTCACTATGTGACCGCCGTCTGTGAACATGCGCGTGGGTTGGCGATCGCCGGCGGCAGGGGCGATCGCGGTTCGGTGCAGGGAGTAGAAAAGGAACTGTGAGCGAACAGAACGAAGAAGAAGCAGAACACGGCGCACAGCTCCAAGGAGCCTCCGCCGTCAGCAAATTCCACACCCACTCCATCCCTCTGGATATGGAGGACATCGAACGCGACTGGGATAAGCCGGTTACCGAAGCCGGCATCGCAGCGAAAACCAGTGTGATCGTGCGCGTTGGCATGCTCGATCTCGCAGCCGGAACCGGAAGCTTCCGCGTCCGCGAGATGATGCATCGCATCGCCTACCCGCTGGGCGTGCATGTCCGTGCCGACGTGAACCTGACCGATATCGAGGCATCCTGCACCGACGGCAAGGACCGTATCACCGAAGTCGTCGACCTGCCCACCACCGGCGTGAACACGGAACGTATCTGGCTGCTGGAACATTTCGCCGACTGGTTCAACGTGAATCTCGGCACCGGTTCGATGTACCACCGTCAGGCCGACGTGTCCGAAGGGCTCATGGAACACCTCGATCAAAAAGACGCCTCACAGGTCTCCGCCGACCTGTCCAAACAGCTGCGAGCGCAGAAGAAGTCCAAACAGCGAACCCAGCAGGATGATCCTGTACTCGATGTGCTTGAGGAGGTCAGTGCCCACACCGAGGAAAGCGAACCGGTGGCCAGGCCGTTGCATCTGCATGATATCGAAGAGGCACAGTATCGCGCCGATTATGCGGCTGCTGTCTCCGCTGCCTCTGCAACCGGCGCTTCTGCAGCCGACCGGGAATCGCAGGGCGCATCGCCGGCCAGCACCGTTCGCAAACGGCGTGAGGAGGCTCGCAATCGTATCAAAGAACGTGCGCACAAGCCGCCGAAGGAGTATGCGGAGCATTTCGCGGACCCCGGCAGGGACGCAGGCAATCAGTCCGGCATCACCGTGCGTCAGGCTCATGAACGACTCGACATGATCGAACGCCGTAAGCCGTTGTATTCCCCGCTGTTTGCCGGACTCGCCTCGGCCTGTGCCTGCGCCTCCTTCGTGTTCCTGCTCGGCGGCGGCCCCTTCGACATGATCGGCGCGTTCGTCGGTGCAGGGCTTGGTCACTGGTTGCGTCGCAAACTGTTCGCGCACCATCTCAACCAGTTCTTCGTCACCTTTATATGCGTTGCCGTCGCGGCCTTGGCCTGCACCGGCACCCTGCGACTCATCGGCTTGTACAATCCCGTCGCCTTGCAGCATGACACTGCGTACATCGGTGCCATGCTGTTCGTGATCCCCGGCTTCCCGCTTATTACGGGCGGCTTGGATATGGCGAAGATCGACTTCCCCTCGGGCGTGCAACGCATCACCTACGTGCTGTGCATCATCCTCATGGCCACACTCGCCGGCTGGATGGTCGCCTCCATTGTGCATCTGAACCCCGAAGGCTTCGAACCGCTTGGGCTGAACCCCGTCGTCAACTGCCTGCTGCGCATGGTGTTCGCGTTCATTGGGGTCTGGGGCTTCTCCGTCATGTTCAATTCGCCTCAGCGCATGTGCCTGGTGGCCGCGACCATCGGCCTGATCACCGATACTTTGCGTCTGGAAATCGTTGATGCGGGCGTTCCCGCCGAAGCCGGCGCCTTCATCGGCGCGCTGCTCGCGGGTCTGCTCGCTTCCGCCTGGCGTTCCGCCGTCCGCCGAGGCTGGCTCGCCCCGCACCTCGGCTATCCGCGCATCTGCCTGACCGTGCCGTCCATCGTCATCATGGTTCCCGGCCTGTATATGTACCAGGCCATGTTCCATCTCGGTCAGTTCGATACCCTGAACGCGCTGGACTGGGCGTTCCGTGCGTTCATGGTGATCATCTGTCTGCCGATTGGCCTGGCGATGGCGCGTGTGATCACCGACAAATCCTGGCGCTACGACATCTGAAGATCCATCTGAAGGCTCGGCGGCGTCCGGTAGCGGGCAATGGTCCATGTCTCGGATCTTAGCGTGAGACGTTCGGGATTGATACGATGCCGAATGATTACATTGAGTCGAATCGTTGTTTTTGAAGAGAGGAAGAGGACGTGGTTTCCAAAGACATCTGGGTGCTGGTGGCCATGGTCATTTACTTTGCGGCCATGCTGACCATTGGATTCGTCTACTCCAAACGGTCGAATTCGTCCACCAGACAGTATTTCGCAGGTGGCAGAGGCGTCGGCCCGTGGCTGACCGCGCTGAGCGCCGAAGCGTCCGATATGAGCGGCTGGCTGCTTATGGGCCTGCCCGGTGTCGCCTATTTCACCGGTGCCGCCGACCCGATGTGGACCGCCATCGGCCTTGCCCTCGGCACCTACCTCAATTGGAAGCTCGTGGCCCGTCGACTGCGCCGCTACTCCGTGGTCGCCGGCGACGCCATCACCATCCCCGACTTCTTCTCCAGGCGCTTCCATGACAAGAAGAACATCGTTTCCACCATCGCCGCGCTGATCATCCTCGCGTTCTTCTGCGTGTATGTCGGCAGCTGCTTCGTGACGGTCGGCAAGCTGTTCTCCACCCTGTTCGGCTGGGACTACCATCTGACCATGGTGATCGGCGCCGCCATCGTGTTCGCCTACACCATCATCGGCGGCTACCTGTCGGTGGTCGTGACCGACTTCATTCAAGGGCTGCTCATGTTCTTCGCCCTTGCCGTGGTGTTCATCGGCTCCATTGCCTCCGCCGGTGGCATCGACAACACCGTGGCGTTCCTCCAGGGCATCCCCGGCTTCCTTGACGGCACCCACGTGGCCACGCCGGTGCTCAACGACGCCGGTGAGCAGATCGTCAAGGCCGGGCAGGCCATGTTCGGCGCGCCCGCCGATTACGGCATCATCACCATCATCTCCATGCTTGCGTGGGGACTGGGGTATTTCGGCATGCCGCAGGTGCTGGTACGTTTCCTGTCCATTCGCAGTTCCGAGGAGATCAAGAAGTCCCGCATCATCGCCACCACCTGGTGCGTGGTCTCGCTGGCGTGCGGCGTGTGCATCGGTCTGGTCGGTCGTGCCATGATGCCCACCCAGTTCGCCACCCAGTCGGCCGCCGAGAACATCTTCATCGTGGTCTCGCAGGCGTTGCTGCCGAGCTTTATGTGCGGCATTGTGGTATCCGGCATCTTCGCCGCGTCCATGAGCTCATCCTCGTCATATATGATCATCGGCGCTTCGGCCGTGGCGGAGAACATCTTCCACGGGTTGCTGCATCGTAAGGCCACGGACCGGCAGGTGATGATGGTGGCGCGAATCACGCTGCTGGTCATGTTCATCTTCGGTATCGTGGTCGCCTTCGACCAGAACTCCTCCATCTTCCAGGTGGTGTCGTATGCGTGGGCGGGGCTCGGCGCTTCCTTCGGGCCGCTGATGCTTACCTCGCTGTATTGGCGGCGCACCAACAAGTATGGTGCTATCGCCGGCATGCTTTCCGGCACTGCGACCGTGCTTATCTGGCACAATCTCATCAAGCCGTTGGGCGGTGTGTTCGCCATCTACGAGCTGTTGCCGGCGTTCATTGTCTCGCTGCTGTTCATCGTGGTGGTTTCGCTGCTCACTCCGGCACCAAGCGCCGAAGTGCTGCATGAGTTCGACCATTATCTTGACGACCCGAACGACAAGCAGGTTGACGACGATCTGGTCGCCGCCGAAATCGCCGCGGGGGAGAAGCGCGCGCAGATCTGAGGCGACCCCTGGCGGGTGTTCCGCCTTCTGGCGACACCAGAAGGCGGCTGTCCTGGTGCTCTATCGTCTGCTTGTGGCGGATTCCAGCATTTGGGAAACACTAGGTGGCTTATTGGTGGCGCCTAATTCACGAAGCCCTGTGTATGTTCGTTGGAATTCCAACGAACATACACAGGGCTTCCCCATTGGCATGCCACAAATAAGCTAGATAAGTGAGTTGGCTGTGTTTTGGGGCTTTGCATAAGCCCCAAAACACAGCCAACTCACTTCAGATCGTCAGAATGTTGCCGCATGCTCAGTAGCACATGCCCATGGCGTCGCGCACCTGCTCCAGTGTTTCGTTGGCGATGGCGTTGGCCTTTCTGTTGCCTTCGGCCAGCACGTCGCGCACATAATCCATATCCTGAGCCAGCTCGGCGCGGCGCTCGCGCATCGGGGCCAGGAAGTTGTTCACGGATTCCACCACGTACATTTTCAGCGCGCCGGCGCCGGAATCGCCGATCTCCTCGGCGATCTCTTCGGGCTTGCGGCCGGTGGTCAACGCCGCGGTGGTCAGCAGGGCGGAGACTTCCGGGCGGTTGATCGGGTCGAAAGTGATGCGGCGTTCGGAATCGGTGCGGCTCTTCTTGATGAGCTTGGCGGTTTCCTGGGCGGTGGCGCTCAGCATGATGGAGTTGCCACGGGATTTGCTCATCTTCTGGCCGTCAAGACCCGGGATCTCCGGTGCGTCGGACAGAATGGCGTCCGGCTCCGGGAACACGGGGTTCTTCTTGGCGTAGCGTTCGTTGAAACGGCGTGCGATGGTGCGGGTCAGTTCGATATGCGGCAGCTGATCCTTGCCCACCGGCACGATGTTGCCCTTGCAGAACAGAATGTCGCATGCCTGGTGCACCGGGTAGGTGAGCAGCAGGCCGGTCAGCGCGTGGCCGGAGGCTTCCATCTCGGCCTTGACGGTCGGATTGCGGTGCAGCTCCGATTCGGTGACCAGCGACAGGAACGGCAGCATGAGCTGGTTTTCGGCCGGCACGGAGGAATGCGTGTAGATCATGGTCTTTTCCGGGTCGATGCCGGCGGCCATGTAGTCGAGAATCAGGTTGAGCACGTTGTCTTGGATGTGCTCGGTGGTGTCGCGGTCGGTGATCACCTGGTAGTCGGCGAT
>CAJLKD010000040.1:0-6635 GCA_905207115.1 Bifidobacterium angulatum | reverse complement strand
GACCATGCCGAAAGCCATGACTTCTACAAGTGGACCACGCCCGAATACTACTACCACTACGACAACAGGAACGTGCAGGCGCTGTACGCCAAGGCGCTCGCCGCCACCGACGAGAAGGAAAGCGACGAATACCTCAAGCAGGCGGCGAAAACCGTCAGCGAAGACGCTCCGGCCGACTGGCTGTTCGGCTACCGTGTGACCGTGGCGTACAACAAGGGAGTCAAGGGATTCCCCGACAAGCTCAGCCAGACAGTACTGCCGCTATGGCAGATCTCCAAGGCGGAATGATATGAGATTCGTGGCCAAACGGCTGCTGCTGTTCATAGCGGCATTGGTGGGATTGTCGATACTGGTGTTTCTGGCATTGCGCGTACTCCCCGGTGACGTTGCAGCCGTAATGGCCGGAACGAACGCGACCGCGGCCCGTATCGCCGCACTACGGACGCAGATGGGACTCGACAGGCCGCTGCCCGTACAATACGTCGACTGGCTTGGCGGACTGCTGCATGGCGATCTTGGCATATCCGCCATCAGCGGCAGATCGGTCGTCTCGCAGGTCGGTGCCCGGGCGGCGGTCACGTTCCCTCTTATTGTGCTCAGCCTTGCCATAGCCCTGCTGATCGGATTGCCGCTTGGCTGTGCTGCCGTCATCACCAGGAACAGGCGGTGGCGGGGGCTGTTCCATGTGCTTGCCATTGTCGGAGGTGCTGTTCCGGCGTTATGGAGCGGACTGCTGCTGATCCTGCTGTTCTCGCACGGCTCGGGACTGCTGGGGCTGTTCCCCTCGCAGGGTTTTCCGAACGATGGCTGGAAGGATTGCGGGCGGGCCATGGCGTCGCTCGTGCTTCCGGCATTGGCCACCGGCATCACCGCCGGTGCGGGGATCATGCGCTATACGCGTGCCGCGTTGGGCGATGCCGCGCAATCCCAGGCCGTAAGCATGGCCATGGCATGCGGCATGACGCGCAGGCAGGCGCTGCTGCGCGTAGGCCTGCGACTGTCGATGCCGCAGCTGGTGTCGGTTATCGGATTGACCTTCGCCCAAATGATAACGGGTGTGATGGTGGTCGAGAACCTGTTTGCCCTGCCGGGGCTGGGCTCGATGCTCATCACCGATGTGGGCAATCGTGATCTGATCGCGGTGCAGAGCGAACTGTTCCTGCTGGCAGCGTTCTTCCTGCTATTGGGATTGGCGGTCGATATGGCGCATCATGCGCTCGATCCGAGACTGAACACCGCTTCCGACGACGTGCAGGAGGTGCTGTGATGTCGGCCACTCGTGTGGTTATGCGTTCGATGTGGCGCAAGGCCAGTGGAAAATATGCGTTGATCGTGCTCGGCCTGTGGGTGCTGGTTTCGCTGATTTCGCTGGTGTGGACGCCTTACGCGCTACTTGAGACGGACGGATTCCACGCATGGGCTTCGCCCACGGCCGCGCATCCGTTGGGAACCGATGGCGTTGGCGCCGACGTGCTGAGCTGGCTGATGGCCGGTTCGCGCACGAATCTTGCAATCGCATCGCTTACCGTAGTCGTGGCCGGAATATTCGGATTGGCGTTGGTGGCCGCCATGGTGTCACGCCATACCGCGCTGCGATCCACGTCGGTGGTGGTGGTCGATGCGCTGATCTCGATACCGACGGTGCTGATCGCATTGATGTTGTCGGTGCCGTTCGGTGCTTCCGCGGCGGTGATCGTGGCCGCATGCGGATTCGCCTACGGATTGAATCTGGCACGCATCGTCAGACCCGCGGCCATACTCGCCGCGCGTTCGCAGTATGTGGAGTCGGCGGTATGGTCCGGCGCTTCGGGGGCGCGCGTGTTCGTCAGGCATATTATGCCGAACGTGATGCCGGTGCTGCTGGTGCAGTTGTCGATGAGCGCAGGGACGTCGATACTGGCTGAGGCTGGCCTGACCTATCTTGGCGTCGGCGTGGGTGCCGGCGTACCCAGTTGGGGGCATTCCCTCGCCACATCCGTACGATTCATCAGCATCTACCCGCTGACCGTGCTATGGCCGGGACTGATCGTCACGATGACGGTGATCGCGCTGCACCTGTTCGGCGACGCACTGCGCGACGCCATCGACCCGTTGACCAATCCTGAGCTGAGGGAGGCGGCATGAGCATCGAGATTCGTGGGCTGACCATCACCATCGGCGACAAACCCATTGTGCGCGATGTGTGCATGGACATCGCCGACGGTGAGCGCATCGGTCTGGTCGGTTCCTCCGGCTCGGGCAAATCCATGATCGCCAAAGCCCTGATGGGGTTGCTGCCCGACACGGCGCGGGTGAGCGGTTCCATCATGGCTGGCGGCAGGCAACTGATCGGGTTGGACGATACCGCCATGGCCGATCTGCGCGGGCGTTATATGGGCATGGTGTTCCAGAATCCGGCGGCAGCGCTCAATCCCGTGATGACGGTTGCACAGCAGGTCGGTCTGCCGCTGTACCTGCACTACGATCTGTCGCTTGACGAGCGTCTTGATCGTGTCAAGGCGATGCTTGACAAAGTGGGGCTTTCCCAGGATGCACTGCTGAAATACCCGCATCAGCTTTCCGGCGGGCAGCAGCAGCGCGTCGGCATCGCCACCGCGTTGATCACCTCGCCGCGATTCATCATCGCCGACGAGCCGACCACGGCATTGGATTCAATCACGCAACGTCAGATCGTCGACCTGCTGACGTCGCTGGTCGACGATGCCGGCGCGTCCATGCTGTTCATCACCCATGATTTCGCGGTGCTCGCACGCGCCACTACGCGCTGCTATGTGCTGGACGGCGGTTCGATCGCCGAAACAGGCACGACCGCAAGCCTATTGCGGGAACCGGCAAGCGAGCCTGCGCGGCGCCTTGTCGCCGCGGCCAGGCAACTTACGCTGTCACGTGACGGCGGCATCGGCGACGGTGACGTCGGAAGTCGGGAATCCACGGGAGTGGAATCCGGTGATAGGACGATCGTGAGGAAAGACGGCGGCGATGAATGAAATCGTGTTGCAGGGACGTGGCATCTGCAAAAGCTATGGGTCGCAGCGGAATCGCAGGCAGGTGCTGTTCGACGTGGACATCGAGGTGCGCAGCGGGGAGTGCCTGGCGATCATCGGTGCTTCCGGCTCGGGCAAATCGACGTTGACGCGAGTGCTGTTCGGCCTGGAATCCGCGGATTGCGGTGAGATCGCATACCGTGGCCAGGCGATGGGGGAGCGGAACGATGACGTGCGCCATATGCTGCGCGGTGAGACCGGACTGGTGTTCCAGGACCCCTTCGCCTCGCTCGACCCACGCTGGCGTGTTGCGCGTTCCGTAGAGGAGCCGTTGCGGTTGCACCATAGGGGCATGGGCGATGACGAGGCCGCTTCGCGGATCGGGCGAGCATTACGACTGGTCGGACTCGATCCGGCGGTATTCGCCGCACGGTACCCCATGGATCTATCCGGCGGGCAGGCGCAACGTGTCGCCATTGCACGTGCCATAGTGGACGATCCGGGCGTCATTCTTGCCGACGAGCCGATGAGTGCCATCGATGTGGCCGCGCGTGTACGGATCCTTGAGACCTTCCACGCCATCCGCGAGGCGAACCCGAATATGTCGCTGGTCATGGTCTCGCACGATCTTGGCGTGGTGCAGCATATCGCCGACCGTATCGTCGTCCTGCATGACGGGCGCGTCGAGGAAAGCGGTACGACCACGGAAATACTGAAGCATCCCTGTTCCGTTTACACGCGCTCGCTCATCGAAGCCGCGTCCATGCAGGCCTGATCGCAGGTCGGATCGATGCGAGGTAGGCGGCTGGGCCGGCTGAACCGACTGGATCGCCTGAATCGGCTAGAACGCCTGAATCGGCTGAACCGACTAGAACGTGAACAGTCTGCGCAACCAGTCATACAGGGCGGGATTCGAAACATTCCAGCTTTCGCTCCGCCCCGGGGTCATAAGCCATAGCAGCTGCAAGCCGATGCCGACGATAAGCAGGGCGACAATTACGACGGTCAGCCACCGGCGCCCGTTTTCACGCGCATCCGTGTTCCACACGAACAGCAGGCACATGGTGCCGATGAGCATCAGCCATGTCATATCGCACAGGTAACGCGCGTTCACGCCGAACGGTCCGTCGATGCACGCAATGAGGACGGCGAGAACGAGGAACGTGAGTCCTATCGCACCGCACTGTGTTGCGTGGGAGTTTTGGCTGCGCCGCAGTCGAATGAAATACCGGATGGCCGCGGGCAATGCGAGCAGGCAGATCGGCGACAGCGCGACGAGTCCGCCGGCGAACTGTTCCGGAATGATGTTCCGGTTACGGAACAGGAACCCCCATGGGTTTGCCTCATCCAGTGAGAACACGTCCATGGTGTAGGGGAATTCCCTCGTGAAACCGATTGGGGTGAGGAACAGCAGGAGGACGGAATACAGGCGTGCTTTCAGACTGACATGCCGTTGCGTCAGATCGCAGCCGGTGAGATTGTAGGCTGCTCCGAAGTCGAACGGGTCGTCGAAACGGGCCGTGTTGTATGCCATCATCGCGCAGCCGATGATGAGGAACGGCAGAATCGCCGCGATGGTGGAGAGGATGGCGTGTCTGGAACGGGTGGACAGGATATCGTGGGCTCGGATTTGCGGCCATAGGAGGATGATGCCGAATACCGCGGTGAGGATGAAGGCCGGTCTGCAGGCGATGGTGAGCGCGACAAGCGTCGAACCGATGGCGATGAACGGAGTGCGCGGGGTGTGATGGCCATCGCTGGAAGAGCGTGCCCACAATGCGATGCCGGCGGGCGCGAGTGCGAGCGATGCGAGGATGGGAATCGAATAGAACCATGGGACGAGCACCAGATACGTCAATCCGGATGCCGCCACGATTGCGGTGCAGGCGAGGACCGCGAGCCATCTGGGGGTGCCATGCCAATAGCGCTTCCACAGTGTTTCGATGAGGAATATGAGCGAAGCGCATGCCAGTATCGCAAGGAACGCGCATCCTGCGGCGGTCGGCAGATCGGTTCCGGTCAGTGCTTTGAACGGCGCGAAGAGCAGGAGCGCCGGCAGCGGGCCGAAATAGCAGTAGTACCGGCCATGGTAGAAAGCCCAATCCCAGCGTGACGGATCGCCGGTTTGCGCGCCGAGGGTTCCTCTGGCCTGTTCGTCGTACGGATTATCCATGGCCGCAAGCCAATCGGGGACATGCGCGTCGATCCAGGTTCTGCCATGCAGGAACGCGTCGGCGAGCTGCTGGTACTGCGAACGGTCCACGAGGAAGGTGCCACCTTGGTATTGCAGGGTGTACACGCTATCGGAAGGATGCGTGGACACCGTCAGCAGTACGAGAATCGTCGACATCACCGCCCAGAGAACCACGAAAGGCGTCCATGTGTGATGGCGTTTGCGGTTGGTATGATCGGTACGGTCGATGCAATCGGTGTGATCGGTGCGATCGGCTTCCGGCGTGAGCGGGGAACGGCCGTTGTTCCCCGTCGACGGTCGTACTCGATGTGCAGGGAATATGAAAGAGGTTCCTCTATACATAATTGCACTGTATATCACGTAGACGCGATGATATCCGGTGGGGTGTTGGGCGCTGCGAAGGCTGTTATATCGCAGGTTATTGGGGGCGGAACGAGCCCGTTCCAGGAAGCTGATACGGTTCGGATGTCCGCATGATGAACGCGGGTGACATGCCGATGTCCGGGGGAGTGGTAATGTAAGCCACATGTTCAATCGCTCTTGTTGTTGCTGTCGCTAACCAACCGCCCGAGGGGCGCGTGGTTCATCGACGCATAACTTGAGATAGGACATTCCAGAATGTTCGGCGTGGTCGCCAGAACTTCGATTTTCCGGATTCCCGTAACGTATCGGCATGATCGCCAATCTTCGGCATACGGCATACCGTAACCGTATATGGTGATCCTCGCACAAACGCGAAAATCCCAACAGGCCCTGTTTCAACCGCTGCACATGACGACGCGGCTTCCCGGGAGTGCATCCCAACCGAATCCCCGAAACCGCAAAGCCCCAAAGGAAACGTCATGACCATCCACAACAGCACCGCAGAACTCATCGGCAACACCCCGCTCATCAAACTCAACCATGTGACGGACGGCATCGAAGCCACCATCGCTGTCAAGGTCGAATACTTCAACCCGGGAGGCTCCTCCAAAGACCGCATCGCCGAACGCATCATCGACGCCGCCGAGAAGAGCGGCGAGCTCAAGCCCGGCGGCGTGATCGTCGAACCGACCTCCGGCAACACCGGTGTAGGCCTGGCCATGGTCGCCCAGCAGCGCGGATACCGTGCGATCTTCGTCGTGCAGGACAAGGTCTCCGAATCCAAGCGTGCCGTGCTGCGCGCCTACGGCGCCGAAGTCGTGGTCGCTCCGACCAATGTGAAACCGGACGATCCGCGCTCCTACTACCGCGTGTCCGACCGTCTCGCCTCCACCATTCCCGGCGCGTTCAAGCCGAACCAGTATGACAATCCGAACGGCCCGCTGAGCCACTACCACACCACCGGCCCGGAAATCTGGGAGGCCACCGATCATAAGGTCACGCATTTCGTGGCGGGCATCGGCACCGGCGGCACCATCTCCGGCACCGGACACTATCTGAAGGACGTGTCCAACGGCGCGGTGCAGGTCATCGGC
>CAJLKD010000039.1:0-7539 GCA_905207115.1 Bifidobacterium angulatum | reverse complement strand
AACGCCCCGGCATCCGCCGGTCCATGAGCCGCAAGGGCAACTGCCTGGACAACGCCGCCACCGAGCAGGTCTTCGGCCACTTGAAGGACGAGTTCTACCGCGGCCGAGAGTTCGACTCGTTCGAGCGGTTCAAACGCGAGCTGGACGCGTACATCATCCATTGGAACACCAGACGGCGCCAGATACGACTCGAGGGACACACCCCCGGAGGAGTTCCGGAGCATGTCCCTCGCGGTCTAGGGCTGTATCCTAATTAACAACGTCCAACAAACGGGGCGCAGTTCAGAGACGCGGCTTTTATGCTATTCCGGGCTGATTCGGTGGCTGCTACATTCGACGGCCATCGAATCAGCCCATATAAGACCAGGCTATTCAGCGGTCTGTGTTGACTCTCCGCCGTTACCTGGGTCCGGTGTGGGTGTCGGGTCCGGGTCCGGAGTTGGGGTCGGGTCCGGGTCCGGACCCGGAGTTGGGGTCGGGTCCGGGTCCGGACCCGGAGTGGGGGTCGGAGTCGGACCCGGAGTGGGGGTCGGAGTCGGCGTGGGCTTCGTTTCTCCGTTTCCACCGGAATTATTGCCGGAACCATTGCTGCTGGAGTTGTTGTTGGAACCGCTGTTGCCGCCGGAATTGTTGCCGCCGGTACCGGTTCCGGCGGGACCGGCGGAACTACCAGTGTTGCTATTGTTAATCGCATTCTGCTTCGGTGCCGGAGCATAGATGCTTGGATTGTAATAGGTCTGATTGTTCGAATTGGAATTTGAATTGTCCTTCGGTGTCTCGTACGCCTTGGAATCCGCATTGTGCTTCGCTACGGAATCGGTGACAGTCTTCATGGCGCTCTCCACGTTCTCACGCGCCTTGGAAAGCGCATTGATGCTTGGACCCTCACCATTCAGCACCTGATTGGCTGCGTCGATGGCCTGCTGCAGGGAGGTGCGCGTCTTCTCGTCCGACACATTGTCCTTGCTGCTGTCCATAAGGCTCTTGGCCTGTTCCAGCGTGGTCTTCAATGACTGCTTGGCGGCTTCCACGCTGGAATCGGCCTTAGCATTGCGGCTCTTGGACAGCGCATCGGAGGCCTTGGTCAGCGTGGTGAGGGACTGCTCCATCGCCTTGGCGTTCTTATTGTTTTGTTTGGCTGCTCGTGTCAGATTCTCGGTGGACAACGAAGCCACGCATTGGGTAGTCGGAATGAAATCATACGCGTTCGACAGCGCGTCCTTCAGCGTGCTGGCGGTCTTGCTATCCGCGAGCTGGTCGGACGGCACGCTCACCAGCAGGTTCGCGTTCTGAATTGCGGCGTCGTAGCGCTTCTTCACTTTGGCATATCGGGTCGCTGACTGCTTGCAGGACGAGAAGGCGTCACGTTGGGCGTTGACCGATGTGACATGCCAAGCCACGGTTCCGCCTACGGCCAGCAAAGCGGCCACAGCCACGGCACTGGCGATGATGATGATCTTACGCTTCTTGGACTTCTTCTCCGCAGCGGCCGCTTTGTCTCGAATGGAAGTGTCCTCCACGACGACGGGCATCTCATCCTGATCGCTGCTTTCATCGGATTGGACATCATCGGGCAGGTCGTCCGGAGCGATCAACTTCGTATTGGCGGTTTCAACCTCCGTATTGTCTTTGACGACGATGTCCGCGGGCGCCACCGCGTTGTCAAATGAGAGGTCGGGCAGAGGCCAGTCGCCATGGACCACGTCGCCATGGAAATGGGGAGGATTTCCTAGTTGGACCGTTTCCTTGACGCTTTGGACGGCGGGCGTGGTGTTGTAACTGATTGAGCGCAGAATATTGCGGATTGCGTCATTGGTGGCGCGCGCGGCCGACCTGAACGCTTCGAAGTTTTTACGGTAGGGATCCGGAATCGTGGCCGAGGGGGGCAGCATTGGACGTATCTGCATGGATTGGTCAATTACCGATTGCAGACGTTCTTGGATGGTGACGCCCGTGATCATGTTGTGCTGCGCGCAGTATGCGCACATATTGGAGAAATCGGTGAGCGTGAACGTGTACGGTAGTGCGGTCGGGGCGATGACGACGATATTGTGCCGTTGCTCCGGTTCGAAGCACAGAATCAAATCGGAATTGTCCGCGATGTCCTGTGTCAGCTGCGTGGAACGGAACTGTGAGGAGTCGATTCCGACGGCATACATCAACGCCTTGCTGGACGGATCGATGCCGTGGCCAACCAGACTATGGGTGCCAGCACTACCGATCTCAAGGGAAGTACCCTGCGTGTATGTGCGGAAAAGGAGTTCTCCCATTGGCGACCGGCAAATATTGCCGGTGCAGATGAACAGGACGCGCATGTTTTTGAATCCTTCAACCATCGAAATACGAAAAAAGGCTAGAAACAGTATATATATTGCATTGGGCATTCGGGGAGGGGCACTATCCTCGTAGAGGATTGTAAAGAGGGGACATGAGATATATGGAGCATGGAAACAGCGGTCTGATACGGAACGCGAGTGATGTGTTGCTGGTGATGGCGTTGATCACTTTGCCGGTCGACGGCACGAGGCTTGGCGTCATCATGCCGTACTGGACACCTATCGCCCCCGTGTTCTTCACGCTGTATGTCCTATGCAATCTACGCCTTTTCCTGCGTTCCATGCGCCAGTATCTCGGATTCTTCCTGTTCCTGCCCCTGCTGGTGGCCGTATCATTCTTCGGATGGCTGACCGTCGGATTCCACAGGATGTACGTGTTCCAGACTATGTTCGCGCTGGTCTCGGGCCTTGCATGTCTGGCATCATTGGATATCGCGTTCCGCTTGAAACGACTCGATTGGAACAGGGCGGTGACGATTGTCGTAATCGTGTATTGGATCGCATTCATGGTGGGTGTCCTGCAATGGTTGGACTCCCGATACGGCATCGAACCAGTCACATTCCTGTCCCAACATCTCATGGAACGCAACTATGTGCCGCGCAAGCCCCAATTCCTGTTCGCGGAACCAAGCTACATCGGCATGCACATATTCGGCGTACTATTGCCCCTGTTCTGGCTCACCAGACGCAAGTCATTGGCCCTACTCGTACTCGTGTTCGCCTTCGGCTCGGCATGCATGGGGGGTGGCGTGCGCATCCTAATCGACACGGTGATTGCGCTGCTGCTGTGGGCGGTAATCGAAATCCGGTGGAACCGTGCGCGCAACATCATTGCGGCATTCGTCGGCATCGGAGCGATCAGCATCGGCGGAGCACTGATGTTACTGCGCAACGCGCGCGTGCAAAGCCTGCTGCAGCACGGCCTGATGCAGGGAGACTTCTCCATGCTCGCACGCATTTTCCGCTCGCTGGCGCCAATGCTCGCCGGTCTGCATGCCCCTGCGCACCTTGTATTCGGCTTCGGCATGGGCAACATCAAAAACGCGATGCTGCAAGGATATGACGACGCCCGAAACGTCATCATCGCCCGAGGCGGAGACCCGTCTGGCAATGTCGAGATCAGACTGATAGCGAACACGGACAACAGCACCTACTACTTCACCATGAATGCCTACGTCAGTTTCATCACCGAATTCGGCATAATAATGCTGGCCGCATTCCTGATACTGCTTTTGGCCCACGTGACCTGCAACCATGCCTGGAACAAAACCACAATCTGTTGGCTGATCCTCCTGTGCTACCTCTATATCCAATTCGAAGGCTATGCGTTCTACGCCCTATGGCTCTACATCTGGGCAACCGGCTTCCCCAAACTGGCCGCAATCCAACCCCCGAAATCTGTCAGCTCCGCACAGCCATCGAAAACAGAGTAGACTCAGACAGCGGAAACAACCGAACAGTCCGATTCGCGTCCCGCAACCATGCGAACCAGCGCATGCTGAAACAAGGAGCAGAAAGAAGCAAGCATACGAAAAAGCGCACCGCCGTGCATGTGGCACTGGCCATCGTAATCCTCTGCCTCGCGCTCGCAGTTTCCGTTGCAGTGGCCGGACTGCTGTTCTACAAGCAGGCTCAGACCGTGAAAAATGAGGAATAACAGGCGGTTTCCGCCCTCTCTGGGCTGAACGAAGATATCCTCAAGAATGCGGACTCTCTGCGAGCCACCGTATCCCAAGCGCAGCAGCATACCGTGGAAGCCAAACGAATTTCGCATAACCCATTGTGGACGGTCGCATCCATAATGCCGTACATGGGCAACGATGTCACTACAGTGCGCGGCATGACCGAAGTAATGGACGACCTGACCGGCAACACGCTTCCCGGTTTCACGAACATCGCGCAACAGATCAGTACGACGCAGCTGAACAACGCCAACGGACAGCTCAACCTGCAGGCCATCGCTGACATACAAGACGAATTCGCTAAAGCTAACCAGCAGCTCCAGCAGCAACGAGAAAAATACGGCAACCTGCCCACGCCAAAAATCAAAATCGTGGCATCCGCATACCAACAGGGACGCGACAAACTCGACGATCTCGCGCAAACCGTGGACGGCATGAACAGTGCGATGCAAATGGTCCCTGAATTGCTCGGCCAAAACGGGGCGAGAACATACCTTCTAGCCATCCAAACCCCCTCCGAACAACGCTCCGGAGGCGGACTGGTCGGATCTCTCGGCACATTCCACGCCGATCAAGGAACAGTGACGGTCGGCGAACTCCACCCCGACGGCACGCTGCTCAACGGTAATAACGGCAATGCCGAGGAAAAAGCGGTCTTCAACGGCCCGCTCGCATTCTCCTTCGACCTGCGCGACACATTCGCCGTGCCTGACATAGCACGCAACGCGGAAATGCTGAACGCTACTTGGCAGCGCTCGCCGTACGCCTGCAATATCGATGGTCTACTGGCGGTCGACCCGGTGTTCATCCAGGAGATGGTTGGTATCAGCGGCGACGTGCGGCTTGAGAATGGTACCGTGCTCAACGGTAGCAACACCGCGCAGTATCTGCTGAACACAATCTACAAGAGCGTGCCGGCGGAACAACAGGACGCCTATTTCAATTACGTGGCGCAGACGGTGCTGAACAACGCCTTCAACAGCATGAGCGTGGAGAAACTGCTGAATATGGGGCAGATTATTGGCTCAATGGCCCAGGAACGTCACTTGTACGCATACACGTTTCATGAGGACGAGGCTGATCACTTCCAAGGTGCCGGAACCGCGAAAAGCGCTCCCGGCAGCGCGGACGAACCACAGGTGGGTATATATCTCAACGAACAGAACTCGTCGAAGCTGGGCTGGTACATCGATCGTAAGGCCATGGTGACGGCGACCGGACGAACCAAGGACGGCGCCCGCACCTATCATGTGCGCTACACGCTGACCAATACGCTGACCGAAGCGGAACAGGCAACCTGCAACTGGTATATTCTCGGCGGAGTGCAAAGCGGAGTCGACGGACAAATCGTGGGCGGCTCCGGCATTTCCGTGCAGCGTATGCTTTTCTATGCTCCGGCGGAAGGAACAATCGGAGACATAACTTCGACCGGCGATGTGAAGGATCAGCGCACAACCACGATGGACGGACAGAACGTCACCACCAACGTCGCGTATCTGGAACCCGGGAAAAGTGTGACGTTCGAATTCGACGTGACCACTTCCACGAAGGCGAAGACCGATCTGACCATCGACCAGTCCCCATCCGGAAAAATGACGAACGATGTGGACTATCATTACTGAACCACCGTTATAGGCCATCATTGCTAAGATATCGAAGGGCATGAGGGTAATGATTCGGGGTGGATTCGTAATCTCGCTTGTTTTCCCCTCATGTATTAGAATGTGTACGAATTAGTAGCGAAGCGGAGAGGAATCAACCGTCATGGACGATCGATCGTCCAGGGTCAGAGAACCAGAAAAGCCCTGAAGAAAACGGTCTGGCATTCCCGTCCATACTTGACGTTCCGTTTCCGGGCAGGAATCCCATTCGGGCAATTCAAATGCTTCGGGCATTTCAGGTGTTTTGGATGCTGCTCCGAATTCCGATTCTACGAGATGCCAATTAGAATCCCGAGCACGGCGAACCGCATCGTCGGCGGGTCCGCAGACGGATGAGCGCCGAGCACATCCGCCGTATCAAGCGTCGACGCCGTAACCCTCGCATCCTGGTTGTCGTGCTCATCGTGCTGCTGGCGTTTGCAGCCGTTGCTGGGGGTGTTCGCTTTCTCGGCGTTGAAAGCGAAGAGTGAACTGCAGCAGGCCGCTGATGGTGCAAAACATCTGCAGTCCGTCATTGCCGATGCCGACCAGTCGAAGATGGAAAAGCGTGTGGGGGAGCTCTCCGCGCATATTGACAAGGCTTATCCGCAAACATCTTCATCGATATGGTCGGTTGCCACGCGTCTGCCGTAGGCGGGTGGTGATATTTCCGCGGTCCGGGACACGGTCGGAGCTTTGGAAGACATCTCTTCGCAGGCCTTGCCTCAGCTGGTGCAGGTTTCGGGAAGCATCAATCTGAACAAGATTCAGGTAAAGGATGGCACTGTCGGCATTCCCGGTTTGGAGAATGCGCAGAAGAATGCTGCCGATGATGTGATTGATGATGCCGTGCGCGAGATGAAATCCGCGCAGCAGCCGAAAATACGGCAAGTGACCGACGCTATCAATGCAGTCAAAGCCAGTTGCGTGAAGCTCAGTAACACGGTTCATGGTATGAGCACACTGGCACAGTTGCTGCCCACCAGCATGTTCGGCACGGACAGCCATGCCATTGACGCTCCGCGCAACTACCTGATTCTGGCGCAGGCCAACGCGGAGGCTCGTCCTTCCGGCGGTTTGACCGGTTTGCTTGGCGTAATCACCGTACAGGGCGGCCATCTGAGCTTGCAGCCGTTCGTCTCGGATATGGAGATCCCAAGTCTGGCGAGCCGGTGGTGGAGCTCACCGCCGAGGAGCGGATGCTGTTCACCGACAAGCTGGGCACGGATATCCGCGACGTGAATTTCACTCCCGACTTCCCGCGTACCGGCGAAATCGTACGTGCAATGTGGGCCATACAATATGGCGTCCAGATGGGATGGCGTGATTGCTATTGACCCGCTGTTTCTGCAGAACATGCTTGCCGTTACCGGCGGTGTGACCATGCCCGACGGTTCCGTATTGGACGGTACGAATACCGCGCAGACGTTGTTGAATATTGTGTATGCGAAGATGACGCCGGAGAAAAAGGACAGGCATTTCGCAGATGCCGCGCAAGCTGCGTTCAACCACATCACCCAGAATGCCGATGATCCAAAAGCCTATATTGGTGCGCTTTCCCGGTCCGTGAAGGGGCATCTGCTGCTGTGGAGCGCGCACGAGGGCGAGCAGGACTTGATTGCCGAATCCGAGATTTTGGGTCGTCCCATTACCGAGGGTGCCAAGCCTCAGATCGGCGTGTACATTTCCGACGAGACGCAGCCGAAGATGGACTGGTATCTGCATCGCGAGGTGACCACCAAATTCCAGAAAGTGGTGGCGAATGGGGCTAACCAGTATACGGTGCATATCAAGCTGAAGAACCTGATAACCGTCGAGGAACTGGCTGATATGAACTGATTTTTGTTCCGCATTTCCCCTAACTCGATGGGAGATGATGGA
>CAJLKD010000038.1:0-8040 GCA_905207115.1 Bifidobacterium angulatum | reverse complement strand
CCGTGCGAACAGCGGAAGGCGCAAGACGCGCAAATGCTCGATTTCCTCGCTCATGTCCGCGAACCGTCTCTCTATGCCGTGGTACCAGTCGCTCATGCGGCCGGGCGTAGGACCGTACGTGCCGGCCTTCGGGAACTGCGGATGGTGCAAGCGGTCGGCGATCCGCGACGCGAGGTCGTCGGTTCCGGTGACGTTCGACGGGATGTCGCCGGGTTCGGTGAGGTTGAACCGGGCGAAGCACCACGGCCCGTCCGCGTCGTGGAGGTACGCCTGCGCGTCGAGGTGCGAGTAGTGGTCGTTCGGCCGGTCGCGTTCCAGAACGACGCCGATCTCCGTGTCTCCGTCGCGGAAGGTGGGCGTGGGGTCGGTGTTCCACGATATTCCGGTCCTGCACGCCATGTCCGCCAACGCAAGCGTGAGGTCGTGGAGCATCATGCCCTCCGTCTCGGTCGTGTACGCGGGGACGCCTTCCTGCATACCGTACGGCGTGCGCAGCCGCGCGTTCCGCAGCAGGGAGCGCTCCAGGAGGGTCGCGTCGAGGTATCCGGTCGTGGTATTCGGTTCCGCCATGCTCATAGTCCTTTCCCGTATGGCAGGGCCACGCCTGTCCTTTCGTCAAATAAATCTGCGTGTCGTCACCAGTTAATCTGAACACCATCGACGTTCAAAATGGACACCATCACCGGTGGTCCGGCTGGGTTCCCTCTTTTCGTTTATCTCATCAGGGAGTGGCTGTTGCTGTACGACTCACCACGGAACCTGACGATCCTTCCGTGGTGCACGATGCGGTCGATGACCGCGGCGGCCATGTCGCCGTCGCCTAACACCTCGCCCCACCGTCCGAACTCCAGGTTCGTGGTGAACACCACGCTCCGCTTCTCGCAGGAATCCGCGACGACCTGGAACAGGAGCCTGGCCGCGTCGATGTCGATGGGCAGGTAGCCCAGTTCGTCGATGACCAGCAGCCTGGCGCGGCCTATCGCGCGCAGTTCCGCGTCAAGTCGGTTCTCGTCTCTCGCACGCCAGCATACCCGTGGCGATCGCCATGTGCGTCTTGCCACATCCCACGTCGCCGTAGAGCACGAGGTCCTCGGCTCGGTCCACGAAACCGAGGTCCATGAGCTGCTCGCGCCCCCAGTCGACGGGGAACGAGCCATGCCCCAGTCGTATCCGTCAAAGCCCTTGACGCACGGAATCCCGCGTTAACGCCCAGTTCCCTGGCTATCTACGTATGCGTCAGGCCTTTCGTCTCGAGCTGCCTGATACTCTGTCGAACACGCACCGGTTAGGCAGTCCGACATCATCGGAGCCTACGTTGTGTTTAAGCGTTGCGGCCGCATCGCAACGCAACGCCTAAACAAGGATTCAATCGCAGTCGGCCGAGCGACGCGCTACGGTCAGTACAATCCCGCGGCATGCAGGTAGAGGAACAGGACCGTCTGCAGGACGACGAACAACGGCGGTCCCGCCACGAAATACCATTTCCTTGTCTTGTGGCGGAACAGTCGCATCGCGACCATGCCGCCCACCGATCCGCCCAGCAGCGAAAGCCCCATGAGCCACAGCTCCGGCAGGCGCAGCCCGCCTTTCCGCCGCGGGTCGATGCCATCGTCGGCCGCGATGAGCTTGTCGAAGCCGAACGCCAGGAACGTGGCCACGTTCGCCACCAGCAGGTAGACGCCCAGTCCATGCAGGACACCGCGGTTGAATCCATGGAAAACGGCATCCCAAAAACCGTCGAACGAGACGAGGCCCCATTTCCACGCGCACACCATGCCCCACACGACCAGGCACACGATGGCCGTGAACCACCAGGCGATGTTGCGCTTGTTCACGCGCCTGGCCCATACGGCCAGCGCGAGGAGCATTCCGGGAGCGCCACCGGCGACGGCGAAGAGCGACAGGATCCGCCCGTCCATCAGACCGGTGTCCCAATCGTAGTCATTGCCCGCCATGATCAGATAGTCGATGGTGAACAGCAGGAACGCGACCACGTTGACGGCGATCAGATATACAAGGAAAGGATCCATCACAGCACCGCCATATGGTCCATGCGGCAATCTGGAACGCGAGTCATTCCTCCGGCCCGCCCTTATCCGTGTCGGTAGGGACAATTTCTCCTACGGTCTCTCCGCATGTCACTTCTCTCAGCTTCCCATCGGAATCAAGAACACGGATTCGAGTATCCACGCTTTTATCGGCGAATGCACTCACCGCTGTCTTCACTTTTGAGGCAACGCCTCTGAACAAAATATCCAAGGTCAATCCGCCTCCGACGACGCATAACGTCACAAACGGTATGGGCCCTCCGACTTTCGATGCAATCCTAGACATCGCCGTATAGTGGCTAAAAGGTGCCGTCATGTCATTCCTTTCTTAATTTCCCATCATCGTAGGCATCCGAGGATGTATCCGACCGCCTCGTCAACAGCTTCCGATTCGGCCGAGCCACTAGACCAGTCCCCGGAATCGTAATAAAAGGGGATTGTTTCGCTGCTGTCGTCATCCAACATGAACGTGATGCTATTGCCATCTGCGCTTGCATAGGTGATCGAGGGGTCGAAGTTCCACCTCGCGGAATCCAATGCCTCGCTGAGATCAAGCTTCTGACCGTTCGTGAGTTCGCAATATTCACCTTCGCCATCAGAAGAAGCTGAAAGTGCGGCCAGACCTACCAGAAGCGCTCCGCAAGCCAGCAGCGGACGCTTGTCGAAGAATTTTCCTATGGCTCCCATTTCGGGCTCCTTTCACCTGTCGCTTCATCGAAGTTCCGACTCGTGCGTTCCGACCGATCTGAACGTGACGTGATGTTCCGAGTCACGCGTGAAATGCAGGCGGTATTGGCCGTGCACGTTCACCCGGTAGATGTAGTTGCCGTTCTCGTCCAACCGGTCCGGATCGTCGCCGCCACCGCCCTCACGCAGTCGGTGGGTGCGCGCGCCGTTGAGGTCGTCACGTCCCATGAGCACGAACAGCATGGTGTGCAGCAGGGGCATGCGGGACATGTCGCCATGCTCGCATTCCTCCAGAGAATCGAAAAAGCCCGGCATGTACGACCATTCGTCCAACGGCCTCGCCATGCGTTCCGCCACATTGAACTGCAGCAGCGACTGGGCTTGCAGCTGCCAATCGAGCTCCTCGCGCATGGATGGGAACAGTCCCGTGAACGAGGCGAGCGGATTCGTGTTGTCCTGCGCCTTCTCGTAGCCACGCTTGTCTTTCCGCAGACCGTCGTTGCTGCGCCTCAGGTTCTCGTTCGCTGATTCCAGCTCGCGGTTGAGCCGTTCCACGGTCCGCAGCCTCTCATGCAGCCTACGGACCGTATCCCTCGCCGCTTCTAACGAATCGATCGAGCCAAGCAGTTCGTCCAAAGGCATGTCCGCGAGCGAACGGTTCTCTCTCAATCGTTTCAGATATGCGAACGCGTCCGACGGATCCACCCACGCGGGGCCGCCGTCCATCAGACCCGCCAGAGGCACGGGCTTGTCGCCGTCACTGGGCAGGGAGAACAGCCATTCGTTGCTGGAACGCTCCTCCACACGCAGCGCGACCGCCTCCCCTTTGCGGATGATCGGGCGCAAATCGGCATGCGGGTCGAGGCCGCTGCCGGCGAGCAGTTCGGGGCCATGCACCTTTGCCTCGACCGCAGGCGCGCCGTCCAACGCGGGATACAGGGTGGTTACGAACATGTCCGAATACACGGCCGACGCCACGCCCACGATCGTGGCGCCCGGCATGTAGCCAGAAAGCGCCTCGGAGGAGCCACGCCATTCGGGCACGAGCTCGAATCCTCCATCCGGAGTCCGGACGACCGGAACGGACTGTCCCTTGCGCACCAATCTTCCCACAGGTACACCGGATCGCTCGACCGCCGACACGGCATTGATTCGCTGCGGCATGCGGTCGCCGGTGTCGGCGTATACGGCATCGTCGACGATCATAGCGACCTTCGCCCGCGTCGCGCCGTCCGGGACGGACCGCACGGGATTGCCCCCATCGTCGCCGACGGCATCGCCGCCGACCGTGTACCCGTCCGCGTACGCCGCGTCCAACACTTGCTCCGACAGTCTGACGACCGCCTTCGCGCTATCCTCCGACCCGTTCAGACGGCATAGTCTGGCACCGATCCTCCACTCGTGCGGAGGCAGGAAACGGCACGCGCCGTCATAGGCGCGCAGCTGCTCCGGCAGACGACTGTTCAGCCACTCGTCGGTCTCGTGAT
This sequence comes from Bifidobacterium angulatum, assembly GCA_905207115.1. Lineage (GTDB taxonomy): Bacteria > Actinomycetota > Actinomycetes > Actinomycetales > Bifidobacteriaceae > Bifidobacterium > Bifidobacterium angulatum_A. Next base: position 3,818 of record CAJLKD010000038.1, on the reverse strand, counting down.
CCACGATCTGCAGCACCGCGGCGTCGTCGCCGATCTCGTCGAGCAGCGCGTCGACGTCAAGATAGGGCTCCGGCCTGTCGGCGGGCAGGGAGACCAGTATGCATGGAACCTCACGGGAACGACGCATCATGAAGCCGATGGCCACTGAGGCATGCGCCATGTCGATCCGATACAGTTTGTTCCGCCCGCGCACATCCGCAAGCCTCGGCCCCGAAGACTCCCCCACGACAGGACTTGGATTCGGAACGTCGCGCCTCGAAGCCTTCCACGAACCCGCTGGCACGCTCATCCTCGGCTGCGCGGCCATGGAACGCCGTACGCTGTCGACGAGAGCGAAGTCCAACTGCTCGCCCACGGATTCGAGGAATTCCGCCACCGGCAGGTCTCCTCTGACGAACCGGGCGAGTCTGGGATCGGTCGTCCACCCGTCCCCGGCGGGGAAGATGCGGATCGACCCATTGTACGGGTTGACGGTGCCAAGCTGCTTGTACGCGGACTGCTGCACGCTGTTCGACAGCATCGTCACGGACACGCGTTTGCCGACGCGTTTCCGGATTCGGTCCATCGAAACGACTGGTTTCCCGTCCGGTTTCTGCGAAACCAGTATGCATGTATCGTTTCGCGACGATCTGCGTAGCCATGAAGTGAATTCCGCCAGCTGCACCATATCCGAAATGACTTCACCATCAAACGAACCAGCCATCACGGACCACCTTCCCGAACGAGCGTCAAGTCTTTGTTCTTAAATCTCATACAACCACCAAGAATCATAATCTAAGCTAACTTGTCCAATATTTTATACTTTTTGTTCACAATTGCTATGCTAAGTTTTTCTTAGGAGGCAAAATGACAAGCAAGGAAGATCAGGCGAAAATCCTGCTCATGCAGCAGAACCTCGCCGCGTTAAGAGGACATGCGGGATGGACCGCCCAACGCCTCGCTGACGAAATCGGCGTAAGCAAGCAAACCATCTCAAACATCGAGACAGGAAAAAGCAGTCTTACCAAAACACAGTATCTGGCGATGCGCACCGTTTTCAACTTCGAGGCGCTAGAACGCAACAACGTGCGCCTTGCGCAGGCCCTGCACGATCTCGTGGATGAACCCGCGCCGCAGAAGGCCAAATCATTGTCGGGAAACAAGCATGACATCACCGATAAAAAAACAAGCAAATCCTCAAGCAGACGGGTGAAGCCATCAGATTTCCAGACAGGCACGATGGCTGGCTTGACCGCATTGACCGCATGCATGATTGCAAATCCCGTTGGAACGATAGCGGGCGGATATCTGGCAGACAGACTGCTCGGCACGAACACCTTGAAAAGCGGTATCGACGCAATCGCTGGACTGATGTTTGAGAAGGAAAAAATGACCGGGGAAATCGATGAGAACGTGCAGGAATGAATACGGCCAAAGAGCAATCCCCCATAAAGAAGACGTCGAATACTGACTTGGCAGTCATGTCGTAACCATTAGATTCAATCCGGGGATTCACGGAAAATCATCAGCAAAATACTTGAGAATTGAACCATCAATCCATCGGAACCGCATGATGGCAGGTTCGCACATGACAGAAAGAATCCAAAAGGAAAGACGCAATCCACATAGTATTCGCAAACTTGCGTCTTCCCTGATTAATTTCAACTGCTTTCAGTCATCGCCGCCATCGCAGTACGGGCAATGGGCATAATCGGATTCGTCGTACACCTTGTTGCAGTATGGGCACATCGACATTCTTCTCACCTCCTTGTGAATATATTCCAATCATAGACCTGTCGCGCAATCGCAAAACAGCACAGCATGTCATCAACCACAAGCCGAATGAAAAACGAGAATGCCCCGACCGATACTCCAACCCCGAAAGCCAATTACGCAGAATCCTCGAAGATAGACGTCCCACCCATTCCTCAAACGTACGGAGCAAAGAACACCAATTAGTCAGGAGCCGACGAAGCATCCATTCCGCCGGCAGGTTCTCGGCATGCTAGTGTTGCCTGTCATGGAATATTCGCTCACGATCAACGACTCGTCCCATACGACCACCGGAGATGAGACGGACGTCCGCGCCTTCGCGGAATCCGTCCTGGGAGCCGGCAGGAAGGCCGACTCGTTCGTGGAGGCTGCTCTCGCCATGCTCGACGGGGACGCGCATACGATCCGCAAGGGCTGGCACGTCGTCCCGCTCGAGGAACCGGGGTTCTGAATAATCGCCGGCAGACCGGATCGCAAAAGCCTCCGTCGCCAACCGTCTTTATCCCGTTCGGCCGCCAGTCCGGCAGGCATCCGAACGGATTGGACAGGCAGCCACCGATGCGTTTGAAGCGAAGCAAACCGGAGAGGGAGAAACCGAACCACCACGGATACCAAATCATGGATGACAATCCAGAGGTGAGCCAACCCCCGCGGCATACCATCGAACCAATCGGATTCATAAGCGAGGCATATATGAACGATGATTCCTCACCTGGCGGGTAGAATTGGCCGCATCCGAGAAACCTCGGACGGCCACACGGACGTGGCCCCACACACAAGACGGGACCACAGGTCCCACCGACATGCGAAGGAGCATGACATGGCAGACATCGAGGACATCTTCGACGAGCGTTACCCGCTGGACAGGTGGAAGGACCCCGGATACTCGTTCACCGACAAGCTCTCCATGAAAGGCAGGAAGGGATTCGTCACCGGAGCCGCCGGCGGGCTGGGACGCAACGCGGCCGCGGCGCTGGCCCAGGCCGGAGCGGACGTGGCCCTGGTCGACCTGCCCTCCAAAAAGGACCAGATGGAGGAACTCGCCTCCGAGATGCACGCGCTGTTCGGCACGAACGTCATCGCCGAACCATGCGACATCACCGACCCCCAGCAGGTGGAGGACCTCAAACAACGTCTCGTCGACCGGCTCGGCACGGTCGACTTCGCGTTCCTCAACGCCGGCGTCAACATCCCCGGCGACGACCAGGACGCCGGCGAGGAGGTATGGGGCAAAACCATCGAGATCAACCTCAACGGCGCGTACCGCACCGCCCGCATCGCCCATGAGATCATGCGCGAGCACGAACACGGCGGATCCCTCGTGTTCACCGCCTCCCTGTCCGGACACAACGCGAACTACATGGCGGGAGGCCCGACCCCGGTCAACGCGTACGGCGCGACCAAGGCCGCCATCATGGAGCACTCGCGCTACCTGGCGGCCGCATTGTCCCGCTACGGTATCCGGTCGAACACCATCTCCCCCGGCTACGTGTGGTCAGGCATCTTCAACGGACGCATCGACATGGCCGGACACGACACGATGCTCGAGGTCGTGCCCATGCGCCGCTTCGGCACCAACGACGAGATCGCCAGCGCGGTCCTGTTCCTCGCCAGCGACGCGTCCTCCTACGTGACCGGCACCGACCTGCGCGTGGACGGCGGCTACAGCGTCTACTAACGAACCATCCACCTGATCAGCCCATCCGTTTCCGCGGACCGCACGGCCGACAACGGCTTCATGCTGCGCGACACCCGCGGAAACGGGGACCAGCATACGGATAAACGGACAACCACCACCCACGCTCACATCTTCTTCAAGATGTGCCGATGATTTTGCAATGGAAACGTCGATCGCGGCATGACGGACGCGCGCCGGCCTGCCTATAGTGAAGGCACAACAGAAGAACGAAGCAAAGAAAACAACCAATAGCGACGCACCGCACGATGCAGAAGAAGACAGAAAAACAAGAAACCAAGCGGGCGTCCGAAAGGAAACACCATGAAGAACGACACCTTCAACCAGATCATCAACGCCAACCTCGCCTCCATCGACCCGGGCTTCGGCC
>CAJLKD010000037.1:0-8757 GCA_905207115.1 Bifidobacterium angulatum | reverse complement strand
ATGCCTTGGCGCAATCGTCGCTTGCGCAACGGCTCTCGCCGGAATCCCGGCCACCGCCATGGCGGACGACTCCGCCGGCCTGACTCCCCAATACACCTACAATTCCCAGAACGATAACGGCATGACCTTCGAAAAGGTCAGCCACGCCGATCAGGGCCTGAGCCAGGCCGATGGCGTGGTCGATTACACCGGCGACGGCACCATCGCCCCCTATACCGCCGGCCTGAGCACCACCGGCAACGGCGACCGCGGCCAGTCCTACAGCTATGCGGCAGCATCCTCCGGCGACTGGGTCTACATCGGCACCATGTACGGCGGCCTCGGCGTGCAGGCCATTCTGAACCGCGATATGACAAGCCTCGGCCTGACCTCCAAGCAGGCCACCGCACTCATCCAGACCATGTACGCGGGCAACATGTACCTTGGCGAACCCGACGGCAAGAGCGCCGGCGGCATGCTGTTCAAGTTCAATGTGAAGACCGGCAAGACCAAGATCCTCATGTCCAAGAGCACCGGCATCGACGGAGGCAAGGGCGTGATCCCGACCTTCCGCAGCGCCTTCAAGATGAACGGCAAGCTGTACTTCGAGGGCATGGTCATGGACACCAACAACAAGGATCTCACCCAGCAGGAGATCCAGACCGCCATGGCCTATCAAAACGGATTCCCGTGCATCTACGAAGTCGACCCGGCCAACAACGACAAGCTCACCAAGGTGTATGACAGCGTCGACGTGGATGGCTTCCGTTCCCTGGTCAAGGGCAACGTGTTCACCTCCACCCGTGCCATCGGCTCCTTCGGCAATACGCTGATCGCCGGCGACCTCAAGCCGACCGCGGACGGCAAGGGCAAGGCGCTGCTTGTGGCATCCAAGACCCCGTCCGATCCGAACTCCTACAAAGTGATCGCCGACATGGCGAGCTTCGACAACCTGCCCGCCATCCACCGACAGGATGTCAACGGCGGCGGCGGTATCTATCAGGTGCAGGAGTTCAACGGCAAGCTGTACGTCGTGGTCTGCACCGGCGACACCAGCACCCTGAACGAAGAGACCGGAACCATGCGCTCCTTCGCCATTTACGTGGGCGAGAACAAGGGCGATTCCACCAACAAGGCCGATTGGACCTGGCGTCCGCTCGTAGGCGACACCGCCAAGGGCGCCAAGTACTACTACGGTCTTGACAAAAGCCGTGTGAGCGCCGGCGCCTGCACCCTGCAGGTCTACGGCGACCACTTGTACATCGGCGACTACAACGACGTGTCCAGCGCACTGCAGGGCTTCGTCACCAAAAGCAACTTCGTAACCCAAGCCACCAACCTCGAACAGTCCGTCAACCTATACCGCATGGACAAGAACGAGAACGTCGAGATGCTCGTGGGCGACAAGAACGACACCTTCCCGAAGGGCGGTTCCACCGGTCTGGGCAGCGGCTATGACAACCACATGAACCAGTACACCTGGCAGACCACCGTTCACGAGGGCAAGATGTACCTGTCCACCATGAACACCACCACCTTGCTGGAACCGATCGCACAGTTCACCAACGGTGACATTCTCAACATGAACGAGAAGGATTGGAACAACACCGTCCACTACCTGCGCGTGTTCCTGCGCCTGCTGTGGGGCATGGGCCCGACCGACCCGGCTTCCGCCATCGCCACGCAGAGCAACGATCAGAACGCCAAGGTGACCACCCAGACCATGCCGTCCACCGACAATCCGGAGGCGCTGGTCGACTGGGCCCGCATCCAGGCCGGCAAGGACGCCTCCGCCGCGCAGCCGCAGACCACCGACGCCAAGTCCGTCTCGTCCGCCAAGCCGATCAGCCTGACCGCCGCCCAGACCAAGGAACTGGTCGACGGCATCAAGGACGGCAGCATCGTTCCGGGCAGCCTGGCAGCCTCCGGCTCCTCCGATGAGGCCTCGCAGCTCTTCGACATCAACAACGAGCTGGACAACCTCGGCTCCCAGCTGTCCGACAAGGGCTCCGCCGATTTCGCCAACAACTACGGCGAAGTCACGGACGCGTTCTTCAGCATCGCCGACATCATTCCCGACAAGTTCAAGGGCCTGTACGAGATGCTGGTCAAGCTGACCAGCAAGGCCAACCTCAAGGCCTACGCCAAGTCCCTGCCGTACCTGGCCAAGTCCAAGCGCGGCTTCAACCTGTTCGAGATCACCGACCGTTCCGCCGCGAATGAGGGCGTGACCGTCGGCACCGTTACCGACAACGGCTTCGGCGACCCGTTCAACCACGGTCTGCGCATCTTCTGCGACACCGACGACTACATGGTGGTCGGCACCGCGAACCCGTTCTACGGTACCCAGCTGTGGCGCGTGCGCAATACGCAGTACGCCGTGAACGTCTCCGCGACCGAAGGCGGCTCCGCCTCCGCGGATGTCGAGCGCGCGGCCAAGGGCAGCAAGGTCACGCTGACGGCCACCGCGAACAAGGGCTACCACTTCAAAGAGTGGAACGTGCTGAAGGGCAACGTCTCCATCGAGAACAACGCCTTCGAGATGCCTGACGGCAGCGTCTCCATCCAGGCTGTGTTCGAAAAGGACGCTGTTGAACCGACGACGCCAACGACCCCGGCAAAGCCTGCCACAGACACGAAGCCATCCACAACACCGACCGGTGTCACGTCCACCCCTTCGACCGGCTCCTCCGTGCTCGGCATGGCGGTCGCCGCGGCTGTGGCACTGATTGCAGGCGCCGCGATTCTGCTGAAGAAGAAGCAGGCGTGATGATGACCGGCGGTGTGATCGCAGCCACCCGATGAACGCGGAACGGCGCCATACCACCGGTTCCTGACGAAGAAGGCCGATGTCCATCAAGGGCATCGGCCTTCTTCATATTCGGCTTCGTCGAGTGGAGTCGTTCCGCTCCGTCTAACGTGGTCTACAGCATTGCGATCACCGCAACGCAATCACATCCACGCCATACGGCTTAAGCTCGATCAGATCGTTGATGACGGTGCCGGTCAGCAGCTCCGTGCCACCGTTGAGTTCGCTGAGGCACAGACGCTTGTCGGCGGCGCTGTTGTTGATGAGGAACGCGTAGCGGGTGCCGCCATCGCCATAGCGCACGGACAGGCTGACATCCTCCGGGGTATCAAGCGACTTCAGATCCAGCTCCTTGATGATCGGAGCCATGAACGCGCTCATGCCGGTCTCGTCCAACGGAGTGCCCACAAAATAGGCTTTGCCCTTGCCATACGCATTGACGGTGAGCGCGGAATGCCCAGCATAGAATTCGTCGCCGCCGTACGTAGCAAGACGCTCGGCACCTTCGCGATGAATAATGCTCGCCACGATCTCGCCCTTGGCATCAACCGTGCCGCCATGCACTTCGATGGTTTCGCCCGGCGCAAGCGCATCGATCTCTTCGACCCATACGCCCATAAGCCTGCGCAGCTTGCCCGGGTAGCCGCCTGGCACCACCAGATCATGCTCATCATGGATGCCGGCCATATAGCCGGTGATGAAGGTGCCACCATCCGCCACATAGGCTTCCAACGTTTCAGCCACACCAGGCAACACGGTGATCAGCGCCGGGGCGATGGCCAGATCATACTGGCTGAGCCGCGCAAGAGGCGTGGTGCTGGCGATCATATCCACCGGCACATTGCGACGCCACAACGCACGGTAGAAGCGATGAACCTCATTGGGATAGTTGAAGCCGGTGGTCGGGCCGACACAGCCTTCAAGCGACCAGTAGCTCTGCCAGTCGAACATGATGGCTACACGGGATTCGATGCGCGAGCCCATGATCCGCCTGCCGATGCGGTCCAGTTCCTCACCCAAGGCCGCGGTCTCCTTGAACACGCGGGACTCCTCGGTGCCGTCATGCGCGATGACCGCGCCATGGAATCGCTCGCAGCCGCCAAGGGACTGCTTCATCTGGAAGAACCGCACGGTGTCGGCGCCATGGGCCACGGCCTGCCAGCTGAGCTTACGCACTTCCCCCGGCTGCTTGACCTTGCAGAACGGGAACCAGTTCTGCTGGTTCGGGGTCTGCTCCATCAGCATGAACGGCTTGTTGCCGCCGATGCCGCGCATCAGGTCGTGGCACATGGCGGTGAAGCTCGGCGGGGTGTCCATGCCCGGATAGTTGTCCCAGCTGACCACGTCCATCTCCTTGGCCCACTCGAAGTAGTCGAGATCCTTGAACGTGCCCATGAGGTTCGTGGTGATCGGCGTGGTCGCGTCGTATTCGCGGATCGCGTCGCGCTCGTTCGTATAGCAGGCCAACTGCGCCTGGCTTTGGAAGCGGCGATAGTCCATCTGCAGCCCGGACACCACGCATTTGGCGTCGCTGATGCCGTCGCCGTAGCCGACGGGCGGGCACCACGTCGCCCCAATCGTAGATGGTGTGGCTCCAGAAATTGGCGCACCACGCCTTGTTGAGCGCTTCGATGAGCTCGTCCTGGCCCTACGGCAGGCGCATGTCGGTGCGGTCGCGGCCTTCCAGATCATGTTCGTGGTCGAGTCCGCCGATGAAGACCACCGGATCTCCGGCGGCCGCGTACGCGCGGGCTTTTGCCACGGCCTCGTCACGCAGTTCGCGCGCGCGATTCACGTCTTTGGCATCGGAACCCTTGGAATTCTCAAGGCTTTCCTCCTGCCAGCTTTCGTCCTGGTTGATCTGTTTGGCGTCGTAGCCGAGCGCGTATTCGATTTCGACGTTGCCGCCGAGCTCGCCGTTGAGGCCGAGCAGCGGGGATACTTCGTGCAGCGCTTTGATGACGGCCGAGCCGCCGCCGTTGGAGTGGATGCGGTCGGCGTTGGCACCGATGACCAGCAGACGGGTCATGTTGCGTTCGTCGAGCGGCAGCAGGTGCGCGTCGTTTTTCAGCAGCACGATGGATTCGCGGGCGATGTCCAATGCCTTCGCCGCGTGGTCGAGCGTCGCGTAACGGCCTGGTTTGCGGCTTGCGTGCGCGTCGCCGAGCATGTGCAGCGCGTCCATGACGGCGATCACGCGTTCGACTTTCCCGTCGACGTCGCTTTCCTTGACGTCGCCGTCTTCCACGGCTTTCTTCAGCGGGTTGGCGAAGTAGTAATCGTCGAAATTCGGCGTGACGGACAGTTCGATATCCATGCCGACTTCGGCGCTGGCTTTGGTGTCGCGCACCGCGCTCCAGTCGGAAACGACGAAACCGTCGAAACCGTATTCGTCGCGCAGGATGTCGTCGAGCAGCTGCTTGTGTTCGCAGCATTTGGTGCCGTTGACGAGATTGTAGGCGCCCATGACGGAGAGCACGCCGCCGTCTTGTACCGCCGCTTCGAAGGCCGGCAGGTAGATTTCGCGTAATGCCCGCTCGCTTACGGTCTCGTCAACGTCCAATCGGTCGGTTTCCTGGCTGTTGACCGCGTAATGTTTCGCGCAGGCGGCCACGTCGGATTCCTGCACGCCTTGGATGTAGGCCACACCTTGCGCGGCGGTCAGGACCGGATCCTCGCTCATGTATTCGAAATTGCGTCCGCACAACGGACTGCGTTTGATGTTGATGGAAGGGCCGAGAATCACGTCCTTGCCTCGGCCTCGGGCTTCCTCCCCCAATACTTCACCGGTCATGCGGGCCAGGTCGGGGTTCCATGTGGAGGCGACCGCCGAGCCGGACGGCAGGTAGGTCACATAGTCACGGGTGTTGTACAGCGGCGCCCAATTGTCGTTATGCAGTTCGGCGCGCACGCCCATCGGACCATCATCCATCCTGAGCGGCGGAATGCCCAGTCGTTCGGCGTTGCCGTTGCGGAACAGGCCTGCGGCGTGCACAATGGCGATTTTCTCGTCCAGCGTGAGTTGCGCCGTCAGTTCCCTGGCTTTGGTTTTGTTGGCTTCAGTAATTACGGTCATGCGTTTTTCTTTCGTTTCATTGCGATTCGACGGTGTGGAGATTCATCATCGAACGCGCTCCTCACGAAAGCATGGAGGAAAGTGGACATGGAAAAAGCGGAAAAGTTCCGACAGGCAAGAAGGAGACGACGACGTCCGTCGGAATATGCGGAACCGGAAGAGTTGCGGGGCGTCGGCCCGGTTCGAAGAGTCCGACGCCCCTTGTTGGTTATGTGATTAGGCGAGGCGTTCCGGCCGAAGCGAAAACGCTCCAGCCGGAACGCCAGGAATTACTTGGCCTGCTTGACGATGTCCTTGCGGGCCTGGATCAGGTCCTTGGCGTTCTGCTGGTCGACCTTGAGGACTTCCTTGTAGCCGAGGTTGTCGATCTTGGTGCGGGCTTCGTCAAGGGTCTTCTCGAACTTGCCCGCAGCGGTGATGGCCTGCCAGGAGGCGTTCACCGTTTCGGACTTGACGGAGCTGCGGGTGGCGGAAACCGTGGAATCCTCCTGTGGAGTGGTGTAGGACGCACCGGCTGCGATGGAGAGCTTGCCTGCCTTCTGCAGATAGTCGATGTCGTTGGTGGCGTTCTCCATGTGGGCGGACCAATCCTTGAACAGCTCGGTCTCATCCTGGTTGGACTTCCACAGCAGCGGGTTGTAGGCCTCGCCGGTGTTCGGGTCGATGTCGTTCTGAGACACGGCCTTGAAGTTCAGCTTAGAGTAGCCGTCATCGTAGCTGGAGCCGCCAAGCTTGGCGGAGACCTTCAGGTTGGCGTGGTCGCCGGTCATGGCCTGCTGGCCGAACTTGGTCAGGGTCGGGTTCTTGCCGTCCTTGTCGGTGGTGAAGCAGCCCAGATCCTTCGGGCAGGCGGCGCCACCGGAGTTGGAGGAAGAGGCGTAGATGCCTTCCGGAGAATACATCCAGTCGATGAACTTGGCCAGACGGGCCTTGTTCTTGGCCTTGGAGCCGATGGCCACGATGGTGGCGCCATCACCGTCAGGCTGGAAGCCGTCGGAATAGACCTTCATGTTCTCAAGCGGAGCCAGCATGAAGCCGACGCCTTTGGCCTTGTTCTCGTCGGAGTTCATACGCGGCTTGCCCAGCCAGCTCCAGATGGACAGCATGGTCTTGCCGTTGGTGACCTTGGTCCGCATGGTATCCCAGTCCTGGGTGGTGGAATCAGGATCGACCAGCCCCATGAATTCGGCCTTGTTCAGGAACTCCAGGGCCTGCTGGTAGATGCCGCCCTCCTTGGTGGCGGGCTGCACGTCCTTACCGTCGGCGGAGATGAACACGGAACCCTGGTTGGTGTAGCCGAACCAGCTGCAGATGGATGCGGCGTTCTGCATCACATCGCCGTCCCGATCCTTGAACAGTGACATGGCGTAGATGTCGTCCTTGCCGGTATCCTGGCGAGCCCTGTCCTGCATCTGCTTAAGCACATTGAGCAGACCGTCGAGATCCTTGATCTGCGGGTAGCCGATCTCCTTGTAGATATCCCAGCGGATGTACGGTGCGGCAGCCGACTCGTTGCCTTCGCTCGGGTCGGTCGGAGACTGGGAGGAGACACCCTGAGGAACACCCCACACGCCATCCTTGCCGGCCTGCTTGGCGATGGACTTGACCGCGGAATCGTACTTCTTGACATTCTTCATGCTGGAGTAGTACGGGGTCATGTCTTCGATGAGCTTGGCCTTGACCAGCTTGTTCAGACGCCCGTTGCCGGTACCGACAATCACCAGATCGCCAAGGTTGCCGGAAGCGGAGCGAGTATCGAACACGGTATCGCCGCCGGACACGTTCGGCGCGATGATGTTCAGCTTGATGTTGAACTTGTCTTTGACGATCTTGGCGAACCAGCCGCTCTTTTGCAGACCCTGGCTGCTGGCCAGCGAGTCGAAGACCTCGACGGTCATTTCGGAACCGTCGTCCTTGGTGTCGGCACTGTTGCTGCCGCTGCCGCAGGCCGCGAGCGACAGCAGCGTAGCAGCCGCAACGCCAGCCGCAATCGCGCGGGTGGTGATTTTCTTCAGTTCTATGCGGAAACCTCCTTGTATTCCTTCTTCTGATATTCAGTTATGGGGAAAAGAATCGTTGTGTTGTTAATCAGCCTTTAACCGCGCCCAGCATCATGCCCTTGACGAAGAAGCGCTGGAAGAACGGGTAGGTGAACATGATCGGCAGCACCACGATGACGGAAACCGTCATACGGATCGAGGTCGGCGTCGCGGCGCTTGCCAGAGCGGCGACATTCGCCGAATTCGCCTTGGCCGCATTCGCCAGTGCGGACGCCTGGTTGATGTAGGTGTACAGCAGGTACTGCAGCGAGTAGAGCTTCGAATCGGTCATGTAGATCAGGGTGTCCTGGAAAGAGTTCCACTGGTTCACGGCCGAGAAGATGCCCACGGTCGCCAGAATCGGCGTGCACATCGGCAGGATGATGCGGGTGAACACGGTCAGCGTGCCGGCGCCGTCCATTTCAGCGGCTTCCTGCAGCGACGGCAGTGGCCGCAAAACCCTTGCCGCATCGGCGCTAAAGTATTGTTATTCCAACAAACTAAGTGCTCTTGGAGAGCTATTTATAATCTTATAAATAGGGCGTGCCGCACAATACGGCACAGTACTATCGGCAATAGCCGAACACATCATCGAGGAGGATTCATGCGGTTCAACATCAACGCGCCCTTCTGGCGTTTCATGGACACCCTGCTGCGTTTCGTCGGGCTTAATCTGGTCTACCTCATCACGCTGATCCCAAACGTCACCATCGGCCCGGCACGCGCGGCATTGTATTCCACAATGTTCACCTATGACGAGCATGACGACATCCGCCTCGTCAAGGAATATCTCACCCGCTTCAAACGCGAGTTCAAACAGGGACTTGCGGCCTGGGTGCTCGTCGCCATCCTCG
>CAJLKD010000036.1:0-10820 GCA_905207115.1 Bifidobacterium angulatum | reverse complement strand
ACCGATGTCGCGGGCACTGGTTCGACCTACTGTGGAACAAGACGGCAAACCGGATAAGCAAGAGGATATCCGACTAACATTCCTGCCGAAGTAACTACATGCGCCGTTTCGCATTGTTTGAATATGACGACGATTCCGAATTGGGTGACGATGGCGTTATGCGATGACATCGCTTACGGTTACGCAATTCACACATGAAAAATCCGTACGATTGGTGCTATGACTATCTCACGGATTTTCGGGATTGCGGAAAGAGCCGTCAGGTGGTATTGAGGGCAGACAGAGACGGAACGAATACTGGCAATTAAGATTCCATCAATGCCCCTGTAACACTTCGTTCGATTTGGAGGTCAGTTCTTTTGGTTGGGGACGAGTATGATCTCGCCGTCGGCGATACCCTCCAAATGCCGTCCGTACTGACTCTTGCCGTAACATGTAGCGGACTCCATCAACTCGTCGCGCACAATCCAACCGTTCTCATAGGCGATCTCTACCACCATATGGCCGGCATACCGGGGATCCTTCGCCAGCCAGCGTTCCAGGCACCGCCTGGTCGGATAACCCAGGTGCTCGACCACCTGGGCCGTGGTCATCGGCGTGGCGGAACACAAGTCCACCGCACGCCGCCGTTCCTTGGGACCGGACATACGATAATCCTTTCGTTCAGTCTCCAAGAAAACATCCGCACCCTGCTATCGAGCCTGGTCAGCCACAGTAAGTTGCGCCCCTTTTGGCCTGTTTATGCTCATACTTTCCCAACAGGTTCAGCAACGTTTTCCCGTAGTGTGGGCAACTGGTTTTCCACATGATCGGCAGGACAGACTCAGCCAGCCCAGTCTTTCCGGATGGGTAGAATCCCCTCTTGAGAGGGATATTATGAAGGCGATAAGAGAGCGAGAAAAAACGAAGGAGAAATGATTATGGGCTTAGAGACCACCCTCCATAAGACCAGAAAACCGACCAGAATTTCAAATAGGGGGGGGCGTAATTCAAACGTCGAGGCGTTGCGCATCCTCGCGATGTTCCTTATCCTGATCAACCATTTCCCATGGAATCTTGAAAACATCGTCGGCCATGGCAGCTATTTGGAGCGGCTGCCGCTCGACCTCGTGGTGACATCGGCCACTAATTTCGGCGGTGTAGGCGACTGTCTGTTCTTCTTCATCAGCATCTGGTATCTATGCGAGGAGAGTCCCAGTCTGAAACGCTCATGCAAGCGCACTTGGATTCTGGAACGCGAACTGCTGTTCTGGTCGCTGACGTTGTTCGCAGTGTTCCTGACGACCACGGCACTGCATACGACCGAACCGGTTTCCGCCAAGACGTTCCTGAAATACGCGGCTCAGGCGTTCTTCCCGACAGCCACGAACCATTGGTGGTTTCCCACCAGCTACATCCTGTTCCTGCTGATTTGTCCTGCGCTCTGCGAGGGGCTGAGACGTATTGGACGTGATGTGCACTACTCCCTAGCAATCATTTCCACAGTGCTGTTCGGACTGGTTCCGTTCGGCTGTATAAACAATCATTTCCATTCGTGGAATATGACCTACTCTGTTTGGCTATTCGTCTACCAGTTCGTACTTGTCAGCTACTTGCGCTGGTACAAGAAAGATTGGCTGGATAATACGCGGATGATGACGGCTTCCGCTTGGATCGGCTTGGCTTTGGGTGTCTTTTCTCAGATTGCCATTGTTTCGGCGGCCCTCATGTTCAAAGAATCCGCGAATCCTCATGATTTTTGGATGAACTGCCCGGCAGCCCTGCCCTCCATGATGGTCGCCATCGGCCTCATCGCGCTCGCCCAGCGGAAAGCTCCGCGGCACAGCAGAATGGTCAACAAGATCGCGTCCTCGGTCTTTACGGTGTATCTGATTCTGACGGACGGCTTCGCGAACTCCGTGATCGACGATTTCATCAAAGGTCTCGATATGACTGGTTGGATGCTCCTGCTGATCTCGTTCCTGTTAGCGTGCGGCTTCTTCGTTCTCGCCGTCCTCCTCGGCTTCATACGCCAAGGCCTGTTTGCTGTGACAGTTGATCGCAGCCGTGGCCACTGGTTCGAACTGGTTTGGGACAAAGCAATGGAACGGATCGAACGGGGCGAACATAAGCGGAGTAATGCAAAGGCGTAACCCTAAGCAAATGGTGGTGGACGAACATTCCATGCGATGTTTGTCTACCACCATTTGCTTGATTCAAAAAGACATTATCTCGGTTCAGCTTTTCGGGCACTCCCAGAGCACTCCATTCTCACCAGTTATTGCTCCACCTGCCGAACAGCTTATAGTGGCGTGACCTGAATTGCAGGTAAATCACTTTTAACACCTATGTCCAGTAGAAAGAAAGAGAAAAGACCTCGATAGCAGGGTGCGGATGTTTTCTTGGAGACTGAACGAAAGGATTATCGTATGTCCGGTCCCAAGGAACGGCGGCGTGCGGTGGACTTGTGTTCCGCCACGCCGATGACCACGGCCCAGGTGGTCGAGCACCTGGGTTATCCGACCAGGCGGTGCCTGGAACGCTGGCTGGCGAAGGATCCCCGGTATGCCGGCCATATGGCGGAACCCATCATCCCGCTGGAAACAAGGACCAAGGCGATCGAACCGGTGCCGGGCGGCATGCGCGGAAGCGGGCCGCTGAACTGCTCGGCACGGGCGTCGGAGCTGTCAATCACTGGGTCAGGACGTATCGCGAGGGCGGCATGGCCGCGTTGCGGCCCAGAAACAGGAACGCCGGCCAGGCCAGCAAGCCAGCGGTGCGACGGGATCGGGACGCCGGCGACGCCGAGGCCCCGCGCCGCAAGGTCGAGGAGCCGGAACTGGAGAACGCGTTGATGCGGGAGGTGGTGGAGGCTCGCAGAAAAAGACCCGGGCGCCGACCTATGGCGCCTGTCGAACAGGGAGAAGACACTTCCGGTCGACCGTCCGCGCCCGGCGTATTCGCCCGGCTCGATGACATGCTTGCCCGGCATCGCGCCGAACGGCCACTTACTGCCACCACGCCAGGTTCGGAGTTGACAGATACGCCGGGCTGCGTGTCCGGGTGGCGGAGGCGTTCGCCGCTTCCAAGGGCGGGTACGGGTACCGCAGGGTCAAGGCCATGCTCAGGACCGGCGTCTCGGAGAAGGTGATCCGTAGGATCATGGCCGAGGACGGTCCGACGGCGCATGTTCCCGAACGATGCGGGTACGGCTCATACGGGGGCGAGACCACGCCGGCTCCCGGCGACCTCGCCGACCGCGACTTCACGACCGAAGCGCCGGACGAGAAGTGGCCCGGATGGCTGAATCTCATGGACCGCTGCGGCCTGACACGGTCGACGGGCGCGAAGGGCTGTTCTCCGGACAACGCCGCCGCGGAGGGGTTCTTCGGGCGTATGAAGACGGAGTCCGTCTATCCCGGGCGTTGGGAGGAGCGTACCCGTGACGAGGTGCTCGCCCGGTCGACGACTGCATCCGCTGGCGCGACCACGGGCGCATCAAACGGTCGCTTGGTTGGATGAGTCCGGTGCAATACCGTCAGAGCCAGGGAATGGCTGCGTGACCATCTCCAAGAAAACGTCCGCAACTCCCTACCTAAGAGAAAGCATATAGCGGGACACCATCAGAAAAAAGAAATTCATGATTTTCACGCCAAGAACGTTGATTCGTCTGTTTTGGCGACGACGCAGAATTCAATAATCCATTTCAATTACAAACCAGAAAATTCATCGTCCACCGGTCACCAATGCGTATCCTCTTGGCAACAATTTGCGCAATATCAGTCCAAACAGCGCACAATGGAATGGCTATGCATGGTAGAGACAACCACTGGACTAGCGATAGCAGTGCGGAATCGGGTATGAAGCGCGACCATAGCCACTGCATAGCGGTAAGCGTGAACTCATGCGTGGCGTAAATGATGAAGGCCGATGAAGACAACTGACATTCCAAATTTCATGGGAATGAATAGTCCAAGCGACGCATACAAATACCACGACTCCAATCAGCACCTCAATTGCACATATAACTTCGGCGTCACCGAACATCGTGGCGAAAACCCAACCACGAACCATAATGGAAGCAGAACACAATATGGAATATGTCTGATGTTTTCCAATTGAAAGTCGACACTAGGTATGATTCCACCAATCATGAACATAGCCAAAGCATTCGTACCAACAATATGGATTGGCGGGTTAAACATCAATATCAGCAGCGCAATCACCATGCAGACACGTGGCATTCTGCGAAGCAACCAGAATAGCGGCCAAACCACGATATTCAGAATGATAAGATCTCGTAAAAACCAGAAGGGAAACAGGAAAGGCTGTTGGAGTTCATTACCGTAACCGGTAAAAGCATTAGCCCAATCATTCACCTTCCACTTGGAAATCGATGGGAAACTATTCAACGTTCCAAAATCGTCAAAACCGATTCTTTGGACAATAAACACCATACCAATCCAGAACAGATTCCAAAATACATTGGGAATCAACAAAGTCCGTACTTTTTTCTTTGCGTTTTCCAAGGCGCCAAACGGTTTCCTGAACAACAGCAACCCTGAAATCATGAAAAAACATATATTGGCGGGTCAAGGATGGTATGCCTCATCAAACCGTAGAACCACTGTCCCATCCCAGAAGAAAAAATAATTCTAGATGGCACAGCTGGCGTGTTGTGAATCAGCACAACGAACACAATCGATAGAAGCCGAAGCAAATTAATCACTTCTGAAGCGTCCTTGCTGATGGCATAGCGCTTGGTCAAATTATCCATATAGTCCTTAAATCCCTTGCACAACATCAAACGGAGATGGCGGTGCTCGCTGAACTCGTTGTCGATTCCGACACCAGCCTCTTTCGGCAAATTGCGGAGCTAGCCGATATGCAGCTTCTTCCTCAGCACGCCCACTAACATGGAACGTTCCTTCCTTCCGAGCAACAGCACCACGTCCAAAAGTATTGTGACCAATGCATACAGGCAACACGTCAGAATCAATGAGACCCAGCCATTGGCGACCAGCGCGAACACATGTCTGATTCCCCAGCAGGCGGCGGCAGCCACCGCTGTGGAGGCGAAGTACCGAATATAGATGGGATAGAACTCGAATTTCCCGATGCCCAAGCATCTGGAGGCATAAATGGGCACGAATGTCACATTTGCCAAAATCTCAAACAGAGGCGGAATCGCCGCCACGAGGAAAACGCCCCACTTCGGAAGAACCTCGATAAAGGCAATCAGCACGACCATGGATATCGCGCTGTAGACGAGCCATCCAATGGAATACTTCTTCAAACGGTTGACAATCAACGGCAGATTCTGCAACGTCGTAGCGACGCCGGAAATCAGCAAGCCCAGCATGGTAAGGGTAAGTAACTGATACAACAGCTCCGTATCCTGACCATGTTGCCACAAACTCATGAAATCATATCCTGCAACAAGCATCGCCACAAAAATAATATTCGTGAAGAAACCGGATACCTTCATACCCGATTTGAGGTCTTCGATGAGTTCCTTATGCTTGCCCTGCGCATAGTATTTCGTCTGTTCAGGATAAAACAGGCCCGACACAGTCCACATCAGTCCGCTGAGCTGGTTCGGAACAGTCTGGGCGATGGAGAGCATGCCCATAAGATACGGGTTGATCATCAGGTTCGCCACCAGCAACTGCAATCCGAACATCATAATCTGCTGGAGTTTCGTGACCACGTTCCACACGCCGGCGGAAAGCATCTCACGAATGCTCAGCCAAGACACCGATTTCTTGTCGAAGGAAATGTCGGGAAGCAATCTGCGCGTATACGAGCGATTCATCAGCGTCATCACCGCCGTCGCCAAGCATACGGCCAAGCCCACGTAGTAGACCTTTGGCGGCAAAATCCCGAAAAGCGCGACCATGACCACCACGCGCACCAAGGAGAACGCGAGATTCGCAATGCTGCTCAGGTACAGCTTGTTCTTCACGAACGTGGCGACGGAATACACCGTAGCGATGGTCGAAAGCATGAAATTCAGGAATATGAAGACGAACAGAGCCTTCACGTCTCCCACAAGATGTGGAGAGATGTTCACCAGCTTGTCGAGGAACGTCACCACCGGAACCGCGACAACCACCAGTACGACGACCATGATGCCGTTTGCCGCAAGCGTAGACGAGTAATACCCATTCGCCTTCGCCTCATCCCCTTCATGGTATGCGACTGTGATGAAGCGTCCAGCCACCGAGTTCAATGCGATGGTAAGCAACTGGGCATAACTCACGAAGGTATTCGCCAATCCAATGAATCCATAGGCCTCAGCGCCAATGCTCCGTACTATATATGGCGTGAGTACCAAACCAATTCCAACGGAAACCGCGAAATTCACCAAGCTTGCGACCATGTTCACAAGCAGTTGCTTCTTATCTCCCATAATTCAGCCTATTACTCGCCTATCGTCTCCACGAATTCCCGATGAAAGGATTCTTCCGTAAATTTCCGCGAATGCAGCAACGCCGCCTGCGACATCGATTCCAGTCTCCTGGAGTCGCCGTTCAATTCCCTAAGCGCATCCGCCAACGAATCGATGATCCTGCCGCAATACAACGCCACGAAATCATCGGGAGCAAAACCAAGCCGCGCACGAATCGCCTTCCGCTCGTCCTCGGTGAACCCGCGTTGGAATTTGGAGACATCGATGCCGTTATGCGCCACACGCACATCCGTCACCGGATCAAGGCAATTGCGCCTCCACGAGTTCGCCACGTAGTCGCTCACCGCGATCACGCGCGAATACCCCGTGCTATGGAACGGCGTCGTCGGATCATAATGCAGGTGGTACATCAAAGCATCGCCACAATAATCCTCATACGGAGCCATGGCATCACACGGACCGCCCTCGATGACCACCACATCGAACGGACCGGCTTTCTTGATCTCCACCAACGCCTTCGCATAATACGCGGAAACGCGGGAACGCCTCTTCCTGTTCCATAGGTTCCGGACCCGGTTGGCCACCTTGTACGGCAGACCGGGGCTCTGCAGGAACACGACATGGGTCGAACGGTATTCCTCGGCCAATGCGCGAGCCTTCGGCTCATCAGGCGAGATAACCGTCAGATCCATACGATGGAAACGTTCGTTCTGACGCATCAGCGTCGTCATCAACGTCTCGATGGCACCACCCTGTGTCGCGGGAACAGGCAGCAAACCAGGCGAGACCAAGCACACCCGAATCGGCGTATCAACCATATCAGAGCATTCCAATCAATCACACAATAAAAAGAGTCGCAATTACCACTTCATGGCTCGAACCATCATTCCGCCACTCTCCGCATATTATTGAACCCCCCAATGACAACCCACGTACCCCAGCTCGAAGCCAAACAGCACCTTTTCCGGCTCCCCTTCACCCCATATACGGTAAGTCATTATATACTGACTTTACAGAAGCACATACGGCATATGGGAACTATCCCGGCTGAGCCCCGTATATGCCTTCCTTTCCCGCATATGAAGATATAAGAGAAGGTAAATATGACCGATAGTCGATTCCAAGAGCCAATGCAAAATCACGAAGGACGCCAATCATCCAATGGGTCGAATCCACTGATTACTGTTGTTCTGCCTATTTACAATGTTGCAAAGTGGCTTGATACCTGTATACAGAGCATCGTTCAACAGACCTATCGGAATCTGCAAATCATTCTCGTCGACGATGGCTCGACCGATGAATCGCCAACCATCTGCGAGCGTTGGGCAGCCAAAGACAACCGCATCAATGTCGTGCACCAGCAGAATGCTGGACTATCCGCAGCAAGGAACACGGGATTGCGGCTGCGTAAGGGCGAATACGTTTGTTTTGTAGATAGCGATGATTATGTCGAGCATAACTATGTTGAACGCATGCTCAATACGGCGCGTGCCGAACAAGCCGATATGGTGGTCTGCAATGTCCGGAAAGAGGATGAGAACGGCGATACGCCCGCCGAAGAAGCTGATCCCGGCTTTGAGACTAAAACACTCACCAGCCGCCAGTACATGATCTATGCGATGCAATCCAGCTGGAAGCATATCGTGGCGTGGAACAAACTGTACCGAAGCGAAATTTGGGATGATCTCACATACCCTGTCGGTAAAATTCATGAGGACGAATTTGTATTCGCGCAACTGGTCGTCCGCTGCCGCCGTGTCGCATGCATCAATGATGTTCTTTATCATTACGTGCAGCATGATGGCAGCATCACGAACGAGAAATATTCCATTAGGAATCTTGACAAAATCGAAGCATTGTGCCAACGGTTCCTATTCCTCGATGAAAAAGGCTTTAATGAATGCCTTTTAAATACTTTTAATAATATTATTGCGAATTTCATGCGGGCGGAAAACAATTTGCGTGGTGATACGCAGGCGCGTCAACGTTTGCAATCCTTATCGATTCAGGGGCGAAAATTTTGTCTCATCTGTCTTCAGCAACCTTCATCGTTGCTCCAAAAAATCAAATTTCTGTTCTGTCTAGCGTCTTCTCCTTTGGCATATGCCAAATTCGTCAATCGTTTGCGCCACCGCTAACGTTCCGTGCATGTGATCATTGGCGAGGAAGTGATTCTGCCACCATTCCCGCCAATGATCACATGCACGATCTCATCCAAGCAGAAGGCGCTTTATAGTCGCCGCAGCCCCTATCTCCACGTTCATCGCATGAGTTCCCATAGTTTGTCGAGCTGATCCGAGAAATCGAAACTCTCCTGTTCGCATGCCTCATGAAATCTCCGCTACATGGCATGGTCTTCCAGCAGCTTCAAAACGGCATCGGCCATGTCCGCTCGTCAAGGGCGAAAAGAAACCCATTGCGACCATCTGTTATCTGTTCCTTGATGCTTGTAAGCTCGGAAGCGGCGACCGGCTTACCAAGAATCTTGGCCTCCTGAACGGCAAGTCCAAACCCTTTTGCGGTTCGAGGCGTCCCAGGGTCAGAATGATGTTGGAACCAGTGAAACGCGAATCCGTCAATTCCACGGTCGCCTTGTTCCGAATGGCATCCACGTCAACCTGGTTGTACATCACCTCGGCTTTGTCGGCATATTGCGGAGCCTTGGCCGTGAAGCTATCTTTCACCGCCTGCGATACGCAGAACACCTTGTCGTAGCGAGGCAGATAGGGCAAAGGATAATGAAGCCATTCCATGCGATCGTCATGCAGCCATGTCGCGCGTTTCCCGGCACGCAGACGAGCGCCGATCGCCGTGGTGATTCTGCCGTATCCCATGAAGTCCATGACCAAGTCAAATTCCTCATCGGGAATGTTCGCAATGCCACGCACAGCCGCGTCCCACAACCTATTATGCCGTTCCGAACTGGCGAGAGTGAGGATTTTGCGCCCCAAACGGCTTGCAGCGCGTTTCACCGAAGAAAGGCCGGAAAAATCATTCAACGCCCACGCACGCGCAGCGTCCGAGGAAAAATCAAGAGGCGGATTCTAGTGGTGGTTGCAACGCCTGAGGTTTGAGCGGCCTTCCATGGCCACGTTGTCGGTTGTTGAGGTTATCACGCGGCGTCGAGCAGTTCGATGATCTTCTCGCCTGGTTTCATGAAACCGAGGGTTTTGCGTGGCCGGTCGTTGAGTTCCTCGGCGACCGCGTCGAGGTAGTCCTCCGGGTAGACGGATAGGTCGGTGCCTTTGGGGAAGTACTGGCGCAGGAGCCCGTTGGTGTTCTCGTTGGTGCCGCGCTGCCACGGGGAGTGCGGGTCGCAGAAGTAGACGGCCATGTCCAGCGAGGCGCCGATCCGTTTGTGCAGGGCGAGTTCCGCTCCCTGATCCCAGGTCAGCGAATTGCGCAGGAGTTTGGGCAGCGAGGCCATTTTGTCGATGATGGCCTGCTGGACGTGTTCGGCGTCGTGCCCGTCGGGCAGGTGCAGCAGGATCGTGAACCTGGTGGTGCGCTCGACGAGCGTGCCGATCGCGCTTTTGTTGCGGCTGCCGGTGATGAGGTCGCCCTCCAATGGCCCGGGACCGCCCGGTCCTCGATCTCCGGGTGTCGCTCCGAGATCATGACCATGGGTTCGCGGAAACGGGGTTTTGCGGCCTTGGCCGCCTTGGGGTCTGCGAGCGGTTCGCCCCTGCCTCATGGCACGTTTCAGCTCCTGCTTGAGTTCACCCCTGGCCTGCAGGTAGATGGACTGGTAGATGGTTTCGACGCTTGCGTGCATGTCACCATTATCCGGGAACATCGCCTTCAGTCTGCCGGATATCTGCTCCGGGCTCCAATGCCTGCGCAACCCGGCGGCGATCTCGTCCCACAGTCGCGTGCCCTCGGCCGCCTTGCGCAGTTTGGGGCGTTTGAGCCGGTCCGCGGCCTTCTGCTGGGCGCGGCAGGGCTCGTAATCGCCGGACTCGGGATTCCTGTTGCGCTCGACCTCGCGGCTGACCGTGCCGGGGTCGCGTCCCAGCAGGCGCGCGATGGCGCGGATCGAATCGCCCAGGCGCAGCCGGTCGGCGATCAGGATGCGCTCCTCCTGATTGAGGTAGCGCGTGGATCCGTTTGGGTTTGTCCATGGTGGAACGATACCAGTCCATGCTTGCCTTTTCGTTCCTCCCGGTGGCGCGGGTGCGCCCGTTGCGCCATACCTTGCCGGTGCGCTTGGAAACCTCGACCGCATGGGCGGCTTGGGTGAAGTTCATGCCCTCCTCGTCCAGCAGACGCACGTACTCCTCGCGCCTCGCCGCGCACATCAGCTTCCTCGTCGGATATTCGACGCCGTTGAACGTCCAACGGCGTTCCCCGCCACGGTCTTCGTTTCGGTGGCTCCTGGTCACCTGACCCTCCTTGCGGTAGGTCAGGTGTTGCAACGATCACTAGAACC
>CAJLKD010000035.1:0-13335 GCA_905207115.1 Bifidobacterium angulatum | reverse complement strand
TCAAGCCGATCAAGCCGCGTGGCGAGTACCTGGATCCGGAAGCCGCCGCTGCCGGTGCCGCCGCCGTCGCCGCTCAGGGCCAGAAGTGATCTGTTCCGTGTGAACGGAAAACTGTGATAAGCGGGAATCCGTGAGGGTTCCCGCTTTTGCGTGCCGGGACATGCGAGGGGGCATGCGCTGGCGGGGAAGACCGGAACGAGGAGGGATGCATGGCTTCAACCACCAAGCGTGCACTGGAATCGTCATTGAAGAAACTGCTGCTGGAAAAGCCGCTGAATAAGATCACCGTCACCGATATCTGCGAGGACTGCGGCATCAGCCGTATGACGTTCTACTATCATTTCCAGGACATCTACGATTTGGTGGAATGGTCCTGCCAGGAGGATGTCGGCAAGGCATTGGCAGGCAATCGTACGGTGGATACTTGGCAGAAGGGGTTGCTGAGCATTTTCAACCTGGTGCGTGAGAACAGGCCGTTCGTCATGAACGTGTATCGCTGCGTCAGCCGGGAGCGTGTGGAACGCTACCTATACGACATCACCTATGGCCTGCTGCGTGCCGTGGTGGACGAGAAGGCCGAAGGATTGCAGGTGCGTGAGGAGGACAAGCGGTTCGTGGCGGGCTTTTTCCGATACGCTTTCGTCGGCGTGATGTTGGATTGGGTGGCCGGCGATATGAAAGACGATCCGGAAACACTCGTCCATAAGATCGACACGATAATCCATGGCGATTTTCGCAGTGCTCTGGAACGATTTGCGCTATAGAACGTTGGAGACCACGAAAAGAGCCTCTGATGAGCGCTGAACGCCGTAGGGCGCGGCATCAATGCTGCTATCCGTCTTAGTAATGGCAGATTCTGGGGGTGGTAGAAAACCAGGTGGTTTATTCATGGCCTGTAAGACGGCGATCCTTGAGTAGGAGCGTTGGAATTCCAACGCTCCTACCCAAGAATTTCGCCTATGGATGCCACAGATAAGCCGCTTAGTGCACAACAGGTCGATAAAGGCGCTGAAATGTCACCTCACACCTGTCTCCTTGAGCAGTTTCGCAATGTCGGTGTCCTGGATCTTCTTGCCGACCTTCTTCAGCACCAGTTTCTCCAGCAAGTTCAGATGCATGTCGCTCAGCGGCTTGCCGTCGCGCAGCTTCACCACAGCGTTGAGCAGATTGCGCACATCATAGACCGAGCCCCACACCTCCGGTACGCCGCGATCCACGTCGCATAGCGTGTATACGGCTTCCATGCCGGTGCGCATCGAATACTCGGTGGTGAAGATCGTGTCGCGCGGGGTTTCCGCAAACTGGCCGAGGAACGCGAAATTCACTGCGCCATCCGGCACCACGTCTGGTCGGTCGCCTGCGGAGCGCGGCATGAAGAACGCGTCGATGTACGGCATCATCACCGGTATGGTGTTGGCGTGGTTGCTGGCCAGATCCTCGATCTTGTCGGTCGGCACGCCCATATGGTACAGCCATTCGGCGCAGATCTCCTCGCCGGTGCATTCGCGCATGGGCTTCTTCACGTAGTTGCCCGGCTCGTCGGGGAACAGGCCGTATACCCACACGCACAGCTGGTCCTTTGGCTGGTCGTGGAACTGCTGTTGGCGGTTAAGCGTCCAACTCAGCAGCCAGTTGGAATCCTTCGCCGTCACAATGCCGCCGGTCACCACGTGCCCGGTGAACGGGTCGCGCTTGCAGATCTGCTGAATATACGGTGGAATCTCCATATCGAGCGTGGTGACGGTGGCGCTCATCCACTTCGAATGTTCCGGGTCGCCGCAGAACACGTCCGGGTGGCCGAAGCTCGGATCCTGCTTGGCGATGCGCCGCCACATGTCCCAGCCGCCGCCGGGCCTGAGTTCCGGAGTCCATGCGGCAGCCGTGGTCTGCGAACCCATGGAGGAATTCTCCACGCAACCGCCGTTGGTGATGAACACCAGATCGTTCTCGGTCAGATCGATGCCGATGGTTTCGCCGTCGGCTCCGGTGATATCGATACGTGTGGCCTGCTTGCGGGTCTTCGAACTGAACGGGTTGCGCGCGAACACGCCGGACTGTGCCTGTGCGAGGAGGATCTCGTCCTGCCCTACACCGGTGTTCCCACGTACCGGCCCATCGCCACCGCCGATGGCGAACTCCACGTTCTCCACCTTCGTGTTGTAGTGGAATTGCACGCCATGGCTTTCCAAGTAGGTGATCATCGGCAGAATCATCGACTCGTACTGGTTGTAGCGGGTGAATCGCAACGCGCTGAAGTCCGGCAGGCCTCCGATGTGGTGGATGTAGCGCTTGATGTACAGTTTCATCTCCAAAGCGCTGTGCCAGTTCTCGAAGGCGAACATGGTGCGCCAATAGAGCCAGAAGTTGGAATCGAACACCTTGTCGTCGAAGAAGTCGGAGATTTTCTTGCCATACAGTTCCTCGTCGGGGGTGAAGAACAGCTTCATGATTTCCTGCGAGGCTTCGTCCGACAGTTCGAATTTGCCGTCGGTACCGGCGTCCTTGCCCTGATCGACGGTGGCGCGGCACAGCGAAGAGTTCGGGTCTTCCTTATTGAGCCAGTAGTATTCGTCGAGTACGGACACGCCTTCCGTTTCGATGGAGGGGATGGAATGGAACAGATCCCACATCACCTCGAAGTGGTTGTCCATTTCACGCCCACCGCGCATCACATAGCCCAAGCCGGGAATATTCGCGCCATCGCATGCGCCGCCTGGAACCGGGTCTTTTTCGAATACGTGGATGTGATTGCCGGGCATCTGCGCATCGCGTACCAGGTAGCAGGCTGCGGTGAGCGCGGCCAACCCCGTGCCGACGATGTACGCGTTCTTGTGGTCGATGCCCGCTGGCTTCTGTGGGCGGGCGAATGCTTCGTAATTGCCGCTGGAATAGTACATGGCTTCCTCCTTTGGAAACGCTTCGTGCTGTTGCCATTATGCGCTTTGGCGACTGGCTTTGCCTTGAACAGATGAAGCGGTCTGTTTAGTTTTCATGCAATCGGGGCGAATTGTCAGAAAAACGGGGAGGCAATGACGGTTGGCTGCGTGTGAACGATGGGATACGGTGAAGGGGCCGGACCAGCTGGTGATCCGACCCCTTCGCTCGTGTCGATAAGAAGATGAGCTGTGGAGGAGATTGGTTACTCGGTCATGCCTTCCTTATCCGGGCCGGGGTTTTTGGACGGATCGAAGCCGGAGACGATGAACACCACCTGTCGTGCTGCGGAAACGGCATGGTCGCCGAGACGTTCGAGGAAGCGGCCCAGCAGCACGATGTCGATGATCTGCTGGCGGGTCATCTCCACATTGTCGTCGAGCGCCAATTCGAAGGTCTGCTTATGCAGTTCGTCAAGCTTATCGTCGTCCAGAATGACGCGTTCCGCTGTTTTGGCGTCACGATCGGCCAGCATGGCCACCATGTTGTCGCTGGTTTCGTCAAGGAACTCCTGCATTTGAGTGAAGGCGTTCTTTGCCTCTTCAGGCAGCGGGGACGCGGGGTATGCTCGACGGGAGGCCTCGGCCACATGCTTGGCGAGATCGCCCATGCGTTCGAAGGTGATCGCCAGGCGCATGGTGGAGACCACGACGCGCAGGTCGGTGGCGACCGGGTTCTGCTTGGCCAGCAGCTTCACGCACTGGTCGACCACGCTTTCCTGCAGCGCGTCGAGTTCCGCATCGCCGTCGATAACGGCTTGTGCGGCTTCGACGTTGGTTCCCAGCAAAGCCTCACCTGCTCCGCGAATGGCTTTGCGTACATTCTGTGCCATGTGGTCAAGGTCGTCGGCAACGGCCTTCATCTCTTCGTTGAAAATAACGCGCATTGTGTTTGTTCAGCCTTTCGTATGTGCTGTGTGCAGTCTTGTACCAGTCTATGCGCTGCGCTGCCAGCATGCGAGAGCCGACACGTAATGGCAACCGGAAGTTGGCGTGCAGTTCAACTCGGAGTTCACCGGGCGTTCATCTTTGCGGGTGATTCATGGCCGCTGCGAAACCGGTCTGTGTGTTGCGTCTTCAACGTATGACTTGTATGGAACAATGGGCGTATGCTTGATTCTCCCGTTCCCTCGCTCATCGTGTTCGCGGTGTTTGCCGTTGTAGGGTTTTGCATTATCGTACTTCTGGGCACCATGGTGCTGGGGTGGGTCGAACCGTTGATCGAACGTTGGCTGGGCGGGGTGTCCGTAGCCGAATGGCTGGATGAGCGGCTTCATCACGTCAGGCGCAGACGTGCGGCGAACGACGATGATGCGAATCTTGACCAATCCACGTTCGGCCTGCTATCGATTCTGCAAAGCGCGTCTTTGATCGTGGGCGATGATGACGAGGTGATCAGCGCGAATCCCGAGGTGTACCGTCTGGGCATTATGCGAGACGATCGCATTGTGAACGACAAGGTGCTTGACGCCGTGCACGAGGTTCGCGAGCATGGCGGTAGGCGTCTGTTCGATATCCAGACCACTACGGTCGCTCGGTTCGAGTCCAGCGTCGACCCTTTGGAACGCAGTGAGGGCGTGGACGTGTATGGCGTGCAGCGGCCGAATTGGCTGAACGTCACTGTGGGGCGTGTGGACGCCAATCATGTGGTCGTACTGCTGGATGATGTCAGTGAGAGCGTACGGTTCAACCAGATTCGTGACTCGTTCATCGTCAACGTGTCCGAGCAGCTGCTGAAGCCGACCGAGGCGTTGAACAGGCTTGCCGACGAGCTTGAGCACGACGATCCTGACGTTGGGCGTGTGCATGCCGCGGCGCATGAGGTGCGTACCGCCAGCAGCCATCTGAATCACATGGTTGCGGATCTGCTGTTGCTGATCAAGGCGCAGGAGCCTATTGTGCCGAGCGCCGCCAATCGCATCAATGTGATGGAACAGGTGAACGACGTGGTCGATTCCATGGCTGGCGTTATTCGTGATGCAGGTGTTCGTCTACAGGTCGAGGGCGATCGTTCGTTGGCGATTAACGGTGATGTCTCGCAAATCAGAACCGCATTGTCCAAACTGTTGGAGAACGCGGTCCAATATTCGCCGAGGGGTGGGTACGTCAGCGTTTCGGTCGGACTTGGCGAACTTGGCGATAATGTGCTGATTCGTGTGCTTGACCAGGGCAAGGGCATTCCGAAAAACGAGCAGTCCCATATTTTCGAGCGATTCTACCGTGGCGCCGATCAGGGTGGGCGCAAGGTCGATGGCGTGGGGCTCGGTTTGGCGATTGTC
This sequence comes from Bifidobacterium angulatum, assembly GCA_905207115.1. Taxonomy (GTDB): domain Bacteria; phylum Actinomycetota; class Actinomycetes; order Actinomycetales; family Bifidobacteriaceae; genus Bifidobacterium; species Bifidobacterium angulatum_A. The sequence goes on along the minus strand of CAJLKD010000035.1, from coordinate 8,123 downwards.
AAGCATGTGACGCTCACCCATCATGGTTCCGTGTCGGTATGGTCGGTGCCGGGCCAGGGAAGCACGTTCACTATGACGCTGCCGCTTGCCCGTTGAAAGGCGCGCCTTAAACGAATATGGGTGTGCCCCATGGCTCTGCACCATGGGGCACACCCATATCCAGGTTTCGTCGACCCGGGTTTTATTGCCCCAAACGCCGGTAGTCCCATCGGTCGAAATGCTCCCATACAAGTAGCAGCAAGCCGATGATCACGCCGGAGATGCACACGATGCAGGCTTGCGTCATGGCGAATCCCATCGTGTCCAGCACGATGCAGCCGATCAATGCGATGGCCCACAATCCGGTGCCCAGCGAGAATACGATGCGCAGATCCACGCGTACTGGCTTAGGGGCCGGTTTGCGTTGGGCCGGGTCGATAATCGGAGCGAACTTCATAGGCTGTAGCTTACATCCGTTCCGCCACATAATCGATGCAGCGGGTGAGCGCCAGCACATCGGAAGGCTCAACCGAGGGGAACACGCCGATGCGCAGCTGGTTGCGGCCGAGCTTGCGATATCCGGCGGTGTCTACGATGCCGTTGTCGCGCAGTATGGAGATCATCTGCTGGGCATTGATCGATTCGTCCAGATCCACAGTGACCACGGCACGCGAGCGCGCCGCCTCGTCGGAGACGAAGGGCTTGGCATATTCGCTGGCTTCGGCCCATGCATACAGGGTGGAAGCGGATTTGCTGCAGCGTGCGGTGGCCCATGCCATGCCGCCGTTGTTGTTGAGCCAGCGCACCTGATTCTCCATCATGATGAGTGTTGCCACTGAAGGCGTGTTGAGCGTTTGGTCCTTCCGTGAGTTCTCCACTGCGCTGGTCAGCGAGAGGAATGGGGGAACCCAACGGCTTGCTCCGGGCAGGTTCACGTTGGCTTCCACGCGGGCCGCGCGTTCGATGGCGGCGGGGGAGAGGACGGCGACCCACAGTCCGCCATCCGAGCCGAAAGCTTTCTGCGGGGAGAAGTAGTAGGCGTCGGTCTGGCTGATGTCTACCGGCAGTGCGCCTGCGGCGGAAGTGGCGTCGATAAGCGTGAGCGCGCCCTGTTCCACGCTGCCTTCGATACGATGCACCGGAGCCGCAACGCCGGTGGATGTTTCGTTATGAGCCCAGCAGTAGGCGTCAACATATTCGGTGAGTTCCGGCAGACGGTAGGTGCCGGGTTCGCCCTCATAGATCACCGGATCCTCAAGAAATGGTGCTGCGGCGGCGGACTTGGCGAATTTGGCGCTGAATGAACCATAGGTGCCGAAGGCGGCCTGGCGGGTGATGAGGGATGCGCAGGCGATCTCCCAGAAACAGCTGGCGCCGCCGTTGCCGAGTGCGATCTCGTATCCGTCGGGCAGATTGAAGAAGGACGACAGTCCTTTCTTGATGGATCCCACCAGCTGACGCACCGGCGTCTGGCGATGGGAGGTGCCCAGCAGAGTGGTCGCGCCATCATCGAGTGCGGCGATCTGCTCGGGGCGTATTTTGCTCGGGCCGGATCCGAAACGTCCGTCCTCGGGCAGCATGTCGGTTGGAATCTTCACTGTATTGGCCATAAGTACCAACCCTAGCCACCAGTGCGGATGGGCGGGGCGTGATGCCCACGTATTGCGGTGTATGCACGGTCTCGGTGTTGCCGAAATCGTATGGTGTGTTGCCCGATGGGCATGGCGGTCTGTACAGTTGATGGGTAGCGAAGACGTCCATTGAATATAGATGTGTTCCAAAACCACCAAGGAGTGATTGTTTATGAAGCATGCTGCGCCACAAGCGGCCAGGACTTCACACACCCCGTTCGCCATGGTGCGTGGCGCTCGCCCGAGTCGGCTGAGCCATGCCGCATGCAGAATCGAAGGCAACGGAGCGGTGTTGGGGCTTGAGCCGGCAGTCGCCGCAAAGCTTAACGAGATTGCCCCGCAGACCAGGCGTTCCATGCGTGAGGCCGCACGTGCGGCCGAACGTCGTAATATTCTTCTAGGCTCCGCATCGCTTGCCGCGCTGGTGGGCACTGCGGCCACTGCCATCAGCCTGACTGGGCCGGAACGGTCCTTTCCTATGGCAAGCGAAGGTGCATTCACCACTACTCAGATCCAGAACGTGAAGGCCGCCGCCTCGCGCTCCGATGTACGTGACGCCATTGTCTCCGATGAGACCCAGCAGTCCACCAATGAGGGCACGTGGTCTTTGGGCGATGTCAACGCCGATCTTGACGTGAAGCAGATGTCACGTTCCCTGGCGAACAACGAGAACGTCGCCACATTGATGGATCAGGATGGCGATGCGTTGCCGGCCGGGTTCAATCCGAACCACGATACCGGCGATACCGGCAATGCCTACGAATACAGCCAGTGCACATGGTGGGTGTATGTTCGTCGCCATCAGCTTGGTCTGCCGGCCGGCTCGTATATGGGTAACGGTTGCCAGTGGGCTTCGAGCGCCCGTTCATTGGGGTATTGGGTGGATAACACGCCTCGCCACGTGGGAGACATCATGGTGTTCCGCGCAGGCCAGGAAGGGTCGGATAGCACTTACGGCCATGTCGCGATCGTAGAGAAGATCAACGCCGACGGTTCCGTGACCACGTCCGAATGCGGTTCCGTTATGCAGGGCAAGACCTATTCGAAGACGTATCATAACGTTTCCGATTTCGAATACATCCATTACTGATACGGGCGTTCCTGCAGTCCGCCGTAATGCGGGGAGCGTACCCATCTGGTGTTGGCGGACTCATTCCTCAGGCGGATTGCCGGTGCGGCGTGTCGCGCCATTTACGGCGAACCGGCATGGTGTTGTCCGTTTCCACAGGAAACCCTCGCTGGTATTGTAGGTAAACGATGAAGACAGTACAACAAACAGTGTCAATGTTCGTCGCCGCCGTAGCTGTCTGCGCCACATTCGTCGCAGCGGCTCCCGCGGCCACTGCAGCCGATCAGTCGGGTGTGGTTGCTTCAGAGCGTTCCTTCCCCAAGACCTCCGTGGCCCGTAAGGATGTGCTCAAGGAATCCGTATCCACCGATGTCAAGGGCAATTGGGGTGGTATCGAATCCCTCAATGTGCCGAAGACCAAGTCCCAGGCCGAGAAGGACGCCGAGGCGAAGGCCGAGCAGGAACGCCAGGAGGCGGCTGCCCGCGCCCAGCAGGAAGCCGCTGCCCAGCAGGCTGCAGCCGCATCGCGTTCCGCGACCCGTTCCTCACTGGAATCCTCCAGCTCCGCTTCTCTTACCGTGAACCCCCCGGACAGCAAGACCGCTGCCGCCTTGGTCTCCTACGCCGAGCAGTTCGTAGGCCAGGTGCCCTATGTGTGGGGTGGGTCCACTACGAGCGGCTGGGATTGCTCCGGCTTCGTGATGTACGTATTCGCTCAGTTCGGCATCTCCCTGCCGCATAGCTCCGGCGCACAGGCCGGCTACGGTACCGCTGTTCCGTCGCTCGCCTCCGCTCAGCCGGGCGATATCATCGCCAACAGCGCGCACGCCGGCATCTACGTCGGCAACGGCATGGTGGTCAATGCCCTGAATCCGAGCCAGGGTACGCAGATCACCCCGGTCGCTTGGGCCTTCACCGGAAGCTATTCGATTCGCAGGCTGCTGTAAGGCGCAAAGCAAGTAGACCTATGTGAGGCACGTTCCTTATGGGGCGTGCCTCTTTTTCTACAAAGAAACAGCGTTTGTCGAGTTGAAACATGCCGTCAAGATGGTGTAAAACGCGGTATTTCCTTGCAGTTCCAACGATATTGGAAAAATCGAGCTATTCTTAGAAGTAGTGACGGCCCATCGTGGGGTCGTCAGCAATCTCAAGGAGGTCGCCATGATCAACGACAAGGCTGTTCTTGTTGGTGTGGATGGATCGAACGCCAGCTACAAGGCCACATGGTGGGCAGCGAACTATGCCAAGCACGCGGGGCTCACTCTGCAGATCGTCTGCGCCTATTCGCTTCCCAGCTATGCGGCGGTGAGCTTCGACGCCACATATACCGCCATGGGCGATGACAACGCGGCGCATGCCGATGCGCAGGAGATTCTATCCAAGGCCAAGGCAATCGCCGACGAGCAGGGCGTTGAGGCCACCACCCTCATCGTCACCGGCGACCCGGCCTCCGTGTTCGTGGAACTGTCCCGCAACTACAACCTCATCGTTATCGGCAACCGAGGCAAGGGCGGCCTTGCCGAACGCCTGCTCGGCACCACATCCTCCAGCCTTCCGGCATATGCGTACTGCCCGATCATCGTGGTGCCCTACACCGACGACGATGGCAACCTCATGCATCTGAACAACACCATCACCAAGGTGGCTGTCGGCGCCGACGAATCCAAGTGGGGTGTCAAGGCCCTGCAGATCGCCGCCGATTTCGCGGCATCCTGGAACGCCGAACTCGAAGTGATTTCCGCGGTGCCGGAGGTCAAGGGCGTCAGCTCCGACGACAGCGTCTACGACTCCTACATGGACGATCTGAAGACACGTGTGGCTCCGTTGCAGGAGAAGCACCCTGATCTGTCCGTGAACTGCCGCATCGTGCCGGGGTCGGCGGTGCATACGCTGACCGAGGCCAGCTACAGCCATGATGTGGTGGTTGTCGGCTCTCGTGGCCGTGGCGGTTTCACCGGCCTGTTGCTCGGCTCGATCAGTCAGGGTCTGCTGCAGCATGCGGTGAGCCCGGTGTATGTGGTGCCGCGCAAGTATGTCGAGGCCGCGGAAAGCCGTTTGGACACGGTTCCGGGTTCTCCGGCCGATGTCAAGCCGAAGCCGCTGGACGACATCTCCGGTGTCGAAGAGGCTCCGGTGTCCACCGCATCGAGCGAGGTCGTCACCGAAATCGAGAAGACCATCGATCCCAAGCGCTGATACGCCATAATGCTGAAAACGGTAGGGCCGGTCATCCTTGAGCGGATGACCGGCCCTACCGGTATCTGAACTGATGCCACTCAGTGCTTGACGGTGACGTTCATACGCACTGGAGTCTCCTGCACGTAGGTGTGCTTGACGGTGCAGGCCTTGTCCACGTGACGGGAGATGCGTTCGGCGAGCTTGTCGGCATCCTCGTCACTCAGACCGGCTCCGGTGGCGTCGACCTCCAGCTGCTCCTCGAAGGCGGTGTATGCATCGTTGTCGGCGTCATAGGTGCCGTCCACCACGATCTTTGCGCCCTTGCCCTCGCCCAGGGTGTGCTCGACGGCGAACTGGCTGGACAATGCGGCGCAGCCTGCCAGGGCGATCTTCATCAGATCGCCGGGGGTGAACTGGCCACGGCCCTTACCGAACTTGATGTGCGCGCCATCCTCGCTGAAAGCGTCCCAGGAACCATCCTTGTTACGCTCGACCCACAATCGCTTTGCCATATGCTTCTCCTTAACCGAACGGCCATGTATGGCCATGTGACGATATCGCATCCATTATGCCCCACGTATCGCTGCCGTGACGCCATGGTTCCATTCCCGACGCAATCCCGCCAGTGGCGTAGGGATTCGGCGCTCATTTGATTACACTGGAACCCATGGCTTTAACTCCCGAACAACTCGCAGATATCCGTTCCCGTATCCCCGCCCGTCCCCAAACAAGCATCCCCATGCCGTATGAGGACCTGGTGCGTAAGATCTTCGCCGAAGGCACGTTGAAGTCCGACCGCACCGGAACCGGCACCATATCGCTGTTCGGCCAGCAGATGAGATTCGACTTGGGCGAATATTTCCCGCTGCTGACCACCAAGACCGTGTTCTTCAAAGGGCTTGCCTACGAACTGCTGTGGTTCCTCAAGGGGTCAAGCAATATCAACTGGCTACTGGAACACAACGTGCATATTTGGGACGAATGGGCCGACGAGAACGGCGATCTGGGACCGGTGTACGGTGTGCAGTGGCGCTCCTGGCCGGCGCCCACGCCACAGGATCCGAACCGTACCATCGATCAGATCTCAAACGTGCTTGACCTTATCAAGAATCACCCCGATTCACGTCGAATGGTGGTCTCCGCATGGAACCCGGCCGAAGTCGAGAACATGGCGCTGCCGCCATGCCACGCGCTGTTCCAGTTCTATGTGGCGGATGGCAAGCTCAGCTGCCAGCTGTACCAGCGTTCCTGCGACATGTTCCTCGGCGTGCCGTTCAATATCGCCTCCTACTCGCTGCTCACGCTGATGATGGCCCAGCAGGCTGGATTGGAGCCGGGCGAATTCGTATGGACGGGCGGCGACTGCCATATCTATGACAATCATGTCGAGCAGTTCATCGAGCAGTTGGGTCGTGAACCGTACCCATACCCGCAGATCCAGATCGATGAGGAGCCCTCGCTATTCGACTACAAGTACGAGGATTTCCACATTCTCGGCTACCAGCATCACCCCACCATCAAGGCACCCGTCGCCGTGTGACATGGTTGCACAGGTGCGTCTCCGCCGTCTAATAGACTGGTGAGCCAGTTCCGAGAACCCAAGGAGTGAGTGAAATGGAGCATGACAGTAATAGCCGCAGCGGCTATCACGAACCCGAGCCCGGAAGTGCCGGGCTGGAGGAATCCGAGGATTGGGGTGATGATTTCCCCAAGACATTCTCGGTGAATTTGATTTGGGCGCAAGCCCGCAGCAAATCGGGGCAGCAGGGAGCCATCGGCTACAAGGGCGGTATGCCATGGCATCTTTCCGAAGACCTGAAGCATTTTCAGGAGCTTACGGTGTCGCATCCGGTGATCATGGGGCGTCGCACCTGGGAATCCCTGTCGCCGAAATACCGTCCGCTGCCGAACCGGGACAACATCGTCATCACGCATGATACGCAATACCGTGCGGTTGGCGCCACGGTCGTCGGCAGTCTTGAGGACGCGCTTGACCTGGCACGTCAGGAGGCCATTCCGGATGACGGTCTCGACCGTTCGGAAATCTGGGTGATCGGTGGTGCGGAACTGTTCCGTGAGGCGATGCCTATAGCCAATAAGGTGTATGTGACCGACATCGATGCCGAAGTCGACGCCGACACCTACGCGCCGGATATCGATGCGCTCGCCGAACGTGGGGAGTGGAGCGTGACGGACCGTTCGGCTCGACTCACGCCGAAGAACGCGGATAGCGGCATTGAAGGATACCGGTTCCGCACATTCGAGCGTGTGCGCTGAAGTCATTGGATGCTGGGGTGCCGCAGGTTGCTCTGCGGCACCTCTTTTGTACCGGTAAGAGATAACGAATCCACCTGAAAAGGAACGATATGACCAACGACACCTATACGGTAATGACCGTCTGCACCGGCAACATCTGCCGTTCTCCGATGGGAGAGATCATTCTGCGGCACTTCTTCAACGAGCGCGGGCTTGGCGATCGCGTGAATGTGGAATCCAGCGGCGTCTCCGACGAGGAATGGAGTCATCCGATCGATCCGCGTGCCGTGCATGTGCTGCGCCAGCGCGGGTATGGCGATGAGATTCCGCGCGACCATTTCGCGCATCGCATCAGCCGTGACGAGATCGAGCGTACCGACCTGTTCCTGCCGATGACCGCATCCCATATGCATGCGCTGCTGCGCCAGCTGCCGCCGTCGAAGCGCGGCGAGGTGCATATGTACCGCAGCTTCGACCCGGATCTGCCTACGCCGAAGGCCGGGCATGAAAGCCAGATCGATCTGGTCGACCCCTGGTATGGCGGCCAGCATGAATTCGAGGTCGCCATCGATCAGATCGAGCATGTCGCACCATATATCGTCGACTGGGTGGAACGGCAGCTGCAAGGCTGACGGTGCCTATCGATTGCGCTGTATGCCCCAATAGAGGCCGACATATGCGTTGTAGCGGTTCAAGGCCGTGGCTCACAAGCCTGATGCCCTACGATGCGTATATGCCGGCCTCTAGTGCGTTTTCGGTGTTATCGTGCATTCCACAAGCCTGGTTTGTTACGTGGCCGATTGATGGCTGTTTGCGGCCGTGCGGGAGGGAATGGTCGATTATCCGAAACAAGGTGGGCATGGTTGACGGCTACGGTATGTGGCGATGTGGAAGCGGTGGTATGCAAAGACGCTGGATAATGAAAAACCCTCACCGTTTCAGGTGAGGGTTCATGTGGTGGCTCCGAGCGGCATCGATCCGCTGACCTAACGATTTTCAGTCGTTCGCTC
>CAJLKD010000034.1:0-14502 GCA_905207115.1 Bifidobacterium angulatum | reverse complement strand
TCGATGGGCTTCAAGGAGATCGAGGTCGGCTTCCCGTCGGCTTCCGAAACCGATTTCGACTTCATCCGCATGCTGATCGAGCGCGAACTCATCCCCGACGATGTCACCATCGTCGTGCTCACCCAGTGCCGTGAGCATCTGATTCGTCGCACGTATGAGGCGCTGAAGGGCGCCAAGCGTGCCATTGTGCATTTCTATAATTCCGTATCCGTGCTGCAGCGTGAGGTCGTCTTCCGTAAGAACAAGGAAGAGATCAAGAAGCTGGCCATCGACGCCGCCGAACTGTGCAAGAGCCTGGAAAGCGAAGCCGAAGGCATCGACCTGTACTACGAGTATTCCCCGGAATCCTTCACCGGCACCGAACCGGAATACGCCGTCGAGGTCTGCAACGCCGTGACCGGCGTGATCAAGCCGACCCCCGAGCATCCGATGATCATCAACCTGCCGGCAACGGTGGAGATGACCACTCCGAACGTGTTCGCGGACGAAGTGGAATACGTGTCCAATAATTTGAACGACCGCGACGCCATCGTGCTGTCCCTGCACCCGCATAACGACGAAGGTATGGGCGTCGCCGCCACCGAGCTTGCGGTGCTGGCCGGCGCCGACCGTGTGGAGGGCTGCCTGCTGGGCAATGGCGAGCGCACCGGCAACGTCGATCTGGTCACGCTTGGCCTGAATTTCCTGACCCAGGGCATCGATCCGCAGATCGACTACTCGAATGTTCCGGAGATTCGCAAGACCGTCGAATACTGCAATCAGATCAAGATCTCCGAGCGTCACCCCTATGCGGGCAACTTCGTGTTCACCGCGTTCTCCGGTTCCCATCAGGACGCCATCAAGAAGGGCCTTGAGGCTCGTCAGGTGGCCGCCGATCGTGCTGGTGCCGATTTGGACAAGTTCGTATGGCTGGTGCCGTATCTGCCGATCGATCCGAAGGATATTGGACGTTCCTACGAGGCGATCATCCGTGTGAACTCCCAGTCCGGCAAGGGTGGCATGGCGTATCTGCTCAAGACGAACCATAATCTTGATCTGCCGAAGCGCCTGCAGGTCGAATTCGACAAGGTCGTGCAGAACTTTGCCGATGAAACCAAGAAGGAAGTCAAGGACGAGGATATCTGGCGTCTGTTCAAGGACGAGTATCTGCCGGTCGAGGAGTCTGGTGCCACTGCCGCTGGCGTGGTGGTCGGTGACAGCAGCGATGAGACCCTGAAGCAGTGGGGTCGCTTGAAGCTGCTCAAGGTGGCTGTGTCTTCCGGTGAGGACGGTTCCGATACCGTGCTGAAGGCCAAGGTGCTTGATCGTGGCATCGAACCGGGTGATGAGCCTCGTGAGCGTGAGGTCTCCGGCATTGGCAACGGGCCGATCGCCGCGTTCCTTAACGCGCTGTCGAACTTCGGCATCGAGGCTTCCGTCATGGATTATGCCGAGCACACCATGTCCGTCGGTACCGACGCCATGGCCGCCTCTTACGTGGAATGCCAGGTTGGCGAGGATGCCGAAGCCCAGATCATCTGGGGTGTCGGCATTGATTCGTCCATCACCACCAGTGCGCTGAAGGCCATCATCTCGGCCATCAACCGTTCCGAGCGCTGATTGCCGGCAACGCTTGCGCAAGCGTGAAGGATAAGGGCTGCACCTGTTTTCCGTTGAACGGGTGCAGCCCTTGCTTGTTGCCGTTGCGTTTCGTGGGCTAGAGCGTTGCGCCTTGTTGCCGTATGCGCGATGGCGAAAGCGCGGCCATAACTATGGAAAACCCCGTTCCGTATGAAAGCATATGGAACGGGGTTCTTGTGTTCGCAGCGTATTGTGCTGGCCGCTAGGCCCGTTGATGCGGACTTACTCGGTGCCTCCGGTGGTTCCGCCGGAATTGGATTCGCCGCCGGTGCCGCCGCTGTTATCGGTGGTTCCGCCGGTGTTCGTGCCGCCAGTGCCGGTATTGGCGCCGCCGCTGTTGTCGGTGGCATTGCCTCCGGTATCGGTGCCGCCGCTTGTGGTGCCGCTATTGGTGTTCGTGCCACTGTTGCCGGTGGTACCACTGTTGCCGGTGCCGCCGCTGTTGCTGTTGGTGCCTCCGGTGGAGTTCCAGCCATAGGATCGGTAGGAGTAGGAGTACGAGCTTGAATAGCCGGTGCCCCAGGTACCGTCGGAGCCGCCCACCTTGCCGTTGTCCTTGGCGGTCGGGAAGACCTCGTTCGTGGTGCCCGCCAACGCCTGCTTCATGTACTGCGTGAACAGGTGCACGGGGTAGTCGGAGCCGCCGGTCCATTGTCCGAAGGCCGGGATCTGCTGCGGATTGCCGTTCGCATCCGGGTACCACATCGAGAACACGGATACCACGGAGGGCGTGTAGCCGCAGAAGCTTGCCGCATACGAGTTGTTCGAGGTACCGGACTTGCCGGCAATGGTGTGCCCGACGTTCAACGCTTCGGTGGCGGTGCCGGATTGCACGACGCCGGTCAGCGCCTTGGTCACCAGGTTCGTATCGTTGGCTTGGAACACACGTTCGGTGGAGGACGGCGCCAGGTACAGGTCCTTGCCTGCGGAGCTTTTCACGCTGGCCACGATGTGCAGGGTCGGCTTGTTGCCCTGATTGGCGAGTGTGGCGTATGCCGCGGTCATGTCCTTGACGGTGAGCGCGTTGTTGCCGAGCACGGTGAATGGTTCGGAACCGTCGAGCGAAGTGCTTTCCACACCAGCCGTGCGAGCGGTTTCGGCGATTTTCTTCGTGCCGAGTTTAGTCTGCAGGTCCATGAACACGGTGTTCGACGACAGTGCCGTGGCCCGGTACAGGTTGATGTAGCCGTAGTTCTCGTTGCCGAAGTTGCTTACCGTGCTGGTGATGCCGGGGAAGGTGCGGTAGGAGTTGCCGTTGAACACGGTGTTCAGACTCACGCCTTCCTGCACCGCGGCGAGCAGTGCGAACGGCTTCATGGTGGATCCGACTTCATACTGTGCCTGCGTGGCGTTGTTGTACTGCTTGGCCAGGTAGTCGTCGCCGGCGTACACGGAGAGGATCGACCCATCCTGCGGGTTGGCGCTCATCGCTCCGAACTGCATGCCGTCCGGTACGACTCCGCTCATGCCGTTGTTGGAGGGGCTGACGACCTGCTGCATCAGATCCTGCTTGCCCTTGTCGATGGTGGTGATGATCTTGTATCCGCCGGTATCCAGATCATCGGTGGTGAATGCCTTGGCTTGCACCAGTTCGCTGCGCACCATTTGCAGCAGGTAGCCGTTCGGCCCCTTGTACACGTCCTGCAGCTGGGTGTTCTGCGAAGTGGCCGGCATTTGGGCTTCCTTCGCTTCCTTGCCGGTGATGTAGCCGTCTTCGCGCATAATGTTGATGACGCGCTTGAATCGTGATTCGGCTTTCTTCTGGTTCACCGCCGGATCCCAGTTGGATGGGGAGGGGATGATGCCGGCCAGCATGGCGGCCTCATTGAGGGTCAGATCCTGGGCGTTCTTATTGAAGTAGGCTTTGGCTGCCGCCTGGATGCCGTATGCGCCGCGGCCCAGGTAGATGGTGTTCATGTAATTGCACAGCACCTCATCCTTGTCCTGCGTCTGCGCGATCTTCAGCGCAAGGATGGCTTCTCGGATCTTGCCCTTGTAACTGGTGGTTTCGCCCAGATAATACCGTTCGGCGTACTGCTGGGTGATGGTGGAACCGCCTTGGCGCGTGCCCTTGGTCAGATTGTTGACGAGTGCACGGGCGATGCCCCTGATGTCGATGCCGTTGTCTTCGTAGAATGTGCGGTTTTCGGAGGCGACGATGGCGTTGCCGACGTATTTCGGCAGAGCATTGCACTGGATGATGGTGCGGTTTTGCTTGGAGAATGTGCCGAGTTCCGTGACTCCGTCGTTGTAGTACACGGTGGTGTTCTCCGCCATGGCGACCTTTTCGGGCTGTGGAATCTCCGTGGTGATGTACAGATAGGCGAAGAGCCCGATGCCTGCGACGAGTCCTGCCCCGATCAGGCCGAGAATCCATTTGAGAATGAGATGCTTGCGGCGGCCTTTGAGTTTCGGGCCTTTGCCGTTGGTGCGATGGTTGCCGCCGCGGTAGTGGCGTGCGGCGGGCGTGTTCGTCGTCCTCTTCCTGGCCTTGGAACCGCTGTTCGTGCGACGAGTCCCGGTCGTTTTCGCGGAACCGGCGGATCGACCCGACGAGCGGGTGCTGCGGTCACTGCTTGCGCTACGAGTTTGTGACATATGTTCTACCGTAACCATAAGGCATGAGAAAACCTCTGTTTTTTCGTCCGATGGGAGCGGAAAAACAGAGGTTTCCGTCGAATCCTCACAAATCCCTTCTGCCCGAGGGCCGGTGTTTGCTACCTCTTGTTTCCTGGGTGTCGGCTCACTTCTTGAGCATTGGGGCGACCCGCTCCTCGTACGCGGTCAACGCCGTGTCGATCACCTGGTGCATGTCGTAGTACTTGTACGTGCCCAGACGCCCGCCGAACACCGTGAGCGGCTCCGCCTCCGCGAGCGCCTCGTAGCGCGCGTACAGCTCCCTGTCGGACTCCGTGTTGATCGGGTAGTACGGCTCGTCCCCGCGCTCCGCGAAACGGCTGTACTCCTCCCACACCACCGTCCTGTCCGGGTTCTGCGAGTCCCGGCGCTCCGGGTTGAAGTTCTTGAACTCGATCGCGCGCGTGTACGGCACGTCCGCGTCGGAGAAGTTCATCACCGGGCAGCCGAAGTGGTCGCCCTCGTCGTAGCGCACCTCCCTGAAGTCCACGGTCCTCCACTTGAGCTCGCCCAGGGAGTAGTCGAAGTAGCGGTCCACCGGGCCCGTGTACACGACCGGCACGCCAGCCGCGGCCAGGTCCTTCCTGTTGAACGGCTGGGACCCGTCGAAGAAGTCGGTCCTCAGGGTCACGTGGATGCGCGGGTCGTCGATCATGCGCTCCATCCACGCGGTGTACCCGTCCGCGGGCAGGCCCTCCCACGTGTCCTTGAAGTAGCGGTTGTCGTAGTTGAAGCGCACCGGCAGGCGGCTGATGATGCCCGCGGGCAGGTCCTTCGGGTCGGTCTGCCACTGCTTGCCCGTGTAGTTCTTGATGAACGCCTCGTACAGCGGACGGCCGATCAGCGAGATGCCCTTGTCGTTGAGGTTCCGCGGGTCCGTGCCCGCCAGCTCGCCGGCCTGCCCGGCGATCAGGGCCCTGGCCTCGGCCGGCGTGTAGCTCGCGTGGAAGAACTGGTTGATGGTCCCCAGGTTGATCGGCAGGGGGTACACCTCCCCGTCGTGCGTGGCGTACACGCGGTGCACGTAGCCGGTGAACGACGTGAAACGGTTCACGTAGTCCCACACGCGCCTGTTGGACGTGTGGAACAGGTGCGCGCCGTACTTGTGGATCTCCGCGCCGGTCTCCTCGTCCATGTAGCTGTACGCGTTGCCGCCGATGTGGTCGCGCACGTCGATGATCTCGACCCTCGCGCCCGCGTGCTCCACGGCCTGCTGCGCCACGGTCAGGCCGAACAGGCCCGCACCCACAACCACCAGATCCGGATATTCGATTTGCGCCATAGCAAAACCTTTCATTGTCGATGTGCGCTTTTCCTGCGGTACAGTGTAGCGCCCACCCGTCTTTTTGCGTGTTCGCCGCCGTCTGGTATGGCGTGTGAAGGCAGGCGTGCGGTGCGTGTCAGATGCCGAGGTTCGCGGCCTGATTGCCGTATTTGCTGCGTACGGCGTCCAATGCTGCTTCCGCCGCTCGCAGTCTGTTCGATGTGGTGGTTTCGTCGGTACGTCCATGTTCTTCAAGCAGGTCATCCAGCGACGGCTGTATCGCGGTGTTATTCGCTTTGGTCAGGCCGCTGACGCTGACGCCAATGAGCCGCACGGGCCTGGGTAGCGGCTGTGTGGCGTCGTCGCCGCGCATGTCGAGCATGGCGTGCAGCAGTGTGACGCATGTTGGGTACAGCGTGCTTGCCGCGTCAGCCGGCTGTCCGAGGGTGCATGACCGGGTGCGGTATCGCAAATCCGTGAAACGGAGTTTTACGGTTACGGTGCGGGCCATGAAACCACGGTTGCGTAGTGATCTGGCGATGATGTTGCAGGATTCGCGCAGCTGCTGGCAGACGATTCGCTGATCGGTGGTGTCCTCCAACAGCGTTTCCTCGGAGCCGATGGATTTTTCCACATGCGTCGGCGTGACAATGCGATCGTCCATGCCGCGTGACGCCATCCACAGGTGCCGTGCGTTGGCAGGCGAGCCTGTGGCCTGGGTGAGCTGTTCCATGCTGAGCTGGCTCAGGTCGGCTACGGATGCGATACCCCACGTGTTCAGTCGTTGCTCGAGTTTGGGGCCGATTCCGGGAATGCTGCGCAACGGCATCATCTGCACGAACTCCGCCGACCGGCTGCTTGGGATGAGCAGCATGCCGTTGGGTTTGGCGTTCGTGGATGCGATTTTCGCCACCAGCTTGTTGGCTGCGATGCCCACCGAGCAGGTTACGTGGAACCGGCGTTCCACTTCATGCCGGATCCATGCGCCGATGGCGCTGGGCTTGCCCCAGCGCAGCAGTGCGCCGGAAACATCCATATATCCTTCGTCCACGGAAACCTGTTCGAAGCGGTCGGTGACGGTGAGGAACACATCGCGCATGATCGATTGGGAGACTTTGCGGTAGTACCGTATGTCGACTGGCAGGAACACCGCATTGGGGCAGAGCTGCCGTGCGCGTGCCGATGGCATGGCCGAATTGATGCCGTATCTGCGCGCCTCGTAGTTTGCTGCGGATACCACGGATCGCGGGCCGGTACCGATCACGACGGGTTTGCCCTTCAGTTCTGGCTGGCGTGCCACTTCCAGCGAGGCGTAGAACGCATCCATGTCGATATGCAGCACGGTGCATCCGGACTCGTCATGGCCCCAGTCGCGTTTGGCCGCCGCCAACCTTGGTGCAGTGCTCATATCTTCATGGTACGGGCCGTGGCGCGGATTGTCGAACACTTGTTCGAGTGTCGTTCCGTTCCGTTGCGGTGCGGTCGGCCGGTTACCTGGCGGGGTGCTGTGCCGTATGCCGCCAGCACCGACCCCACTGTGGGCACGGATCGACTGGTTGTCGGCGGTGGAGGTGCAATGTACGTGCGCAACGATTGACGAAACGGTTCCACCATGAACGTTTCGGCACGAAAAAGGGTTCCCGAATCGCTTCGGAAACCCTGTCCGCGGAGTGAGGGGGATTCGAACCCCCGAGCCGCTAACGCAGCTAACACCTTAGCAGGGTGCCCCTTTCGGCCACTCAGGCATCACTCCGGTGCGTCATTACGACGCAACATCACGTTATTTTACACCACGTACGGAAGTCAACCCGCCGAAATATCGCAAATCGGGGAAATTCCTCATATTTCGCAGTCCTGCTGGCGTGTCGAGCGACGCTTCGAATATCCGTCGGGCTCGGCTACCCTTATTCGTAGAGACATGTGACGAGAAGAACACAGGAACGAAGGGATTGCAATGATGCAAGATAGCGGGGAACACTATCACGGACAGCATGCGGCGAAACGCTCACCCATGCCGATGATCGTTGCGGCCATTGTGGCATTGGCATTGGCCGTGGCGCTCGCGGTCGGCATATGGCATGCGGCGACAACGCATGGCAAACGGGCCGCGCAGGCAGGCAACGCCGCGGTCTCATCGAATACGACGAAATCCAAATCGTCGGCGTCGAATGCCGATTCCGCAACAACCGTTGCGAAGCATCACGGCAATTCGCCGGATTGTCCGGACACGGACTGCATCTCCATGCTGGTCAATGGCGATTTGCTGTTCCACGAAGGGCTGTGGGAGCATTTCGCCGGGGCCGACACCTCTGCTACGGACGGCACCGCATTCAACTTCGACCCGCTGCTCGAGCCGATGAAGAAGTACATCCAGGCGTCCGACATCGCCGTCTGCGAGTTCGAGACGCCCATCGCGCAGCGCGGCGGCCCGTACAGTGCGTATCCGATTTTCAATATTCCGCCCGAAGTGGCCGATGCCGCCAAGCATGTCGGCTATCAGGCGTGCACTCATGCCACCAACCATTCCTGGGACCAAGGGTCGGAGGGCATCGCCCGCCTGTGGGACACGTTGGAGGCCGATGGCATAGCGCAGACGGGATCGTATAAGACCGAGGCGGACTCGCTTCAGCCTCTGGTGCTCACATCGCCTACGGGTGGCGGCAAGCTGGGTCTCGTCACCGGAACCGTGTCGCTCAACGGCATGACCGCCGATCAGGACTGGCAGGTCGATCGGTTGCGCGAAAGCGGCGACCCTCATCACGACAGCGATATTCAGAAGGCGGTCGCCAAGGCCAAGAAGGCGCGCGAGCAGGGGGCCGATGTGGTGGCCATAGCCATGCATTCGGTGCAGGAATATCTCGATTACGCCGATTCGTGGCAGGTTTCCGAAGCGCATGAGCTGGCGGATACCGGAGCGTTCGACGTGATCTATGGCGCCGGCTGTCATTGTGCCCAGCCGATCGAGAAATATAACAACACGTGGATCATCTATGGTGTGGGCAACGCGGTGACGGTCACGTCGTATATTCCCGGTAATGAGACGAACAATCAGGGGGTGACCGCCCGCATTCAGTTCGCCGGCAAGAAGGGCGTGGCCGGGTCTTGGCGGGTGAATCGCATCGACTGGCTGCCGACTGCGAATATGCGCCAAGGGGAGTACCGGTGGTGTCCGATATCCTCCGACCATCCCGATGGGACCTGTTGGAGCGAGAGCGAGGATGAGACGCAACGGCAACGCATCTCGAAGGTGATCTACAGCATGGGCGCCGATACGAATGTGGTGCGTGAATGGAATCTTACCGCCGAGCAGCAGGCCAGGCAGGCGGGCAATTGACGTCCGATGCTCGTAGTGTGGCTGGTATGACGCAAGTGTATGAAACGCAGGCCGAGCGTACCGACCTGCCATTGGTGGTAATGCCGTCCGTACTCGATTCGATGGTCGAGCCGATTCGATCGCAGTTTCCGCAGTTGCGCGATATCGCCCGTGTGCGCATGTTCGAAGAGTTCACGTCCGACGAGGATGTGATCGCAAGTCGTTTGCGCGATGCGGATGTGCTGCTGGTCGGCGGCTACCATATCAGCGACGATCTGCTGCGTCGTATTACAGGCCATGGCCCGAACGGCGCCGATGAGGGGCATGTCAGGTGCATCGTGTTCTGCGGTACGGGGGTGGCGAGCTATGTGGATCTGGACTTGGCTCGTGAATTCGGCGTGCGCGTGTGCAATGCCGAGCATTATGGCGACCATGCCGTCGCCGAGCATGCGTTTGCGCTGATGTTCGAGCTGATTCGCCATGTGGGCGAGCTTGATAAGGACGTCAAGGCCGGTAATTGGGCGTGGAAGGGCGGCGATGGTCTGCAGTTGGCCGGACGTTGTCTCGGCATCATCGGCCTGGGCGGCATCGGTTCGACGGTCGCTTCGATTGCCAAGGCGTTCGGCATGGAGGTTGGCGCCTGGAGTTCGCATGTTCCCGAAGCGCTGTTCGAGCGGTGTGGCGCCGAGCCTGTCGCGGATATGAATGAGCTTATCGCGTCCAGCGATGTCGTCTCCGTGCATCTGCCGCTTATCGATGGTGTCACGCGCGGCATCATCACCGCGGAGCATCTTGAGCATTTGCGCCCGGGCACGTTGTTCATCAACACCGCGCGCAGCGAGGTCATCGAGCCGGGGGCGCTGCTTGCGCGCCTGCAGCGTGGCGATATTCCGGCCGGTCTTGACGTGTTCGACCATGAGCCGTTGAAGTCCGGCGACGCCATCTGCCAGATTCCCGGCATTGTGCTCACGCCGCATGTCGGTTGGCGTACCGACGGCGCGTTCAGGGAGCTCACCCGTCAGATGGTCGAATGCGTACGCGCGTTTCTCACCGGCGGCGAATGCAATGTCGTCGTGCATGAGTGACGGTATTCGGATTCACACGGCTGGCTGGTAAGGAAAGAGAGCCCGAAGCTTATGCGAACCATTCTCAACCCGGTTGACGCGCCGGCGCACGACGCCTTTGTGGAGAAGAAATCCGAATTCATAGGCGATGCCGCGCATGTCGACAGTCTGGATGAGGCGATCGCCTTTGTCGGCACGATTCGTGACCGGCACCCCAAGGCCCGTCATGTGGCATATGCCGCCGTGGTGGGCGGTTCGGACGGCCGTGTGTCGGAGCGTATGAGCGATGACGGCGAACCGTCGGGTACGGCGGGCAAGCCGATTCTTGACGTGCTGCGCGCCAATGGTCTTACCGATTGCGTGGTTGCCGTCACCCGGTATTTCGGCGGTATTCTGCTGGGCTCCGGTGGTCTGATCCGCGCGTATTCCACGGGCGCGTCGATTGCCGTCAAGGCGGCGCAGGGCGCGGATATCGTGCCCTGCCAGCGGTATCTGGTGACTTTGGAGTATCCGCAGTTGGCGAGATTCCAGCAATTGCTCGCCGGAGTCGACGGCGTGCAGTCGGATGAAACGTACGCCGCCGATATCACGCTGACCGCCACGTTGCCGTTGGGCAACGCCTCGTCCTTCGAGGATCGCGTGAGGGAGACGTTCAACGCCACCATCAGCCCCGAACCCATCGATACGGTGAACCGCGCCATCGCCAGCCGCTAGTGCTGCGTCGTGGTCGGTACGGCCTAAAACCGCCTGGTGTTATTCGCCTGCGCCTGTGCCCGGCGCGAATCGATTCACAGCTGTCGGCTCTGGTCTACACTGGGAAGGCGTGACTGACGAAACAACCACCGAGAATTTTGAGCCGCTGACCGCTACCTATGAGCGTTTGCGCCATAGCACCGATGCCACGGAACTTTCCGAATTCGCGCGTCGACCGTTGCCGGACCGTGACGATCAGGCGGCGTTTTCGCGTGCCACGGCACTGCTTGAGGCAGTGGGCGGCAATCCGAATACGCCGTTGGAAGATCGAGTGTTTCTGGCTGAATCGATGCCGTTCCCGAATGTGCTGGTGAAGCTCGCCAAGGATCCTCAGGCTTCGGTGCGCAAGGCCGTGGCTGGCAATACCGACGATAAGAACTGGCTGGTCGGCAGATTGACCAAGGATCCGGATCTTGAGGTGCGCGACGCGGCGTTGCGTAATCCGAAGACGTCGTGGAAGATGCGACTCGAGGGAGCGCAAAGCGAAAGCAGCGATGCTCGGATTCTGGACTTTCTCGCTACGCTGGGAACGGAACTCGAACCGGATGCGCCAAAGGTGTTGTCGTCCATGGTGCGTCGTGCTGTGGCGCTAAATCCCAACGTTTCTTTGCAAACGTTAGCTAAGTTGGAAAACGATCCTTCGCCGGAAGTTCGTCATGCCGTCGAAAAACGACGCAAGGAACGCGGAAAATAGCTCGATATGTCTCAGCTAAGCCGTTACACTAAGAGATTATGAGCGAGAGAACCGAAAGCGAAGAGCGTCTAGCTCGACCGCTAATCCAGTTGGCGAAGTTGGCAGGAATTGTCACCAGTTATGTTGGCATGAGCCGCGACTACCACGAAATCAAAGATGATGTTCTGGTCGCGGTGTTGGGAGCTTTGGGCATTGACGCTTCAAGCGACGCGGCTATCAGGCAGTCCACCAAGCAGATTCTGAACGAACGGTACGGCAGACTGGTGGCACCCACCGTCCTGCATAATGTCGGTTCCGAAAGCCATGTGCTGGTGAATGTCGGCGTGACCGATGTGCCAAGCGCCACCATCACCCTTGAGAACGGCGAGCCGTACAGGGGCGTGATTCTTCCCGACGCCGGCGACGGATCCATTGCCCATACGGTGGATGATCGGTTCGTCGTCACTGCATCCGTTGTCGTTCCTGCAGATCTTCCGGAAGGCTACCATACGCTGCATGTCACGGTGGGCGATCGCACCGAGGACGCCACGCTGATCAGCGCCCCCGCCAAGGTCGAGCTGCTCGACGAGATGAAGCACGGCCACCTGTGGGGCTGGATGGCCCAGTTGTATTCGCTGCGTTCCTCCAAGTCCTGGGGCGTGGGCGATTTCGAGGATCTGTCCAACCTGCTGATTGAAGCCAAGCGCAAGACCGGCGCCGACTTCACCCTGATCAACCCTGTGCATGCCGCAGAACCGGTCTCTCCGCTGACGCCGTCCCCGTACCTGCCGGTATCCCGCAGCCTGGTGAACTTCACCTATATTCGTCCGGAGGCAATCGAGGAATACCGTTTGCTGGGTGCTGAAAGCCTTGACGAGATCCGCAAGCTGTTCGAATCCATCGAACCGCTCAACAACAAGGCCGAAAAGATCGACCGCGATGTCATGTGGCACGCGAAGATGCAGGCGTTGTGGATTATCTTCAAGGCCGGCCGTACCTCCGCAAGGCAGCGTGAGTTCGCAGACTTCTGCGCCAAGTCCGGCGAGGATCTCGAGGCCTACGCCACATGGTGCCTATGCTACGACAAGTGGGGCTCCGCCGAAGACGTCGCCACCAACTGGATTCATCGCTATACGAAGGAATCCCCTGAAGTGCAGGCGCTGCGCGAGCAGTTCCCCGACACGCTGAACTTCTACCGCTGGCTGGAATGGATCGCCACCGAGCAGCTTGACCGCGCCCAGCGCAATGCCCGCAACGCCGGCATGCGTATCGGTGTCATGGCCGACATGGCGGTCGGCGTCCATCCGCTCAGCTCCGAGGTCTGGTGGTGCCCGGAGCGCTTCGCCAAGGGCGCTACCGTCGGCGCGCCGCCGGACATGTTCAACCAGCAGGGGCAGGATTGGAGTCAGCCTCCGCTGAACCCGATCTATTTGGATCGCACTGGCTACAAGGTCTACCGCGATATGGTGCACAACATGTTCACCCATGCCGGTGCAGTGCGTATCGACCATATTCTCGGTCTGTTCCGCCTGTGGTGGATTCCGTCCGGGCGTAAGGCGGATGACGGCGCGTATGTGCACTACGACTCCGATGTGATGCTGGGCATCCTCGCCCTTGAGGCGTCCCGTGCGGACGGCATTGTGGTCGGCGAGGATCTTGGCGTGGTACCGGCTCATGTGGCGAGTTCGCTATCCTCCCATGGCCTGCTGGGCTGTGCTGTGGAGTGGTTCGAACAGTTCGACGGCACGTTCCGTTCCCCCGCCGATTGGCGCGAATACGCCTTGGCCTCGGTCAATACGCATGACCTGCCGCCGGCAGCCGGCTATCTTGAGCTGGAGCACGTCAAGTTGCGTGAGCGTCTTGGCCTGCTGGAAGGACCGAAGGAAGACTTCGAGCGTTCCGCGATGGCCGAGCAGAACGCCATGATCACGATGCTGCTCAATAACGGCTATATCGACAAGGAGATCGCCGATCACCGCGAAGAGCATGAAAAGGACATCATTGCAGCGCAGTACCGTGCGCTGAACGGTTCGCCGTGCAAGCTGCTTGCCGCATCGATCACCGACGCGGTCGGGGAGAAGCGTACGCAGAACCAGCCCGGCACCAACAACGAGTATCCGAACTGGCGTGTTCCGCTTGCGGATGCCGAGGGCAACACCGTGCTGCTGGATACCATGTTCGATCGCGCCGATGTCAAGGAACTCGCCGCCATCATGCGCAACGAAAAGTAATCTTCAGCGTCGATATTTCACGAGAACGCGTACGTTTCCAAGGCCTCGGCAGAGGCTTGGCACGTGCGCGTTCTTTTGTCTTCGCGTGTGTCGGTTGTATGTCAAGCCTGGCCAATACACTAGTGAGCTGTTGTGTTTCCCTAAGGGGTCCTTCAAAGCGCATTCCCACTCGCAATCGAGGACTTTCAGGGAGCCCACGGATAATGAGGTGGAGATTTTCCGGTTACGCCCTAACCAAGCGTATAAGGAACGTCAAAACCCGGAACACAATATATAGAAAAGGTAGAACAGTGAAGACTTTCACTCCGAAGCCCGCCGATCTGAGCCATGAGTGGTACATCGTTGACGCCACCGACGTGGTGCTGGGCCGTCTCTCGTCTCAGGTTGCAACCCTTCTGCGCGGCAAGAACAAGCCGACTTACGCTCCCCACGCTGATTCCGGCAATCACGTGATCGTGATCAACGCCGCCAAGGTGGCGCTGACCGGCAACAAGCTGGGCAAGGAACTGTACAAGCACTCCGGTCGCCCGGGTGGCCTGCGTCGCGATACCTACGCGCAGCTGCTCGAGAACAACCCGGAGCGCATCATCACCAGCGCCGTCAAGGGCATGCTGCCGAAGAACAAGCTCGCCAAGGTGCAGCTTGGTCGTCTGCACGTCTTCGCCGGCGAAGAGCATCCGCACACCCCGCAGAAGCCGCAGGTCTTTGAGATCGCTCAGGTTTCTCAGCAGGCTAAGTGAACCGAAGGGAGATAGAGAACATGGCTGAAAACACCAACAACTCCGCGGTTCAGGAAACCGAAGAGGAGCTCACCAGCTACACCACCGAGACCAATGCAGGTGCTGGCACCGGTACCTCCGCGATCGAGCCGGGCTACGGCACCGGTCGTCGTAAGGAAGCCGTCGCCCGCGTGCGTCTGGTTCCCGGCACCGGCAAGTGGACCATCA
>CAJLKD010000033.1:0-14928 GCA_905207115.1 Bifidobacterium angulatum | reverse complement strand
GCCGGCCGACGAGACCATCGAAGCCTTCACCCGCATCTGCGACGGCGTGTACGACAACGTGCCCGAGCAGGCCTTCTCCGGCATCGGCGGCATCGAGGATCTCGAGCGCAAGTGGCACGACATGCAGAAGGAATATGGTGACTGATGAGTGAGAAAGCCACGATGCAGGTGAACATCGTCTGCGCCGAACACCCGGTGTGGAGCGGCGAGGCGTTGCAGGTCACCATTCCCGCTTCCGGCGGTCAGATGGGTATTCTGCCTAATCATGAGCCTGTGCTCACGCTGATTAAGCAGGGTAAGCTTGCCGTGGTTGAGAAGGATGGTTCCCGTCGCGAAATCGAAGTCGCGGACGGATTCATCTCCTTCGATTCGAACAAGCTCACCGTTGCGGTCGAAGATGCCGGTACGTTGAAGCGTGCCGAGGTCGAAAGCGCAGAATAACCGCACTGGCGATACGTCGACGACTATCGTTTCCCGATGGGGCGGCACTCTACATGGGTGCCGCCCCATTCTTGTATTTTCCACATGCCCTGGGTTGGTTGCGACTGCCGGTCATGGTGTTGTGGCAGTTTCCACCGGTTGCCGTCGGTGCCTTCCGATGACCGCCGGCATAGCCCTGAGCCGTCGATGGGGCGATTGGCCGGAAGATTGGACCCATGCGCTAGGGTGGGCTCTTATGCGAATTCTGGTTGCCGATTGCTCCGCCGAATATTCCGGCCGTCTCAATGCCTCATTGCCGCTTGCCAAACGCGTGCTGCTGGTCAAGGCCGATAACAGTCTGCTGATCTTCTCCGAACTCGGGTCATACAAGCCGCTCAACTGGATGGCGGCACCTTGCACGCTCAAAGACATCACCCCGCCCGACGCGGACGATGATGCGGATACGCCTGCCCCCGAGAAGGTGCTGCGCGTCGCCTCCGCCAAGTCCTCCGACGTGCTGGAAGTCACCTTGCAGCACATCTATTCCGATGAAACCTATGACTTGGGCGAGGATCCCGGATTGATCAAGGATGGCGTCGAAGACCACCTGCAGCAGTACCTGGCCGAGCAGATCGAACGCATCGGCAAAGGGGCGAAGCTGGTACGCCGCGAATACCCGACCGCCATCGGTCCGGTGGACATCATGGCCATCGATGCGAACGGCGAGCACGTTGCCATCGAGATCAAACGGCATGGTGGCATCGACGGCGTGGAGCAGCTTACACGCTATTGCGAGTTGCTGAACCGTGACCCGCTGCTCGCACCCGTGCACGGCATCTTCGCCGCGCAGACCATCACCCCGCAGGCCCGCGTGCTTGCCAAGGACCGCGGATTCCGCTGCCTGATCCTCGACTACGAGGAGATGAAGGGCGTGGAGGACGATTCGCTAAGGCTTTTCTGAACCGCGGCCCGCAGCGCGGTAGGGGATCGTGGCATGGAAATCCCAACGGTTCTTTGACTGTTCGATGTTCCATTGCCCGTGGCATGCTTCGACGGTACGCCGGTAGCGTTCTAAACCCGAGCGCAATCCAATGGCGTTATTCGGTTTCGGCTTGTCGGAAAGGTCGATGCTGCAGGAATCGTCTCCCCACGCGATCAGCATGGTATATCCGCCGGATACGTCGGCGTGTCTGGCGATGTTGCCGAACAGTTCACGCATCAGACCGACGACCAGTGATGCCATATCCGCGTCGATGGTCGTCGGTTCCGTGCCGAGATGCATGACATCACCAGTGAAGCCGCTTGCGGCAAGGCTGCTTCGGCACGTGTGGATGATGTTATCAAGTTCACCCAGACCGTTTTCGGCATACTGCCGAAACGGTTCGTGCGGTTCGCGCGATTTATGCGGTTCGCGCGGTTCACGCATGTCGCGTTGCCGTATCGCATCGCCGTCGTCTTCGAGCGTAAGGATGGCTTTTCTGGTGTGGGTCAAGGCATCGACTGCCATGTTGCGGACATTCGACCACGCCTCGCGCTGGTCTTCCGCGCATAGCGTCAACTGGTATTCGGCCATCATGATGATGTCGCTCAGATCATTCGTCGTATAGTCGTGAAGATTCTGCGCGATGCCGGCATTGGCGAGCAGTGTCTGCTCCCGTTGCATCTGCCGTTGCCGTTCGCCGTTCCTGCGTATAAGCGTGCTGACGCACAGCGTCAACGCAACGAGACACGGGAAGGAAAGCAGATTGTTGTCGATTGTCGGGAACGCAACGGTATCGGGGGAGAACACGATGGCGCCAAGCAATGCGACGCCGGCCAAAGCCGCTTCGACGAGATTCGAATAGCCGATGAATCCCACTGCAAGCAGTGCTAGAAGCAGCATTGGTACGAACGCGATGCCGCCGAACAGGAAATCGGCCACGGATAAGGCGATGATGGCATAGCAGCCGCGACCCGGAACAAACGTGAACCAGCCTACGGCGAGGATGGTGATGATGGCGCAGCACAGGTATTTGGGCCAGTATGAGCCGTCGTTCGCCCAGATGAAACCGATGTTGGCGATCGCGATGCAACCGAGCAGAATGGTGGTCACGGCAAGTGCGCCGTGGGGCATGGCCACGGTGGTTCCGTGACGGACGGCAGTGAGACGTTTCATGGTTTCTAGGCTCATGGGCGGAAATCGGATTGCATCTGCTGATCAGATGATATGTGCGTTGCGGCATGCCGTAATGACGTCATGCCATTCGGAGGCCTGGAATTTCGCTTTGATGTTGCGGCGATGGGAGAAAACCGTGTCGGCGGAGATGCCAAGTCGTGTCGCGATCTGCTTCGCGTTCAGACCGGAGGCGCTGAGTGTGAGAATGCGTTGCTCGGCGTTGGTGAGTCTTGGCATGGCTGTGGGTTCGCGGCCGGTCGGAGCGGCGGCTGGCCTGAAGGTGGGGTGCGGGGTACGCAATACGTCGATGATCGCCGAAGGCAGTTGTTCGGAAAGCGTTGTTTTGTCCAGAATCGTCGGAATGCCGGCCTGTGCTGCCTCCGCCCGGTAAAGCTCCGGTTCGTATGAAGTCATGCCGATGATCGCGGTCTCGGGGGAGACCTGGTGAAGGATCCGCGCGACCTGTGGTCCCGTGACTCCGTTCAAGGCCATGTCGAGAAGCAGTATGTTGGTGGGGCTGTTACCGGACTGGCATTCCTGTATGGCTCGCGTCGGGAACGTCGTTGACCAGAGGCTCAGCTCCAACCCGTTTCTGTGATTCAACTGGTTCAGCATCAATGTGATGTATTGCATTGCGCAGGCGTCGTTGTCGAGCACACCGATGCGTACGTTATGAACAGTCATATTCCCCCTAGGCATCATGCTTGCAGTGTATCGCATTGCCTCGCTGTAGAACGATGCCGTTTCGGGAAACCGTCTGCAGTTTACTGCAGGCGCGTTGAGCTGATCGGCCGTGCCCGCATACATTGGTCCCGTAAGACAAACTGTCTTGCCAACCATGCAGGGACACCATGCAGAGATGATATACAGAGACGAGGAGGGATGACGGGTGATCAATGCCATGCTGTTACAAGCACAACTGCGAAGAGGCCTGCTTAGCATTCGGTTTGCCATTGTCGTGGTGTTGTCGTTTTCCTTGGTCGTAATCCAATGGTGGACGATACGACATGCGGGATATAGACTGCCATATCACCAGCCGACGTTCTTGGACGAGACGCTGTTGTTTTCCAGCTATGGCAGTGGAACTACGCTATATCAGTTTCTGTTTCCTTTTCTGGCCGCATTAGCTGGAGGAAGCACACTGGCCGTGGAACGTCGCAGTGGCAGATTGACGTTTCTGCAGGCTCGTTCAAGCTATGGCGTCGTGGAACGCACCTCCTTGTGCTCGGGTTTTCTGCTGGGAGCTCTGGGAGGCGTGCTCCCCTACGTCATCGATGTTCTCCTTGCTGCTGGGGGAAATCCCCATTTGTCGTTTATCGATGGCGTGGAGAGTTCGGATGTCGATATTGCGAGCTTCCAATTCATTCTGATTTCCGCGAATGGATGGGTTTATCCGATTTATCGGTTCAACCAGGTGCTGTGCATTGTCGTCGTCGGACTGCTAATGGCGGCACTGTCAGGATTGTTTGCATGTTTGGCTGTTGCGATTTCGCCGTTCGTAAGGCATCGGAACGTGGAAGTGCTCGTGCCGGTTGCCTTCCTGCTGTTGTGGTGGATGCTTCCGGGGATAATCCAGCTTTCCTCCATATCAAGCCATGTTGAGGAACTGAATCCAATTCTCTATCTCCAACTTGATGGTTTCGAAACGCCTGGGGCGAACATCGCGAACCTTATTGGCATCGCTATGACCTTGGTCGGTTTTCCGGCGATAGTAGCCGTATTGTGCTGGCTGCAAAGGAAGCGCCATGATTAACGATCTGTTTATGCCGATCAGACGTGTTTCCGCGCATGTGCGGGGTCTCATGTGGATTGCAGCTGCTTGCGGTTTAGCGTACTACTTATCAGTGTTGCAACAGTCTATGCCGTTGCCAGTATTGTATCGAGGCTGCATGGTGGAGCTCGCGGAGCGTGTGATTCTGCCTGCGAATCTCATGCTGTTTTGCATGGGCTGCGCACGTTTTGGCGCATTCGAACGTGTACGACGAGACCCGCGAGACGAATTCCGTCTGAATGCCGCATGGCTGGCTCTTGTTGCGTTGTCCATAGCTGTAAGTGCCTGGGTTCTTTTCGTTGTGGCGAGCATGCTTAAGGGCAGTCTGTGTGAATCGGGACAATGGTCGCTATGCGTGGTCATGCTGCTGCAACTGTTCATGATGAACATGTCGGTCGCATTGCTTGTGTGGCTGTTGATGAATCTGGGTATACCATGGGGGCAGATTCTGCCGCCTGCCATCGCCATTCCCATCATCGCCGATTTCTGTCTGAAACTGATGCCCGGAGATCTGACCCGATACGCTTTCTACTTCTGGTACCCGATCAGCGATTCCTGGGCAACGGTGTTCGTGCGGCAGGTGTTGCCTTTCATCGGTTACTGCATGCTTATGGCCATGATGAACATGGCTGCTTTCCATCGCGCCGACAGATTGAGATTGACATGATGGTGTGGAAGAGGACTCTGCAGGTGCTGCGCGAAGGCAACGGTCTTCGTCTGATGCTTGTGCTCATGTACGCGGTGATGACGTACCGTTTTTACACGAGCGGCCAGGATTGCAGGATTTTCATCGGCATGTTCCGCGCCCCCGAGTCATACATGCCGTCCGGATTGGAAAGCAACCTGTACGCCATCGGATTCATGGTGGTTGGTGTGGCGTTGATGCTCGAACGCCCTTCGGAATATCTCAGCATTCCCGAAACGATGGTGTACGTGCGCAGACCCCGAGGTCTACCGAGATTCCTTGGATATTGCGCGATAGTGGGGGCGTATTGCCTCGTCTATGCCGGCGTGCAGCTGGCTGTGGCCCTTCACGTGGTGTACGCGTCCCCCAAACAGCTGATGATCGGTGCGGTATGCGCGGGCTGGACGTTGCTGGTGTTGGCATTGATCATCAACCTGGGCTATCTCGGCAGGAACCGCCCCTACGGTTATCTTGCGGCAATGGTGCTGTACATCGTGCCGTTGTCGTATATGCCGTTGATGCGCTGGCTGCTCGAATCGCCTCTGGGCGTACCGAATTGGAGCGTGACATTGGGCGTTCTGACGGCGGCGCTGATCGTGGCGAATTATGCGCTGTTCGAGCGTCTGGAAATCATCTGAATCATAGTCGTTTCGTAAGGAGAACATCATGTACATCACCATCGATCATGCGTCGAAGACCATCAAGAATAAGCAGGTGCTGCGGGATGTCAGCGCCGGGTTCGAACGCGGAAGAATCTACGGCGTGGTGGGGCCGAACGGTTCGGGCAAGACCATGTTGCTGCGTGCGATCTGCGGGTTCATCCGATTGGACGCGGGCACGGTGACCATGAACGGCGAGCCTGTCGTGTTCAATCGGAAGTTGCCGGACTCCGTGGGTGTGATTATTGAGAATCCGGGATTCGTGCTGTCTGAAACCGGTATGCAGAATCTGGAATATCTGGCCGGTATCAATAAGGATTTCGATCAGGAGGAAACGGAACGGCTGCTGAGACTGTTCGATCTGCTGGATCATGCCGACGCCAAGGTGAAATCGTATTCGCTGGGTATGCGGCAGAAGCTCGCCATCGTGCAAGCGCTGATGGAACACCAGCACCTCATCGTGCTGGACGAGCCGACGAACGGATTGGATCAGGAATCCGTGGCGATGTTCCTTGAGGAAATGCGACGTCAACGGGATCGGGGCGCCACCGTCATCATCGCATCCCATCACTTCGATGAGCTCAACCAGATCGCCGATTATTGCTATACAATGCGTGACGGCGTTCTCCGCGCTGAGGACTGAACCGCGGCTCGGGCCACGCTTGGGCAACAGGCCGAGCCGTAAACTGAAAAGGAGTCTTCCCGATACCCGGGAAGACTCCTTCGCTATATCGGCCGAAATCCGCCGATTGAAATCCGCTGCGGAACGGCTAGGGCAACCGATCAGTACGCGGCGAGAATATCGACCACGAACACCAGCGTCGAATTCGCCGGAATCGAGCCGGAGGCCTTATTGCCGTAACCCTTGTCCGGCGGAATCACCAGCAGGACCTGCGAGCCGACCGTCTGACCGATCAGGCCATCCTTCCAGCCTTGGATGATCTGCCCGGACGATGAGACGTCGGCGTCGAACGTCGTGTTCTTATCCCACGAGGAATCGAACTGCTTGCCGTCGGTCGTCCAACCGGTGTACTTCACCACGGCGGTCATGGAATTCGTGATCTTCGTGCCCTTGCCCTTGATGAGCGTCTGGGTGATCTGCTTGTCGACCGAGCCCTGACCATTCATATCGATGGACGGCTTGCCGTTCTTGCCCAGCGTCACCTTCGGCAGACTCGCCGGAACATCGGTGACCTGGTCGCCTTCGGCACGGGTGAGATCCTTTGACTTGGATACGAGCGTGTAGACGAGGATGTACGAGGTGTTTGCGGAATTGCTGTCGTTGATGCCGAATGCGATGGAGGTGTTGAGCTTCTGCCCGATCATCGCCTTGTACGGTTCGATCTGCTTGAGGTTCGAGTCGGACAGCAGAATGGAGCAGTCGGGGGTGTTCTTCTCCCATGAGCTCATGAGTTCGGAACCGTCCTTGACGTTTATCGCAATGCCTTGGGCACACACGCGGTCGCCCTTCTGGATGGTGGCGCCATCGCCCTTCTGCAGCACTGCGTAGGTGTTGTTCTGCACCGTCATCGGGGTCTTGAACGTGACCTTCGGTTTCTCTCCGAGCTTACCGGTGGCGGTGATGCCGGCGATCTGATCCATATTGACCGTCTGCTTGCTGGATTCCTTGGATGAGGACGATGATGAGGATGAATTGTTGGAACAACCCGCGAGTGTGGCGCACATGGCCAGCGCGCATCCGGCCGCCAAGGCGGAGCGGAGCAGCGTGGTGATCTTCTGTGAATGCATGACATACCACTGTAGCCGGAAACCTTGATTTTCCGGCGATGACGCCCTTTGCTAGAATGGCTGGGTTATGAGTTTTTTAAAGCGGACAAACGAATCCGAGGTCGAAGCCATGGATAACGAGCCAAACGCTGAGAAGAAAGCGCGCCGTCATGCGGTATTGATGCGCGGTGTGGTAACCCCGATTCTGGGACTGCTCGCTGTTGCGGCCATCGGACTTGGCATTATGAATGCCACGGAATGGAAGCCCAGTCGTACGATTACGGCGCAAACGCAGGTTTCCGGTAGCCGTTATGTGGTGACGGATCCCGGTGTGGCCGGCCTAGTGGATAGCGATGTGAGGGTGAAGGTGCTGTCTGGCGGATCGGGGAAGGTCTGCGTTGCCGCCGCCTCCGCCAAGGATGCCGCCGGGTGGTTGTCCGGTGAACGCTATGTGCGCCTGACGGGTCTTGATGATTGGCAGACGCTGGGTACGGAGAAGGCCGGCTCGTCGGCAGGGCAGAATGCCGGAACGTCGCAGGACGGCACTGTGGAAGGCGTCGATTTCAAGGATTCCGACATGTGGCATGCCGTGACATGCGACACAAAGAGCGTTGAGTTCGAAAGCAATGTGAAGAACGATTCGACGGTTCTGCTTGTTGATTTGGGCGAGAAGCAGAATGCGGATATCTCGTTCACCTGGACGCGTAAGACGCTGCCTGATTTTGCTACGCCGTTCTATTTCGTTGGCGGTTTGCTGGCTGTGGGGGCGGTGCTGACCGCTTCCGTGTTCGCCATGCCTCCGCATCGCCGCCGTCATCGCATGGTGATGGGCACTGCCGGGCAGCTTGACGAGCATACCGATCAGCAGGCTGAGGAGCCGGTCGAGGAGGTGTCCATCCGTGAGGCGCTGACCGGCAGCATGAGCAGTCTTGCCGCCGCGTTCAAGCCGAGCAAGCGTGGCGGGCGCCGTCATGCCGCTGCGGCCGGGGAGGATGTTGAGCAGCCGACGGTAATCGATCCGTCCGCTCGTAATCTGGTGGCTGATGCAGCCGGTGCTGCCGCGGATGATGACGATATGTCCGTCGGCGAAGAGACTTCGGTTATTTCCGCGGACGAATTGCAGGCGTATTTCGCGCGATTGGCTCAGGAGTCCGACGAATCCTTCGGCATTGCCGAGGATGGCGATGCTGCCGATACGGGTATCACTGATACGGATGCCGCCGACGTGGCTGATTCCGCCGGTGAAGTGCATGATGATTCCGCTGATGCTGATGCTGATGCTGATGCTGATGCTGATGCTGACGCGGAGAACGAGCCTGTTGAATCCGCCGATCCAGTTGAATCGGACGATACCGCTGAATCCGACGAATCGGACAACACCGATGAACGTGATGATCCGAACGACGATAGCGAAGCGGATACCAACGCCGAATCGGACGAGTCGCATACGGCCGATGCGGCTGACGATGCAGCCGAGGCCGCTGATGCTGATGCCGATGCATCGAATGAGGAAGCGGCTGACGACCAGCCCGACGATGCGTCCGATAACCAGCCCGATGATTCCGAAGCGGAGCCGGTTGAAGAATCCGCCGACGATTCGCCCCAATCCGAACAATCGTCCGAACAATCTGATGACGAAACCGAAGACGGAGCCGACGAAGACGATCATGCCGCCGAGCAGTCCGCCGAGGAGGAATCCTGATGAAGAAACGTACCGTTACCAAAGCCGCGGCATTACTGGTCAGCGTCGGCATGCTGGTCTCCCTCGCAGCGTGTGAAGGCCAGGTGCCGCAAGCCACGTCAAGCCAGTCGTCCGAACAGTCCTCGCCTGATCTGACCACCACCCAGGAACAAGCGATTCGCAACAAGATCCTTGACGTGATCGACGCGGCCGACGCGGCACAAAGCGCCGACGGCCTCAGCGAACGCGTCACCGGCCCACAGCTCGACATCCGTTCCAGCGAACTGACCATCGCCAAGGCCACCGGTAGCATGCCGGCCAAGGCGACGATTCCGCGCAAGATCACGCAGACCGTCATCCCCGTTAACGACGGCTGGCCCCGCACCGTGTTCACCATCACCACCACCACCGACGACCAACAGTCCAAAAGGCTGCTGGTACTGACCCAGGACTCGGCGCGTGACAACTACAAGCTGTGGGGCGTCGCACGACTGTTCCAAGGCGCGAAACTGCCCAAGTTCGAAGTGCCCAAGCTGGGCAGCGAAATGGGCACCGCCAAAGACGCCAAACTGGTGGCGACCCCCGCCGAAGCGGTCAGCGAATACTGCGATCTGCTGAACAAGGGCGATGCCAGCGCCTACAAGAAGAAGATCGCCGACGACATGTTCCGCAGCGATCTGGAGAAGCTTTCCGCCACGGTGCAGCAAGGCATGGAGGCCAACAAGGGCACGCAGCAGCAGGTCTTCACCGTGCCGAAGGATCAGATCAAGATCATGCGTTCGGCGGCGGATGGCGGCGACCTGGTCGTGGCGCGCATCGATTCCACATGGACCAGGCAGGCCGGTGAAGGGCGTGAATCATTGCCTGCCTCCGACGAGGAAAAAGCGTTGTTCGGCAACGGCAAGGCCACCAGCACCATGAAGGTCACCTATGTGAACGTGGTCGCGTTGTGGATTCCCGCAGCGGGTTCGAATCAGCAGATCGTCGCCGTGGGCGCCGAACGCCAGCCCATCAAAGTGGAGGCGATATAAGCCATCCCATGCCGTGCGCACGGCATTCGCATGCCGCCGCTAGCACACATGGGGCTTGCAGCACGGCGAATTTTGCGTAGCACGAAATCGTTGCTGGTACTTATAGTTAAGCCAGCAACGATTTTTGTTTTCGGGAGGGCAGATGGCAGGTCAGCAGCAGTTCAATCCAGGAGTTTCGTTGGCGGGCGCGGTCGATCTGGAAGCGTTGAAGCACCAGGTCAAAGCCGAGCCGGGGCAGGCCGGTGGCGCTCCGGCGGCAAGCGGCTATGTGATCGACACCACGGAGAACACGTTCCAGGCGATGGTGCAGACCTCGACCACGTTCCCGATCCTCTTGTTCCTGTGGATTCCGACCGATGACCGTCTGTTCCCCATGGCCCGTGCGCTCGCCAACGCGGTGAACGCGATGAACGGTCAGATTCAGCTGTCGCGTATCGATATCGCATCCAACCCGTCCATCGCCCAGGCATTGCAGGTGCAGGGCGCCCCAGCACTGTTCGCGTTGATCGGCGGTCGACCGATGCCGTTATTGCAGGGCCTGCCCAGCGACGAGGAGATGCGGCAGATCACCGAACAGGTGCTGCCGAAGATCGTGGCCATGGCCCAGCAGGCCGGCGTAAACGGCACGGCGCCATATTCGGGCGATCCGGATGCCGATGGCGCGCAGGGCGAAGGTGCCGCGAATCCGGCTTCCGTGGTGCCACCGGAACATCAGGAGGCGTATCAGCTGGCGCAGGCCGGCGACTATGCCGGTGCCGCGGCGGCATATGCGCAGGTGCTTGAAGCCGATCCGAATGATGCGCTCGCGGCCCGTGAACGTGCCAAGGCGCTGCTGTTGGCGCGTTCCGCCACCGCCGACGTGCGTGATGTGCGCACCGCCGCGGCCGATCGCCCCGACGATGTGGAAGCGCAGCTTGCCGTGGCCGATATCGATATGATCGGCGGTCAGATTCAGGATGCGTTCGACCGTCTGCTGGACTTCGTGGCTGCCGGGCATAAGGCGGATATTGAACCGGTTCGCCAGCGCTTGCTGGAATACTTCGCCATTCCCGAGGCTGGCGATCCGCGTCTGGTTGCGGCTCGTCGTCGTCTCGCCACGCTGATGTACTGACGGCTGATGTACTGACGGCAAAGTCGCAGGAACCGGCATATCGACAGCGGGCGGAGCGTAATGCTTCCGCCCGCTATCGTCTCTATATCTGTATGGGCATATGGGCGCTATCCGAATGGTGGGCTCTGCGGAGATGAGACAGACGTGGTGCTGATGCCGAATCCGGTTGCGTCTGTCTAGTCGCCGATTCTGTTCGTGCCGAACACCTGTTGGAAGCTGGGGCCCTTCTCGCTCAGCTCGGCCTCGAATTCGCCGGCCCACCTGCTGAACGGTCTTGCGGCCAGGCTTTCGTTGCTGAACCGTGGCTGGTCGGTGACTTCGGTCAGGCAGAATTTCGGAATCGTCAGATTCGTTACCGGCCCGCTGCGCGCGGCCTCCGCCACGATAAGCGGCGCATTCGTCGCGCCGAACACGTCCACGTTCCAGCCGTCCTCGGCGATCCACACGGAATAGCGGTTCTTGATGACCGTATCGCCGCCACGCCTGACCAGTTCCGCGGCGATGCGGGTATCAACCTCCATCTCCTTCTCATACCGTGTTCCCAGCGATGCCGGCCCCTTCACCGTCACATACGCGTGGGAGAACTCGTCACGGTAGTCGTGCAGCACATCGATGGGGTAGGTGTCGCAATCCATGGTGAGGTTGATGCTGTTGGAAGTGAGTCGCACGCGCAGCACGTAGTTGCCGGAATGCACGTAATAGCTTTGGATGACGAGCTTTGGGGGATTATCTCTGCGATATTCGGCGGGCAGCGCATGGCAGAAGAAGCGCCGCTCGTATTGGAAATCATTCGTTGGCTCGGACATAATTCAAGTCTAGACGGTTTTGTTGCGAGCAATGCGGCGATTATGGCGTTATATGGCGCAATGCGCGCGGTGCCGTGTCCGTGGCGGAGGTTTTCGTTCAGATGGTGTAGAGTGGGGGAGTTGCTTGGGTTTGTAGCTCAGTGGATAGAGCGTCTGTCTCCGGAACAGAAGGTCGTGGGTTCGATCCCCATCAAGCCCACCGGTAGGGTTCCAGCCATTCGGCTGGAGCCCTTTTTCATGCGCGAGGTCCTGCAGGCGTGTGCACGATATGCGTGCGGCTCCGCAGCGGCCGGATTGCGGGCAGGGATGGCACGCGTGCGAGGGGGAGCAAGTAGACTGCTGGGAAAGACGGACGGCATTGATTGCCGGACGAAGCTTACGGCACGCGTGCACAGGCGCATGCCCCGAATCGCAAGGAGCATACAATGAACGAATCTCTTGAAGCAGTGGCAACCACCCAGGCGCCGGCCGCATTGGGCGCATACAGCCAGGGCGTGAAGGCGAACGGCTTCGTGTTCGTCTCCGGCCAGCTGGGCATCGACCCGGCCACCGGCGAACTGGCCGGTGCAACCGCAGGCGAGCAGGCGGCGCAGGCACTGAAGAACATCAAGAACATCCTCGATGCCGCAGGCAGCAGCCTCGACAAGGTTGTTCGCGCCACCATCTACATGAAGAACGTCGATGACTTCCACGAGGTCGACACCGTGTACGCTCAGACTTTCACCGGTTCCGTCAAGCCTGCCCGTGTGGCCTTCGGCGGCAACAACATTCCGAAGGGTGCGCTCGTCGAGATCGACGCCATCGCCGTGCAGTGACGATTGCAATGATCGCAGCACAGTGACATTGGTCCCGGTTTCGTCCGGGCCTAATCCGTCTGGCCCCGTGTGAAGTTGATTCCCACGGGGCTTTTGCGTGCCGCCACAGGTGCACGATAATCCGAATACTGCCCCATGCGAGGGCTTCGCGTACCCGCATACCGTATAGTTGCCCCTTGGATGCGCGTGCCGGAACGGTCGCATCCATCACAGCATCGCGGGCAAGGAGCATATACGAATGACCGTGCAATCGGACAATGAACGCAGACGGCCTGAAACGGCGGGGGAGTCAAGCGTGACGGAAACAATGGAATCCGCGCAAACGACGGGAACCGCGGGAACGGAAGTAACGGACGAGCAAGGCGGCCTTGAGCGCAAGATGAGCGCCCGCCACCTGACCATGATCTCCCTGGGCGGCGTAATCGGCACCGGCCTGTTCCTCAGCTCCGGCTACACCATTCACCAAGCCGGGCCATTCGGTGCGATCCTCGCCTACGGCATCGGCTCGTTGCTCGTATACTTCATCATGCTGAGCTTGGGCGAGTTGTCTGTGGCCATGCCCTACGCCGGTAGCTTCCACCTGTACGCCAAACGATTCATCGGCCCCGGCACCGCGTTCACCATCGCCGTGCTCTACTGGCTGAACTGGGCTGTGGCGCTCGCCTCCGAATTCACCGCGGCGGGCCTGCTCATGCAACGATGGTTCCCCGATTCTCCCGCATGGATATGGTCCGCGGTGTTCATCGTCGTGGTGTTCCTGCTCAATATTCTTTCCGTACGCTTGTACGGTGAATCGGAATTCTGGTTCGCCAGCATCAAGGTGATTGCCATCATCGCGTTCATCGTGGTCGGCCTGTTCGCGATCTTCGGCATCATCCCCATCAAGGGCTACAGCCATGCGCCGATGTTCGGCAACTTCGTTTCCGAAGGCTTGCTGCCGAACGGCATCATCCCGATCTTCTCCACCCTGCTCACCGTGGTGTTCGCCTTCTCCGGCACGGAAGTCGTGGGCGTGGCCGCGGGCGAAACCAAGGACCCGCAGAAAGCCATCCCCAAGGCCGTGCACACCACGGTTTTGCGTCTGGCCATCTTCTTCATCGGCTCCATCGCTGTGATGTCCGCGCTGATTCCCTGGCAGAAAGCCGGCGTCGACACCAGCCCGTTCGTGCTCGTCTTCCAGTCCATCGGCATGCCGTTCGCCGGCGACATCATGAACTTCGTGGTGCTCACCGCAGTGCTATCCGCCGCGAACTCCGGCCTGTACGTGTGCTCGCGCATGGTCTGGTCGCTCGCCAAGGAACATATGATCCCGTCCGCGCTCGCCAAAACCAATTTCCATGGCGTGCCGGTGTTCGCCGTGCTGTTCAGCATGGCAGGCAGCCTGCTCGCCCTGCTGTCATCCGTGGTGGCCGCGTCGACCGTGTATCTTGCGCTGGTCGCCGTGTCCGGCTTGGCCACGCTCGTGGTGTGGGCGTCGGTATCCGTATGCCATATGCTCTTCCGCAAGCGTTGGATCAGTGAAGGTCATAGCGTGAGTGAACTGCGCTACAAGGCTCCCGGCTACCCGTTCGTGCCGATCGCCGCGATCGTGATGTGCGTCGGTGCGCTGGTGCTGGTGGTGCTCGACCCGTCGCAGCGTTCGACCCTGCTGTACATGATTCCGTTCGTCGCGTTGTGCTACGTGGCCTACTACGCTTCCGAAGCGTGGCGTCGCCGCAGGAACGGCAAGCGCTGAACCTGCGCTGAATCTCACCGCCGGATCGGCACAACCCGCGTAATCCGTGATTTCACCCCTCCCTTTTCCTCCACTCGGGCGTATGTTCCACGCCTTGAAGCGAAGCGGAATCGGAGGGGTGATTCTGTCTGTGCGCTCGGTAGACTTGGAGGAATGAGTCCAGAAGCGCTTAGTGAACTGATTTTCAACATCGTCAACGACCTTGTGAACGAAGGCAAGGCCGGTACGTTAACCGCAGATCTTATCCCCCCGCAGGCCAAGTTCGCCGTGATGCGTCCGAAGGACCGCGCGCACGGCGATTGGGCATCCAACGCCGCCATGCAGCTGGCCA
>CAJLKD010000032.1:0-15006 GCA_905207115.1 Bifidobacterium angulatum | reverse complement strand
CTGCTGCGCTATCTCTCAGGTCGCCCTGGGCGGACGTTATCCGCCATCGTGCTCTATGGAGCCCGGAAGTTCCTCAACCGACAAAATCGGTCGCGGCCATCAAGAGGTCTCAAACGCACAACTATAGCAAGAGAATCGTCGAAAGCAAAGCGTAAAAAAACTTTTGTTTTCTCGGGGAGTTTTCCAGCAAATCACCAATCTTATGGATACAATGATGACTACCAAGCAGCGATGCAGCTGGTTGGTCCGTATATAGCGGTTAACACCGCTTGAGTCTAGGGAGGTCCACATGGAAATCGTCGTTACCGGACGTCATACGCAGATCAAGCAAAGGTTCCGTGACGTTGTCGAAAGCAAGATGAATCGTGTGACCGCTATCGCCCCGGATGCGCAGCGTGTCCAGATTGTGCTGTCCCACGAGGGCAATCCGCGTCAGGCCGACACCGCCAAGCGCGTTGAGATCACCGTCATCGCAGGTCGTACCGTGGTGCGTGCCGAAGCCTCCAGCGCCGACGAGTTCAGCGCGCTCGATTTGGCTCTCGACAAGCTGACGCTTCGTCTGCGCCGTACCCGCGACCGCCGCAAGGACCATCGTCGTGGCTACACCGATCCGGTCCCGGTCGATCTGGGCCCGGTCGAGCCGGTCGTCGTCGAGGAGCCGGAGCCGGAAGCGCCGAACAATAGCCCGGCCGACGCCGTTTCCGCTGATCTCGGCCCTGGCGAATCCGTCGAGGTCCAGGTCGGCGACACCCCAATCGTCATCCGCCGCAAGCTGCACATCGCCGAGCCGATGACCATTGACGAGGCCCTGTACGAGATGGAACTGATCGGTCATGACTTCTTCCTGTTCGTCAACAAGGAAACCGGTCGTCCGTCCGTCGTCTACCACCGTCACGGTTGGAGCTACGGCGTCTTCGAAATCGACACTCCGGAGAATGTGGCCAAGAAGTAATGGCTAATGGCTGAAAACTGAACGATAAGAGGCCCGCATGTCATACATGCGGGCCTCTTTTCTTATGCGAAAAACAAGATACGTCAAAACTTACGTAAAATGGACGGAGCTTTTCGGAAATCGCGAGAAAGCGACTATCCTCAATCGAGGAAAGTCACCATACACAAAGGGAGTGATTGTGGTAGATATCGTTGACAAAGCCCTACGCATGGGTGAAGGCCGACAGATCAAGAAGCTTGAGAACGTGGCCAAAGCGACGAACGCCTTGGAAGACGAGATCGCGGCGCTTGACGACGAGGAGCTCAAGGGCCAGACCGCCAAGTTCAAGCAGCGTATCGAAAACGGCGAGTCCCTTGACAAGCTCATGCCGGAAGCCTTCGCCACCGTGCGTGAAGCTTCCAAGCGAACCTTGGGCCTGCGCCACTTCGACGTGCAGCTCATGGGCGGCGCCGCTCTGCACTGGGGCAACATCGCCGAAATGAAGACCGGTGAAGGCAAGACCCTTGTGGCCACGCTGCCGGCCTACCTGAACGCACTCGACGGTCAGGGCGTCCACGTCGTCACCGTCAACGACTATCTGGCCAGCTACCAAGCCGAGCTGATGGGCCGTGTCTACCGCTTCCTCGGCATGAGCACCGGCTGCATCATCACCAACCAGAAGCCGCCGGAGCGTCGCAAGCAGTACAACGCCGACATCACCTACGGCACCAACAACGAATTCGGTTTTGATTACCTGCGCGACAACATGGCGTGGGAGAAGTCCGATCTCGTACAGCGTGGCCACCACTACGCCATCGTCGATGAGGTCGACTCCATTCTTATCGATGAGGCTCGTACCCCGTTGATCATCTCCGGTCCGGCCGAGGGCGACGTGACCCGCTGGTACCGCCAGTTCGCGCGCCTGGTCCTGAAGCTCAACCGTGACGAGGACTATGAGGTCGACGAGAAGAAGAAGGTCGTCGGCATCCTTGATCCGGGCATCACCAAGGTCGAGGACTATCTCGGCATCGACAACCTGTACGAACCGAACAACACCGCATTGATCGGCTATCTGAACAACGCCATCAAGGCCAAGGAGCTGTTCCTGCGCGACCGCGACTACGTCGTGACCGGCGGCGAAGTGCTCATCGTCGACGAGCACACCGGACGTATCCTGCCGGGCCGCCGTTACAACGAGGGTCTGCACCAAGCCATCGAAGCCAAGGAAGGCGTGGAGGTCAAGGCCGAAAACCAGACCTTCGCCACCATCACCCTGCAGAACTACTTCCGCATGTACGACAAGCTGGCAGGCATGACCGGTACCGCAGAGACCGAAGCCGCCGAATTCATGGGCACCTACAAGCTGGGCGTGCTGCCGATTCCGACCAACAAGCCGATGATCCGCGAGGATAAGGACGATCTGATCTTCCGTACCAAGAAGGAAAAGCTCGCCGCCATCGTCCGTGATGTGGCCAAGCGCCACAAGAAGGGCCAGCCGGTCCTGCTGGGTACCGCATCCGTGGAATCCTCCGAAGTCGTGTCCTCTCTGCTTGACGTGGCCAAGATTCCTCACCAGGTGCTGAACGCGAAGCAGCATGACAAGGAAGCCGCCGTTGTGGCCGTCGCAGGCCGTAAGGGCGCCGTCACCGTGGCCACCAACATGGCAGGCCGTGGTACCGATATCATGCTCGGCGGCAACGTCGAGTTCCTCGCCGATGCGAAGCTCAAGTCCGAAGGCTATTCTCCGGATGACACTCCGGACGAGTACGAGAAGCGTTGGCCGGGCACTTTGGCCGAAATCAAGGACCAGGTCAAGGACGAGCATGAGGAAGTCGTCAAGCTCGGCGGTCTGTACGTGCTCGGCACCGAGCGCCACGAATCCCGCCGTATCGACAACCAGCTGCGCGGCCGTTCCGGCCGTCAGGGAGATCCGGGTGAATCCCGTTTCTACCTGTCTCTCGAGGACGATCTGATGCGTCTGTTCAACACCCAGCTGGTGGCGCGTGTCATGGCCAAGGGCATGCCGGAAGGCGAGCCGATCGAAGCCAAGAGCGTTTCCAAGGGCGTGCGCACCGCACAGAAGGCCGTCGAATCGCGTAACTTCGAAATCCGTAAGAACGTGCTGAAGTACGATGACGTGATGAACAAGCAGCGCAC
Source organism: Bifidobacterium angulatum (assembly GCA_905207115.1). Taxonomy (GTDB): domain Bacteria; phylum Actinomycetota; class Actinomycetes; order Actinomycetales; family Bifidobacteriaceae; genus Bifidobacterium; species Bifidobacterium angulatum_A. Next base: position 11,918 of record CAJLKD010000032.1, on the reverse strand, counting down.
CGTCATCTATGCGGAGCGTCAGGCTGTGCTGAAGGGCGCCGACATCCACGAGGACATCCTCAAGTTCATCGACGACACCGTGCTGAGCTACATCAAGGGCGCCAACAACGGTTCCGACAAGCCGGCCGATTGGGATTGGGACGGTCTGTTCAAGGCCATCTCCTCCGTGTACCCGATCGCCGTGGAGCAGGAAGCGGCCAAGGACGCCGTCGACAAGCTCAAGGGCGACAAGGCCGTTGAGGCCCTGAAGGAGCTCATCGTCTCCGACGCCAAGGACCAGTACTCCGATTTCGAAGACAAGCTCGGCAGCGAAGGCCTGCGCCAGCTCGAGCGCCGCGTGGTGCTCGCCGTGCTCGACCGCAAGTGGCGTGAACACCTCTACGAGATGGACTACCTCAAGGACGGCATCGGCCTGCGCGGTATGGGCCAGCGCGACCCGCTGGTCGAATACCAGCGTGAAGGCTACCAGATGTACAACTCCATGATCGAAGCCATCAAGGAGGAAACCATCCAGCTGCTGTTCCACGTGGACATCGAACGCGTGGCCATGACCGAGGACGAGGAGACCGAATCCGATGAGGATGAGGCCGTGAACGCCGCCGAGGCCGTAATGGGTCTGGACGGCGAAGCCGCCGCGACCGGCGAATCCGCTCCTGCAGAGCCGGAGACCGATGACAAGGCCGAAAAGACCACCATCGATGAACTGGCTGACGAGCAGAAGAACGAGAAGGGCATCGTCGGCATGCAGCCGATCAGCCATGCCGAAGGCAAGGTCCCGGCCAACAAGCGTCCGAAGAGCGCGGAATTGCACTCCCCATGGGCGGATGGCCGTACCTTCCCGGGAACCGGCAAGAACGCCCAGTGCCCATGCGGTTCTGGTCGTAAGTACAAGATGTGCCATGGCCAGAATGAGGCGTGACGCTTCGCATAAGCCAAGGTGATGGCCCCGTCGGTGTGTTTCATACTGTCGGGGCCATCGCCATATCAGGGGTTCACACAGCGGATGTCATTCCCCAAAATCGATGTCGTCCATGGCCTCTGTGGCTGGAATGCGCACCTCCGGTCCGCAAATCCAGTTGAAAACAGGTCTTTTTACAAAGGGACCGAGGTCTCCATCTCCATAGCCAATACGTCCACGGCAACGACCCACTGCCCACTGTCTTATTTGCTGTCATATCGTCTGTTTTTTCGGGTGACGCTTCGGCATCCGCCGAAACGATTTCCCGAGTATGGAGAATGCTGAAACGAATACCACGTTGCCTGCCTCCAGATTATTTCGATGCAGTCAAGTCAGAGTCACCTTGAAGCGATCGTACTTTCACAGATACGTCGCAGACTCGCCGCAGTTTCTTGATAGCAGCATTGATTTGTTTGGAAACGGCTGCACGTGAAATCCCACTACTGCGAGCTACATCGGATTGGGATAGGTTGCGGAAGTACACATTTTCCACAGCTTTCCGCTGTCCATCGGGAAGCGTCCGCAAAGCTTCAAGAACCCGGCGAACGGCTTGCTTCCGTTCTTGTGCCGTCTCGTATTCGATGAGCAGCTCTTCCGGAGATAACGAATGCTCTTGCGGTTCACGGTTGATGCCGGCTATTTCCTCATACGACCATGCGCTTCCACCAACGCGATCGGAACGGTGACAGGAGTGCGCCACACGCTCTTCGGCATTCCAGAGTTCCTGCAAAATGCATTGCGGCGCACGGAATTCCAGCTCTTCTTCGTCGCGGTGTTCAGCCGCAGCACGCAGTGCACGATCGCGTCTAATCATCGGAAGCAGTTCCTCCTGGGTAAGTTCATATGTTTCAGTAACGGATGCATTGCCCGCAATAGGGGCCTCATGCTTAAAAACAAGCTTCATGTTCTTGGGCCTTGCTCATATAAAGTTGCTCAAGACCTGCTGACGCAATATGAGACCAGCCTTGAAAACAATGAAGCGAGATGTGTCTGCCAGTTATATGCACACTGACAGACGGCATCTCGCCCGATATCGATAAGCAGGTCTCAAAACGGATTGTGAACCACAGCCAGCTTCGCCGTGGAGTAAAAATGCAGACAGCGATTACGCCATACATAAGTCACTGATATTCGAACGGCCGTTTCCGAATACGAGCCTTAGCAATAAGAATTCACGGTCGTAACTGATTTACATGTCCATCTCCTTTCGCCATTCGGCAGAGTTCCGAAACGAATGCGGCTGATTCGTCGTATACTGGCCGTAATTCCAGTAATGACAAGGCTTCATCCGCATCTGTTTTCATCGTAGGAAATTGACCTATCAGAACCGAAGACGAAATAAGACGACGTAAGGCGAGGAGGAGACGAACGATGGATAAGCCCAACGGCACATATGCTTTAGGAGTGTTCTGCACATTCGTTCGGCCCTACGTCAGTGGGGAAAGCCGCGGAATCAGCACACAGAAAAAAGGGTTCATGAAAGATTTCTTCGATGTCATCCTTGAATCAAGCGCAACAGACACATCAGACGTAAACAAAAGGCACTATTCAAAGGCGAAGACGGCAATCAATGAAGGCGTATGGGCGGGTATCAACCAAACGGATTTGGTGAAGTTCTTCAACGGATGCAGAAAACTACCGCAATGGAAGGCCTCTGAATTCTTTCAGCATCTGGATAAGGCCCGAGTGGAAAGCCTGTTTGACGATATTGGTATTGACGCGCTATCGCAGTTTCAGCGTTGTCTCGGTCAGGTGAACATCAAAGCCCCGTCAATTGACAAACTCCCATCCGCAGTGAGCACTTGGCTGTTCGAGATCTTGGAAGCGAATGCCGACAATCGTGATCTTCTGGTGGACGGCACCGCATTTCAGCCGGAATTTGAATTGCTGGATGATCTGCCGCTGGCCGAAGGACACATCTCATCAGGGAAGCTCCATCTTGGTCGTTCAGCCGTGGCATGGCGGAAATCTCCATCCCCACCAGAATCACCGGATTTCAATGTGGAAAGAACGTATCTTGCACAAATGGAATCGGCCTACGCCGAACACTTGCACAGGCAAATCCGGTCCCGAGATGATTTGCCCGACCGACAGCGCAAGGAATATGACCGGCAGCGTGGGTATTTTTACAATGCAGAAGGACTGCGGCGGAACATGAGAGATGTCATCGATGATGGTGAAACCGAGTTCCATGCGATGAAAGACGACCTCTACGATGGAGTCTGCGACGTATGCAACGAAGAATATGACGATGGGCTGGCCAGAATGCTGGCAACCTTGAACCAAGCTGCGATTCTTCCCCTTTCCGGTTCCGTCATCACCCGTTTTCCAACCATCGTCAAAGCCGCGGAGAAGAAAGGCATATGCCACATGCTGGTCAATGACACTCGACTGGAATGGGTGAGCGCCGATGAGTGATTCCCTGTTCAACACCCCGAGCGAAACCGCAACCCGTCTTACGCTATGCCTGTCCTTATTGCCACACCCTGCAACATTGGATGAAATCACGGTCATGGATTTTGCCGCAACTTACATGAAGGTCATGGGCTTTGGCAATAGTAACCTTCACGGGGATAACCCTTATGCCACAGCAGAGTATGATGCCAGGCGCAAACGTGTACGAAGAGGGCTGAACAGGCTGGTAATCATAGGCTTCGCCATCACCGAAGATGCCGGATCCAGTTATTCCGCAAGCCCGACGTGCATGCAATTCGCCAACGAATTACATGGAGAATATGTCATGGCTTATCGTCATGCCATCGAAACATTGGCGACGCTGAATTACGATTCGATAATAGAACAAATACTGGAAAGCCGGTAACCAAGATGGGGAAAATGTGGATTCGTCAAGTCAAGGCGATTCGGAACGATGGCAATGCCTCAACCATTGATTTGCAGCAGGGATTGAATTGCATCATCGGCCCGTCGAATACCGGCAAAACCGGGATTGCGAAAACGATCAGCTTCGTATGCGGCGGAAACGTCATACCATTCACGGATGTCACCGGATATGCAGGAGCATCCGTCACCTTCAGTACCGAACACGGAGAAGTGACATTACAACGCTCGTTGGCTTCGCAAACGATTCAGGTCTCTTCGACTGACTCAGATGTGGAACCGGGAGATTATACGGTCGCACGCAGAGGCAAAAACAAACGACCAATCAACTCGGTACTGCTAACAATGCTGGACGTTGATGAGGCACGAAGAATCGCAGTCAATGAGGCCTACAGAACCGTGGCCTTTACTTGGAATGCCATCCGACATTTGCTGCTTGTTCCCGAAGATCAGATCGTTCGCCCCGAACCATCGATTCTATTGCCCAAAACCACCAGCAACACAACGATGACGCAGAACCTGTCCGCTTTGCTGGTCCTCGCTCAAGATGAAACATTCAATGATGAGGCAAGACAGGAAAGTTCCGCCGAGCGCCATGCACGCAGGCAAGCGGTGGAACGATTCATCTTCAGCCAACTCGATATCATCGAGCCCCGCATCAAACAGCTTGAGCAACTTGAACGGGACGCGGCTACCGAAGGCAAAACCGTCGATAGTTATATTGAGAAACTGCGCAACACGTTACAGCAATTGGAACAACAGCGTCGAAAAACCATTGATGAAGATGCGGAACTCGTTGAACACATCAGCGCACTGCATCAGGAAAACGAGCGTCTGGACGTATTGCTCGCCCAGCGTGAAACCCTACTAGGGCAATACGATTCCGATTTGGCACGCCTTGATCTGCAGTTGCAGGCAATGCGCCATAACCGGGAACAACCTTATCCCGATGTTTGTCAGTTCTGCCACAGCACCGTCCATATCGATCCACCGAGTGAAGAAGACATTCGTGCTCGGGAAAATGAAATGTCCCGCATTCGCGAACTTCGTAATGGTGTGGCCAAGGATCAGGAATCCTTACGCCAAGCAAGAATCCAAGTGACACAGAGCATCGACGAAGCGCAAAACGCCCATCAGTCCAATATGGAACAGCTGCACCGGAATCTTGAGCCGGAGGCCCGAACAATACGACAACGACTTGATGGGCTTGCCCAGTCAGAAAGAATTCGTGCAGAATATGCCGAGCTGACTGCTTTGCGTAAAAGATTTCAAGCTACTCTTGATGGTGCCGACGAGGAAAAGGTCGATTACAAGAAATATCGGCCAAGAGAATGGTTCCACGAGGATTTCTATTATTCGATGGGTGCCACCATACGCGGAATCCTCAAGGATTCCGGCTTTTCCGGCACCGATAACGTCGGTTTCAGCCGGGAAACATTCGACATCGAAATCGGCGGATACAGCAAGGCTGAAGAGCAGGGAAAAGGATATTGTGCATTCTTCAATACGGTTATGATGCTGGCATTCCATGATTACTTGAACCGCCGTTCGGTTCATGCTCCAGGATGGTTGCTCATCGATACCCCGTTGCTGGGCTTCGACGAAGGCGCGTACACAGCGAACGGTTCTCTAAGAAGCGGCCTGTTCGAGCATCTTAAACTGCAGGCGGCAAACCAGCAGATCATCATATTGGAAAACACCGATCATATCGGCGAACTGGATTTCAGCGGAAACGTCAACGTCATCACCTTCACCAAAGACCAGACTGACGGGCGTTACGGATATCTGGACGGCGTGGTCGACGTAGCGGAAAGGCCCGGCGTTGGGCGACGGTAAACATCAGGCCATGCACAGACACATCACAAAACAGCCGGATTGTTCACACGGGAAGAACATCATGCCAGAACCCAGTAAGAGCGACAGCGAGTGTATAGCCGGACTCGAACTACCGAAACAGGACAACGCACATGCACCACACCCGGTGTCGGCAGCCATTATATATGCAGGCGTGTTTACCATGACATGCGCACTGTATAGCAGCATCTTATCCGCCTGTTGGGGATTTTTACTGATAATACTTCCCGGCTATGCAATCGTTCCCTTCATAGCCCTGCTACTGACACGAAAAATCAACGCCTCATGGAATCTCTTGTGGCTTGCCGGCACCACCGCGCTCACCTACGCGATGACACTAGTAAGCATGGCAGCCTTGCTAATGCTCATACCTCCCAAAGCCACCCTATGGTTTAGCATAGTAAAAATACTGACCAACTCATTTGCAGACATACTATCGTTCCAGCTTTTCATGGGCGGGTATACAATTCCGACCATCTTCTACATCCTTGGCTTGATCTGCCGCGCATACCACAACAGCCGCAATCGGTAACAAAGAACCGGCGCCGGGCAACGGTAAAGGCGAAATTCATGCACAGACATTGCGGAACAGATACATTGAAAACATACAAGGGGCATCATGGCAGGGAACGACGGGAATGACAGCAAGAACAGCGGCTGCATGGCCACAGACAAACACGATTCGGCCGGGCACGACCCGGATGTACAGGTGACGTTCGCGCAGAACTCACCGGACCAGAAGAACCCACTCATGCGGAATCCAGTGATAGCGGCCGTGATATACGCGATTGTGTTTGCTGCAATATGCGTGCTGTATACCGCTATTGGTTTATTTACCTATTTTGCGTATGTGATACTCGCCATCCCCGGTTGCATACTCATCCCCTTCGCGGCCCTGCTGTTGACGCGCAAAATCCGAACTCTGTGGAATCCTCTGTGGCTCGCCGGCACCGCTATACTTACCTACGCAACAACACTGGTCAGCATAGCGGAGGCAATAACGCTCATATCATCAAGGCTTACCTTGTGGACCGCCATCATAGAGCTACTGACTGGCTCATTTACGAATGGAATATTGTTCATAGTCTCCATGGGCGGATACAGCATCCCGACCATCTTCTACATTTTATACCTGATCTGCCGCGCATACGACAATAGACACAATCGGTAACAAAGGACCGGCGTGGGGCTGGCTTTATCGCACACATTGTCGCAAACCAGCCCCACATCGGAACCGTATCGATTAGAAGATGAACTCCGCCAATGCCGAACATGCCGCATCAATCACGGAATCAGGGGTATCGTATGAATGGGTCAAGAGCCAACATGTAAACATTTGCTGCCAATCGACACCGCGGAATGCACTTACTGCCGCCGCCTTATCACTGGCACCCATGCTCCATGCGATTCGCTTGAAACGGTCAGACAACTGGTTCGGCGCGTTATAGTAGCTGCGCATGGTCTGGGACAACAGGTGAGAGTCGCTGCCGTTACCGTTCTTAAGCGTGTCGGCGAAGTAAATGGCATCGCCATCACAGCACAGGTCGTCACGATTGCAGGTATTGCTGACGGTCTGCCATGTTCCATCCACCTGTTTGTCAAGCGTAAGCCCTTGAAGAGCGCCCTGCTGCCGATAGTTGTCGTCCGCACCTACCAAGGCTTCGGCGATGACATCAATGCTGGCCTGCGGGTTCCAATCCTTAGCTTTCTGAATGTTACTCATGGCCGAACCCAAGTCGCCTGCCCAGCCGGTCCACGTATCCGGAACGACCAGTCCATTGAGATATCCCAGCGTCGTGACGCACATATGCGACAAATCCACGCTTTCCCCATTGACATCGATCATGGACTGCCGCCACGAACCGATATAGCGATCCAACGACTTGATGATTGCAGACGCCGTAGCATCCTGTTCGAGGATTGCGGCATCCGCCTTGCGGAAACTTTCGGCTGATACCGACCATTCGATAGTTGAACCATTTCCTCCGTCGCGCAGGTAATCCTTGGACAGGTAGTTCAGCATGCATCGCCATGTCGGGACCGTCACCCAAGTTCCAGTGGTTCCACTGGCCACATAGTCCTGCCCCACCTTTCCTTGAGCGCGCAGTTCATCGAACCGTTTCTCAAGATGCCAGATCAGGTCAATCGGCCCCATCTGATCGTAGTTAGTTCCCTGATCGATGGTCGTTCCACCAGCCGACGTCTGCTTCACATAGGATACAGCAGGCATTTTGCCGGAATAGGCAACGCGGTCAAGATCCCAGCCTTGTCCCTGATAACCACTGATTTCAGTGAACTGGTCATATACCCAATTATCTGGGATCGGGAACCCCAGATTGCCGGAGAACCCGGTGGACATGTCGGACACGAACGCATAACCCGCATAACCGGCCTCGATAACGCGAGTGCAGATGTTACGGGATGCGTAAATACCGACCTTATATCCACCTCCGAGATTAGCCAAAACCGCCCTGAAATACGGCAGGATGTTACTGGTGACTTGGTCGTCAGTGGCGTCGAAGTCCACGGCAAAATAGATATGCGTCGGCGGGATGCCCAACCGCTGCGCCGCTTCACGTGCCGACTTGGCATGAGCAGCACCGTTCGCGGGCGTAAAGTGTGCCAGCTTGGTGGAGTATTCCTGAAAGATCGGGAAGAACTTCATGCCGCCCTTGGTGATGCGTTCCAGCTCGCCCGGACGAATCGCCTTGAAATAATCGGCAGGTGCCAAGCTGCTTTGCCCAGGCTCGGTCAGATACCGTCCCACGATCTGGTATCCGTTGGCCTTCAACGTTGCGAGTCGCGCATCGGTGATTTCAAAACGGGTATCGCACGCCACACAAGGCCGGTTCGGATCACCCTTGGAGGTAAGCAGGCTCATCCACGTGGTCGGATCGACGGTACCGTTCTGTGGCAACCCATATTGCCGCTGAAAGTCCGTGACCTGATCGGACAGACCGGTGTACCAGCTGGTTCTGATGACCGCCGCGATGCGGTTACACACCAAAGCCACAGTCGCCAACCAGACCCACTGCGGCTTATCGCCGGTACCATTGCTGGCGCTGATGGTTTTGAGACGAGACTTAGTCCCACTACCAAAATTGCCGGTGGCCTCGCTGGGCGTAAAACCTTCGATAGCCTGAAGCACCTGGATGAGCGCTGTGTTCATTTCGCGCCCGTACAGGCCATCGGTCGGAATGATGCCCGTGTAATCACGGTAATTGCCATTGATCTGCTGCTGCGCTTGCCGAATGGCGTTGAGGCCGCCATACGATTCGAGCAGCACGAACTGTTTCATGGATAACAGGGCACCCATGATGTCCACGTCAACGCTGGAATCGCCGCCAATGCCCATATCGGTTTTGAGATTCTTGATTGCCTTGCCGGTGCCGCAGTAGAAATGCTGGGTGATTTCGTCACTTCCGGCAGAGTATCCCTTACACCAGAGTGCTCCCTGGATGATGGAATACACGTTGGACGTGGCGGTATCGCCGGATTTCTGCTCCTGCACACCATTCGGATACCGCTGGACGAACAGACGTTGCGTGGACGGGCCGAAATTATCCGCCGTGTTCTGGATACCCAGTTCGATCTGCAATGCACGGGTCAACCCGTAAATCGTCGACCAGCCGGTCTGCCCATCCTCGGCGACCTTGTTGAAACGCGAATCACCACCGTAGGTTTGATTCAGCCATTGCTGCGTTCGTAGTACCATTTTGTCCGTCATAATTTTCTCCTTGTAGGAAAACGATGATTTTGTTCGGGCGGGCGGTTGCTCGCCTTCACTGGTACTGCCGCGACATCGCAGAATGTTAACTTCCCATCGCCATATCAGAGGTTTATGACGGAGGGAGGCCATTACTTGGATATAGGTGCATCGGCCACGGCGGCGAACGACGGAAAATGCCGGTTAGCGGATGGCTGATCTTCAGCTGCATGCGTGCGAACACGGCCAACGCCGCCACGCAGATGACCAGCAAGGCTTCCGTGATTCGTTTGGCGGTCTGGCAGGCGTCGAGCAGGATGCCAATCGTGTTGGAGGTCGGTGTGCCGTGGCCGTCGTCCGGCACGCTGAAGTCCGGTGTGTCGGCGTTGTGGACGTTGCGCTCCGCGGGTTTGCTCATGATGCCTCGATATTGGTTATCTTGGATAATTACCTCGCATAACTAATGGGAAGCGCTCTGGACAACCACAGGATGGTGGGCGGAAGTTATGAATCATACCGTCATGCGGACGGGAACGGTTTACGCAATATCCGGCGGTTAGAATATGCGGCGGAAACACAATCGAAGCGCTTGGCGTGAAGCCAGGGGGAGGATACTATGGCCGAGATCACATGGAAGTCGATTCTCACCAAACTGGTTGGGGGAGACCACTTAAGCGCCGAGGAATCCGAGTGGTTCGTTGATGACCTCATGAACGGCAACGCCAATCCGGCCGCCGTCGGCGCGGTGCTCGCCACCCAGCAGCAGCTGGGATTGACTCCCGATGAAGTCCGCGGCGCGGCGAAGGCCATGGTCGCCCACGCCATCCCGCTGCATATCGAAGGCGAGACCACCGATATCGTCGGCACCGGCGGAGACGGCGCATCCACGGTGAACCTGTCGTCCATGGGCGCGATCGTTGCCGCCGCTGCGGGCGTCAAAATCGTCAAACACGGCAATCGCGCCGCCTCGTCCAAGTGCGGCACCGCCGATTGCTTCGAAGCGTTGGGACTGCCGTTGGATTTGACGCCGGAACAGGTGGCTGAAGTCGGCAACGAATGCGGCATCGCGTTCGCGTTCGCACGCACCTTCCATCCGGCGATGCGTTTCGTCGGACCGATTCGCGCCGCGCTCGGCGTGCCATGCGTGTTCAATGTGCTTGGTCCTCTGACCAACCCCGCGAGCCCGAAGCATATGGCCGTTGGCTGCGCCAATCGCAAGATGAGCCCGATTATGGCCGCCGTGTATGCGGCGAACGGCCAGACTGGCATGGTCTACACCTCCAGCGAGGGACTCGACGAGATGGCTCCGACCGGGCCGGTCTCCATCTGGGAGTTCAAGGATGGCAAGGTCGTCGAAAACGAATTTGACCCGACCGTCGAACTTGGTCTCGCCAAGATTAACGTTTCCGACCTGAAAGGTGGAGAACCCGAGCTCAACGCACGACTGGCACGTGATTTCTTCGCGGGCAAGGATGTGCCGTTCCGCACCACCGCCCTGTTGAACGCCGCATCCGCCATCGTGGCCGACGGGCATCAGGTACCGGCCGATGCCAGCTTGGCCGAACGCTTCAAGGCGGCTTATGCCATTGCCGAGCAGACCGTCGATTCCGGCAAGGCAACGGCGCTGCTCGATAAGTGGATTGCGACCGCCCAGGCTGCGAAAGCCTGAATCCGCGCGTATATAGCGCTTGTACAGACATGTGAAGGCCCCGACACTGATGGAATGACAGTGTCGGGGCCTTCACATTGCATCGTCCGATATGACTGTAGCCAGGCCGTATATGGGAGCCGTCATCAGACGCGCGCACCATCATCGAATTCGTCGGTGCGTGTCTGGGAATGTCCCTTATGCTGCACAATGAGTCCGGCGGCGCCGATCAGCGCGCACAGACCGAAGATGGACCCTAGGATCGAAGCCAGCGCTGGCATGAACACCGAAGCGATGATGCCGATGACACCGGCGACCAGCAATACCCAGAAGACAAGCTTCGACAATTTCACAGGGCCGATTTTGGGGTTCGGTGGCACGAAATCCTCACCATAACGGTCCATGACCCGGTCAGTATCAAGCCAGCTTGAACCGGTGAAATCACGTGGACCGCGGCCGGTTGACGGCATGTCGCCGACGAATGTGCCTTGATCCAGATCGTTGACGGACAGCAGGGCCTCTTTTTCCTGACGTTGCGCGTGTTTTTCGAAACGTTTCGCACTGCGCGAACGTTCCACGGCCTTCAGGTCATCGGCGTGCGAATTCGCGAATTCAGCCCAAGCCGCATCCAGATTGTCGGATGGCGAGACGCCGCCATGCGACTCATCGTTTGGGCGTTCTTCATCGTCGTTGGTATTGTTGAGGTCAGTCATACTTATACTCTAATCGGGCGGGTGCCAATCCGTTGGGAGGAACGTGAAGAATGCTCTACTGGTTTTTCGTCAAAGGTCTGGGTCCGATCGCCATCCATCGTCTGGGGCCGACCGCGCAGGGACTTGAGAACATTCCGCGTGAGGGCGGCGCCATCATCGCAGCCAACCATCTTGCCGTCATCGACGATGCGTTGCTGCCGT
>CAJLKD010000031.1:0-15214 GCA_905207115.1 Bifidobacterium angulatum | reverse complement strand
TTAAGCCTGATGCGGATTTTCTGTCCCGCCATTGCCGTCCGCCCTTTCTAGCGATTCGTGTACTGTTTACCAGCCTGTTTCGTGTTAAGGGCACCGGCGCGCATGGCCTCCGTTGGACATACGTCCCACTAGCGGTCATCCATCATCAGTGCGCGGCCCATTGCAATCACCGAAGTAATCGCAACCCCGCGCTCGCTTTTTTAATTCCAATTTGCGAGCCCAAAACAGGCAACTTGTTTATTAAAACATTGGGGTGTGACTAATACGGCCGCTTTAGAATCCGGGCGTGTCGCTCCTGCGGCCGGTAGTAGTACATATGCGGATTCGAGGCTGATGACACGCGTCCCCACGCTACAGGAACGATCCTCGTAATCATATGCTCCACGCCACAAGCTGATCGGCAAGACCATTCAACAGCCATATGGCATCCCAAGGAAATGCCGTGCACAACATGAATCCTCGCACCATAATTGGCGCACCACACTCGGCACCGCACGCAGAAGTGTCATGCCGGTATTGTTCCGAGAACCACTTTACGAATAAACAAATAATGGACCCCACAGATGATCTCTGTGGGGTCCATATCCGCTATTCGCTCATGGATGCGATTATCCGCACCGCATCACCTATATACCTATATATAGGCATGCATACGGCGATCTTATCCATGACTTGAACAGATCACACGCGCTCGGAGGCTTCCTCCGTGGCGGCCTCGCCCTCACGCTCCACGCGAATCTTGTGGCCTTCGGCCTGATACAAGCTATTACACATAACCGTTCAACACCCTTGTCTCGCCTTGCGGTAGACAGAGGGTGTCACCCCAGTTACAACCAGGAATTGCCTATTGAAGTTCGAGGCATTGTTGTAGCCGCATTCACGTTGGATCCTTGCCACAGGCATGTCAGTCGAGGCAAGAAGCCTGCAGGCACGCCCAATACGCAGTCTGCGCACGAAGTCGGCAAAACCCACGCCAGCTGTGCGTTTGAAGAAACGAGAGAACGCCGACGAGCTCATCGCCGCTTGCGCCGCTGCCTCTTCCAGTCGGATGTCATCACCAAGATTATCCGTCACATAGCCTATGGCCGCGTTGAGCAGACGCTCCGAGCCGGAGCCCCCGCTCGGATTGTAATCCGGCGTGACCACAGTCGACCATTCATCATCCGGGACCTTCTCAAATACCGCGAGCAACTCGACGAAATCCACCAGTCGTCTCACACCCTTATGCCCGCCCATCGCCTCCAGACAGGAGGCAGCTTGAGAGGCAGATCGCCCAGAGAGCACCAACGCATGTGATGCGCGACGCAACGCGACGCCAAAGCCGGAGCACTCGGGGAAGTAGGTCATGAGCACACGCAACACTTCGGGACGTACGTGGCACACCACATCGCGACGATCCAACCACTCCCCCGGGCGTAAATCCGACACCCAGTTGTGGGGCAGATTTGAACCAATCAATGCCACGTGGCCCTCTTCGAAAGGCAGTACCCCGTCGCCGGCCATCATCAGACCAGAGCCTTCGCGAATCAGATGGAATTCCACTTGCGGATGGTGGTGCCACTTGGCCAACGGATGTGGATAGCCGTGCTCAGTCCAGTGGATGGCCGCGTCGAGATCCGGCGCAATGACTTCCAGCGAACCAGAACCGGAAACTTCGGCGGCACTGCCATCAGACAGCATCGGACGGCGGGCGGTCGAAATCGCGCTACCCATGTTGTTCACATCGTTGGCACTCATCGTCCGCCCGCCTTTCTGTTTCCGGCAAATCAGAGTAAACGCTTAGCTCAGCGACGTTCCACCGTAATCTGCAGCTTGATGTCACCTGGTCGACCCTCGGCCATACGGTCGAAGGCAGCCTTGGCGTCCTCCATTGCGAAAGTGTCAGTGATGAAGGGCTTAAGATCCAGCTTACCATTGGCGACCAAATCGATGGCCTTCTGATAGACATTGGCATAGCGGAAGACATTCTCGATACGCACCTCAGTGGCCTGCAACTCGGTGATGTCGATGGAGACCGGGTTGACCGGAATACCAACGATGACGGCCGCGCCACCGGGAGCGATGAGCTTCCAGAAAGTCTCATAGACCTTGGGTGCTCCAGAGCATTCGAAAGCTACATCAGCACCCCAGCCACCAGTCTCCTCACGCACTCGCTCAATCAGATCCTCCTTGGTCAGATCGACGGGGATAATGCCCGGCACCTTGGCAGCAATAGCAAGTTTGATGCTAGAGACGTCGGAAATAATCACCTTGGAGGCGCCGCCGGCGAGCGCGCAGGAAGCTGTGAGCATACCCACCGTGCCCGAGCCGGTGACCACACACACATCGCCAGGCTTAATGCGCGCCTTGGTGGCGGCCCACATTGCCACGGCGGCGGGCTCAAGCAGCGCGCCTTCACCGAAGCTCACGCTGTCGGGCAGATGATAGGTGAAGGCGGCGGGGTGGTTCACCGTCTCGCACAGGCAGCCATCGACCGGCGGAGTGGCGAAGAAACGCACAGCGGGATCAACGTTGTACATGCCCAGCTTGCTGGCCCGCGAGCTCATGTTCGGAATGCCGGGTTCCATGGCGACACGATCACCGACTTGGAATCCTTCGACATCATCGCCGACTGCGACGACCGTTCCCGCTGCCTCATGGCCCAGAATCATCGGCTGCTCAACGATGTACTTGCCGACACGACCGTGGGTGTAGTAATGCAAGTCCGAGCCGCACACGCCCACGGTGTGAGGCGCAATGGTGAGCTCTCCGGCAGCTGGGGTCGGCGTGTCCGGCACCTCGCGCACATTAATAATGCCCTTCTTTTCGAGAACGACAGCCTTCATGATGGTCTCCTTTGTTAATTGTTACTTAGTGTGTTTGCATTATCGAAAGATTGATGTCAGCCGTCGATAGCGTCGCGACGACTATTGTGCTGAAGTCAGGTAGTAATCACCTCCTGGTTAGCCTTGGTCGGCAGACACCGACCATGCTCGTCGAAGCCTGGCTGCTTGGGACGAATGAAAACGGTGAGCAGAGAGCCGATGGCGTAGCAGGCCGCGTAGGCCCAGCACACTCCACCGAAACCAACAGTGGAGATCAACACGGTCGCAATCAGCGGACCAAAAAACGTGGTCAGACCGGAGGCGAGGTTGTGCGCGGAGATAGCGGCGCCCTTATGCTCAGGAGCAAGCGACGGAAAGATCGCACCCATAGGTACGAAGGCGGAAATGCCTAGACCAAGTACGATGGCATCGACGCACATCAATACCATGTTCGCGCCGAACACCTGCGGAATGTAATACATGCCGAGCGTGCCGATGACACAGAACCAGCAACCAAACCAGCGCATTTGCCGCATCCAGCCGTAACGATCGCCCATACTTCCCCAGAACACGTTGCCGACAACGGTGACGACAAACTGGAATCCCCAGATTTGGCTCCACTGTGAGACCTCGAACCAACCGCCGCCTCCATTGACATGGGTGGCCAGGTAAAGTGGCATAATAACCGGAAAACCGTAGAGGGTAAGGTTGCAAATCACGCGCACGATGGCAGCCAGTGCAATCTGCCGGTTGTGCACAAGAATCGTGGCGCCGCGACTGAGCTCATGCAGCTTCTCCGCACGGGTCATCGACGAGGTGCGGGAATTGTCCGTGGCCGGAACCAAGAGCAGGCACACTAACATGCCAGTCACAGCAAATACCAGCGACAGCCACAGCGTGCAGTACTCTCCGACCCAGGCGATGGTGAAGCTCGGCAGGTACGCACCGAAGACACCAATGCCAAAGGAATAGGAGGTCCAAAACCAGCCCATCGCCGAGGCAAGGCATGCCGGTTCGACAGTTTGTGTGACAAGCACGACGAAGGAATAAATGAACAATGGATAGCCAATGCCGCGCAGCGCGTAGACAACGAGCATTAGTGGGTAGATGCCGCTGGGTAGGGCCACTGCGACGAACACCAGATGCAAAGCAATCCAGGAGGTTGCACCGATAAGCATGATGCGCTTGGCGCCAAACATCTCAGCCAGCACTCCGGAGGCCCATCCGGCGAATGCCGCCATAAGTCCATACATGGTGAACATCAGCGATGACTGCGACGAGCTAAAGCCCTGATCGACAATATACTTCGACAGGAAGGTCAGTTCGAAACCGTCGCCAGTCATGAATACTGCGATGGCAACAAATCCCGCCAACAGTTTTCTCGGCAATCCCAAAGCCATGTTTCCTCACTTGCGCCAAATACTTCATTGTGTGCCGCACCGCTGCGGCGTAACACCAGTTTCACCCCTAAAAACCGCTGTTCATAGGCTGTTCAGCGTCATCATTTGGTACTTTTTTGCACCGGCAGTTATATCATTGATCCGTCAATGAAAGTACAGGACGTGTATGGATCGATGCTCTCACGCACACTACGCGGTTACACCTTGGCCTCCGCCGGCTACAGCGACTTTGTCGTCAAAGCCTACGAAAAAATCGCCGAGAACCGCTGATCCACGCCACCGACCGGCAACAGAACAATAAAATCAGATTGTTGGCGCAACGACAATGCACAGGGGAAAAGGACAACGGGCGTCCCTATCCACTTTTACATGACGGAATATTCCACACTACGGAGCATTTTCATTGCCACATCTATTGCATGGCTTTTGCGCCTTCGAACCGGCAGCAGACAATCGATCCTTGACGATCTGGTCGAACTCGATGGTCTCGTCAAAGTATTTGACGGGCATGCCAGAAATGCTAAAAACCAGTGGCACACATAGTCATTAGCTGGCGCTCCTTCCCATATAAGAATGAGCCCGATGGTTTCCCATCGGGCTCATTCCATAGATATCCGCTATACAGACGCCATCGCGATGCATATATAGCGGACTCGCGATTCACATTACGCTATCACACGCGCTCGGAGGCTTCCTCCGTGGCGGCCTCGCCCTCACGCTCCACGCGAATCTTGTGGCCTTCGGCCTGAGAGACGCCATAGTACGCGGCCACGGCGATGTCCTTCATATCGTTGATCAGCGGGATACGCGGATTCGCCGGGGTGCACTGATCCTCGTAGGCACGCATGCCGGCCTGATCGAGGATGGACCAGAAGAAGTCCTCGTCCACACCACACTCCTGGAAGCTCTTGTTCATGCCGAGCTTGTTGTCGCGGTAATCCTCGACGGCCTTCGCCAGGTTCTCCACACCTTCGGCCGGGGTCTTGCCCGGGTCGACACCCAGGTTCTTGGCAATCTCCTGGTAGCGTTCCGGCGCGATGTACTTGTTGTACTTCGGCCAGGAGGTGGGTTCCTCAGGAATCTGGCCGTTGTAGCGGATCACGTACGGCAGCAGGATGGAGTTGGTGCGGCCGTGGGCGATGTGCAGCAGTGCGCCCAGCGTATGGGCCATGCCATGGCACATGCCGAGGAAGGCGGAGCCGAAGGCCATGCCAGCCATGGTGGCGGCGTTGTGCATCTTCTCCTGGGCGTTGGTCTTGGCCAAGCCTGGCTCACCGTTGACGGATTCCGCCAGATTGTCCCATACCAGCTTGGCCGCATGCAGCGCCATGGCGTCGGTGAAGTCGTTGGCGTACACGGACACATAGGCTTCGAAGGAGTGGGTCAGAGCGTCGAAGCCAGCGTCGGAAGCCAGCTTGCGCGGCTGGGTGCGTGCCAGCACCGGGTCGACGATGGCCACGGACGGAGTCAGCGCATAATCGGTGATCGGGTATTTGTAGCCGGTCTTGTGATCGGTGATCACGGCGAACGGCGTGACTTCGGAACCGGTGCCGGAGGAGGTCGGGATGCACACCAGCTTGGCCTTCTCGCCCAGCGGCGGGATCTTGAAGGCACGCTTGCGGATATCGAAGAACTTCTCGCGCACATCGGAGAAGGCGATTTCCGGGTGCTCGTACAGCAGCCACATGATCTTCGCGGCGTCCATCGGGGAGCCGCCGCCGACCGCGATGATGGTATCCGGCTCGAACTCCTCGCGCATCATCGCCGCGCCCTTCTCGACGGTGTCGACGGAAGGCTCCGGCTCGACGTAGTCGATGATACGGAAGGTGACGCGATTGTCGCGCGCACGCAGCTGGTCGATGATCTTATCGACGATGCCGAGCTGTTCCATCACCTTGTCGCACACGATGACGGCCTTCTCGATGCCGTACATGTCGCGCAGGTATTTGATGGCATTCGGCTCGAAATAGGTCTTGGCCGGGATCTTGAACCACTGCATGTTGTTGTTCCTCCGAGCAATGCGCTTGATGTTGATGAGGTTGACGGCCTGCACGTTGCCGGAAACCGAGTTGCCGCCGTAGGAGCCGCAGCCCAGCGTGAGCGACGGGGCGATGGAGTTGTAGATATCGCCGATGCCGCCAAGAGAGCTCGGCTGGTTCCAGATGATGCGGCATGCGTGCATGCGCAGACCGTATTCACGGACCAGATCCTCGTTGTTGGTGTGGATGGCGGCGGTATGGCCGGCACCGAGCTTAAGCATGGTCTCGCACATCTCGAAGGCCTGCTCCTTGTTGTCGGCCTTCAGCACGGCCTGCACCGGGGCGAGCTTCTCGTGGGTCAGCGGCTCGTCGTCGGAGACCTCCTTGCATTCCGCGGCCAGAATGGTGGCGTCGGCCGGAATCTCGAAGCCTGCGGCCTTGGCGATGAACTGCGGGGATTTGCCCGGCACCACGGAGTTCAGCTTCGGGGTCTGGCCGCTGCCTGCCACGCAGCCGAACATGTACTGCTCGAGCTTGGCCTTCTCTTCCTTGTTGACGAAGTATGCCTTGCGGAGCTTGAGCTCCTTGATGAGGTCCTTGTAGATGTCTTTGTGGGCGATGATCGCCTGTTCGGTGGCGCAGATCATGCCGTAGTCGAAGTGCTTGGACAGCACCAGGTCGTTGGCGGCGCGGACGATGTCCACATCCTTGTCGACGTATGCCGGCGCGTTACCGGCGCCGACGCCGAGGGCGGGCTTGCCGGAGGAGTATGCGGCCTTGACCATGCCCGGGCCGCCGGTGGCGAGGATGGTGGCGATGCCATCATGCTTCATCAGGGCGCCGGTTGCCTCGATGGAAGGATGCTCGATCCACTGGATGCAGTTCTCGGGGGCGCCTGCCTCGATGGCGGCGTCGCGTACGATCTTGGCGGCGGCCACGGAACAGTTCTGGGCGCCCGGATGGAAGCCGAAGATGATGGGGCAACGGGTCTTCAGTGCGATCAGGGACTTGAAGATGGCGGTGGAAGTCGGGTTGGTGACCGGGGTGACACCGGCGACCACGCCGACAGGCTCGGCGACCTCGTCGATGCCCAGCACATCGTCTTCGCGGATGATGCCGACGGTCTTCTGGCCGGCCATGTAATGGGTGACGTGCTCGCAGGCGAAGATGTTCTTGGTGGCCTTGTCCTCGACCAGACCACGGTGGGTCTCGTCCACGGCCATCTTGGCGAGTACCAAATGCTTATTCAGCGCCGCCACGGAGGCCTTGGCGACGATATGGTCGACCTGCTTCTGGTCGAGCTTTTCGAATTCGACGAGAGCCTTCTGGCCCTTGGCCACGAGTGCGTCCACTTCAGCTTCAGCTGCGGCGAGCTTTTCTTCCGGAGCCGGCTTCGCTGCGCTGTTCTTAGTCTCTGCCACTGTAGGATCCTCCTCTAATAGAGATCTGAAACGTGGTGCGTTATTCCCTAACGCTGATTGCTGCAATGCAGCAGTCCTGTCACGGCGACCCGTGACATTCTCGAATCGCCTGTGACCTGCCTCACAATATACATGAATGTCTACACCTTTTCACACTCTACGCGGGTTGTGTGTTTCATGTTCGTTATTGATGCATTGATGTGTAATTGCGAACTTTTTTTGCAAGAAATCATGTTCATTTTAATGATTTTGAGCGTTTTTGTTAGTTTCTACACAGAAGCAAACATGACATATACCCTATTTTTGAAAGTAGTTTTGTAAAATTAGTATCACATAACGCCTGAATCATACACACTTTACATAACAGGCTTTCTAAAAGCGGGGAAAATACTTGGAATTCCAAGGTAATCACGCACGGAAAACACCGAAGGCAATTACCGCGACCGACTTGCCCGACATTTCTAAAAGCCTTTTGATAAAGTGGGGTTCAGACACGCAACGGAAGGAACCAACGATGAGTTCACCCTCGACCACCATTAAAACCGCAAACCGACAGGCCATCATCAGCCATCTGTATCATCATGGCCCGCAGACCAAGCAGATGCTCGAACGTGAGCTCGGCCTGAGTCTGCCCACCATCACACAGAATCTGCGCACCCTCACCGACGAGGGGCTGGTCGAGCAGGGCGAGCCGATGGACTCAACCGGTGGACGCAAGGCACAGACCTTCGTGTTCAAAGCGCAATCCCACGCGGCAATCGGCATCACCATGCGAACAAACGCCATCACCATGGTGGCGGTGGATCTTTACGGCAACGTCATTATGCGCAGGCGCAAACGCGCAACATACTGCAACGACAGCGATTACTACGATATGGTCGGCGACCTGGTCACGGAATTCGCCGGTAAGGTCGTACGGTCCGGCAGCGAGGTGCTCGGCGTCGCCTATTCCATGCAAGGTATCGTCTCCGCCGATGGTACAGCCATCACCTTCGGCAAGATCATGAGCAACACCGGGCTCACACTGGAAAAGCTCACCCGTCACATCGAACTGCCGGCCATTATGATCCACGATTCCGACGCCTCCGCCATGGCCGAGCTGT
The DNA here is from genome assembly GCA_905207115.1 of Bifidobacterium angulatum. Taxonomy (GTDB): domain Bacteria; phylum Actinomycetota; class Actinomycetes; order Actinomycetales; family Bifidobacteriaceae; genus Bifidobacterium; species Bifidobacterium angulatum_A. The sequence continues at coordinate 6,507 of CAJLKD010000031.1, read as the reverse complement.
GGTTCGACCATACGATACGCGACGCGGTATGCGTATATCTGGAACGCAGGCCGGGCGGCGCCGTCATCGTCAACGGCTCCCTATACCAGGGCCCGAACCTGAGCAACGGCACCATCGAACATATGTGCCTTGTGCCTGGAGGGCGAATCTGCTACTGCGGCCAGCGCGGCTGCGTGGACACCTACTGCTCCCCCGAGGCACTGGTCATCGACGGGGAAAGCCTATCGGGATTCTTCTCAGTACTGGCGCAAGGCGAGCCTGAGCACAGGCAGCGATACGGGGAATGGATGGACCATGTAGCACAGGCCATTGCCAATATTCGCGCCGTGTTCTCCGGAGACATCATTATCGGCGGCGAGGCATCGCAGTACCTGGATGACGACGCCATTACGGATCTCAAACGTCGCGTGGAGGCCCTCAGCCCATTCCATTCCGAGCATTTCTCGCTACGCAAAAGCAGGTGCACTGACGATCAGAACATCATCGGCGCGGCATTGCGTTTCGTGCAGTCCTATGTGACCGATATCTGCAATACGGAAGTCTGACGGCCGCTGTCAGGAACCGGGAATGGTTTTGATGGCGGAGCGAATGGAGTCCATGCCGGCCCCATCGCTGAGGCGCCTGGCGAAAGCGCAACCGCCGCCAATCCCATTATCGCAATCATGCCCACCGGACTTTCCGCATTCAACAGTCATCAACCTCAACCGCATGCAGAACCCTCATACCATACACGTGCAAAGCCGCATGATACATAAACGGCGAGGGTGTGCCTCCATCCGATTTCCATGAATGAAGACACACCCCTCGCCGTTATCCAGTAACAGACTCAGACGATCTGGCAGAACTCGATGGTCTCGCCGTTCGGCCCGTACACATTGAAGTAGCGGATGCCATGCTCCCAGAAGCTGTCGATGTGCTGAATCTCGGTGTCTTTGAAGTTCAGACCGAGTTCCTTGGCGTTCTCGAATGCCGCTTCGATGTCCGGAGTATCGAATGCCCAATGGTTGATGGCGCCAGTGGTCATCGGCGCAGGCTCGCCCTCCCACGTCTCGATGGTCAGATGGCCGTAACGCAGGAATGCGCAGCGATTCTCGCCATTATGAAAGATGCCGGCCACTTCGAATCCAAGCTTCTTGGTGTAGAACTCGATGGTCTCGTCGAGATCCCTGGCGATCATGCCGGAATGCTGCAGATCAGTGGTGAATGCGGTCATGGGTTTGCTCATGATGGTTCTCCTTTGAAGTAATTGGAATAAATATAACGAATATGCCTTACACACGCCCCGGCGCAACGCCGTACAGCCTGCCGATCATCGGTATTCTATTGCGCGCAATCAGTCAGCTTCTGCCCCTGCCCCGCCGACTTGATGCGATGACCATGCTCATCGAACCCGGGCTGCTTCGGGCGGATGAACAGCGTGAGCACGAACGCCAGCACATACAGCGCAGCATAGGTCCCACACACACCGCCATAGCCGATGGTCGGCAGCAGTATGGTCGCGATACCGGGGCCGGCGAATGTGGTGAGACCCGCGGCAAGGTTATACGCGGACAATGCGGCACCCTGCCTGCCTTCGCCTGCGTACAGCGTCATGATGGTCGGCAACGACGAGAAGGCACAGGTGCCGATGCCCACAATGATCGCAGCGATAATCATCATCAGCGCATTCGCGCGCCGAACATCTCGGCAAGTACGCCGGCAGACCACCCGCCGAATGCCGCGAACAAGCCGTATACGGTGACCAGCAGCGATGCCTGGGACGAGGTGAACCCCTGATCCACCATGAACTTGGACAGGAAGGTGAGTTCGAAACCATCACCGGTCATGAAAATCGCGACGGCCAAAAAGCCGAGCATCAGTACACGAGGAACGCCGAGACGCTCAAGCACCCTAATCATTTGCAATAACCCTTACTCGACTTTCGCTCAACACCGAGGAAGCCGCTTCATAATACACACATTGTAACGAGCTGGGGATGCCGCAGCCCCTTTGCCGCAGCACCCGGTATGGACGGGGATGGATGGCCGCCGCACCAGAGAGCACAATTTGCGGCGGCCTTGCAATACCACTGACGAATTGACCTTACAAGGTCACATCGCCTCACTTGCCAACTTTGACGACGGCCTTGGAAACACCGGTGATCTTACCTTCGAGGAAGTCCTGCACCTCTTCGAGCTTGAGCTCATGGCTGATGAGCCCGCCGATATTCATCTTGCCGGAGGAGACCAGCGAGATGGCATCACGGAAGGTCAGCGGGTTGATGAAGGAGCCCCGGATGGTGAGCTGCTTCTTGTAGATGTCGTAGGTGTTCATCTCGAAGTGGGCCTCCTGCGGACCGACTCCGAACATCAGCACCTGCGCACCCTTGTTGGCTGCGGCGACGGCCTGAGCCTGCGTGGTCGGCAGGCCGACCGCCTCGACGATGACATCGTAGGAGTCCGCCGGAATCTGCTCACGCGTGGTGTTGTAGGTTTCGCTCACACCGAACTGCTCCTTGTTGCGCTGCAGCTTTTCATCGAAGATGCCGGCAAGATCGACCTGATGCACACCATAGGCCTGCAGCAGCTGGGCGAAGATCTGCCCCATGAAGCCGTCGCCGATCACCAGCGCCTTCTGATACGGGCGCAGCTTGAGCAGGTCGAGACCATGCACTGCGCAAGACACCGGTTCGATGGCTGCAGCATCGCGTAGGGAGACATTGTCGGGCAGCTTGTAGACCACGGACGCAGGTGCAGTGAACTGTTCGGCAAGGCCACCGTTACGGGTGACACCAACGGCGCTCAGATGATCGCAAAGCTCCGGACGCTGGGTCAGGCAGAACTCGCACTGGCCGCAGTAGATATTCGGGTCGACGGCTACGCGATCGCCCACCTTGACGTTGGTCACCGCGGAACCGACCGCGGCCACAACGCCGGAGTTCTCATGACCAAGCACGATTGGCGGGACTGCGGATGCGGAACCCGGACGGCCTGCATACAGATCGTGATCCGTGCCGCATACGCCGGCATACGCCGTGTTGATCAGTACTTCATTCGGAAGAATCTCCGGGGTATCCAGATCCTGGATCTCGAATTCCTTCACACCAGTGAGCACCAGAGCCTTCATGATTGTTCCTTTCGTCAGCGAAAGCGTTTCTGCACCTTGCGGATACAACGGTTATTGTCCGGCAGTTCGTTCTGCCTGATGTCCTTCAGCATACATTCTTTTATCCTGTTTTGCAAATCTGTTTTCTTAAAGTATTTTTCATAAATGGTTTTGTCGGCGCGTCGCGCGAACCAATCACCTGGCGATGCAGTACCTAACGACCAACCCACTTACAATGAGAGGTATGCAAAACCCCACGCTTCACCGCTATGCCACAAGACCCGGCCTGTACTTCACCGATGACGGCGGCGCCGATGCCATCGTCCGTTCCGAAACCGCAGACCAGGTATGGTTCTGCGTCATCGAACCAGTAGACCAGCCCAGCGCCTTCTACAGCGAAGCCATACGACTGTTCCCCAACACTTCGATTCCGCTCGTCAAACAGATCAGCGAATTCAAGGTATGCACACGCATCATCGAATCGACCTACGTGCGTGAAACCCTATTCAAAATGGAAGGCCCGAACTACGGCCTGTGGTCCGTGCATATTCCCAAGGCATGGGACGGCATGCGGTACGGCTACCGTGTGGACGGCGCATGGGACCCCTCGCATGGCGTACGCTTCAACCCCTACAAGCTGCTGCTCGACCCCTACGGCAAGGGCATCGACGGCACCATGCAACTCGACCCGGCCGCCTTCGCCTACGAATGCAAACTTGAGGATGGCAAAATCGTTGGCGACCCGTTCGGCAAAATGAACACCATTGACTCGCTGGGCAAAATGCCGGTATCCGTGGCCATCGACGACCGCGCCACCACCAAGTTCGACAGCGAAAGCATGCACCCGCATGTGCCGTGGAGCAAAACCGTCATCTACGAACTGCATGTCAAAGGCTTCACCGCCAACGCGCCATGGCTTCCCGAAGAACTGCGCGGCACCTACGCCGGCCTCGCACACCCCACCACACTGGCCTATCTGCAGGGCCTGGGCGTAACATCCATCGAACTGCTGCCCATTCAGGCCAGCCAGCCCGAAGTGTTCCTTCAGGAACGCGGCAAACGCAACTATTGGGGGTATTCCACACTCAGCTACTTCTCCCCCGAAGCCTCATACGCCACCAAAGCCGCACAGCAGGCGGGCGCGAACGCCGTACGCCAGGAGGTCATCGATATGGTGCAGGCGTTGCATGACGCCGGCTTCGAAGTATTGATGGACGTGGTGTACAACCACACCTGCGAAGGCGGCTCGGCCGGGCCAAGCATCTGCTGGCGCGGCCTCGACAATCTCTCGTATTACCGCAGGCAGAAAAACAACATCGCCTACCTGGAAGACACCACCGGATGCGGCAATACACTCGACTTCACCAACACGCATGTGACCACCTTCGCAGTCGACTCGCTGCGCTACTGGGCCAAGCGCATCGGCATCGACGGATTCCGGTTCGACCTTGCCCCAAGCATCGCACGACTGGACGGCGAATTCACCCGGTATCACCCCTTCCTGTATGCGCTGCGCTCCGACCTGCTGCTCGGCAATCTCAAAATCATCATGGAACCATGGGATCTGGGCAATCAGGGGTGGAGAACCGGCCAGTTCGGCATTCCCTTCGCGGAATGGAACGACAGGTTCCGCGATACGGCACGCACCTTCTGGCTGTCCGAAGCCGAGCAGACCCAAGGCAACACCATCGGCATGCAGGAGATGGCCACACGCCTGTGCGGTTCGGCCGATCTGTTCGCCACGGACCCGGGGCGCGGCGCAACCGCCTCCGTGAATTTCGTGGCATGCCACGACGGCTTCACGCTTCACGACCTGACCATGTACTCGCATAAGCACAACGAGGCCAATGGCGAAAACAACCACGACGGGTCGAACATGAACCGTTCGAACAACTTCGGAGTGGAAGGCCCCAGCGACGACCCCGTCATCATGTCCAAACGAGAACGCGCCGCGCAGAATCTGCTCGGCATGGTGCTGCTCTCGCTCGGCACGCCGATGATTCTCGCCGGCGACGAGTTCGGCAACACTCAGAACGGCAACAACAACGCCTACTGTCAGGACAACGACATCACCTGGCTGACATGGGATTGGCTGTATCACAGCACCAAAACACCGGAAACGCACCGCCTGGAATCCGTTTCCAAGCTCATCTCCATCCGCAAATCGTTGGATTTGTACCATCATGAGGATTTCTTCACCAGGCTCAGCCAAATCGGGCTGTTGAAGCCATCGAGCCGCGTGCAATGGTTCCTGCCGAACGGCACAACGCCGATGGAGCAGGATTGGTTCGACAAAAGCATCCGCAGCTTCGCGATGCGTCTGTTGTCCCTCAACGAGCTCGATGTGATCCTGCTGATCAACGGGGAACGCAAGGATATGCAGTTCCATCTGCCTACCGATACCGAATGGCAACCGCTCTGGTGCTCCGCCGAAACCACCGGGGCCCGCCCTGCCAAGGGAACGAACGTGGAAAAGGTGGATCTATCCAACGAGGATTCCACCTGGACGCATTTCGTGCCAAAAGACACCCGCATCGGGCAGGTGATTCAGACCGTGCAATCCGAACAGGACGATGCCGAACAGCAGCCGGCCGCCAAACCGTATGCGCGTACCGAAGACATCACCGATACCGTCACATTGCCCGGGCTGACCGGTAAAACGCGCGTATACCGCCTTCTGGCCCACAGTGCGGTGCAGCAACGCATATTGCAGGCGCATCGTCACAGCAAGCCCGCCGATAACAAACAGACCGATAGCAGTACGTCACCGACGAACGCGAATATATGGACGGTGCCGTCCATGAGCATCACGATCATGCGCCAGACCGACTTCGCCTAACTGCTTGCATGCAATCGCATACGGAGCCGGTGCCTTCTACGTTTCCTCAGGGGAGGAACGGGAAAACACCGGCCCCGTACGATATGGATGCCCGATATAGGTGCTGATGGCCGCGGACGTCCAACTGGCAGGCAAGATACAGGCACTTTCAGGCACTCAGCGCCCAAATATGCGAGGAACCCCTCGAAGGGCTTCCTTCGAGGGGTTCCTGCCGATAAGCGAAATCAACGCTTGGAGAACTGCGGTGCACGACGTGCCTTGTGCAGACCGGCCTTCTTGCGCTCCACGACGCGAGCGTCGCGGGTCAGGAAGCCAGCCTTCTTCAGGGTGGCGCGGTTGGCATCGCGGTCGATGGCGTTCAGGGCGCGAGCCACGCCGAGACGGATGGCGCCGGCCTGGCCGGTGGTGCCGCCGCCGTCAACGAGGACGATTGCGTCGAACTTGCCTTCGAGCTTGAGCAGGACGATCGGGGAGTTGACCTCACGCTGCAGCAGCTTGGAGGGGAAGTACTCCTCCAGGGTGCGACCGTTGATGGTCCACTTGCCGGTGCCGGGAACCAGACGCACGCGGGCGACGGCTTCCTT
>CAJLKD010000030.1:0-15331 GCA_905207115.1 Bifidobacterium angulatum | reverse complement strand
AGCCGGGCGCCGAACCCGTGGCGCTGATTCTACAGGCTTTCAGGTGGTTTTCGTAGGGAATCGGCGGACTTTGCATATGAACCCATAGGCAATCTGAAAAGCGTGGGCGGAACAGGGAAAACAAGTGAAACAAGACATGGACGGAACAGGGAAATCATTCTGGCAATCCGCAGGATACGTTTCTTGGTTTACCGCCGATACGGCATCGGCGGTTGGTGCGGCGATGCGCGCGCTGGCGATCAGTCTGCTCGGATATGCGGTGTCTGGCTCCACCGTCGCCGCCGGTTGGCTCGGAACGTCGTCGATGATTGCGCAACAGGTAGCAAGCGTATTCGGAGGCACTTTCGTCGATAGGCATGATCGCAAACGACTTATCGTGACGAACGCCGTCGTTGGCGTTCTGGCTTGGGGTGCGATCGTGATGCTGCTGTTGTGCGACGCGTTGCCATTTCCCGTGTTGCTGCTGATTGCGGTGCTCGCATCCAGCATCAACGGTTTTTTGGGAAGCGCCACGGACGCGATGCTCCGTTCGATTATCGATATCCGCTGTTATCCCAAAGCGCGAAGCCTCAACGAAGGGCGCGACGCGACCATTACCATGGTAGGAGGCCCCATCGGAGGCTTTCTGTACAGTGTCGCTCCATGGCTGCCGTTTCTGGTGTCGGCATGTATGTACGCTGTGGCCGGCGTCGCCGCCACCGGCATCCGCGAACATGGTGCGGATGGCGGGCGTATCGGGGAATCGGATGGCGATGCAGTGAAAGGCGGTTTCTTTCACGACTTTCTGGAAGGCTGGTCATGGTCGCTGCGTAGGAAGACGCTGGTGGTCGTGCTCATCGTGGCGGCATTAGTAAATTTCGGCATCAATGGCATTCAATATGCCATCCAGCTGCATTTGGTGTCGTGCGGGACCAATGCGACCTTCATCGGATTCATCAGCGGCGGCATATCGTTGATGATGCTTGTAGGATCGTTGCTTGCCGGCAGATTCAGCGATAAGGTTCCTGTCGGGCCAACCGTGTGCCTCGCCTACCTGTTCATCTGCCTGTGCGTATTGCCGATGACGTTGACCGACAACTATTGGGTCATGATGGTTGCCAATTCGCTGGTCGGTCTGCCGTTCCCGCTAATCAACGCGATGCTGCTCGGTTTCATCTTCGCCAAGTCGCCTACGAGCATGCAGGGGCGCATAACTGTCACATTGACGGTTCCAGCCCAGGTGCTTTCGATGTTCTGTAGTGCCGTGGCCGGTACCTTGCTCCCGGTTCTTGGATTCCATGGCACGGTGCTGGTGTTCCTCGCGGTTCTCGTGGCAAGTGCCGTGCTGATGATATGTTCTCGTTCCATTCGTAGCATTCCCAGGGCGGCGCAATGGGAACATACGATGTTGCGGTGAATCAGATACGGATCAGATACGAAAAAGCGCCGCTCCGCGAAATGAATCGCGAGGCAGCGCTTTTCCGTAAATAATACCGTTCAGACCGTTCAGCGACCGGTGATCTCGGAGCCGAGCACCTTCTCGCTCAGCGCCTTCGGGCCACGGGTCACGGCGACCGCGCCGGAACGTACCAGCTCGATCACGCCGTAATGCTCCAGCAGACCGAGCAGCGCCTCGATCTTGTCTTCGGAACCGGTGGCCTCGATGGTCAGCGACTCCGGGTTCACATCGACCACGCGCACGCGGAACATGCGCACGATCTCCAGCACGTCGGAGCGGTTGGACACGTCGGCCGCTACCTTGATGAGCACAAGCTCGCGCTCCACGGTGGAACGCGGGTCGAGTTCCACGATCTTGAGTACGTGCAGCAGCTTATTGAGCTGCTTGATGATCTGCTCCAGCGGGATGGCCTCCACATCGGCTGTCACCGTGATACGGGAGATGTCAGGGCGTTCGGTGGGGGAGACGGACAGCGAGTTGATGTTGAACGCACGGCGGGCGAACAGGCCGGCCACACGGGCCAGCACGCCGGGGCGGTTCTCCACTAGCACGGACAGCGTATGACGCTCGGAACCGGGCTGTGATGCAGGGTATTGAGGCATGATTCTCTCCTCTCAGTTCTCGCTTGCGGCGGTTGCAGGCTCGCCGGTAACGGTATCGTCGCGCAACGGCTTGATGCCGGGCATGTACGTCACATCGTCGTTGGAAGCACCGGCGGCGACCATCGGCCACACCATGGCGTCCTTCCACACGCGGAAGTCGATCAGCACCGGGCGGTCATTGATCTCGTTGGCCTTCTTGATGCATTCGATGGCCTCGTCCTTGGTGAACGCACGCATGCCCACGCAACCGTAGGCTTCGGCCAGCTTCACGAAATCTGGCACTTCAACGGGCATATCGCCGTTGGCTTCCAGCTTCACGCCCTCTTCGCCATGCGCTTCGCCGTCAAGCAGGTTGGTGGCGGAATAATGCTGCCCGTAGAACAGCGTCTGCCATTGACGGACCATGCCGTACACGGAATTGTTCAGCAGGGCGATCTTTACCGGAGCGTGGTCGAAGAACGCTGCGGCAAGCTCTTCGGAGGTCATCTGGAAGGAACCGTCGCCGTCGATCAGCCAGACCGGGCGCCCTTTGCCGCCCACGGCGGCGCCGATGGCCGCGGGCAGGCCGTAGCCCATGGTGCCAAGGCCGCCGGAGGTCATCCAGGAGTTCGGGCGCTTGAAATCGATGAGTTGCGCGGCCCACATCTGATGCTGACCCACGCCGGTCACCCACAGCGTATCGTCCGCGGCCTGGTCGGACAGCTGCCTGACCACCCACTGCGGGGCGAGCGAACCGTCCGTGGGCTCCTCCCACGTGGCCGGGTACTTGGTGCGCCACTCGTCGATGGCGTTCCACCACGGCTTCAGGTTCGGCTTGCCGTGAATGGCCTGGGAACGTTCGATTTCCGGAATGAGATCCTTGAGCACGGTGGAAACGTCGCCCACGATCGGCACGTCCGGCTGGCGGTTCTTGCCGATTTCGGCCGGATCGATATCGATGTGGATCACACGCGCTGCGGGGGCGAATGCGTCGAGCTTGCCGGTCACACGATCGTCGAAACGAGCGCCGATGGTGACCAGCAGGTCGCAGCGCTGCACGGCGCCGGTTGCGGCGATGGTGCCGTGCATGCCGAGCATGCCGAGCACCTTCGGGTCGGAGTCGGGAACGACGCCACGAGCGGGAAGCGTGGTGACGATTGGGGCGTCGGTCAGATCGGAGAGCTGCTTGATCAGTTCGCCGGCCTTGGAACGGACGGCGCCGCCGCCCACGTACAGCACCGGGCGGTAGGACTGCGAGAACAGCTTGGCCGCGTCGGACAGCACATGGCCATGCGCCTTGGTGGTCGGATTGTAGCCGGGCAGGATCATGCGCTGCGGCCAGGAGTAGTACATGTTGCCGGTCTGCGCGGTCTTGGTCACATCGACCACGACCGGGCCGGGGCGGCCGGAATTGGCCACATAGTAGGCTTCGGTGAGTACGCGCGGAATATCCTGCGCGCTGGTCACCAGGTAGGAGTGCTTCACCATTGGGTAGGTGGCGCCCACAATGTCGGCCTCCTGGAAGGCGTCGGTGCCGATGGCGTTCACGCCCACCTGACCGGTGATGACGACCAGCGGTACGGAATCCATGTTCGCATCCGCGATCGGGGTGATCATATTGGTTGCGCCAGGGCCGGAGGTGACGATGCACACGCCCACCTTGCCGGTGGTCAGCGCATAGCCTTCGGCGGCATGGCCGGCGGCCTGTTCGTGGCGCATCAGCATGAAGTGGAACTTCGTGTCGTCCTTGATTTCGTCATACACCGGCAGAATGGCGCCACCCGGAACGCCGAAGACGTCTTCGATGCCCAGATCCTCCAACGAACGCACCAGCGCCTGGGCGCCGGTCATCTTCTCTCCATCGGTAATGGTCTGCGTTTCGTCGTGCTGGTCCTTGGGCACGGCGCTGAATGCCTGCAGAGGGGTAGGTAAAGCCATGGTTCCTCTCACATCTCTTGATTCCTTGGTCATTGCGCTGCCGGTTCGTGGCCGGTGCTGTGCGCTTTGTTTTCCCAGTCTATTCAATAAGCCAACATTTGCATTGCGCGGCTTACGGTGTGGACACTTGGGGGAGGGGCACACCGCAAGCCGCGCATAGGGCGGGGAGGACTGTGGGGAACGGCGTCAGTCGAGCTTCTTCCAGGCTGCCGCGGCGGCGGCCAGCTGCGCCTTGCGCTTCGACGATCCCTTGCCCACGCCCAGAATCTCCTCGTCGTCGCCCAGCGAGACGCGTGCGGTGAACACCTGCGCGTATTCCGGGCCGGAAACCGCCATATGGTACACCGGTTCGCCCTTGCCGAGATGATGCGCCTTCACCGTCAGCGAGGTCTTCCAATCCAATGCCGGGCCTTCGGTGGCGACTTCGGCCAACGTGTCGTCGATCAGGCGATGCACCACCTTGCGTGCGCCGTCGATGCCATGTTCAAGGAATGTCGCGCCGATCAGCGATTCCACGATGTCGCACAGAATCGAGCTCTTCTGTGCGCCGCCCTGTGTCGCTTCGCCGTGACCCAGCAGAATATACGGTTCCACATGCAGCTTGGTGCGTGCAATGGCGCTCAGCGCTTCCTCGCTCACCGCCTTGGCGCGCATCTTCGCCAGTTCGCCTTCGCTCATATCGGGGTGCAGGCGGAACAGCGTCTCGGTGGATATGAGTTCCAGTACGGCGTCGCCCAGGAATTCGAGTCGTTCGTAATGCTTTGCGCCCGGATGCTCGTGTGCGAAGGAACGATGGGTGAGCGCCTGGACCAGCAGATCGGGGCTGATGGTGGTACCGAGCGCCTCCAACAGTTCGTTTGCGGCCGTCTGGGTGCCGTCATTGTGGTAGGTGCGTGTGATTGGTTTGTGCTGTGCTTCGTCTGTCATGATCCTCTATCTTCTGTTTTCTGGAATTTCCTAGGGCTTTCTAGGATATAAAGATATAAAAAGCCCTGCCACCCGTCGATGGCAGGGCTTTATTCATGCTTGTCCAGTGCTGCTCACTTGGTGTGAATGGACTGGATAGCCTCACGGTAGACGCGGCCGCGGAAAGAACCGCAGCTCGGGCAGGCCATGTGCGGCTGAGCCGGAGCGCCACAGTTCGGGCAGGTCACGGTAGCCGTAGCGGTCGCCTTCCAGTTCGCGCGACGCGAATGAGTGTTGGCGCGCGAGGTCTTGTACTTAGGCAGTGCCATTTCAGTATCCTCTGTTTCGTTCGAACATTTGAGCTTAAGCGTTCAGTACTTTAACGCAACGTGCGTACAAATAGCGTATTCCGGTATACGCGCGCACGCGTGTCGCAGTATCCGCAGGCCTGTCAGCCCTGCTGTTCGCGTTCAAGCTGTGCCTTGAGATCGGCCAGTCCGGCGAAACGGATGTCGGTCATCTCGTGGGTGTGGTCGGGATTCTCGTTGAGATCCACGCCGCACTGGGAGCACAGGCCACGGCAATCCTCGCGGCACAGCGGCTGCAGCGGCAGCTCGTCCACCAGCGTATCGCGCAGCAGTGCGTCAAGATCGGCGAAGGAGCCGTTGTTGAGCAGTGGATACGTGTCTTCGGATTCTTCCTCGCCGGCGATGATGTCGACCTCGTCCTGCTGCCTGCGATTGTCGCGCTCGTCATGGTAGGGGAAGAACACGGTCACATGCGTGGTCCAGTCACGGATGATGGGCTTCAGGCAACGGGTGCATTCGGCATGCACCGGGGCGTTGATGTCGGCGTTGAGAATCAGACCGTCCACAATCGAGTCGAACGATCCGCTGACATGTACGGGTTCGCCTTCCTTGACGCCGATGATGTCATCGCCGATGCCGCTGGGCGCGGGGAAATCACTGTCGATCTGTTTGGACTGGCCGGCGCGGGACGCGACCTGCGCAACGGATACGCTCCACGGGGAGTTTTCGATATGTGGCATGGGTTTTCAGGCCTCCGGGTAGTCGTTCTGGTCAAGATGCGGGAGCTGGTCGGCGGCGGCGCGCTGACGCTCGTGCAGCACGTTCAGACCGGCGTCCACATCGCTGGTGAGTTTGGTCAGTTGCTGGCGCAGGCCTTCCATCACTTTGGCGGAATAGTCGTCGGCGCCTTGCGTGAGATGGTCGGCCTTGGCCTGGGCCGTGTTCAGAATGGTACGCGCCTTCTGCCGTGCCAGTTCGGTCACGTTTTCCTGGCCTGCAAGGAACTGCGCCTGGTCGTTGGCCTCTTTGATGGTGTCGGCGGCACGGCTTTGCGCGGAGGCGACAATGGCGTTGGCCTGGGTCTGTGCGCTTTCCAAACGCCGTTCCGCCTCGCGCATGAGGGCGGAAGCGCGTTCGAGCTGCACCGGCAGCATTTTCTTCAACTCATCGAGATTGGCCATCAGCGCATCGCGGTCGACCTTCACCAGGCCGGGGGAGAAGAAACCACCCTTTGCCTCGTTCAGCGTGTCCTCCAGCTTGCCGATCACATCGTAGACGGTGGTGAATTCCTCTTGGCTTTGCTCTTCGACGGTGGGCTTTTCCCTCAGATCAGGCAGTGGGAACGGGGATGTGAAGGATGGCGTGGAAGAGGCGGCGTCGTCGGCGACAGGCGGTTCGCCCGCCACGGTCTCGTCCAATGGCGCGGACTCGGCGTATGCCCCGGTGCCGCCGGCGGGCTGACCGTCCGGCAACGGCATGGGGGCGGACGCCGGTGCGGGGTTCGGTGCAGGTGCCGGAGGCATAGGCGCGCTTTGCAGCGGTACGGTTCCCCTATTTTCGGCACCTGTCACATCGGCTACAGGGTCACCGGTCAAATCCACGTATCCGGTCGGATGTTCGACATCGTTCTGATCACTCATGGGAAATCCTTTCCTTGTGCAACGCCTCATTCAGCATCGGGACTACGCAATCGGGCACCATTCCGGTCACGTCGCCGCCATGACGGGCCACATCTTTGACGATGGAACTCGAAATATGCTCCAGCACGGGGTTCGCGGGCAGAAACAGCGTTTCGATGCCGGCGATCTGCCGGTTCACCAGGGCCATGCCCAGTTCCGCCTCGTAATCGCCGTTCTGTCGTAGCCCTTTTACGATCACGGTGGCGCCAACCTGCTTGCAATAGTCGGTGATCAGTCCGTCGGTAAACGAGACGACCACGTTCTCGCAGCCCCTTTCCACAAGGGCGCGGCGAATAATATCCACACGGGTCTGCGCTGAAAACATCGGTGTTTTGGCAGCGTTCACCGCCACTACCACATGCACTTCGTCGAAGAAACGCGTGCTGCGTTCGATTACGTCAAGATGTCCGGCGGTTACGGGGTCGAACGAGCCGGGGCATACTGCTTTGGTCATAGGAATAAGCCTACCTCTTTATCCGGCGTTATCTGGCATGGCGCAGCGCTTCGCGGCGTAGAAACGGGAAAAACATTATGATGGAGGGCGGATTGAACGAACGCGTAAGGAGCATATCGCAATGACCACGTATCTCAACAGCGGCGACCAGCAGTCCGCACCGGATTCCGGCGCAGGCACCTCGGTACTGGAACGCCCGGAAGTCAAGGAGGAGACCCAACGCTCGGATAATGGCGACGCGGATCGCTACGCGCATTACGTTTCGAAGGATCGCATCGCCGAATCACGTATGACAGGCCGCCCGGTGGTGGCGTTGTGCGGCAAGATCTGGGTGCCGAAGCGAGACCCCTCCCAATACCCGGTATGCCCGGACTGCAAGCGCATCTACGAGGAAATGTTCCGCTGACGTCCCGGCAGACAGGCCAAGGCCCGTGCCCTCCGTGCGATATGCGGTGGGCGCGGGCCTTTGTCTTATGCCGGAAGCGATTACGGTCAGCGCTTGGAGATCTCGTCGATGCGGGCAAGCTCCTCGCTGCTGAAATCGGTGTTGCTCAGGGCCCCGATATTGTCGAGAATCTGCTGCGGCTTCGAGGCGCCGGCCAGCACGGACGTGACTGCATCGTCATGCAACAGCCAGGCCAGCGACATCTCGGCCAGTGTCTGACCGCGTTCAATGGCGATGTCGTTGAGCTCTCGGATCTGCTGCAGACGTTCCGGCGTCAACGCCGAATGCTTCAGGAACCGGGGATCCACCGCGATACGACTATCGGAGGGGATGCCGTCGAGATAGCGGTTCGGGTTGGGAACGTAGGCGAACGTTGGCTCGAGCATAAGGTGATCCTTCGTTGGATAAGTGTCGCAAGCGCTTGTATCGTAACGCAAAAACGGCCGTGGAGCCTGTATCAGTACAAGGGTCCACGGCCGTTTGGCGAAGAATTCCTACGGGATGGAGGTGCCTATAGCACCGTGATCTCGGTCGGAATCACCGGGTCTCCCTTCATCAGGCTTTGTGCGGCGATCGGCAGTTCGTTCAATGCGGCGGCACGGTAGTCGTGCGCGCGCATGATGGCGTCATGGCCCTGCCAGCTGGAGTCGATCTGGCCGTGATCGACGTAATCCACGAGCAGATTCTTCCAGCCGTTGTCCGGCGTGTAGCCGGCGAGCTTCTCTTCGGAGCCGGAGATCACATGCTCGGCTTCGGCCAGGTTGTACTCGTAGGAACGGTAAGCGAGCTTGCGCCCCGGAGTGGTGGCCTTGTCCTTGCTTTTCTTCATGACCGGCGCCATCACGCCGTCCGCGCCTTCACGTTCGGTGAGCTTGTAGACCATGGCGCAGGTCGGGGCACCGGAACCGGTGACCAGCATGGTGCCCACGCCGTAGGAGTCGACCGGCGCGGTCTGCAATGCGGCCAGTGCGTATTCGTCCAGATCGTTGGTGACGGTGATGCGCGTATTCGTGGCGCCCAATGCGTCCAGCTGGTTGCGCACACGCTGTGCCAGGGAGGCAAGATCGCCGGAATCGATGCGCACGCCGCCCAGTTCGGGTCCTGCCACTTCGACGGCAGTTTTCACGGCTTCCTCGATGTTGTAGGTGTCGACCAGCAGCGTGGTGTTCTTGCCCAAGGCGGCGATCTGCGATTCGAAGGCGCTGCGCTCGTCGTCATGCACCAGCGTGAAGCAGTGGGCTGCGGTGCCGATGGCCTTCAATCCGTACAGTTGCGCCGCCAGCAGATTCGCGGTCCCCTGGAAACCTCCGACCACTGCCGCGCGTGCGGCTGCCACAGCCGACCATTCGTTGGTGCGGCGGCCGCCCATATCCATGCATGGGCGGTTCTTCGCGGCGCTAACCATACGGCTTGCAGCCGAAGCGACGGCGGAATCATAGTTCAGAATCGACAGCACCAGCGTCTCCAGCAGTGTGCACTCGCCGAATGTGCCTTCGATCTGCAGAATCGGGGAGTTCGGGAAGAACATTTCGCCTTCGCGGTAGCCTTTGATGGATCCGGAGAAATGGAAGTTTTCCAACCACTTGATGGTTTCCGGGCTCACCACCTTGCGATCGGCCAGGAATTTCAGATCCTCGTCGTCCAGATGGAAGTGCTCGAGCGCGTCGAGGATGCGACCGGTGCCGGCGACCACGCCATACCGGCGTCCTGCGGGAAGATGCCGGGTAAACACCTCGAACACGCATTTGCGATCCGCCGTACCATCCTTCAGGCAGGCGTCCAGCATCGTGTACTCATACATGTCGGTCATAAGGGCCGGCGAATAATCCACCATTCTTCTGTCCCGTCTCGTGGTGACTAATAGGTAATCCGACTGTAAGTCCTGGCTCGCGTTCATGCAATGGGTCGGCTTGTTACGCGAACGCGGCCGCAAGCTGCTGACCCCGCTCGATATTCGGTCTGTCTGCTCGCCGTTGCGTGGCGGCGCAAGGGCGGCGTGCGCGTAAGCTGGGGCGCATGGTTGAAATTACAGATATGTTGGGTGAACGTTCCATTACTCGTGCCGATGGTCGCAAGGTCGACGAATTGCGCCCGGTACGCATCACACGTCATTTCACTGACGCCCCGGAAGGCTCCGTGCTTATCGAGTGCGGCAACACCCGTGTCATGTGCACGGCGACCTTCACCGCCGGTGTGCCGCGTTGGCGTAAGGATTCCGGTCTGGGCTGGGTCACTGCCGAATATGCGATGCTGCCCAGGGCTACCGCGGAACGTACCGACCGTGAATCCGTGCGTGGCAAGATCGGAGGCCGCACGCACGAGATCAGCCGTCTGATCGGCCGTTGTCTGCGCGGCGTAGTCGACATGAAGGCGCTGGGCGAGAACATGATTCAGATCGACTGCGATGTGCTGCAGGCCGACGGCGGCACCCGAACCGCTTCCGTGACCGGCGCGTATGTGGCGTTGGTGGATGCGCTCGACTGGGCGGAGAAGCATCATCACATTCGTTCCGCCAAGAAGGTGCTCACCGATTGCGTGTCCGCCGTGTCGGTCGGTGTGATCAGCGGTACTCCGATGCTGGATCTGCCGTATGTGGAAGACAGCGCCGCCATGACCGACATGAACGTCGCCATGACCGGTTCCGGCGCCTTCATCGAACTCCAGGGCACCGCCGAACATCGGCCGTTCACCCGCGACGAACTTGGTACGCTGCTGGACTTGGCCGAGAAGGGCAACAAGGAGCTTCAGGCCGCGCAGCGCGAGGCGCTCGCCAAGGACTGAACGAACGCCCGGTCTGGCGTATGGCACGCGGACCGCAAGAGTATGTAAGGCAGTAAGCCAGCATAAGGAGTAAAGGAACATATATGCGCATCATCGTTGCCACGCATAATGAAGGCAAGCTCAAGGAAATCCGCCGCATTCTTGCCGAGGATTTGGGCGAGACCGCTCAGCAGGTGGAACTGGTATCCGCCGGTTCTCTGAATCTGCCCGACCCGGTGGAGGACGGCGTGACCTTCCAGGAGAACGCGTTGCTCAAGGCGCGTGACGTGGCCGCCCGCACCGGTTGCCCCGCCATTGCCGATGATTCCGGCCTGATTGTGGATGTGATGGGCAATGCCCCGGGCATCCTCTCTGCGCGTTGGGCCGGCGAGCATGGCAACGACAAAGCCAATAACGCGCTGCTTTTGGCGCAGATGGCCGATATTCCGGATGAGAAGCGCACCGCTCGGTTCCGTTGCGCCGCCGCTTTGGTGGTGCCGGGTGCCGCCGAGGGCGCACCGTACCCGATCGCATCCGAAACCGTGGAGCTTGGCGAGATGCCGGGCGTGCTGCTGTGTGAAGCGCATGGCACGAATGGTTTCGGCTATGATCCGCTGTTCATTCCCGACGATCAGCCGGCACGTGCCGTCGAAGCCGGCAGGCGTTTCACCTCCGCCGAAATGACGCCGGAGGAGAAGAACGCCATCTCTCATCGTGGCAAGGCGTTGAAGGCGTTGGTGCCTGCGGTCAGCGCGCTGTTCTGATCTTCGTTTGCGTGCCCTGACGCCTTGCAATGCCTCATTGGTATTGCAAGGCGTTGTTATTGCCGGAGATGCTTCCGCGGGGCGCCTGAGCAGGTGCTCTATCGTGAAACGGCATGAGCATTCGCACACTTGCACGTTGTGCGACGACTATGCGGCATCATGCGCGGGTCATACGCCCATGGCGGTGAACAGGAAATGCGCTCCGGTCATCATGATCAGGCTCAGCACTGCGGTGAGGGTCAGCGAGAAGCCGGCGAGTTTGGCGTTGCCCAGCACCTTGTCGGTGAACAAGGTGGAGAACACGGCGATAGGTGCGAGGCAGCATAGCGCCACGGCTTCGCGGATCGATGCGGAGAACGGCAGGATGAACCAGGTTATCGCGGCGAACGCAATCGCGAACGGAACACGCCAGCCGATCACCGTCAGTACATCCTTCACATCACGACGCGAAGCGGGCAGATCCATGAGCATGCCCACCATCAGCATCGCGCAGAACGAGTTCGCATTCGACAACGGCTGCACCATCGTGGCGATCCATCCGGGAATCTTCACCTGCGCCAGGGTCAGCACGATCATCAGCATGTACACGTCGAACGGCACCGAACCGAAGAATCCCTTAAGCACATTGCGCAGCAGGGCACGCCTCGCCAAACGCTTGGCATCCTTGTCCTTCGGCTTGATATAGGGCAAGGTCGGCGCATCGCCCGCATGCTGCTCGCTTAACGTTTTGCCGGGCTGGATGTGCAGCAGCAGCTGCGTGATCACGTTGGTGCCGGCGGCCACCATCACGCAATTGCCGATGTCGAACATCGCGGCAGGAACGATCGCCGCTGTACCCAGGAACGACGAGACCACGGGGAAGCAGAAGCAGCCTACGTTGAATCCCGAACCGTTCAGCATCATGAACGCGCGTCTGGCGACAGGCTTATGCAACGTGGCCAGAAAGATCACGATGGGTGGAATAAGAGCGACGATCAGGCCGAATACGGAAATCCACAACAGTTTGATCTCGTGTGGATTCGTTGCAAACGAGTAGATGATCGCGCCTGGCAGCACCAGGTCGAAGATCGCCGTCTGCAGAATACGGTAATCGCGCTGCCCGAACAAACCGGCACGTTTGAACGCATAGCCGGCCAGAATGATCAGCAGCAACGCAACGGGTTGGATAAGCGCTTGCATTGTGATTCTCTATCTCTGTCTTCTCATCGGCTTCAGGCTTGCCGGACGTGCCGTCGTGCAACCGTGTGGTTGAATGCGCGCAGTCGCATGTACGGGCAAAACGAGTCCGTATATGCCTGTTGCCGTTATGAACGAACCGTCTGCCATCTTAAGTACAGCGGGGGAGACGATACACGGAACCGTTCACAGTAAGGAACTGTGCACGTTGACTGAATCAATCGCATACGCCGATACAAGAACGGTGCGCGAGATGGGACTTGAACCCACACGTCAAAGACACAGGAACCTAAATCCTGCGCGTCTACCAATTCCGCCACTCGCGCATGCCTACCAGCCTGCAGGCCGATATGCAAAACCCTAGACGGGCGAACCCATCTAGGGTAAGGGGAGCCACTTGTCAGAATCGAACTGACGACCTGCTCATTACGAGTGAGCCGCTCTACCGACTGAGCTAAAGTGGCAATGCTGGTGAATCGCATACGCGATCCACGCACAAAACAATAAGTGTACTGGATAGTGTGGAATTGTCCAAATCGGCCCGTTCGGCACGTTGTGCAGGCGCAGCAGATAACGGCATGTCGGAGTCGATCGCAGGCTCTGCGACATGTGGCGAAGAACTGTCGGAAACGGTGTCGGCGCTCATTTGACACGCAAGCATACAGGCGGCGTGATTATCCTGATAGGCATGGCAACACGGTTCACTCATCGGCATACGCACGCATACGATGCGCGCCCTGCGACGCAGCGCGTCGTATCATCGCGTGCCGCTACGGCTACGGCCGGCACGCCCGCGGCAGGGCGCAAGCGCATGATGTCGATCGAAGTGCTACGACTGCTCGCCATCGTCTGCATCGCCATATTCCACGCATTCCTGCAGCAATACGTGCAAGCCATATGGATGGGGCCGCATCACCCCGTCAGCGTGGCCGAACCCGTGTCTGCACTCGCTTCCTCACGGGGCGCGATGTGGATCGTCGCAATGATCATGTACTGCGGCGCGTGGGGCAACCACATCTTCTTCATGATTTCGGGGTTCTTCCTTATCCCGCGCATGTGCGGGGCGGCAGGTTCCAGCGGCTATTGGAACACACAGCTGCGTGCCACCGGCCGCCGCATCGCAATGATCCTGGCCACTGTTGCGTTCTATCTGCTGCTTGTTCTGGTGGCCGGCCATTGGGCACCATCGGTATCAAACGATACGCAGTCGGCCAGCCTTGTCTACGAACTGGAATTCGTATGGCTATACCTGGCGTTCGTGGCGCTCGCTCCTGCGATCGCATGGGTGCTGAATCGCCTCGGCGCTTGCAGAAGCGCGGTGGTGGCAGGTGCCGTGCTGATTGCCGTCTATGCGCTGAATGCGTATGTGGCATGCACGTGGCAGGCGCAGTACGGGCAGCGCACTTTGCTGGATTGGCGCAAGCAGATGAGTGCGGTCAGCTATGCGCTGTCGTTCGGATTGGCCGGTTTGCTTGGCTGGGCGGTGCAGCATAACAGTGAGCGGCGTACGGAAGACAAAAGACATGGGGCGCGGCATGCCGATCGCCGCCCACTGTGGACGATTCGCGGTTTCTGGCTGTGCGGTGTACTGGTGCTGCTGGCAGTGGCGTCCGTTCTCACCGCTGTTATGGTCATGCGCTCCTCATATGTTGCACTGTATGCGTTGTCGTTCAAATCGACGTCGTTGATTTCCTTTGCGCTTGCGGTGTGCGCGTTGATGGCTGCGGCCTGCCCGCCGCTTCACGCCCGCGTCCATGCCGCTCGTCGCGCCGAGGCCGTGGTTGCGGCGCTCGCTTCGGGCATTCTCGGGTTTTATGTGGTGCAGACCCTTGCCAGCTTCTTATGGAAGGCCATCAATGCGAGGTTCCTCGACCCGCTTCTGGTGCGTGCCGCCTCGTTGCAGTCGGGGTCTGCCGTATTCGGCGAGCTTGCGGCGTGGATTGCGGTTGGCGCCATGCTTTCGCTGGCATATGTTGTGGCGGTCTGCCTGTTCGATCGTTGTGTGCGCCGCCCGCTGCTGCGCATGGTCCATCTGTCGAAATGATGTGATGCTGCCGGGCGGCTGGCCGGGCTGGTTGGGGCAGGGTTGTGCGATGACTGACGAGTTTATTTGACGGTGCGATGGTGCATGGTGATGCATGGTACCGCAAGATGGTGAAGCAGCTGCTTATGGGTTCGTCTATGAGTACGTTTGCATCGTTGCGGTTCCCGCGTGTTGCGATATGCGCATGGGCAAATCGGCGGTGTATGAGCGTTTGTGGGCGATTATGTTCGTGACTTGCGAACTTATGTGTTTCTGTGTCCTCTTTTGTGAGTATCTTGGTAGCTGGAAGGAGGCGGTGGCACGCGCCGTATTCTAGGCTTGGGCCACTGCTTCATGGTGATGATGAAAGGACCAATACACATGGCCATCAATCCTCCAGTTGATGCAACGAAGACCACGGAATGGGCTGCTCTGCAGAAGCATTACGATGAGCTGCAGGCAGAAGGCGTCAGCCTCAAGAAGTGGTTCGCCGATGACGCCGATCGCGTGGAGAAGCTGAGCTTCGATGCCGGCGATCTGCACTTCGACCTCTCCAAGAACCTGATCAAGCCGGAGACCCTCCAGCTGTTCGCCAACCTGGCCAAGGCCGTCAAGCTTGACGAGCGCACCAAGGCTATGTACACCGGCGTGCATATCAACAACACCGAAGACCGTGCCGTGCTGCACACCGCACTGCGCCGCCCGGTCGAGGACGAGGGCAAGTACATCGTCGACGGTCAGGATACCGTCAAGGATGTGCGCGAAACCCTCGACCGCATCTACGCGTTCGCCGACAAGGTCCGTTCCGGCGAGTGGACCGGCGTGACCGGCAAGAAGATCGAGACCGTGGTCAACATCG
>CAJLKD010000029.1:0-15995 GCA_905207115.1 Bifidobacterium angulatum | reverse complement strand
TGTCGACGACCTTGTCCAGGTTCTTGTCGGTCTCGCGCAGGGTGTCGCCTTCCGGGGCAATGTCGCGATCGTGGAAGCAGAAGTACTCGACGCCAAGCTTCTGGAAGAACTCGAAGGCGTAGTCGACCTTGGCCAAAGCCTCATCCTCAGGGTTGGAGTACTTGCCATACCACGGGCGCTGAGCGGTGCCCGTGCCGAACGGATCGACCAGTTCCTGGTCGAAGGTGTGCCACCATGCGACGCCGAAGCGCAGCCAATCCTTCATCTTCTTGCCGGCAACGACCTTGTCGGCATCGTAATAATGGAAGGCCAGGCCCTCCTGCGGTCCCTTTTCGCGGCCGACGTACGGAATCTTGTCGATATCCCACAGACCCATGATTGCTCCTTTGCTGTTGGCTTACCATTCGTAAGCTCGATTGCCCCAACGGGCTTTCGTTCTTGACACCATAGATAATAAAATGAATTACTTAAGTTTGTCAATTCGTTGAACTATACGGCGTTTCCATTGGAAAATCGCCGTTTGTTCAAGCAGTGATAAAGTTACTGTGTTTGTTTGCACCACAGCGCAACGAAGCACCATCGCCGCCACACAGCGCAACCTACGCGACGAAAGGCGGACGAAACCGAAAGAAGGAAACCATGAGCGAAAACGTCGACACCATCTGCGTGCAGGGAGGCTATCAGCCCGGCAATGGGGAATCACGAACTCCCCCGATCATTCAGGCCACCACCTTCAAATACCAATCAAGCGAACAGATGAGCCGACTGTTCGACCTGTCCGAATCCGGCTACTTCTACACACGCCTGCAGAATCCGACCAACGACACCGTCGCGGCGAAAATCTGCGAACTGGAGGGCGGCGCCGCAGCAATGCTCACCTCATCCGGCCAGGCCGCGAACTTCTTCGCGCTGTTCAACATCTGCAACAACGGCGACCATATCGTCGCATCCTCCGCCATCTACGGCGGCACGTTCAATCTCATCAACGTGACCATGCGCAAAATGGGCATCGAATGCACGTTCGTCAGTCCCGATTGCACCGAAGATGAGCTCGAGGCCGCATTCCGACCAAACACCAAGGCCGTGTTCGGCGAATCAATCTCCAACCCGGCGCTGATCGTGCTCGACTTCGAGAAATTCGCGAACGCGGCACATCGCCATGGCGTGCCGCTGATTGTAGACAACACGTTCCCGACGCCGATCAACTGCCGCCCGTTCCAATACGGCGTGGACATCGTCACGCACGCCACCACCAAGTACATGGATGGTCATGGCTCCTGCGTGGGCGGCGCGATCGTCGACTCCGGTAATTTCGATTGGATGGCCCACGCGGAAAAGTTCCCGGGACTCACCACTCCGGACGATTCCTACCATGGCGTGACCTACGCCAAGGAATTCGGCAAGGCCGCATACATCACCAAGGCCACCGCGCAGCTCATGCGCGACTTCGGCTCCACACCGGCGCCAATCAACTCGTGGATCATGGGCATGCATCTGGAATCCCTCGGAGTACGTATGGAACGCCACTGTGCCAACGCCCTGGCCGTGGCCAAGTGGCTTGAATCCGATCCACGCGTCAGCTGGGTGAGCTTCCCCGGTCTAGAATCGGACAAGTATCACACACTGGCCGAAAAGTACATGCCGAACGGAACCTGCGGCGTGATTTCCTTCGGCGTGCCGGGCGGCCGCGAGAAAGTATCCGCGTTCCTCGACCACCTGAAGATGGTGTCCATCGCCACCCATGTGGCCGACGCCCGCAGCTGCACGCTGTATCCGGCCGGCACCACGCATCGCCAACTCACCGAGGAACAGCTCGAGGAAGCCGGCGTGGGCATCGATCTGGTGCGACTGAGCTGCGGCATCGAGAACGCCGACGATATTATCGCCGATCTCGATCAGGCGCTGGCCGCCGTACAGGAGTAATACAGCGCCAGCACAGAGGCCCGCCCGTGGCGCACAGCCTTCCCGCACAAGGTGTTCCTGCCCAGCCCAAACGCCATTACGGCTGTTTGTGGCAGAAATACCGCCCTCCAAATAGCTAGGTGTCTTATTGGTGGCATCACAATACGAATATGCCGGGTATCTTCCTTGACATTCCAAGGAAGATACCCGGCATACCGACTTTTCGATGCCACACATAAGGCACTTAGCGAAATCCAATTCGCCAAATCTGCCACGCATAAGCGAACAAGCTCACGCAGAACGCCAAAGCAGCCGCAGAACACTGGCAAACTCCATGGCACACAGATACCTACCGCCAGCCCCCCATGGCAGTGACTGTCCAAAACAGCGCAGGAACAAGCTTCGTCGAAAGCCGGGCAAACCCTGACAGCTAAGGCAAAACGTTATCGGAAAACATCACGCAGGGGCAGCCGCGGCCGCCGTTCACCCCCGATCGCCCTACTACTTCCGGTACGTCCACCGACCTGCAAGCATGGTGGCCTGCACATGCCGTGGCATTGCGCGCATCTCCTCTGGGGTTCCCACCGTCGAGGGGTCTCGATCCAAGAGCACCAGGTCGGCAGCGTCGCCTGCTTTGAACCGTTCGCGCCCGACCTGCGTGGATGAGGCCAACGCCGTGCCGAAATCAAGGCACTGTTCCGGCTGGAACGGCTCACGATTCGAGTTTTCGGTGCCGAACACCGCCGCGGAAATGGCCATCCACGGGTCGAGCGGCGCCACCGGCGCATCGGATCCCATGAGCAGGCGTGCCCCGGCATCATGCAACGCCCTGAACGCATAGGGGATGCCGGCCGGATGCCCCCAGAAACGGGTGATGACGTCCCGGTCATCCATGGCATGCTGCGGCTGGATGCTCGCGGCAAGCCCCAGCTTGGCGAATCGAGGAATATCAACGGGTTTGAGCATCTGAGCATGTTCGATGGAGCCACGCGCGCCGGTGCGTTCGGCGCAATCCAGCACAATGGTGTTCGCCTCGTCGCCGATGGCGTGGCAGGCGATGTCGAAACCATGCTTCGCGGCCACGAACATATAGGACTCGATCTGTTCGGGCGTGTAGCTCATCGTGCCGAAAGTCTCGGGTTCGATGCCGGAATACGGCGTCGAACAATAGGCGGAACGAGTGTTGAGCGAACCGTCGGAGATGAGTTTCATCGCGCCTACATGTCCGAGCCCGTTACTGCCGGGCAGCTCGTCGCCGGTATGCCAGCCATCGTCGATGGCCTGATGCAGCCGTTCCGGGTACACGCCCGCCTGAACCCGCAAATCGTTGATGCCGTTAGCGAATCGACCGATCCATGTATTGATGTTTTCGGCCATTTCGTAATCCCGAATGCCGACGACGCCCTTGCCTGCGGCGTCGTGTTCGGCTTCACGCAACAGACGATCCAGTTCCTCGGCCGCACCCGGCGCATCATCAAGACGGCAGTACGCGTCGAACCATTCCAATTCGCCTACCAGACCGGATTCGCCGACTTGCACGCCAAGCTTGCGCGCCGCCGCCGAATTCACCCAACCGCAATGCATATCCGCGCTGGACAACGCCACGGGCTGATCGCCCGCAACCGCATCGATGGCGGCAAGCGTGGGCTGTTCGTCATCGGCCCACAACGAATGACGGAACCGCATGCCCACCACATACCGGTTCGGATCCAAACGCCCTTCGGATCGCAGCTGCGACACATGGCCGCGTAGCATATTCATCGCCTCATGCGCGCTGCGAGCCTCGATAAGATCCAGCCGCCCCAGCGTGTAGGACCACTGTGTGAAATGCGTGTGACAATCCCACAGGCCGGGGATGATCCACATCCCCTCGGCATCGAACGCGTCGAGATCTTGATTCCGACCCGCCGCACCAGGAGCGATGGCGGTGATGCCCCCATTGCGTATCACCATGTCAACGGGCTCATTGAAGCCAGATGCCCTTACATTTCTGATGCATAGCGATTCATTCACAGCTGCTTGGATCCTTCCTCGGTTCTCTTTCGGCAGCCATAATATGCCGCGGATGCGGGCATGGTGTGCGATTTTCTCAAGTACGGAACGTATTGCACCGCTTTCCAGCGCATTCAGATATGTGGCGCACTCAGATACATAGTGTATTCAAAATACGTGGCCACGCTCAGATGGTTGGCATACGCCTCGTGCGCTCATCATCGCAAATTCCGGGTTATCTACATATCCACATTTTTGTGGAGCCTTGTAGCACCTCACATGAGACTACCGATACACTCGCCGGCATGACCGATGGAGCACAATATTCGCAAACGCTGCATGAGCGAAGCGTCCTGACCGCCAACATGTGTCTTGAAGCGCAGCAGCGCACAACACGGCCACTGGTATTCGCACTCACCACCGCCTTGGACCTTCTCGGCATTGAAAGGCCCGACGAAAAGACGATCACGCTGACGAATGCGGAGAAACTGTACGTTCACGTGACGGCATCCGATCTTGGAGATGAGGAAAAGAAACGAATGCTTGCGCTTCGAGTCGCCTCGAAGATCGGGCAACGCTTGAGCCAGCGAGTCGGCATCCACGAGCGCCTATACCCGTCAATGGCATTGGGTTTCGGAACGTTGATTGCGGGACGGGTTATGGGACGTCTCCCGCCGGAGTGCCGGGGACCGTCTCCCCTGGTCCGGACTCCGTTCCGGAAACCTCCGTTTGCGAAATACCCCGCCGGGCCGGGCACCGGCTCCACCCGCCTGAGCGTATGCGGCATCCGCCTCAGGATTGAACAGGCCGACTGACCAAGCCGGCCTGTTTGCATAAGACTCCCATATGAATCCCATATGGGACCCATATACGTTCACATATGTTCCTTTCCGGACGGGGAGACGGCAGGGGATGCCGCGGACTACCGGTTCGTCGTGCCGCCGTCCTTGTCGTCCTCCTTCAGGAAATCCTTCCACATCGCGCCTGCGGGCAGTCCGTCGTTGTCCTCCGGAATTGGAATCGGCCCCCACTCATAAGCGCCACGGGATATCTCGTTGAACTTGCATTCTTTGAATCCGAGCGAAGGTTGACCTTGAATTCCTAAGAATGCCGCACTGGCGCGGAATTCTGCCCCGCCGAAGTCCGCGCCGCGTGCGAAGGTCGCCTCGACGAAGTCCGCGCCGCGTGCGAAGGTCGCCCAGCCGAAGTACGCGCCGCATGCGAAGGTCGCCCAGCCGAAGTACGCGTCGCCTGTGAAGGTCGCCCGGCTGAAGTCCGCGTAGCGTGCGAAGGTCGCATCGACGAAGACCGCGCCGCCTGCGAAGTGCGCCCCGCCGAAGTCCGCGTAGCCTGCGAAGTGCGCCCCACGGAAGTCCGCGTAGCCTGCGAAGTGCGCCCCGCCGAAGTTCGCCCTGCGTTCGAATTTGGTTCCGCGAAAGCATGGGACACATTCGAAAGTGGAATCCGTGAGGTCCACGGCTTCGTGGAATGTGGCTTCATGGAGATCGAACGTGCAAGCGCACCACAGCTGGTCGTCATCCACCGTTTGCCGCACGATGGTTTCTCCGGTTTCGTCTTTCCGTTCCTTGCGCAGTCGGTCGTGCATGACGGAGAGGATGGTGGATTCCACAGCCTCGTCCGATGCTACGGATTCGACGAAATGGCCGGAGGCGTCCCAGACGGGCTGCCTCGACCTGTCAGGCGCATATGACGACCTGTCGGATCGCAGGTAACCGCACAGGATGTCCACCACACGCTGCCGATACGAGTCCTTGTATCTGTCCGCGATGTCCGTCAGCGCGTAGACGCCCGCGATGCGCGTGGAGGCCTTGTCGGAGCCCAATTGGTTGATGGCGTCCTGTACCTTCGTGTCGATGGTGCGGTCCTTCTCGCGTTTTTCCGCGCGCCCGGCCTGTTGCCGTTCCTGGTACTTGATCACCAGGTAGGCCACCGCGCCCACGCCGCCGACAAGGGTCAGGGCGATCTTGACGATGTTTTCCGCCTGCTTCTTGGGGTCCAGTTTCAGCTGCCAGAACGGCACGTGTCCCAGCCACCACATGGCGAGAAGAAACGCGATGATGGCGAGAACAGCCCATATGGCGATTGCCACGAACAGCGGGAGCTTCTCCATCCATTCCTTCGCCGGCCGCCAGAGCAACCGCAGGACGACGGAAAGCACGAAGACGAACAGACCCAGCAATAAAACCCGCCAGATCCACGGCCAGGACGAGGACAGGGAAAATGCCGTTAACGAAGACAGGGAAAGCATCAAGCACGCCGATCCGCACGACGCCGCTATCATGACCGAAGCCCAACATATCGGGTCCTTCAAACAGACGGCAACCCTTCCCGAGGAGGATTGAATCAACCGAACGATATTGCGGCCGCAAGATCCACAGAGGCGTGCGACGAACATGCCGCAGATGACAAGGACACCTATGCAGATGATGTCATAGCAGATGATGTCATAGGATGGGAAGCCTTTCCCCGCCCCGACCGCCTTGACAATCGGCCATGCCACCGCCATGGCCGCAAGCAGGCATGAGAGGAAGAGGAAAAGTCCCCATGTCCCGCCAACCAACCACACCATACACGGACCAAGGAAATCCCATAGCCATGACTTGAATTTTTGCCACCGTGACTTTTCCCGGGATGGTTGCGTCATGCCGTCCGACGGTTCTCCTGGCTCCTCCGCCATGATTCCTCCTCTTGAACCTTCCCTCCGAATGATTCCATGGTATCCGGCAATCGGCCCGGAATCCGAAAACACCCGTGGACGCAAGCCGCGGCAACCGGTGCGGAACACAAGCGGCCCATTCCCCGGAGCCCGCGCAGCCGACCGGAACCCTTCGGGCCACGAATCCCTCCATATGCCGCCATGCATCCGTCACGTGTCCCGATAGGCGTCGCGCATGGCTCCGGAATGACGCTTCCCAATGTCCATTTAGAAGTGCAACACCCCTGTTGGTCCTGCAATTCCAGCAGTTCGTCGGCGAATGCCGACGCGGGTATGCTGGGACGTACCCAAGCAAGGCGGCGGATTATGGACAATGACGACTACACGGCCAAAATGACCGAGCTCATCCGGCTCATGCGCGCCATCGGCAACGACACCCAGCAGTGCGAGGTCAAGGAATGCGCCCATAAGATCAGCACCACCATCACCGACACCCTTTCGGCGTTCTCCAATGGCAACGGCGGCTATATCATTCTCGGCCTGAGTGAGAAGAACGGGTTCACCCCCGTGGATGGCTTCAACGCACGTTCCATGCAGGAAGCGCTCAGCCAGGCCTGCGAAAAGCTCACTCCCGTGGTGCGCCCGGTGATTGTGACGTGCCCGTTCGAGGGCGCCAATCTGGTATTCGCGGTGATCGACGAGATGCTTCCCCGCGAAAAGCCGTGCTATTTCACGACCGCCGGACCCTACAACGGCTCGTATATCCGAACCGGGGACGGCGATCGGCGCATGACCGCCTACGAGGTGGACCGACTGTTGGAGGAGCAACGCCAGCCTGAGCATGATATCGCAGTGGTCGAAGGCGCCACAGCCACGGATCTCTCCCCCGCCTTGGTGCAGGCGCTGCTCGTCAACGAGCGGGCACGACACGGGCACGTGTTCGAAGGGATGAGCGACGAAGAGATGCTGCTGAATCTGCGCGCAGTCGGCCGCCTCTGCTCCGATACAGCCAGCGGGAGCGAAACCGACGATGCCGTGATTCGCCCTACGCTGGCCGGCCTGCTGGCGCTTGGACGATACCCGCAGAAGTTCTACCCGCGTCTGACCATATCGGCCGCCATGTTCCCCGGCATATCACGCGATGAGGTGTTCTCCACCGGCCGTGAGCTGGTGCGCACCGCGGTGTTCGTAGGGCCGATTCCCACCATGGTCTGCGATGCGGTCGAAACGCTGATGGACTGGAGTCGCAGCGCTTCGCCCGCCTTCGACACGGCACGCCCGCCATATCCCCAGGCGGTGCTGCGCGAGGCGATCTCCAATGCCCTTATCCACCGTGATTATTCGCCCGATGCCGTGGGCACGCCCGTGCATGTCGACATGTTCGCCGACCGCATCGAAATCACCAATCCCGGCGGCTTGTTCGGCGCAGTGACCAAACGCACACTCAAGCAGCCGGCTTCTGGTTCCACACGCAACCCGTTCCTGTTCTCGCTGCTGCGTTCCGTCCCCTACCCGAGCGATGGCATGGTGTTGCAGGACAACGGTACCGGGTATCGTCGCATCGAGGCCCTGCTGCGCAATGAGCAACGCCCGCCTGCACGAATCGATAATTCAATCGACTCGTTCCGCGTCACGATTCCGGCGCTCTCGTCGAATTCGCCGGGGTCATCAGACATGCCGGGCTCGTCGAGACTGTCGGCTTAGCTCGTATTCAGCGAAAGGAGCCGACCATGCAACGCCCTATTACGACATCGATCCCGTTACTCAGCCAGCCGTCCGAGGAAGCGCACAACACCGAGGCCGATCTTGCCGTGGCACAGGATCTGAAGGATACGCTCGACGCGCACCGCAACGGCTGTGTGGGCATGGCCGCGAACATGATCGGCGAGCACAAACGCATCATCGCGTTTGTGGACGAGGAGCTGGGCGGTCGCATCACGCTCATGTTCAATCCGCGCATCACCGCGCAGGATGGCGCCTATGACACCGCCGAAGGATGCCTGTCACTTAACGGCGAGCGCCGCACGCTGCGCTATCAGCGTATCGAAGTGGATTACATGGATCGCCGCTGGCGCGAACGGTATGCCACGTTCACTGGTTTCACCGCGCAGATTATCCAGCATGAGATCGATCACT
Source organism: Bifidobacterium angulatum (assembly GCA_905207115.1). Lineage (GTDB taxonomy): Bacteria > Actinomycetota > Actinomycetes > Actinomycetales > Bifidobacteriaceae > Bifidobacterium > Bifidobacterium angulatum_A. The sequence continues at coordinate 7,288 of CAJLKD010000029.1, read as the reverse complement.
GCGACGGCGTGATCATCTGAGGCACAACGTGCAGTGCCTCGGCAAGATGTACTGTGGCAAAGATCGTTTCCTGTAACTTAGGCAGTGGCCGAAGTGTCGATGCGCGTGAAATACTCAGTGTCCGACTCGTGATCGATACGGGCGCCGAGATGACGCTGCACCGCCAACGAGGCGGGATTGTTCTTATGCACAGACAGGTACGCCTCCGTGATGTCGAACTCGTCACGCGCCTTGATAAGCAATAGCCTTAATCCCTCGGTGGCATATCCACGCCCACGCCATTCGGGAGCGATTCCGTATCCGATATGGCCCGCGCCTTCCATCAATGCATCGTTGAGCTCATGACGCAGGTTGAAGATGCCGACATATTCGCCTTGATCGTTCACAAGGATGTATTTGGTGGCCGGCACCCAACCGGGCTTGAGTCCGATGCCTGCGGCCTCGTTTTCAAGATCGTGCATATATTCCCCGAAAGCGGCCTTGTCCATGCCGGACGCCGGATTCTCGAATCCGTTTTCATCCGCGGGGAACTTATCGAACAGTGCATAAGTCCGTTCCGGTTCCCCCCGACCACACCTCGATCAAACGCATGGCAGGAGCGTAGCGGCTTCTGCTGACAACGATTGTTTTACGATGAGTCCGTCATGCATTCAAAAAACCAAGGCCAAACTAACGCCGACGCTATTGGTCTGTAACGATGTAACGAACGTTCATCCGCCCGTCATTTCATTCCACAAAACCATTGTCCGGACGAAGCGTCTGAAAGACGAGATGCCTGAACCGCACAGGATATAAGCGCCCCTTGGAATCAGCGCAGAGATTCGTATACGTCCGGATCCACCGGCTCAAGCCACTCGTTGTCGATTGGCTTGCCGCTGCCGTCAGGCATCATGAACGCCAGATGGCTGAATGATTCGCTCGGAGCCGCGCCATGCCAATGTTTGGTATCCGGTGGAATGCGTACAGCCTGCCCGGCCTTCAGCTCCTTTGGCGCTTCATTTTCGAGTTGATAGTAACCACGGCCTCCAACGGCAATGAGAATTTGCGATCCGTGATGATGGATATGCCAGTGATTACGGCATCCTGGTTCGAAGGTCACATTGTGAATCGAGATCTCCGACGATCCGAGCACCGATGCTAGGTAGCTCTGCCCGTCGAAGTATTGCGCGAACCCGTCGTTGGGTTCTCCAAGTGGAAACGGGCTGGGATTGCTGATTGTCATAATATTCTCCTTTTTGTGATTGGTTCAACGACTCACGAATCAGACAGATTCCCGAACCGCATCCAGCATCCGCCGACAGCGGCGGAACGCCGCAGCAAATATCATGGACCTCGCATCGTGGCCGACGATTTCAATCGTAAATCTTGATTTTCCAAATGATTAGCGATTGAAGAGCCAGCCCATGATATCCGAATCGTTGGCAAAAAGATGACCGCCCCGACCATGCTGATTGCTAATGTCTTGCGAGCTGAAGTATGAGTCGGGCCTGACATCGAGTACAAGGATTCGATCAATCTGGGTGTCAGTCAGCCCTTGGTCACGGTACAGGGCATGCAATCGATCATACGTTTCTTGCGATGGTTGAGCCCCGTAATATTCGTCGTGTGCTCCGACCACCAGCCGAACCGGCGTGCGAGCCTTGGCAAGCACCTCGATATCGCCGTCGAAATGCGAAGCGCATTGCAGATAGGCCGAGAACAGCTCGGGACGCATGCCCATCACGCGGGACATCGTCTCACCACCACCGGAATATCCCTCGCCGTACACCTTGTTTCGGTCGATGTTGTATGCGTCAAGCAGATATTCGGTCAATTCGATGGTCTGCTTGGCGCTCGTGTCGCCCCAATCGTCAAGCTGCGGCGTCGCAATGATCATGTTCCTGTTGTAGCCTTGCGCCACGAATCCGAATTCCTCTGTTCGCAAGCTGATTCCCACTCCTTGAAAATGCAGTCCTTGATAGCCGGGAAGCGTGACGAACAGCGCATAGGGCTTCGTTCCGTCGTACGAATCGGGCACGTACAGGTTGAAATGGATATTGCCTTGCGTGGACGAGCGCAATACATTGTCGAGCACGAATCCTCTGTATTCGCCGGTTCCTTCACTGAAGGTCCAGCCTGAGGACGCGCCATGGTCGCGCGTCGTGACTTCCCTACCGCTCCCAGATGCCGACAAACCTTTTTCTCGGAAGCCATGGAGAAACCGGAAAGCACACTGACACCGCATATCATAAGCGCGAGCGCGCAGACGAAACCGGTGATCGCAATCAATATGCGTTTCATGACGCTCCTTTGCTGCATCAATCGCAATACCCACGCTGAAGAAAAAGACAAGGATGAGGGACGGCCTGTTACGCAACACGACATGCAGCGGAACAATCGCTTCAGCGATAGCCGCCCCGCATCTTAGCTATTCGGCGGCGCCGTTCCTGGTCTGGCTCAGCCAATCGGTCACGTCCTTCTCGGAAACCGAACCCGAGAATCGATGCCCGGTGAGCCATGTGCCGGTACCGGCCATCTTCTGGAGCGTGGATGCGCTGTCATCGATGCCGGAGCTGGTTGAAGTGCAGAAAGGAATGATCGTCTTGCCCGTGAAATCGTTGGATTTGACGAAGTCGTTCACCGGCCAGGCGGGCGCCATCCACCAAATCGGAAAGCCAAGGTATACGGTGTTGTAGGTATCCCAATCGGGCACCTTCGTATCGGCGAGCTTGACGTCCTGCAGGGATTCATTCTCGTGTTCCCTGATGACGCGGCTATCCGGATCGGTCCAATCAAGGTCATCATCGGTGTATGGCTGCTGCGGGGTGAGCTCGAACGTTGGAGCGTTAAGTTCCTCGGCGATGGCCTCGGCAGCTCTTTTGGTGTTGCCGGATGCCGAGAAATACACCACAACGGCCTTGCCATTCGACGCGGACGACGAGCTCGATGAAGATCCGCCCTTGGCCGACGAAGAGGAATTACTCGTCGAGGAGCCGCCGGCGCCACCGCCGCATGCGGCAAGACCCATCATGCCCAACCCGACGACGCATGCCAGCACTTTTTTGATCAATACGCTTGCACTACGCATCAGTTGTCATTCCTATTCCCTTACCGAATTCAATGCGTTTGCCAGCTTCTTGGCCTCCGCGGCATTGTGGGCCACGCCCTCGTAGGTCATGCCATACATTCCGGCGAAACGCTCGACGGAATATACGCCGGCATCAAGCATCCACTGTTCCGGACCTGCACCTTGGAAGACTAGGAACAGTCTGCCGCCAAGTCGATCTACCTTGGGATTCATGTAGCAGCGTTCCATGAGGGTACGTACCGAGGCGCACAGGTTGTGCCAGTAAACGGGAGAACCGAGCACTACGACGTCGGCCTGTTTGATGCGTTCGATGACCTCATCGAACTGATCGCCGGGCAGCGTCTGTCCAAAGGCGTTAATGCGGTAATCAGTAAGATTCAGGGTTCCGTAATCATGGCCGGCAAGCAGCGTTGCAGCCAGATGCGCGGTGTTGCCGTTGCCATTCGGGCTGCCGTTGACGAAAAGAATGGTCATGATCGTATTCCTTTCCGGAAAAGGGGTATTCACAGGCTGCGATCACTCGCGGCCGGCACGATCCTTGACGTAGCCAACGAAGCGGTCGACTGCATCGGGGGTGTCGTGGCGGAAGAACATGCTGGTCTTGGTGTCAAGACCCGCGATGGTTGCCATCTCATCGTCAGAGAGCTGGAAATCGAAGATGTTCAGGTTTTCCTCCATGCGTTCCTTGTGCGTGGACTTGGGCAGGGCGATGATGTCGCGCTGGGTGAGCCAGCGCAGAATCACCTGCGCGATGGACTTGCCGTGCGCCTCGCCGATCTTGCCCAGAGTGGGATTGGAGAACATGTTCTGCATGCCCTCCCCGAACGGCGCCCATGCTTCCTGCGCCACTCCGCGCTTGACCATGTTCTCGTGGGCCTCAATCTGCTGGTTGATCGGATTGGTCTCGACCTGATTGACCATCGGGGCGATCTCGTTGAAAGCAACCATGTCGGCCAGACGGTCCGGATAGAAGTTGCTCACGCCGATTGCGCGAATCACGCCGTCCCTGTAGAGCTTTTCGAGAGCACGCCATGCACCGTAGGTATCGGAGAACGGCTGGTGCAGCAATATCAGGTCGAGATAGTCGGTACCAAGCTTCTTCAAGGACACATCGACGGACTTCAGCGTATTCTCATAGCCATAATTGCTAATCCAGATCTTGGTGGTGAGGAACAGTTCCTTGCGATCGATGCCGGAGTCCTTGATGCCTTGGCCGACTTCCGCCTCGTTGAAGTACGACTGTGCGGTGTCGATATGGCGGTACCCGGTCTCGATGGCCTCACGCACGCAGCGCGGAGCATCGTCCTTGCTGATCTGGAAGACGCCGTACCCGATCTTCGGGATTTCGACGCCGTTGACGAGCTTCACATATTCCATGTTTTGCCTTCCGTGAATTCGTTGATATGAGATGTCGGCATATATGCCATCCATAGCCCCAAAGATAAAATCCGGTAGCTGCTACCGGTCAAATTGCGACACGCCGGTCCTATCTACCGGTAAGTACAACCGGAATCATGCCATGATGGACACGAGCAACAACAACGCGGCCAGGCCCAATTTCTCTCCAGCAACGCCACAGAACATCCCGCCGCGTAGCATCTACAAGGAGACCATATATGGCAATCACTGCGATATCACCCCATGCGAGCATGAAGACCTATACGATGAAGCAGGCATGCGAATTGACCGGCATGAACTATGAAGCACTGAAGTTCTACTGCAATTCCGGACTCGTGCCGGGAGTTGAGCGAGACCAGAATAACCGCCGCATCTTCGATGAGCGGAGCATCGCGTGGATCAACGGATTGACTTGCCTCAAGCAATGTGGCCTCGGAATCAAGGAGATGCAGCATTACACGCAACTCTGTCTTGAAGGCGAATCGTCAATACCGGAACGCAAGGAGATCCTCGCTATCAAACGGCGCGCGCTCGAGAAAAAACTGTCCGAAGTCCAAGACGCCATCGACTATATCGACCGTAAGCAGACCTTCTACGACGATGTGCTTGCCGGAAAAATCGATTATTATTCCAACCTCATCAACCCTGCAGACAACTGCGAATAGCCATCATCATGACACGTCGAGCCTGCGATTATGCCAGCAATGCCCACGGTCCCGTTCGCCGATTGGACGCGACACCTTGCACGGCGCATCCACGGCAACCACATTGGCGGTAATGTCACGCGCGATAACCAACCCGGTACCGATCATGCTATTGTCTCCGATGGTCACGTCAAGCAGGATGGTCAGATTCCTCAACGCATCAGCATCGGGAACCAAATAGGACCATACGATGCCGGAAGATACGTCATACCATATCTAATTCCATAGTGCCAACAGGTGCGGGCCAGCGCGCAACCGAATCACGTCGCGCTTACGCGGACTCCTGACGAGGCAAAAAGGGACCGATTGACCAATATGCACTAAAAGCACCCCAGGCCCAACTCAATTAAGCATCACCGCACTGTTGCGGCATGACGATGGGATATGGGATAATCCACAAGGTGCTTTTGCGTGGACAGACACCAGGATGACACGGGAAAACAAACGGCGGATGACACAAAACGGGCCGTCCGGGACACCCCGTAGACGGTTGTGTCATTTTAATTTGTGTCATTACGGAGTCCAGGTCCCGCAAAACGTTGGAAAATCAACGTTTCCTAAGTAGTTAGGTATTATATGGCTGAGTTTATTTACCAGATGATCAAGGCTCGCAAGGCCTATGGCGACCGCGTGATCCTCGATGACGTGACCCTGAGCTTCCTGCCGGGCGCGAAGATCGGCGTCGTCGGCCCCAACGGCATGGGTAAGTCCACGCTGCTGAAGATCATGGCCGGACTCGACACCGTCTCCAACGGCGAGGCATCCCTCACCCCGGGCTTTACCGTGGGCATTCTGCAGCAGGAGCCGCCGCTGGACGACACCAAGACCGTGGGCGAGAACATCAAGATGGCCTTCGGTCCGATCGCCGACAAGGTCGCGCGCTTCAACCAGATCGGCGAGGAGATGGCCGATCCGAATGCCGACTTCGACGCTCTGATGGAAGAGATGGGCAAGCTGCAGACCGAGATCGACGCGGCGAACGGTTGGGATCTCGATTCCCAGCTCGATCAGGCCATGGACGCTCTGCAGTGCCCCGACCCGGACACCCCGGTCAACGTGTGCTCCGGTGGTGAACGCCGCCGTGTGGCATTGTGCAAGCTGCTGCTCGAAGCACCGGATCTGCTGCTGCTCGACGAGCCCACCAACCATCTCGATGCCGAGTCGATTCTGTGGCTGGAGCAGTTCCTGCACCAGTACAAGGGCGCCGTCATCGCCGTCACCCACGACCGTTACTTCATGGACAATGTGGCCGAATGGATCTGCGAGGTCGACCGCGGCCACCTGTACCCGTACAAGGGCAACTACTCCACCTACTTGGAGACCAAGGCCAAGCGTATGGAGATCCAGGGCGCCAAGGACGCCAAGCTCGCCAAGCGCCTGAAGAGCGAGCTCGACTGGGTGCGTTCCTCGCCGAAGGCCCGTCAGGCCAAGAACAAGGCCCGTCTGGAACGTTACGACCAGATGGAGCAGGAGGCACGCAACAACAAGAAGCTCGACTTCTCCGAAATCCAGATTCCGGCCGGCCCGCGTCTGGGTTCCACCGTGCTGGAAGCCGAGCATATCCACAAGGCGTTCGGCGACCGCGTGCTCATCGACGACTTGAGCTTCACCCTGCCGCGTAACGGCATCGTCGGCGTGATCGGCCCGAACGGCGTGGGTAAGTCCACGCTGTTCAAGACGATCGTCGGCCTGGAGCCGCTGACCTCCGGTTCACTCAAGATCGGCGACACCGTCAAGATCAGCTACGTCGATCAGAACCGTGCCGGCCTTGACCCGAACAAGAACCTGTGGGAGGCCGTGTCCGACGGTCTTGACTTCATCGAAGTGGCCGGCGTCGAGGTACCGACCCGCGCGTATGTGGCCAGCTTCGGCTTCAAGGGCTCCGACCAGCAGAAGCTTGTGGGCGTGCTCTCCGGCGGCGAGCGCAACCGACTGAACCTTGCCCTGACCCTGAAGCAGGGCGGCAACCTGCTGCTGCTCGATGAGCCTACGAACGATCTTGATGTGGAGACCTTGGAATCGTTGGAGAACGCGCTGCTGCAGTTCCCCGGCTGCGCCGTGGTCATCTCCCACGACCGTTGGTTCCTCGACCGCGTCGCCACGCATATCCTCGCGTGGG
>CAJLKD010000028.1:0-16011 GCA_905207115.1 Bifidobacterium angulatum | reverse complement strand
AGGGTTACGGAAAGCTACGCGGCTCCGATGATGAGTCTTTCCCATGCCCGCTGCAGACTTCTCAGCACGGACAAATCGGGGCGGAGATAGTAGCGGGCGGTTGTCTTGATGTCGCTGTGACCGAGTTGTCGCGCGACCACTGAGATATCGGCTCCCGCGGCGATTGCCAGAGTGCCGAAGGTGTGCCTGAGGTTCCTTGGCGGCACGCAGGGGAGTTTCATGCGTTGGCACCATGACGTGTAATGAGCTGCCACCTGGTTGGCGTTCAGATCGCCGACCAGCCTGCCGGTTCTGCCGTGGCGCAATTGCGCGAGCCGTTTGACTGCGAACCGTGGTAGTGCGACCGTCCGTCGGCTCTGGTCGGTCTTCGGGTCGGTGACCGTTTCATGTCCAGCGACCCATTGCACTGACCTTTTGACGGTCACGGTTCCCCGGCGTAAATCCAAGTCGGCCCATTCAATGCCGACGGACTCGCATCGGCGCAGTCCCGCGCAGACGGAGACCAATAACCAGGCTTCCAACGCGTGACCGTAGAAGCCTTTGAGCAGCCGTCTTACCTGTCTGGCGTCGAGCACGCGCGGCTCATACCGCCGCAGGTGCGGCAGTCTGATTTCACGACGTGTCACGTCATTGTCGGTGACTCCCTTGCGATAGGCGAGTCGGAGTATCGCCCGCAGCACGGCCCACGCCTTGCGCGCGGCGCCGGCCTGATTGAACGAGCCGAGCCACTCCTCGATGTCGTTCGCGGTGATCGACTCCATGTCGACGTCAGCCCATTTCGGCTGGATGTGGCAGCGGTAGGCCGACTCGTAGCCCACCCTCGTGCACTCGCGGAGCTTCCCGCAGGAGGGCCACCAGACCTCATTCACAAACGTTCCCAACAACATTTCAACCTCCAAAATCCCACACGTGGTTATCGCGGCTTCCAACGGTAGCCACGTGTGGGATTTTCCTTTCGGAAGGATTCCCAATGAGCCAGGAAACCATCGTCGCAATCGTTATCGCCATCATCGGCAGCGGAGGCAGCGGCGTGTTCGTCACCTGGATTCTGAGCAAGGTCGACCAACGTCACGATCCACTGCATGAGGGCGTCAGGGAACTGTTGTTCTGCAAACTCGAGGCTCTGTACCGTCAGATGGTCGATGCAGGTGGTGTTGCGAGCATTCCGTTGAAGCAAAGCGCGGAACGAATATATGCCGCTTACCACGGTCTGGGCGGCAATGGAACCGGAACCTCGATGATCCAAGACATACGTGACGCGCATATCGCGAACACAGATTGAAAGATTCAAAAGATTTCCACACCGTCCGTACAAGGCGGACGGTACGGACAAAGGAAAGGAGAGGAATTGAACATCCTCAACAAAGGCAAGCCGAAACACAAGCGCATGAATCCACGCCGACAATGGCGCAAGCTACTGACCGCGCTCGCGGTCGCCATATCCATGGCGGTCGCGCCGGCCGCGATGGCCGACATGAACGGGTACGACATCTCGAACTGGCAGTGCGGCATCGACACCGCGACCGTGCCGGCCGATTTCGTCATCGTCGGCACCACATGGGGTTCCGGCGGCGTGTACGGTGGTTGCCTGTCCAACGGCGTTAACACCGACGCTAACCGTCAGCTCGCCGGCGCCATCGACAGCGGCAAGGAGACCGGCGTCTACCATTACGCGCGCGGCGGCAACCCCGAGACCGAAGCCCGGTTCTTCGTCGACAACGTGCGCGGATACGTGCACAAGAGCGTGCTGATCCTCGACTGGGAGGCGCAGGACAATACGGCATGGGGCGACAAGCAGTGGCCGCGCCGCTGGGCCCGCGAGGTCAAGCGTCTGACCGGCGTGAACCCCATCATCTACACGATGGACTCCGGGTACTGGCAGGTCGCCGGCATGGAGACGGAGCTGAACTGCGGCATCTGGATCGCACAGTACGCGACGAACCTCGTCACCGGATACCAGACCGCCCCGTGGAACATCGGAGCGCGCGGCGAGGTGATGAGGCAGTACACGTCCAACGGCAGTCTCAGCGGCTGGTCAGGGCGCCTCGACCTGAACAAGTTCCGCGGCGACCGCGCGGCATGGCGCAAGTACGCGAACCCCGAAGACAAGGGCACGGCGAGCCTGCCGAACGTCAAGCCGACGCCACAGCCCACGACAGCTCCGACGGTCGACCTGAATGCCCTGGCCACGCGCACCATCCGCGGCGACTTCGGCAACGATCCCGCACGACGACAGGCGCTCGGATCCAACTATGCGGCGGTCATGGCCATCGTCAACCGGCGACTGTCCGGCAGCGGCGTCACGACGCCATCTGGCAATACCGGCTACTGCGTCGTGGTCAGCTCCGGCGACACCATGAGCGCGATCGCCAGCCGTACCGGCCGCACGCCGGCCAGCGCGTGGAGCGTGCCCAGCGGCAACATCAACCGCATCTGGCCAGGTCAGCAAGTCTGCTACGGCGGGTCCACCGCCTCTAGTGTCGGTGCCCATGTCGTAACTACCTCGCACGTGGTCACCGCAGGCGAGAGCCTGTGGGTCATCTACGGCCCGTCGGGATGGCAGGCGGCCGCGCAACGCAACGGCCTCAGCTACCCCTACGTCATCCACCCCGGCCAGGTGCTCCGCTGATAAAACACTCCCGCAACGTAAACGTTGCGGGAGTCATATCTACAACACTTGGAAAGGATCAAGATGGACATCTCCAACGCAACGGCGCTCGCATCCGCGATCGTCGCACTCGTCGCACCGGCATTGGTGCAGGCGTTCAAGAAATACATCCCAGGCGATTACGTCGGACTGGTAAGCCTCGGCTCATCCATCATCCTCGGCGTCATCGCCGTCGGCGCTACCGGAGGCTTCAACCACGCGACATGGGGAGTGACGCTCGCCGCAGTGGTGGGCGTCTCGCAGGCCGTGTACGTGCTGGTCAATCAGGCATTCGGCGGCAAGCTCAGCAAGGATCGGATCTCTGACTAAGAGTCCATATATAGCCATATAGCCCCTTCCGTGGTATTCGCTCCATGGAAGGGGCTTTTTCTTCATTCCGCATACAAACCGCATACAAAGACCGTCACGTTGCGTTCCATACAGTCATAACCAGTCACAACTTGCAGGATGGCAAAAGCGTTGAAATACCAACGTTTCCTAATCTCCAAACATTCTGGCAAACCAAACCTAAAAACCACCAGGTATAACAGAATGTCGCAGGTTCAAATCCTGTCAGCCCGACAACGAAAGTAATGTCCTCTGTAATCGGATAGATTGCGGAGGACATTTAGTTATATACGCGATCGCATCAGTCCCGAATGACGGTGCCGACAAGGCCGGAGACGATGGCCATAATCAGAGATCCGATTACGGACCACCAGAATCCATCGATAGTCACGCCGATGTCGAACATGCTTATGGCCAGCCAAGAGGCAAGCTCCATGAACAGCCAGTTGATGATCAACGCGATTAGTCCGAACGAGAGAACCGAAAATGGCAACGCGATGGTGTGCACGATCGGTTTGATTGACGCGTTGATCAATGCAAGGAACAATGCGAACGCGCCAATGCCGAGAATGGGCGGTTCGCCAACGGCGTGCATGCCGGGAAGCATTGTGACCATGACCCCGGCCGCAATGGTCAAAACCAACCAACGCGAAATGAAATGCTTCATGGCAGTATCGTATTACATTGCGTTGTCTTATGGAAAAAGAATTCATTTGTGGAATATGGTGGGAAGGAGCCATACGCGAGACCGGCACGGCGTTTTCCATGTGGTTTGGCTACCATGAACCATATGGAAGCAATTCATGAGAACCTGTGGTCGGCGCCGTTTGCCGGCAAGCCGCTCGACGCCACTGTTGTGGTGCCGGGCAGCAAATCCCTGTCGAACCGTTATCTCATTCTCGCGGCGCTCGGACATCGGCCCGTGCGATTGGTCGGTCTATTGCGTTCGCGCGACACCGAGTTGATGATGGACGCGTTGCGCGCGTTGGGAGTGCGCTGCGAAATCGACGAGCAGGTCGACACCACGGTTACGGTGGTGCCGCCGTCCGACGGCCGGTTCCACGGTGGTACGAAGGTGTTCTGCGGTCTTGCGGGAACGGTGATGCGCTTTGTGCCCGGCCTTGCCATGTTCGCGGACGGTCCTGTGGATTTCGACGGTGACGAGCAGGCGTACGCACGTCCGATGAAGCCCGTGTTGGACGGTCTTGAACAGTTGGGGGCATGTATCGAATACCACGGCGAGGAAGGTCGCCTGCCATTTACAATCACTCCACCACAAACGGTGAGCCAGTGCGTCAAGCCGAGCGTAGTCAGCATTGATTCATCGGGATCCTCGCAGTTCATTTCAGGACTATTGCTCATCGGCTCTCGAGTGCCAGGCGGTTTGGAACTGCATCACACGGGGGAGAAGACGCCGAGTTTGCCTCATATTCGCATGACCGTGGCCGATCTGCAAGGTTCCGGCGTGCGTGCCAACGCAGACGAACCCGCCCGCGTGTGGAACGTGCAGCCGGGAGCCGTGCAGTTGCCCGAAACCGTGACGGTCGAGCCTGACCTGTCGAATGCCGCCCCGTTCCTCGGCGCAGCACTGATCGCCGGCGGAACAGTTCGCGTGCCTCACTGGCCGGAATCCACCACCCAGCCGGGCGGCCTGCTTCCCGGATACTTGGAACGTATGGGTGCTGAAATCAGCTTCCCCGTGATCGACGGCGTCCGGTACTGCGAAGTGACCGGCAGCGGCCATATCAACGGTTTGGGTGATTTCGACCTGACCGCGGCAGGCGAGATTGCGCCATCGCTGGCCGCAATCCTGCTTTTCGCTGACAAGCCTACGCGCATGCTGGGCATCGGTCATCTGCGTGGCCATGAGACGAACCGTTTGGAAGCATTGGTTAACGAGAGCACCAGAGTCGGGGGTGATGCCCGTGAGCTTCCCGACGGGCTGGAGATCACGCCAGTGCCGGCAATGAATCTCAAGCCGGCTGAAATGGAAACCTATGCGGACCATCGCATGGCGACGTTCGCCGCGATGCTGGGGCTGAAAATCAACGGCATCCAAGTCAAGAACATTGCGACCACCGCGAAAACGCTTCCCGATTTCGCAGATATGTGGACCAATATGCTGGCCTAGCAAGGATTGTCAGAGATAATCCGCAAATAATCCACGATATTGAAAACGGTATGAAAATGTCCTTCCTCCGCAAAAACGGAGGAAGGACATTCTACGTTTGCACAGGATCGTAATCATTCTGCGGATGCCGCTATGTCAAGCCACGATGGTTCTTAGCTTTCCTGACACGGCTTGGCCTTGTCCGGCCCCAACATGGCAAAGGTAGTGGCGCTCACAAATGTCATAATGCCTACGAAAAACACGGAACCAGTGGAAACCTGACACCGTACGTAAAGAGGTAAGCAGCGACGAGGCGGACGACACCTTGAGAGGTGTTATCTGGCTCGAGCCTAGAAGGCGGAAGGCATGATGAAGCCCCCGGAAGTTTCGTACTTTCGGGGGCTTCATCATATTGATTGTGATTCTGCGTTCAGTAACGAATCAGCTTGGAATCACTCCCACTCAGTGATTAATTGAATCCGAGCGTTGCCAATCCGCGTCACATCATGCCGCCGAGGGGTTGATTCGTGCGCAATTTGAGCGAATCAGGCCCCTGATTCGCGATTTTGGGAATGATTCTATTGATTCGCGAAACCGCAGGTCGTTTCATGCGCACCGGCATCGCCCTACGAATATGCAACCTTGTTGACGCCGACGAGTCCTCGCTCAAAGAAGACGACGTCTGCGGTGTGCAGGCACGCCGTTTTCACGGATGGCGCAGAGAGCCGGGCCGCCGTCGAAACGGCGGCCGTCTTTACTCTCGCCGTTTTAATGCTCGCCCCTTTGATGCCGAGCATCGAAAGCAGGCGCTTGGGAACCTCGTAGTCTTGCTCGACGAGGCCAAAGAACGTGACGCCGGAATTGACGCACACCTTCATGACGCAAGACGAGACGGGCCTGAACGCCATGCTTCCCGCCGCTCCGCCGACGAAGGACCCGATGAGCACAGGGAGGGTCGCCCCGCCTGTCAGGGCGGTCGCGACAGCGGCTCCGCCGAGCATCATGACGGTTGAGAACACGGATTGGCCTATGTTATTCGCCATCTCGACGGGCTCGATCTGCCCCGACGCCACGAGATAGGAGTTTCGGCACGTCTCCATGGTCAGTACGACGAGCGACGCGATGACGTTCGCGCCCCTCGATCCCATTGCGGCGGCCTTTACCGTCTCGCCGAAGGCGCCCTTTGCTGCTGCGGCCGTGATTGCCGCGGTCGCCGATCCAGACACGAACCCGTTGGCGGCGCCGGCGCATGCCGCCGTCCCGATGGACTTCAAGTGCTCGTCATCAATTTCCCCCTCTGCGATCAGGTAATCGATGGCGCGGTAGATCTCGGGGGCAACGCTCAGGGCGGCGCTTAGGGCGGCTGCCGTGCCGCCGGCCTTGAGCGATTGCTTTACTATGTCGCTCGCAGCGATTAGCTGGGACGTGGTTATGCCGTCGTCCGCAGGGTCGAGCTTCTTCTTGTTCGAGACGTCGATTGCCTTTCGGCGCATCTCCTCGTTCGTGGCGGGCCTGCCCTCGACGCCCTCAGGGGTCTTGATTCGGTCCGTCAGGTTGTTGCGCACCTTCGTCCAGCGCCGCACCTCTTCGTCCAAGTCGCGGCCTTTCGCGCGCTCGATGCGCATCAGCGTGTACTGCTTGGCTGCTTCAAGCTTGTCCGACGGGATCAGGCCGCCCATGTCGCCGTAGAGCAAGTCGTCTGGGGTCTTGCCCGCGAAGCCCTTCTCGACGGCCCACTCGTCAAAAGAGAGATCCGCATATCTTTTCGGCCTGCCGTTGTATGAATCGCGAAGCGTCGTCGCGAGCTTGCGCGCGATGTTCTTCGGGTCGGTCAGGAACTTGAGCTGGTACTGATCGGCGCCCCAAGCCACATCCGCAGACCCGAGGTCGTGCGAGTCGAGCCTGATGCCCCTGGCATCGACTCTCTTAACGGCCGCATCGACGTTCGCCGTCCCGAAGGACCATTCCTCTGCCAGGAAACCCTTGAGGGAGTCCTGCGCCGCCTTGCTGTTCTTGTAGTGGTCGTAGGAGTTCATCGCAGAGTACAGCTCCTCGATGGCGGCTTCCACGCTGTTCACCCAACTCATGGCATCCATTCCGGCGGGCACGGCAGCGGCATGACGTGCGGAGAACTCGAACCCCTTGTCGAAATCGTTCATCCCTACGCCTCGACGAAGCCCTTAAGCTTTTCGTAGTAGAAGCGTTTCACAGCGTACTGGTAGCGCTGCTCGCGGATTTCGCTCGCCCTCTGATGGAGGACGACGGCATTGTTGATTCTGTTCGCGCCATCGGCGGCAGCCCTTCCGATGGTCTTGCCTACCATCTTGGCAAAACCAAGCACGGGATTGGAATCATTGCTTTCTTCGGGTTCCGCCGCCTCCTCTCCGGGACGCAGGGTTGCGAGGAGGTCATCGAATTCCATGCCGTGCTCCCTTGCCCTTTCGAGGAACTTCCAGTAGTCCTCCTTGGAAGGCGGCTCGGTATTCACCGTGATGCAGGCATGGTTCCCGCTCACGCCGATATAGACGCCTTCCTCGTCGATGGCTTCGGGGTTGTCGAGCCGAATCGCGTCGATGTAGTCTCCGGTGCCTTCCGGCCAGCCGATGAAGACGACCTTCTGGCTCGACGAGATGGCTGTCTGAGCGAACTGCCCCTCGTTGAAGATGGAGGCATCGACGCTGCCGTCGACGGGGCCGGTCGGACCAGCCTCGGTGTCATCGTTCTTTCCGATCATGTTGTAGAGAAGCTTGGAGAACTTGCCGGTGTTTCCAGCCTCGACAATAAGAACCGATTCTGCGGTGTTGAACATCATGGGCAACCTATCTAAAGGAAATAAATTGTTGAGGCGATTATAACCCCGAGATAAACAGCTACATTCAGCTGCCAACTTGATATCGGGAGGGTTTGCAAAGGCTACGCTCGCTCCATGCTAGGGCGTGGAGCTTCCAAAGCCGAACCACTGCTGGGCATTCTGCCTCCGAATAGCATAACCGGCCCCTTCTCGTTAACGATTTGCTGCTTTACGGCATTTGTCGTTGCAGTATTGCTTGTCTGGACGCGATTTCATAAACGGTCGTCCGCAATGCTTGCAGAAGGCATGTTGGGTTTTCATCATATATACCGCGAACACGTACCACAGCCACCGTATTTTCTCAAGTTGAATCGGCCTAAATTGGTGGCCGACCCAGTCATGATGAATAGATCGTGTATGAATGCTTATCAAGGATTCCAATATTGCCTTGCATAGCATGCGAGCGAATTCGTCGGCCTTATCCTTTGGCAAATCGGACAACCCTAACCTTACTGTTGGCTTCGAGAAAGCCCCCTCATCTTCGAGTTTCAATTCACAATCCGTGGGATTTACCCAGATACATACATCGAGGCCGGGCATGCTATCGTAAGCAGTTTCCTTGCGGTCTTGCTCCGTTCGGTCAAAGATGCCTATTTCCGGGGTTGGGGAAGGATGCCATATTTTGGAAGCTATTCCCGGAGGGTCAAAATTCTTTGAGCTCCATATTTTCGTAGAGAGATCATTGCCTAAAGTCAATTTCGCATAATCGACGGGAAGCCCGTTCGGAAATCTGAAATTCGCGTCCGCCAGAACCTCGTCTTCTCCTCGTTCGTTCGCGCGGACGGTCCGAACCGCACGGGACGCGGGTCAACGAGGCCAGGCTCGCGAACCTGCTGGACCGCGGGCTCGACGGCTACGCCCCGCACACGCATCCGGCGGGCGATCTTGCCTATGTCCGCGTCGGCGGAGACTGGGCGTACGTGTGTCTGCCGGCCGGCCTGGCGGACAGGGGCATCGTCGGCCATTACGCCGGGCGGACCCGGGACGCGGGCCTGGTATTGGGCGCGTTCGCCGCGCTCGACTTCCCGCTGACGGACGTCCAGGTGTTCCGCACGGACCGGGGCGGCGGGTTCGACGACACGGGGATCGACGGGCCGCTCGACGTGTTCGGCATCAAAAGATCGCTGTCGCGCAAGGGCGACCCCTACGACAACGCCGTGGTCGAGTCGACGAACAGGCCGCTGAGGAAGGAGCTCGTGTACCGGAACCACTACGCCACGATCGAGCAGCTGAGGCGCGACCTCAACGACTACGTGTGGTGGTCCGACAACCAGCGGCTCCACTCCACCCTTGGATACCGGAGTCCGAAGGAATTCACCGAACAGGGACTCGTCCTCTAAGAAACCGTCCAACACACCGTTGCCAATCCAGCAATGGTCGATTTCTTCCAATCGAACGAGTCCGGCGTGAGGGCCAGAAGTTCTCCCTCGCGGATGCCGGTCCAGTACAGCACCTCGAAGATCACGAACGTGCGCGGGGCGTCCATCGTGGCGTCAGAGAACCTCAGATACTCGTCCTTGGTCCAGAAATTCATCGTGCGGGCTTCCTTGCCGCCCATCTTCACGGTTCTCATCGCCGGGTTGGAGCTCAGCCCGTAGTACCTCTCCGCGTGGTTCAGAATGGCGGTCAGCTGGTTGTTGAGCGTGCGCAGGTACGTGGCGCTGTAGGGCTTGCCGTCGTTTGCGTGGACGCCATGAGGGTGTTTTGCCAACGGACGATGTCGATGGTGCGTATCTTGTCCATCTTCTTGTTCGCGAAGAAGGGCAGCACCCTCGATTTGATCGCGTACTCCTTCTGCCGCCAGGTGTGCTCGCGCAGCCTGGGGCGTAGGTCGGCTTCGTAAACCTTGAAGAATTCGCCGAACGTCATCTCCATGGTGCAGCCTGTGCTTGTGATGAACTCGTCCTCCCAAGCCTGCGCCTCTTCCTCCGTCGCGAACCCGCGCTTGCATTTGTGCACTTCGTTGCCGAACTTGTCTTTGCACCTGAATTGCGCGAGCCAGGTGCCGTTTTTGGCTAGCTTTACGCTCATTTCCAACCTCCCTTTGGCTTGATGTAGAGCTCGTCCAGAGGCTCGCAGCTCACGCGGCCCGGGATGGTCCTGTAGCCTTTTTTCTCCATCTCGCGGTTCAGCTCGCGGATAAGCTCGTAGGCCTTCGTCCTTCCGATGTGCAGCTTCTCTGCGACTTCACGGGTGCCGATGAGTCGTTTCGGATTCTCGGACATCTTTCCTCCTTGCAGTTCAATAACGAACGGTGCTTAACGCGAATCGTAACCGTTCAATATTAAACCGTTCAGAAACGTGCTATTATTTTCGCGTTATGTTCAATCGTCCGCCCGAAAAGGGCGCCTTCAGGAGGTTGTATGGGAACCGGCGAACTCATCAGGAAGTACCGCAAGATGCGGGGTCTTACCCAAAGCGAGCTCGCGGAGAAGTGTGGTTTGACGGATTCGGCGATCAGGAACTACGAGCTCGGCAACAGGACGCCCGGGGAGAACCAGGTGAAAGAAATCGCATCGGCGCTTCACGTTGCGCCCGAATCGCTTTTCGACGTTCCCGCGGCCACGGCGCGCGAGGCCTTGGAGCTCATCTTCAGGATCGATGAGGAGTTCGGCCTCAAGCCGAAAGAGATCGATGGCGAAGTCGTCCTGGCCATCGACCCGTCGTCGAAGAAGGCGCCCAAGCTCGTTCAGACCCTCAAAGCTTGGCTCGCGCAGATTGATTCGGAGAAGTCCGGCAAAATCACCGCCGAGCAGCTCGCCGAATGGAAGGCGAAATTCGGAGCCTAGCAAAAGTATCGATTTCGCCGAAGAGCTTGTTATAGATTTCCCCATCTAACCTTCCCGCGTATCTAATTACGGCTAATTCGATCATGCGTAGATAGCCAATGCCTGCTCGAGCCGAAAATCGATCATCTATGCTCATGCCAACCAAATACCCCTTAATAGAGCAAAAGCCGAGGGTAACCCCTCGGCTTTTGGAGATAGCTGAAACAGCTGTCAATAAATTACGTGCCGGACTTACGTTGTTTTTTTGAGCCGTTCAGGTAATGGCATCATATGGCCAACGTAAGTGGCCTGCGTTTAAATTAGTCGTCGTAGGGATCAATCCCTAATTCGCGAAGATTCTCTTCTTCTTCTTGGTTTCGTTTTTCTTCGTCGACGTAGTACTGATAGCTTCCAACATATTCATCGTCATCATCTTCGTCGATGACGTTGTCTTCGCTCACGTCGTTCCATGAACCGCATTCCTTGCAGCACCAACTGCCACTCGAGACGTTGAACCCCGGTTGATCGTTCATGTATGCACCGCAGCTATCGCAAATCCAGTCGCAGCCTCCGTCGTCGCCTGAAGATAAGGCTCCGACTATTGAATCGAGCAAACCCATTTCTGCCCCTCTCCGCAAATGCCTAGATGATGCCAAGGCGCATAATTCCAGCGAATGGGCTTCGGCCTTTAGCATGGTGCAATGTTATCAGATGATCAACCGTATTCATTGCGACAGAGTGTTTTCATCTCGGCTGTCGTAATTCGGGTTTTAGGGGAAAGGCCACAGTTGCGAGGCTGTGCATGGATATGGATGAGCGGTTCTTTGAGCCCTCAAGGAATCTTTCTAGCTTCGCCATCTTTCTCATATCACTCTTCTTAGTTTGTGCACAATTGAACAGTAGTGCGGTCAATTCTCGAAGGGATTCGATAAACGAACTCATTTTCAGGATCGATGAGGAGTTCGGCCTCAAGCCGAAAGAGATCGGCGGCGAAGTCGTACTGGCGATCGATCCGTCGTCGAAGAAGGCGTTCAAAGCTTGGCTCGCGCAGATTGATTCGGAGAAGTCCGGCGAAATCACCGCCGAGCAGCTCGCCGAATGGAAGGCGAAATTCGGAGCCTAGCAAGTCACTTTTGGAATGATTGCGAATCACTTCTAACGGCAAAACCGCTATTTTCCGTTGTTGCAAGGGGTATTTTAAGGCTGAAATCAGCTCGGTTTTCGATTTGTCATCCCCTCAATTTGACCTGGTGTTTTGTCCAAATACCACGTAAAAATGCCCAGTGATTCGCGATTGATTCGAATCACCCCCAAAGAGCGCGACAATCGCCAAAACACTCGTCGCAGGTGGTTTGGCGTATTCTTGTTTTGTGCCATGCTGTCGCACGGTCGCCATGAGGTGCGACTAATCCCGAATCCACAGAATGACAACGAATCAAAATACCTGTTCAAAGGCATAAAAATACCCCGGAAACTTGCGCTTCCGGGGTGGAATCATTCTCGTGTTTTGCAAGTGGCTTGATTCGCTATGACCCTCAATGGAACTTTATGAGCCATGGTGAATCATCGCAGGTGCTTTGCAAAATTAGCCTAGGGTCACTCCCATTCGATGGTTGCCGGCGGCTTGGACGTGCAGTCGAGCACCACACGGTTGATCTGACGGCATTCATTGGTGATACGCGTCGAAATCGTGGCAAGCACATCGTACGGAATGCGGGACCAGTCTGCGGTCATGGCATCTTCGGAGGAAACCGGACGCAACACGATTGGCGAACCATACGTGCGCTCGTCGCCTTGCACACCCACGGAATGCACATCGGCAAGGAGCACGACCGGGCACTGCCAGATATCGCGGTCAAGACCAGCCTTGGAAAGCTCCTCGCGAGCGATGGCGTCGGCCTCGCGAAGCAGATCCAGACGCTCCTTGGTGATCTCGCCGATGATGCGGATGCCGAGACCCGGACCCGGGAATGGCTGACGCCAGACAATCTCATCCGGCAGACCGAGTTCGGTGCCAATGGCGCGCACCTCATCCTTGAACAGGGTGCGCAGCGGCTCGATGAGCTGGAATTTGATGTCCTTCGGCAGGCCGCCCACATTGTGGTGCGACTTGATGTTGGCCGCGCCATCGCCGCCGCCGGACTCTACGACGTCCGGATACAGCGTGCCCTGAACAAGGAACTTGACTTCCTTGCCGGAGGCACCGGCCTCCTCGATGACCTGACGCTGAGCCTTTTCGAACGTGCGAATGAACTTCTCTCCGATGATCTTGCGCTTCTTCTCCGGCTCGCTCACGCCCTTCAACGCGGTGAGGAAGTCTTCGGAGGCGTCCACGGCGATGAGCTTGATGCCGGTGGCCTCGACGAAATCATGTTTGACCTGCTCGGCCTCGCCCTTGCGCAGCAGACCGTGGTCCACGAACACGCAGGTGAGCTGCTCGCCGATGGCCTTATGCACCAGAGCCGCCGCGACGGCGGAGTCGACGCCGCCGGACAGGCCGCAAATCACCTGGGCGTCGCCGACCTTCTCGCGGATTTTCTTGACCTGGTCCTCGATGATGTTGGACGCGTTCCAGTTATCGCCGAGGCCGGCGCACTTGTGCAGGAAGTTCTCGATGAGCTTCTGGCCCATCGGAGTGTGCTTGACTTCCGGATGCCACTGCACGCCGTACAGTTTGCGGGACTCGTCCTGCATGGCGGCGACCGGTGCGCCTTCGGTGTGGGCGAGCACTTCGAAGCCTTCCGGCGCGGTCTTGACGGCCACGCCATGGCTCATCCACGTGCTTTGCTCTGCGGGAGAGCCGTCGAGCAGACCCTCCGCCTTGTCGATGGTGGTTTCCGTTTTGCCGTATTCGCCCAGGGCGGCCTTGTCGACATCCGCGCCCAACGCGTATGCCATGGCTTGGAAGCCGTAGCAGATGCCGAGCACCGGAACGCCCGCGTCGAACAGCTTCTTGTCGACGCGCGGAGCGCCCGGTTCGAACACGGAAGCGGGGCCACCGGACAGGATGATGGCCTGCGGATCCTTGGCCAGCATCTCATCGACCGGCATGGAATGCGGCACGAGCTCCGAATAAACATTGGCCTCACGCACGCGACGTGCGATCAGCTGGGCGTACTGGGCTCCGAAATCGACAACGAGCACAGGACCTGCAGCCATAACACTCTCCCTTTAATATGAGGTATCAAGAAACGAACAATACTAACTGCTCTATTGTGACGTTGCAAGGAGACATTGGAAACGCGTGAACGGAGAATGAACGAATCTCACAATTGCTTACTCCCACCTACTCAACACGCCGCGTGTGTATCTAGGGAAACGAACGTGGGAAACATGTGTTAACCGACTAAAAACGTTGATTTTGAGCCGTTTTTCAATCTTTTTGATAGAGCGTGAAGTACGCACAAAAATCCCGATAAAAGCACACATTTGCGTACAGAAAAATAACAATTGAACACACAGTCGCAAAAAAACAGCAAAAAGTCGAACCGCGCTCGTAATATGTGCAAGTGACTGGAAATGAGGCATACCGCGTAACCGCAAGGTTTTAGGCATGGCTCATGACCTAAGGAAATAAACAATCGCACATCACAGTGCAGGAGTACAGGAGTACACATGACGAGTCCTGTTATTGGCACCCCTTGGAAGAAGCTGAACGCTCCGGTTTCCGAGGAAGCTATCGAAGGCGTGGATAAGTACTGGCGCGCAGCCAACTACCTCTCCATCGGCCAGATCTATCTGCGTAGCAACCCGCTGATGAAGGAGCCTTTCACCCGCGAAGACGTCAAGCACCGTCTGGTCGGTCACTGGGGCACCACCCCGGGCCTGAACTTCCTCATCGGCCACATCAACCGTCTCATTGCTGATCACCAGCAGAACACTGTGATCATCATGGGCCCGGGCCACGGCGGCCCGGCTGGTACCGCTCAGTCCTACCTGGACGGCACCTACACCGAGTACTTCCCGAACATCACCAAGGATGAGGCTGGCCTGCAGAAGTTCTTCCGCCAGTTCTCCTACCCGGGTGGCATCCCGTCCCACTACGCTCCGGAAACCCCGGGCTCCATCCACGAAGGCGGCGAGCTGGGTTACGCCCTGTCCCACGCCTACGGCGCTGTGATGAACAACCCGAGCCTGTTCGTCCCGGCCATCGTCGGCGACGGCGAAGCTGAGACCGGCCCGCTGGCCACCGGCTGGCAGTCCAACAAGCTCATCAACCCGCGCACCGACGGTATCGTGCTGCCGATCCTGCACCTCAACGGCTACAAGATCGCCAACCCGACCATCCTGTCCCGCATCTCCGACGAAGAGCTCCACGAGTTCTTCCACGGCATGGGCTATGAGCCGTACGAGTTCGTCGCTGGCTTCGACAACGAGGATCACCTGTCGATCCACCGTCGTTTCGCCGAGCTGTTCGAGACCGTCTTCGACGAGATCTGCGACATCAAGGCCGCCGCTCAGACCGACGACATGACTCGTCCGTTCTACCCGATGATCATCTTCCGTACCCCGAAGGGCTGGACCTGCCCGAAGTTCATCGACGGCAAGAAGACCGAGGGCTCCTGGCGTTCCCACCAGGTGCCGCTGGCTTCCGCCCGCGATACCGAGGCCCACTTCGAGGTCCTCAAGAACTGGCTCGAGTCCTACAAGCCGGAAGAGCTGTTCGACGAGAACGGCGCCGTGAAGCCGGAAGTCACCGCCTTCATGCCGACCGGCGAACTGCGCATCGGTGAGAACCCGAACGCCAACGGTGGCCGCATCCGCGAAGAGCTGAAGCTGCCGAAGCTGGAAGACTACGAGGTCAAGGAAGTCGCCGAGTACGGCCACGGCTGGGGCCAGCTCGAGGCCACCCGTCGTCTGGGCGTCTACACCCGCGACATCATCAAGAACAACCCGGACTCCTTCCGTATCTTCGGACCGGATGAGACCGCTTCCAACCGTCTGCAGGCCGCTTACGACGTCACCAACAAGCAGTGGGACGCCGGCTACCTGTCCGCTCAGGTCGACGAGCACATGGCTGTCACCGGCCAGGTCACCGAGCAGCTTTCCGAGCACCAGATGGAAGGCTTCCTCGAGGGCTACCTGCTGACCGGCCGTCACGGCATCTGGAGCTCCTATGAGTCCTTCGTGCACGTGATCGACTCCATGCTGAACCAGCACGCCAAGTGGCTCGAGGCTACCGTCCGCGAGATTCCGTGGCGCAAGCCGATCTCCTCCATGAACCTGCTCGTCTCCTCCCACGTGTGGCGTCAGGATCACAACGGCTTCTCCCACCAGGATCCGGGTG
>CAJLKD010000027.1:0-21749 GCA_905207115.1 Bifidobacterium angulatum | reverse complement strand
CAGGCGTTGCCGTATGTGCCGCTGGTGCTGTTCTTTGTGCCGTGGTTCATAGGCGTGGCCGCGGTGGCGCTGGGGCTTGCGGTTCTCTCACGTCGTATGGTGGTGGCGCTGCTCGCCCTTGCCTGCCTTGTGGTGAACTGCTGGTGGCAGTACCCGTTCTTTGCGCCGTCGCGTCCGGTGTCGGTGGCCGCCACGTCCGCTGTTGCGCATTCCATTGCGGATACCGACGATCAGTATGCGCGTGTGATGACATTGAACGTGTATAAGGGCGAGGCGGATGCGCAGGCGATTGTCGATCTGGTGCGTAACGAGCGCGTCGAGGTGCTGGCGTTGCAGGAGACGACGAGCGAGTTCATCGAAAAACTGAAGAACGCTCATATCGAGACGTACCTGCCGTATTCACAGGTTTCCACGATGGACGGGGCATACGGCAACGGGTTGTGGTCGGCGACGCCATTGGGCGATCCCGTCGATGACGCGGTGAATTCCAGCGCATCGTTCATGCCCGGCGGCACGGTGGCGTTTGTCGGAGGGCAGAAGCAGGTGCGGTTCGTGTCCGTGCACACCACCTCGCCGTGGCAGGGGGATTGGCGGCAATGGAAGCGCTCCCTGGACGAACTCGGATTGAAGCGTGCCGACGAGGGTACGCGGTACGTGTTCATGGGTGATTTCAATGCGACGATGGATCATGCGTCGATGCGTGAGTTTTTGGGCACGCGGTTCCATGACGCCGCCTACGGGTCGGGGCATGGGTTCGCGTTCACCGCTCCGGCGAATCTGTTTGCGGTGCCGACGCTGACCGCTGTCGATCATGTGGTGGTCGATAGCGATATGACGGCCGGTCAGGTGCAGGCGAAACGGGTCAGCGGTTCCGATCATGCCGCCCTGCTTGCCACCATCGATGTGGGTCGCTGATCGGTCGTGGCTCTTTTCGGCCTCTGTCCGCATACGGCTACGCTGACCCTGTCCCTTGTGTGGCGATTTCCGTTCGGCCTGCGCATTGAGCTACGCCAATGGCTCTTGTGCGTTGCTGTTTGTGCACATCGTCCGTATTTCGCCACGCTGGATGACTCCTCGGTGTAGTCGGATCCCATATGTCACCCGTATTTGGCTGCGCAAATCCGCACAAAAAGAGGAACTGGGGGGCTTCCATATGACATGTGAGACCGTAGGCTTGGCTGCTGAGCCGCGAAGGCCGTGCAGCGGTGCCTTGAGCGTGCCGAACATGTCATGCGGAAGCCCCGCCATATCGCCTGCGTCGGGAGAGCTGATTACACAAGCTCAGTCATATTAGGTTGCACAAGCGAAAATACGCCGTTCAGTCCAGGTTCGACTGCGTGCCCGCGGTGTCGGCTGTGGCGGCCTGGGCGTTCTGCGCCGCGTCGAGCTTGGCGCGTACCTCATTGAGCAGTGTCTGTGCGCGCTGGGCCAGTGCCTCGCCGACCTCCCATTGGCGCATGGACTGGTCGAGGTTCAATCCTCCTGCCTCCAGCGCCTGCACGGCTTCGATAAGCTTGTCTCGCGCCTCTTCGTAGGGCATCTGCGCGATGGCCTTGCGCTCGTCGTCGGTGAGTGTGGATGCTGCGGTGTTCTGGTCTGCCATGGTTTCGTTCCTTTATGGTTGCGTCGGCTGCGCCGAGTGTTTGTGTTGTGTCTGTTACGGAGGTGCGGGTGGATGCTATTCGGCGCTGTCCACGGTGGCGGTGACGATGCCCTTCTTCAGGGTGAGCGTGAGCCTGCTGCCGGGCGAGGTGCGTTGCGCATCGTCCAGAACATGCCCGTCCGCATCCTGTACGACGGCGTATCCGCGATTCAGCGTGGATTGCGGACTGAGCGCGGTGAGCGAGGCGTGCGCCTTCTCAATGGTGAGCGAGGCGTCGTCGATGATGCGGCGCATGCCGATATCCATGCGACTGCGCGCATCGTCGATCAGACGCTGATGCGGCTCGAGCATGGTGAGTGGCTGCGTCAGGCTCGGACGGTTCGCGTAGCCTTCGATGAGTTTGAGTTCGGCGTCCACGCGCCCGGAGATGCGCATGCGCATCTGGCGGATGGCGTTGTCGATGAGCTGGCATTGCTCGCGGATGTCGGGCACCACTTTTTTGGCGGCGTCGGTCGGTGTGGATGCGCGCAGGTCGGCTGCAAGGTCGATGAGCGTCCAGTCGTCCTCGTGCCCGATGGCCGAGACGAGCGGCGTATTGCAGGCTGCCGCGGCACGCACCACGCCTTCGTCGGAGAATCCTACGAGGTCTTCGAAGGCGCCTCCGCCGCGCGCCACGATGATGACGTCCACATCGGGGTCGGCGTCCAGTTGGCGAATCGCGGCGATGATGTCGGGCGGGCATTGCGCGCCCTGTACGTGCGCATGGAGCACGGTGAAGCGTACCGCCGGCCATCGCAGGTTCACGTTGGTGATCACATCGCCTTCCGCACGCGCCTGCGGCGCGCAGATCAGGCCGATGCACCGGGGGAATTCCGGCAGTGGTTTTTTGCGGTCGGCGTCGAACAGGCCTTCGCCCTTGAGTTTCTTGCGCAGCTCGTCGATCTGCTCTTTGAGACCGCCTGCGCCGATTTTGCGGATATCGTCGCCGATGAAGCTCAATCTGGTCTGCTTGACCCAGATGTCGGCGCGTCCGTGGATGACCACGCGGTCGCCTTGGCGGAACTGTGAGGCCGCTGCGGCGAAGGCGCGCCAGCCGGATACGGAGATGGCGATGTCTTCGAAATCGTCTCGTACCGTGAGGTAGGCGGATCCTGCGCGTCTGGTGTTGATTTCGGTGATCTGGCCGCAGATCCATGCTGCCGGCCATTTCTCCACGGCGGTGTGGAATTTCTGGCTCAGCACGCTTACCGGCCAGGGGTTTTCCGCAGTGGTTTCGCGTGCCAGTCGTGGCAGTTGGTCGAACGAACGGGGTATCGGTGCGCCGGTCATGTTCGGGTCTTGGTTCATGGGAACCACTATAGATGCGGGGTCGAATCGTCCTGCGATTTCGCTGGCTGCAATTGGGGTCGTCGACTGCCTTTTCGGGGTGTACCGCGTGTCGCGTTCTGCCGCCTTGCGTCGGGGTCGATCGGGCGGCTGCCGCGGGTGGATTGTTACGTTAATCACACAATCTTCTTTTTGGCGGTATTATGCCGAAAAACACTAGCCCTAGTGTTTATCCGGCGTGCCGGAACTATATGTAGGGGTACAGTACATGAGGCAATACAAACGAGACGCTAAGATGCAAGGCGTGAAAGGGCGCATAGGCGCCCGGGAAAAGGCAGGAAGATGACGATGGAAACAACCGGCACGACAACTGTTACACCCTCTACCAGCACGGTGCAGGTGGAGAAGCGTGATGGTCGTATCGTGGATTTCGATCCGATCAACATCATTGCCGCCGTAAAGTCCGCATTCGCCGATCTCAATAAGGAGGTCGGCCCGGAAGAGGAGGCTCTGATCCGTGATCTTGCCAATCAGGTCGAAGGCGAGATCAAGGAACGGTATGCGGGACCGGCCAAGATCGAGGATATCCAGAACCTTGTCGAGCATGCGCTGATTGAGGATCACCTCTACGACGTGGCCCGAACCTACACCAACTACCGACTCGACAAGGATATCCAGCGTGCCAAGGCCACGGATGTGAACGAGGCTGTCGCCCGCTTCATCAACAACGATCCGACGCTGATTCATGAGAACGCCAATAAGGATTCCAACGTGTACGCCACGCAGCGCGATCTGCTGGCGGGCGCGGTCAGCAAGGCCGCGGCGCTCAACATGCTCCCGCAGGTGGTGGCCAACGCGCACATGAAGGGCGATATCCACTTCCACGACGCCGACTATTCGCCGTTCACCGCGCAGTCCAACTGTTCGCTGCCAAACTTCTGGGACATGCTGGCCAACGGCTTCACCCTGGGCAACGCCCCGATGGCGTCTCCGAAGTCCATCGCCATCGCGGCCACGCAGATCACGCAGATCATGAAGGATGTGGCTTCCAGCCAGTACGGCGGCCAGACCGCGAACCGCGCCGACGAGCATCTTGCCCGGTATGCGAAGAAGGATTACGAGAAGTTCCTCGAAGAGGCCCGTGAGAACATCCCCGACGGCATGCCGGTCGAATTCGCCCGCCGTCAGGTGGAGAACGCCAAGCGCAACGAGCCGAGCAAACTGCATTTCGGCTCCCGTGAACCGCTGCCCATGGATACGCCGTTCCACACCGATGTCGACGAGTTGGAGCAGGAGCGTGAGATCCTGGCTAAGATCCGCACCCGCAAGGCCATCTATGACGCCATGCAGACCATGGAATACCAGATCAACTCCAATCGTGTGTCCAACGGCCAGACTCCGTTCGTCACGGTCGGTTTCGGTCTTGGCACCGATTGGTTCGCTCGCGAGATCCAGCGTGCGATTCTGCTGAATCGTATTCGTGGCCTCGGCAAGGACCACCATACCGCGATCTTCCCGAAGCTTGTGTTCACCATCAAGCATGGGGTGAACTGCGAGCCGGAGGATCCGAACTACGACCTCAAGCAGCTCGCCCTGGAATGCGCCACCAAGCGTATGTACCCGGATGTGGTGTTCTACGAGAACATTGTCAAGATCACCGGTTCCTTCAAGGCGCCGATGGGCTGCCGTTCCTTCCTGCAGGGCTGGGTCAACCCCGAGACCGGCAAGGACGAGGAGGACGGGCGTATGAATCTTGGCGTGGTTTCCGTCAATGTTCCGCGTATCGCCTTGGAATCCCACGGCGATAAGGACCGCTTTTGGAAGCTGTTCAGCGAGCGTATGGAGGTCGCCCATCAGGCGTTGCAGTTCCGTATCATGCGGTGCAAGCAGGCGACCCCGGTGAACGCTCCTACGCTGTTCCGTTACGGTGCGTTCGGGCGTCTGGGTGCCAACGACAATGTCGATGTGCTGTTCAAGAACGAGCGTGCCACCGTATCGTTGGGCTATATCGGCCTGGCCGAGGCGACCGCCGTGTTCTATGGCAAGGATTGGATTCGCGACCATGGCTGGGATCCGGAAGGCAAGGAGTTTGCGCTGTCCATCGTCAAGCGCATGAACGAGCTGTGCAAGCAGTGGAGTAAGGCGGAGGGCTACCACTATTCGGTGTATTCCACGCCTGCCGAGTCGCTGACCGATCGTTTCAACCGTATGGATCGTGAGAAGTTCGGCAGGGTCGATGGCGTGACCGACCACGACTTCTACACCAATTCCTTCCACTATCCGGTATGGCTGCAGCCCACGCCGATGGAGAAGCTCACGTACGAGAAGGACTTCCCGTACTATGCGTCCGGCGGTTTCATCAACTACTGCGAATATCCGTGCCTGCAGGACAACCCGAAGGCATTGGAGGCCGTATGGGATTACGCCTACAACATCGGCATCGGCTATCTTGGCACCAACACGCCGATCGACCACTGCTTCGTATGCGGCTTCCAGGGTGATTTCGAGCCGACCGACGAGGGGTTCAAGTGCCCGGAGTGCGGTAACTCCGATCCCGACAAGTGCAATGTGACCAAGCGTACGTGCGGCTACCTGGGCAACCCGGTGCAGCGTCCGATGGTGCATGGCCGCCATGAGGAGATCGCGCATCGTGTGAAGCATATGAGCGGCGAGACCGGTCATGTGACGCTGAGCGACGGTTCCGAACACGAATGGTTCGAGGAAACCAAATAGGATGACGCGTCCTGCCGGCCTGCGGCTTGGTATGGATGTGTGACGACGTGATATGAGGGCGTCCGGCTGACAGGGTTGCCGGTCGCCCTCAACGTTGTTGCCGGAGAAGCGGCGGCGGCTGCGCTGCGAACATGATGAGGGGAGTGCACATGGAGGATTTTCGCAAGGTCAGAACCGAGCCCAGGCGTCATGATTTCGCCGTCGGCGAGACGGGGCGCGGGCCATCCATACCGTCGCGTGGGCTGGCCAACGATCCGCGTGCGGGGCAGTGGGACGGCAGGCGCATGTCCAAACGCATGATCGCCGACTATAAGACCTTCATCGTCACCGATGGCGAAGGCGTGCGCAACTCCCTATATGTGTCCGGTTGCCCGTTCCATTGCGTCGAATGCTTCAATGCTTCGATCTGGGATTTTCAGGCCGGCCATGAGTATACACAGCGCTTGGAAGACAAGATCATCGACGATCTGCGCGCGCCGTGGGTGCAGGGCATCACGTTTCTCGGCGGCGAGCCGATGCTTGCCACGCCGGTGCTGATTCCGCTGGCCAGAAGGATCCGTCGTGAATTCGGCCATGACAAGGATATCTGGAGCTGGACCGGGTACACGTGGGAGGAGCTGATGCGCGAGGGGGAGACGCCCGATAAGCGCGAGCTGCTGGAGCTTATCGACATTCTGGTGGATGGCCGGTATCTGAAGGATCAGCATGATTCCCTGCTGCAATTCCGCGGGTCGCGCAATCAGCGTATTCTCAACGTGCCGAAGTCGCTTGCCGCGGGCAAGCCGGTGATCTGGGCGAAGCTGCACGATCAGGAACGGCAGGTGTCGGAGATCTACCGTAAGGATCGCGACGCCGGCGAGGGTGCTCAGGCATCCTGATCGTGTTGAGGCGCCAAGCTAGTCGGAATCATCGTTCCTGGTTGCGTTCGGTCGGCCAGATCCAAGGCACAACGCGCGGCGGGGCATCGGCATTGGCCTGCACGGCTATCGCCGGGAATCCCGGCCCGTAGGGCTCGCGCCGATGCCCGTCATTATTGCGTTATTGATTGGCAGCCTGGCTTTCGAGCCACTGTTTGGCTGCGCTAATCGCCTGTTCCAGGGTGCTTTTGGCCGTCTCATAGGCGTGCGAGTCCATGATGGTCTGGTCATTGGCAAGATTCTGCGCGGCTTTCAGTCCTGTGCTCAACGCGTTGCTCGCCAGCTGTTTGAGGGTATTGTTCAGTTCGCTGTTTTCCAATTGGTCGAGCAGTGTGCGTGCGGAATCGATGGTGCTTTGCAGCTCCTTCCTGCTCTGTTCCAGTGCGCTGTCGGTTCCGTCGCCGGTACTTCCGCTGCCGGTGTCCTTTTTGCCTGTGGAGGATCCGCCGTCGGCGTCTTGCCGTGACGAGGAGCCGCCTGCGGCGAGTTTCGAAGCATCCTTTTTGAGGCTGTCGATGGATGTGCGCAACGAGTCGGTGGCGCTGGCAACGGTGTCTTTGACCAGGTTGAGCTGGGTGATCGTCGCGTTTGCGGCGCAGCCTTCGGCGCGTACCGTTTGTTCGGCGCTGCTCGATGCGTCGGCGGCGGCATCGAGAATATCGCTTACGCCAAGCATGTTGCGCAGCAGCTGTTGGATTTGTGACGAGGATCCGCCGGTGTCGAGCAGTTCCTTGCGTACCTTGGTGAATTCGCTGACTGCGTTGCGGCAGTCGGACAGCGCCTGCTCGTGCCTGCTGTGGTAGACGTAGGCGCCAGCCAAGCTGGCGACAATGG
This sequence comes from Bifidobacterium angulatum, assembly GCA_905207115.1. Classification (GTDB taxonomy): domain Bacteria; phylum Actinomycetota; class Actinomycetes; order Actinomycetales; family Bifidobacteriaceae; genus Bifidobacterium; species Bifidobacterium angulatum_A. Next base: position 14,336 of record CAJLKD010000027.1, on the reverse strand, counting down.
TTATAGCCGCGATAACGGCTATGATGATCGACCAGTGCCTGCGTTTTGCAGGAACCGGTGCAGGGGCGTTCTGCTGAGGTTGGGGAGAATATGATGCGGGCTGATATTGCGCGTTCTGATATTGCGGCTCGCCGTACTGTGGGTATTGAGATTGCTGGGTGTATTGAGATTGCTGAGAGTGCTGCGGCAGTGGCTGGGTGTCCGCAGTGGTCTGCTGGCCGGTCTGCGCCGGAGAGGCGGGCACGGCGATCGGCTGGGTCTTCTGCTCGTCCATAGAATCATGTCTCCTTACCTGTGGCGGCTCGATGGGCCGCATGCCGCCGATACGACGATTGTGCCACCATCACGGTGGTTGTGGCTGCCTCCTTGCGATGAATGCGGCGAAAGTCCACATTTTCATGTGATCGGGCCGGTTCCGCCGGCATACGCATGGTGCGATTGCGTTTGCGGCAATGATGCCACGGGAAGCGGTATATGGAATATCACGGTAGGCTCGAATCATGCATATGAACGATCAGGAATTCGAAGCCGCCATCGAAGAGGCATTGGCGGCGATTCCCGCCCGATTCACCGAGGCGCTGAGCAATATCGGCATATCGTGGGATTACGAGCCCACGGCGGCGGAGCTCGGCAGCCTGCATTGCTCCGAAGGCGAATTGCTTGGCCTGTACACCGGTGTTCCGATCACCCAGCGAACCACGTCATATAGCGGCGTCATGCCCGACATGATCACCATCTACAAAGGGCCGCATGAGCGCATATGCGATACGCGGCGGAACATGGTCGAACAGATCGAGAAAACCGTCATCCACGAGATCGGCCATTATTTCGGCTTCGACGACGATTACCTCCACATGCACGGCTATTAAGCGCTTGTGTTCGGAGGCGAAGACGATACATGCCGTGTGTCGTATCCCTACCATTGGCCGGGGTATGGCGAAACCCTTATAGGTCAAAAGGTAACGACAACGTGCAGACGGTATTCCGTGAGCAAAATCACTTGACATAAAAAGCGTTAGGTGAGTGGTCGGACTAAGCTGGTTCTCCAGCAAGTCGGCGTTACCGCCATCGGTACCTGAGTATCCGGCCGGATATGTGAAGGGCATAAAAGGCGGCATGAAGCCGAAACCCGAGTTGTAGAGGAATACATGGCTGATACCGCACCTATCGTGAGCACACTGCAGTCCGCGAATCCTGATGCGAAACCGTTACGCGTGGGACTGGATATCGGCTCAACCACCGTCAAGGCCGTGGTGCTCGACCAGGCCGATTCGCTGTCTCAAACGCTATTCTCCGACTACCGCCGCCATCATGCCAACGTTCGTGCCACCGTGGCCGGACTGCTGGCCGACATCCGAGGCATGCTTGAGAAAAGCGGGCGCGGCGACGAGCCGATTCGTCTGGCCATCACTGGTTCCGGCGGTCTGGCGCTCGCCGACAGCCTCCATGTGCCGTTCGTGCAGGAGGTCATCGCCGAAACCGAGGCGATCGACAAGGAATATCCGCAGGCCGATGTCATTATCGAACTTGGTGGCGAAGACGCCAAGATCACCTATTTGAAGCCCACGCCCGAACAGCGTATGAACGGTTCATGCGCAGGCGGTACCGGCGCGTTCATCGATCAGATGTCCACTCTGCTTGACACCGATCCGTCCGGTCTGAACGAGATGGCGAAGGATTACGAGAACCTGTATCCGATCGCCTCGCGCTGCGGCGTGTTCGCCAAAACCGATCTGCAGCCGCTGATCAACGATGGTGCGGCAAAGCCCGATCTGGCAGCCTCCATCTTCACCGCAGTCGCCACACAGACCATTGCTGGTCTCGCCTCCGGCCGTCCGATCCACGGCACCGTCATCTTCCTTGGCGGCCCGCTGTTCTTCATGTCCGAACTTCGCGCGGCGTTCAAGCGTGCGCTCGACGGCAAGGTGGACGAGTTCATCGTCCCCACCGACGCCCACCTGTATGTGGCCTATGGCGCGGCATTGCAGGCAGAGCAGAACACCGACGACGAAGGCAACCATTTCGAGGCCAAACCGTTGGGCGATTTCCTCTCCCGTTTGGAGGAACTGGAGAACCTGCCGTCCAACACGCCCACCATGCCGCCACTGTTCCCCACCGAGGAGGACCGCAAGGCGTTCAACGAGCGTCATCACCGCGAACACGTGCATATCGGCAACCTCGATGGCGCCACGGGTCCGCATTTCCTGGGCATCGACGCAGGGTCGACCACCATCAAGGCAACCCTGGTGAACGATGACCGTGAGATCGTATGGTCCAGTTATGCCAACAACGAAGGCAGCCCGCTGACCGCCGCCATCACCATCGCCAAGAAGATCCAGACCGCATTGCCAGCCGGAGCGTGGATCGCACGTTCCTGCGCCACCGGGTACGGTGAAGGACTTATCGCCACGGGTCTGCATCTTGACGAGGGCGTGGTCGAAACCATGGCCCATTACCGTGGCGCCGAAATGGTCAGCCCCGGCGTCACCGCCGTCATCGACATCGGCGGCCAGGACATGAAGTATCTTGCCATCACCGACGGCGTGATCGATTCCATCGCGGTGAACGAGGCATGCTCCTCCGGCTGCGGCTCCTTCCTGCAGACCTTCGCCATGTCGATGGGACTGAGCATCGAGGAATTCACCCAGAAGGCGCTCGCCTCCACGCATCCGGTCGACCTGGGTTCGCGTTGCACCGTGTTCATGAACTCGTCGGTCAAGCAGGCGCAGAAGGAAGGCGCCAGCATCGAAGACATCGCCGCGGGCCTGTGCTATTCGGTGGTGCGCAACGCGTTGTACAAGGTCATCAAACTGCGTGATTCCGGCGAGCTTGGCGACACCGTGGTCGTGCAGGGCGGCACGTTCCTGAACGATGCCGTGCTGCGCGCATTCGAACTGCTGACCGAACGCCAGGTGACCCGTCCGAACATCGCCGGCCTGATGGGTGCATATGGCGCGGCCCTCACCGCGCGCATGCATTACGTGGATGTGGCGGACGAAACGGATTCGCTGGTCGCGGCAGACGGCAGCGCATTGAAGGATGATGCGGAGCGGAACGCGCAGAACGACGAGCATACGGTCGTCATCGATGGCGTGAAGCACACCGCCAGCTCCATCCTGACCGGCGACGCGCTCGACGCGCTCACCATGACCACCGAGCGCGACGTGTGCAAGCTGTGCCAGAACCATTGCAAGCTCACCATCACCACCTTTGCCGACGGCGCCCGTTATGTGACCGGCAACCGTTGCGAACGCGGCGGCGACGCCAAGCGCAAGCGTTCCGACAGGCCGAATCTGTACGACTACAAGTACAAGCGTTGCTTCGCCTACCGCCGTTTGACCGACAAGAAGGCCACGCGCGGCGAGATCGGCATTCCGCGTGCGCTCAACATGTACGAGAACTATCCGTTCTGGTTCACGCTGCTCACCTCACTGGGCTTCAAGGTCGTGATTTCGGGCCGCAGCTCGCATGAACTGTTCGAGACGGGCATCGAATCGATCGCCTCCGAGAACATCTGCTACCCGGCCAAGCTGGTGCACGGCCATATCAAGTGGCTGCTCAACAAGGGCATCACAACCATCTTCTACCCGTGCATAAGCTACGAGGAGAATCTTGTGCCCAACACCGACAACCACTACAACTGCCCGGTCGTGGCGAACTACCCGGTGGTCATCGGCGCGAACATGCCCGAACTGCGCGAGGAGGGCGTGCACTACATGCGTCCCTATTTCAATCTCGCCAATCATGAGCTGATGGTCGACCGTATCGTCGAGGAGTTCGCATGGGCCAACGTGACCCGTGAGGAAGCCGAAACGGCGGTCAAGGCCGCGTACGCCGAAGACAAGGTGTTCAAACATGATGTGCAGCAGGAGGGTCTGCGCGCACTGGCGTACATGAAGGAGCACGACTGCCGGGGCATCGTGCTTGCCGGGCGCCCGTACCATGTCGATCCGGAAATCAACCACGGCATCCCCGAAACCATCTGCTCGCTGGGTATGGTGGTCCTGTCCGAGGACTCCATCTGCGAGTTGCAGCCGGGGGAGAAGCTCAGCCTCAGCGAATTCCTGGCCGACGGCGACAACGATCCGCGCGCGAAGAACGCCGATGGCTTCCGGCATGTCGGCGACCGCAAGGTCACCAAGATGCCGTTGCGCGTCACCAACCAGTGGGCCTACCATTCCCGCCTGTATGCGGCGGCCAACTTCGTGGCCTCCTATCCGGGGCTGGAACTCGTGCAGCTCAACTCCTTCGGCTGCGGTCTCGACGCCATCACCACCGACCAGGTATCGGAGATTCTGGCGGACAAGGCCGACGTGTACACCATGCTGAAAATCGACGAGGTCTCGAACCTGGGTGCGGCGAAGATCCGTCTGCGCTCGCTCAAGGCCGCCGTCGAAGAGCGCGAGCGCAATCATAGGCGTGCGCTGCCGGCCGCTATGCCGGGCAAACTCGACCAGCCTGTCGACGATGCCGCAGTCGCCGAGGCCAAGGCGAAGCTTGAAGAGGCGAAGTCCCAGCTTGCCGCCGCCGAAGCCCAACTCAAGTCCGCAGAACGGCAGGCCGAGCCCAGGCAGGGTGAATTCCGCAGGACCGGTTCCGAAGCCCCCACTCCGGGCCGTCAGGTCATGCTCGACACGGTGATGAAGGCCAATCCGAAGCTCACCGAAGCCGTCAGGCAGGCTTCCCGGCGTGCCGCTGCGAACGGCAAGGGCTCAGGCGCTTCCGCGCATAATTCGGCCACCATGTCGAAGTATGCGAACCGCGTGCCTTTTGGCAAGGATATGAAGGATTACACCATCGTGGCTCCGCAGATGAGCCCGATTCACTTCTCCCTGGTGGAATCCGTCATCCGTTCCGGCGGCTACAAGTTCGACATTCTTGAACATGCCAGCCGTGAGGATGTGGAAACCGGTCTCAAATATGTGAACAACGACGCCTGCTATCCGGCCATCATGGTCATCGGCCAGCTGGTGGATGCGATTCTGGAGGGCAGGTACGATCCCGACCATACCGCGCTGGCCATCACACAGACCGGCGGCATGTGCCGTGCCACCAACTATTTCGGTCTGATTCGCAAGGCGTTGGTGGATGCCGGCTACCCGCAGATTCCGGTGATCGCCATTTCCACGCAGGGCATTGAGGACAATCCAGGCTTCAAGGCCACGCCTGCGTTGCTGCATCGTGTCATCAAGGCGCTGATCATCGGCGATCTGCTGATGAAATGCCTGTACCGCGTGCGCCCGTACGAGGTGACGCCCGGCAGCGCCAACAAGCTGTACAAGACATGGGACACGATCGTGCGCGAAACGCTCGAGCATCATGGTCATTCCAAGACGGCGAAACGGTTCATCGGCAAGGGCTACCTGCCGTATCCGACGCTCGTCAGGCAGATCGTGAAGTCCTTCGACGCGCTGCCGCTCAGGAACATTCCGCGTAAGGTGCGTGTCAGCGTGGTGGGCGAGATCCTGGTCAAGTATCAGCCGGACGCCAACAATCATGTGGTCGATGTGATCGAATCACAGGATTGCGAGGCCGTGGTGCCGGGCATCATGGAATTTATGACCACCCGCCCGTACATTTCCGATTGGAACGACCATTACCTGGGCATGGGCGGCAACAAGCTCGGCTACGCCGCGATGCGCAAGGGGCTCGACCTGTACAATGCGCCGGTGCGTAAGGCCATCGGTCTGGCGCACGGCAAGTTCTCGCAGGATCTGCCGATGCCGGAGCTGGTCAAGAAGGCCGGCGAGGTGACGTCGGTGGGCGTGCAGGCGGGCGAAGGTTGGCTGCTGACCGCCGAGATCCTCGAGCTCATCGAGTCGGGCTGCCCGAATGTGGTGTGCGCGCAGCCGTTCGCCTGCCTGCCGAACCATGTGACGGGCCGTGGCATGTTCGGCAAGATCCGCCGTCTGCACCCGGAAGCGAACATCGTGTCCATCGACTACGATCCGGGCGCTTCCGAGGCGAACCAGCTTAACCGCATCAAGCTGATGATCGCCGCCGCCAAGAAGATGCACAAGAAGCAGCAGGAGCAAGGCGGCGAATAGTTTCGCGCTGCATGACTCGTGACGAAAGCGGATAGCCGTATATGCATATGGCTATCCGCTTATTAGTAGCATCTTGCCTGGGAAAAGACGGCTATGAGATTTCCATCAGGCAGTCGCCAGCCTGATGATGGGGCGAATCCAAGCAGTGCCCATCAGACTATCCATCATGCGATGTTCATTATATGGGAGTTTTTCATCCGCGAAATGGACTTGATACTTTGCGGCGGTAAGGTGCTTCCAACGCATACGGCATGGCGTATCATGCCCGTTTCCTGCAAAGGCGGGCAGAGGCGTGCATGCTGAGCAATACGAGATGCGTGTGAATCGGTACGGAAGGAAAGGTCTGATGAGCGAGCAGGACAAGCTGGATGAAGCGGTGGAGCATGCCGTCGAGGTGGCAGCCAATAAGTCCGCGGAGAAGGAGATCCGTGAACTGAGCGACTTCGAAAGTGCGATCGACGAGACGCTGGCCACGGGCTATCTGGATGACACCCTGACCGTCACGGATGCGGACGGCGTTGCCCAGGTGCTGCCGGTGTTGGATTCCGAACCGATCTCCCACCTGGTCAAGGGGCTGGAAGACGTCGGCGGGAGCGCGAACGTGTTCGTACACACCGCGGATGGCGTGGTGGCGCTCAGTGTGGTGGAACACAATCCGAGCGCCGAAGAATAAGGCCAATAAGGCTTTCGCTCATATCGCGCCGAGGCTGTGGCGGTGGCGGCCTTGCTCATCCGGGCATGACGGCGATTTGCGTCGTGTAGCGCCCCTGCGGTTGCATGCCGCTTGCCATCAGTTTTTCATATAGCCAATTCGCGGATTCTCGGCACGCTTGGGGAATTCCGCGAATACCATATAGCCCATGGTTACTCCCAGAATCAGTTATGCGCATCTGCTCGCCGAGCCGAACCCCAAGCATGTCGATAGTCTGTTGAAGTTCTTCGAGAAGGGGTGCTCCAAGCGGGGCGCCGGCGGTTTCGGTGTGGAGATCGAGCATCTGCCGGTCCATAACGCCGATGACACCGCCGTCAGCTATTACGAGCCGAACGGTATCGAAACGCTGCTCAAACGCATCGCGCCGTATTATGACGACGGCAAGGAATATTGGGAGAACGGGCATCTGGTCGGCCTTGGGCGTAAAGGCTTGTCGGTGTCGCTGGAACCGGGCGGTCAGATCGAGACGTCCATTGGCGTGCTGCATGAGCCGCAGGAGCTCAACGCCTTGTACGGCGAATTCCGCAGTCAGGTCGATCCCATCGTCGAGGAGCTTGGCTTCAGGCTCGTGCATTACGGCTACCAGCCGAAGTCCAGTTTCGCCGACATTCCCGTCAACCCCAAGGATCGCTATGATGCCATGACCGATTATCTCGGCAGGGTGGGGGAGTTCGGGCCGTGCATGATGCGGTGCTCCGCCTCCACGCAGGTGAGCATCGACTATGTGGACGAGGCCGATTCCATTGCCAAGATGCGTGTCGGTACCGCCATCGGGCCGATTCTGGCGTGGTTCTTCCGCAACAGCCCGTATTTCGAGGGCAAGCTCAACACGTATCCGCTGCTGCGTCAGCGTATGTGGGATTTCCTTGACTTCCAGCGCACGAATGTCATCCCCGGTCTGTTCGATCCACGGTTCGGCTGGGAGGATTATGCACGTGACGTGCTGTGCACGCCGCTCATGTTCGCCGACTTGACGCATACTCCCGAAGCGGTGGACGCCGGTGCGACCGGCAAGGAGCTGCATCGTGTGGCCTTCCGTGAGAACGCGGGGGAGGTGTACCCCGATCGCGAGCTCAACGACTACGAGATCAACCACATCATCTCCACGCATTTCAATGAGGTACGCCTGAAGAACTTCATCGAACTGCGTCATTGGGATTCGCTGCCGGTTGAGCGTGCGGAGCGTTTGACGGAGATCATCGCCTCCCTGTTCTATGTGCCGGCCAATCGTATTCGCCTGGAAAGCTATTTCGACGGGCTGCGCGAGGAGGATGTATTCGAGGCCAAGGCCAATCTGCAGGCGCATGGGCGTGAGGCCGCACCGTATGGCCAGCCGCTTGACTTCTGGCGCGAGTTCCTGGGGCTTGAGGGGTTGCTCGACGATATTCCAGGAGATTCGAAGCACCCCGAGGTGTTCCAGGGCTGAGTCATCTGATCGATGTCCTTTCGTGGCGTTATCCAACTATGCCGCATGCTGGCCGATTCGTGGTCAACATGCGGCATACTGCTATCGAATGACCATTCGGTAGACTGGAAGCCATGACTATCAAGGGGAAGAAGCGCGTCCGCAAGAATCCGGAGGAGCGCAGAAGCGAGATTATTCAGGCCGCGGTGAAGCTGATCGGCGAGAAGGGGTATTACGGCACGTCGCTTAAGGAGATCGCGGATGCGGTCGGCATGAGCCAGCCGGGTATGCTGCATTACATCGGCAACAAGGAGAATCTGCTGTCGATGCTTATCACCGACAACTACGATGCCGAGGGCACGCCTGACGATTTCATTGCTTCCGGGCTGCCGGGCAGTGATCCGGAAGGCATGCTGTTCCCTGCGTACCTGCGTTTTCTGGTGCGGTTCAATGCGCAGCGCCGCAGTCTGCTGCAGCTGTATATGGTGCTTGAACCGGAATCGTTCAGTCCTGAGCATCCGTTGCATGACTATTTCAAGAATCGGCCCGACACCGTGTGGAGCCAGTATTCCGAATGCAAGTGGAAGCTGCCGCCCGAGATCGGCGGGTGGGAGAATATGCGACCGGTGGTGCGCCAGTGTATAGAGGCGATGGACGGCATCCAGCTGCGTTGGGCGCGTAAGCCGCCGATCGACATATACGACGAGTGGCTGGTTTTCGAACGGTTGATCTTCCCATCTCCGGTGTGGGATAGATACCGTTGAGGGGCTGATTGCTCCTGTGGGCGGCTCTGCTGGTGGTAAGGCAGGGTCGCCTTTTACTTATCGTTCGAAAGATAGTCAGGCCGTTGTGAGGGTGTAGCCGTTTGAAAACGGCGTATTTTGCGGGGATTTTGTGGTGTAAATATATCTAACACGCGGTAGATAACAGAAGTTGACAACTGTTTTCCACGAGTATAGATTATTTATATCTAATGAGTGTTAGATATAAATGGACGTCTAACGACCAATGGTGGAAACGTCAACGAAGACAATGGAAAGAGGAGCTATGAGCCGGAATTGCGTGGATCATATCCTGTTCGGCGCCGCCTATTATGACGAATACCTCATGATGAAAGGCATTGACCGCATCGACGAGGATATGCGCATGATGAAGGACGCCGGGCTGAACGTCATCCGCATCGCCGAATCCACATGGAGCACCTGCGAGCCGCAGCCGGGCGTATTCGATTTCAGTCATGTCGATCGTGCGCTCGACGCTGCGCACAAGGCCGGCATCAGCGTCATCGTCGGTACGCCGACCTATGCCGTGCCGTCATGGCTGGTCAAGATGCACCCGGATGTGCTGGCCGTCACCCCGAACGGCCAGGGCAAGTACGGTGCGCGCCAGATCATGGACATCGTCAACCCCGCGTATCGCTTCTACGGTGAGCGCGTGGTCCGCAGGCTCATCGCCCATGTCGCCGACCACCCTGCCGTCATCGGCTACCAGGTGGACAACGAGACGAAGTACTACGATTCCGTCTCCAACGATATGCAGCGCCTGTTCGTCAAATACCTGCGTGAGAAGTTCCACGGCGATCTGGACGAATTGAACCGCCATTTCGGTCTCGACTACTGGTCCAACCGCATCGACTCCTGGGAGGACTTCCCGGACGTGACCGCCACCATCAACGAGTCGCTCGGTGGCGAGTTCGACAAGTTCCGCCGCGACCAGGTGCGCCAGTTCCTTCAGTGGCAGTCGGATATCGTGCGCGAATACGCGCATGACGACCAGTTCATCACCCACAACTTCGACTTCGAATGGCGCGGTTATTCCTACGGCGTGCAGCCTGCGGTCGACCACTTCAAGGCCGCGACCGCCGTGGACATTACCGGCGTGGACATCTATCACCCCACCGAGGATGATCTGACCGGCAAGGAGATCGCCTTTGGCGGCGATATGACCCGCTCCACCAAAGACGGCAAGAACTATTTGGTGCTCGAAACCGAGGCACAAGGCCAGCACGGTTGGGTGCCGTTCCCCGGTCAGCTTCGCTTGCAGGCATACTCCCACCTCGCTTCCGGCGCCGACATGGTGGAATACTGGCACTGGCATTCCATCCACAATTCCTTCGAGACATACTGGAAGGGACTTTTGAGCCACGATCTTGAACCGAATCCCACATACCGCGAGGCCGGCGTATTCGGCCGTGAGATCGCCAGGCCGGAGGTGGGGGAGCGGCTCGTCCACCTGAAGAAGCGCAACAAGGTCGCCATCATGGTGAGCAACGAGTCGTTGACCGCGCTTGACTGGTTCCTCATCGAGGCGGGCTTCCCGTTCGGCGGCAGTCTGAAATACAACGACGTGGTGCGCAATATCTACGATGCGTTGTTCGAACTCAATGTCGAATGCGATTTCGTCCCCGCCGACGCGTCGGCGGATCGCCTGGCCGCATACGAGATGATCGTGGCCCCGGCGTTGTACTGCACGCCGCAGGAGACCACGGATCGTCTGCGTGATTTCGTCGCCAACGGCGGTCACCTGGTCGCCACGATGCGTTCCTTCGTGGCCGACGACGAGGTGACTGTGTGGCATGACCGCGCACCGCACAATCTCACCGACGTGTTCGGTATGACCTACAATCAGTTCACCCGGCCGAAGAACGTGCCGGTCGAGTTCGCCGGCCCGCTTGCTGGTACGCAGCCGACCGAGGCGCAGTCGTTGATTGAATTGCTTGATGCCGCCGAAGGCACGCAGGTGCTGGCATCGTACGGGCACTACGCGTGGAAGGGCTATGCGGCGATCACGCGTCATGCCTTCGGTAAGGGCGACGCGGAATGGATTGCCACGCTGCTCGACGCCGATGCGATCCGCGAGGTGCTGCGCGAGGCCGTGACTCATGCCGGTGTCGACGGTGCGGGGGCGGGGCTCGCCGGAACGCTTACCGTGCGCCAGGGTGTGAACACCAAGGGCGAGACGGTCACGTACCTGCTGAACTATTCCGCCGAACCGGTTGTAGTCGCCAGCCCTGTTGCGGGCGATGTGGTGGTCGCTCCGGAGATGATCGGCAGGGATGGCGAGGTCGATGAAACGGTGACTGCGGGCGTCGCGCTCAAGGCCGGCTCCCAAGTGGCCGTGGGCGACGAGCTGGAGATCGGTCCATGGAACCTTGCGGTGATCGCGGGCTAGAACCGTGCCGATCGGCTCTTATGGAATAAGCAGGTCGATGATGGCCTTCCATTCCTCGACGAAGTCGATATCGTGCGATCCGTTGAGCCATCGCAGTTGCAGACCTTCCATTGCGGATAGAACCTGCAATGCGGTGCGCTCGGGATCGGGTACGGCGTCACGCTTGGCGGCGAATGCATATTCCTTGAGCAGATTGATTTCGCGCTGTTCGAAGTATTTGTGCACGGGGTGGTCTTTGCTCAGGGCTTCGCTTTCCAGCAGGATATAGAGGCGGACCATCTCGGGGCGGGCGGCATTCGTTTCCACGGTTCCTGTGGAGATGGCCTTGAGACCAAGATCGCAGTGATATGCGATGCCGTCCTCAAGGACCTCGCCCGTCACTCCCTCCACACCAAGATGCTTGGCGATGGCGATCTGATTGATGCGATCGGCGTACTTGAGGGTTTCCTCAAGGAGCTGTTCCTTGGTGTTGTAGTAGTAAAGGAGGCCTGCCTCGGTGATGTTCTGAGCCTGCGCCACGTCGCGGATGGTGAATCCCCAGAATCCGAACTGAGAGATGAACGAGATGGTGGTTTCGAGGATGCTGTGTCTGCGATCCTCGGCACTCATCCTTCGTTTGGGTGTTTTCTCCATACGTCGACGCATCCGGCAGCTCCTTCTCTTGGTACTTACCACGGTACAGCACAACGGGGAGCGAGAGGCCTGCATAGGTTGGAACACGCCGGGAACAGCAAAAAAAGTATTTCATAATATGATTTAACTAAACAGTTACTAAGTACACAAATTAGTGACTGCGCCGTCAAGTCGAACGACGGTTCCCGAGGGAGGGGGCGACATGCCAAGGCGCGCTTGCACTTTCCGCGGGAAGGTCATTTGGTAACAGCAAAAGCTAATTGCCAATTGGTAATTAACGGGCGGGGAAGCCCGCAATCAACACATTCACTGTTGAACCATGAATCAAAGGAGAGTTTCATGAGTGAAGCAATCGCAAGCAAGGAAGCGCGGCTGGCCGCTTACAACGCCAATATCGCCGCTGCCGAGAAGGATCCGTCGCTGTCGCCGGAAACCGGCAAGCCGCTGTCAAAGGTCAACACCATGCGTTTCGGTGCCGGCTTCCTGGCATTCGGCATCCTGTGGATGTCCGGTCTGGGCATTGTCTCCGCAGTGCTGCTGCCTATGCACTACAAGACCATCGCAGGTGTCAGCGCCGATGCGTTGGTCGGCATCGTCAACGCGTTCACCGCGGTCGCATCCCTGGTCGCCAACCTGATGTTCGGCAACTTCTCCGACCGCTCCCGTTCCCGTTTCGGCCGCCGTACGCCGTGGATCGTGTTCGGTGCCGTCCTCGGCGGCGTCATGCTGTTCCTGACCGGCACCACGCATAACGCCGTGCTGCTGACCTTCTTCTACTGCGCCTGCATGTTCGGCCTCAACTGCATGATCGCCCCGATGGTCGCCATCCTCTCCGACCGCGTGCCCTCCAAGATCCGCGGCACCATGTCCGCCTTCTATGGCGCCGGCTCCACCATCGGCGCTCCGATCGGCACCATGCTCGGCGCGTTCTTCATTGAGAACCTGACCTTCGGCTTCGCCGTTGCCGGCGTGCTCATGTTCCTCGGCGGCGTCGTGGCCGTGATCATCATTCCGAAGGAGCAGTCCGCCGACTTCCTGCCGAAGGACGAAGGCTCCGCCAAGGACATCCTCGCCTCCTTCCGCCCGCCGAAGTTCAGCACCGCACACGACTTCTACAAGGCATTCGCCGGCCGTCTGTGCATGCTCATGGCATACCAGATGATCAACGTCTACCAGCTGTACATCATCCAGAACTACATCGGCCAGTCCGTCAAGGAATCCGCCGTCACCGTGTCCGTCGTGTCCATGATCATGATGGTCATGTCCCTGGTTGGTTCCTTCATCTCCGGCCCGGTGTCCGATTTCATCGGTCGCCGTAAGGTTCCGGTCGTCGTGGCCTCCGTGCTCTTCGCCGTCGGCATCGCCATGCCGTGGCTGATTCCGTCTTCGCTGGGCATGTACCTGTTCGCCGGCATCGCAGGTCTCGGCTACGCCGTCTACTCCGCCGTCGACCAGGCCCTGCTCGTGGACGTCCTGCCGAACAAGGAAGAAGCCGGCAAGGATCTGGGCATCCTGAACATGGCCACCACCCTCGGCCAGATGTGCGGTCCGGTCATCATGTCCACCATCGTCGTGGCACTGGGCTACAACTTCGCGTTCCCGGTCGCCATCGCATTGGCCATCATCGGCTGTATCTTCATCATGGCCATCAAGAAGGTCAAGTAAGACAGCTGCTCCAAACCGGGGAGATGGTCGTTTTCGTAGACTGTCTCCCTCCGCGGGGCCAAATCGCCCCGCATCCCATCCATACCAAACATCAACGCATATTCGAATTATCAACGACGATACCAAGGAGCATCATGACCACCTGGATTGCAACGACGCAAGACGACAAGCTTGCCGACCGAACCTCCGACATCGAATCCACCAACGCCACCACCGCGGCCGACCTGCAGCTCGACGGCAACGAATACCAAGCCCTGCGCGGCTTCGGCGGCTGCTTCAACGAACTCGGCTGGCTGCCGCTGCAGAACGTCAGCGAAGCCGAACGCGACCAGATCATCAAGGAGCTGTTCAGCCCCGACGAAATGAACTTCACCTTCAACCGCGCCCCCGTCGGAGCCAATGATTTCGCCGACCACTGGTACAGCTACGACGAGGTCGACGGCGACTACGGGATGGAGCATTTCTCCGTCGAACACGACGAGCAGACCCTGATCCCGTACATCCACCGCGCGCAGGAATGGCAGCCGAACATGCAGCTGTTCTCCAGCCCATGGAGCCCGCCGACGTGGATGAAGCGCCCGAAGGCCTACAATTACGGCCGTCTCGTGCAGACCCCGGAGAACCTCAGAGCCTACGCCAAGTACTTCGTCAAGTACATCCAGGCCTACGCCGAGCACGGCATCACTGTGAACCAGCTGCACGT
>CAJLKD010000026.1:0-21760 GCA_905207115.1 Bifidobacterium angulatum | reverse complement strand
CCGCTTTCACACGATACGGTTCCCCCCGGTCGAGCCCCCACGGGCTCCCGGGGGGTTCCTCTTTTTTCCCCCCCACGCACGCCATGGTACGGGACACGGGCGTCCCTCCCTCCCGCATTCGTATCTCCTCATATTCATATTCATCTATATATATTCATATCCATTCATTCATTCCCTCCCTCCCCGTCATCCCGCCGTTCCCCTGCCGCCCCCTCTTCCCCCTCCCTATCCGTCCATCCGTCCATCCGTCCTGCGGGAGGGGGCGCCCCCGGTGCGCACGGAGGCGGAGGGGCACGGGCCCCGGCGGACACGGAGGGTTGCGCGGCGGGCCCCGCATGCCCCCGCACGGGCCCGGCGGCGGGGCGGACGGGCAGGGAAAACGAGGAAGGCACCGCAGGCCGTCCATGTGCCGTTTCTGTCATGGATCGCCGCAGGGGGTACGCGGTGCATACATCAAGTGAGAGAATGACGGAATGCATTTGAAGGCACATTACGATACGCGGGCACGTTCCGCTATTACAGTGACGATTCTGGTCTGCTGTATTGTTCCCCTGATAGGTTTTCTGCTTTGCAATTCACATACGTTCGTATCGTATGAGACTCATTTGCTGGTAAGACTGTCCAACCGTCCACAATGGCTTTATGATTGTTCCGCTATATTCGCACTCCTGTTCTCTACAGGGGGCTGCGTGCTGCTGCTGGCTATCATTGCCTGTATCGATTTTCGATTTGCGCATTCAATCAGAACCGTTCTAGGCGATGTGGCTGTTGCGGCATCGCCAATCGTATATGTGACCGGCATCAAATGGTTGGTGGAACGGCCAAGGCCGGTTACCGCCTTGCATTCCAACCTGTTGCCGACCGATCCGAGTTTTCCCAGCGGACACACCGCCGGGGCGGTTATTGTGGCGACGATGATCATATTGACAGTGCGTAACGCTGCGCATTGCAGGATGCGGGGGATCGAAGAACTACGACGGCATATGGGAGTAGTGCCGGCAACCTGCAGAAATGGCGGCACTGCTGGAAGCATTGAAGCCGTTTATACCAGGCGAGCAATGGTAACGGGTACGATTCTGGTCGTTGCAGTTGGAATATCGCGTTTGCTGCTCGGTTTGCATTTTCCCACGGATGTGCTCACCTCGGCCATTGTCTGCCCGCTGATCTCGTATACGGTCTGGATAATACGCGAACAATTACGATCGGCAAAAGCGCGACGGGACAACGACTGAGCAACACATCATCTGTAGCTTAATGCGAATAATATGTGGTTATCGATATCGAGATACGACGAGTGAGGGGTTGATTGGTACGAAACAGTACCGACCAACCCCCCTCACTTCATATGGGCGGACTTGGATTTTGGCGCACGCGTTTGATGCCAAGCACGGAGATTGCGGCGATGAGCGGTGCGGTACGGTTCCTGCGTTCCCAGGGGCATACGACGCTAGCCTACGTAAGCCAGCCGGTGAATGCCTCGCCATTCATCTGCTCGGAGTCCGTGCGTGAGCAGGGCTTTGTACGAGCCGCCGAGGAATGCGGTTACGGGGATGGCGATGTCATAATGATTCCCTCGCTGCGTAATGCGGGTGAACAGGTGGAACAGGATATGTATTCGGGCATCGTCGCGCAGCTGTTGAGCGCAGTCAGAACGCCGACCGGCATATGCGTCTCCTGCGACGCGGCAGCAGTGCCGTTGATCAAAGAGATGCGCCGTATGGGGTGGCGTGTGCCACAGGATGCGTCGGTTATCGGATTCGACGACGATATCAGCGCCGCCGTTGCCGACCTGACCACCGTGCACCAGAACCCAGTGCAGATCGGTCGGGAGGCGGCACACAAGGCGCTTGCATTGCTGAACGGGCAGACTCTGGACGAGCCGTTCACCACCATGCCGACATCACTGGTGCTGCGCAGCACCACGGAACGGGTTGCGGTTCACTGACCGCCGCCTTCCGCCTGAACGGCATCTTCGTGTGGGCCGGTTATGCAATCCGCTAATCTCCCTACCTCGCGGTATCTTCGTATGTTCGGCCTCACGGCCGCAACGCCACGACATAACAAGGAAACGAGGCAATGATGGTAGATGCGCATGATGGCGAAACTTACACCGCGGAGGATTCGCGCCTGATCTGGATCGACTGCGAGATGACCGGCTTGGATATCTTCGGCGGCGACGAGCTGGTCGAAGTCTCCGTGGTGCCGACCGACTTCGATCTGAACGTACTGGACGAAGGCGTCGATTACGTCATCAAGCCCAGCCAGAAGGCCGTCGACCATATGAACGACTTCGTGCGCAACATGCACACCCGTTCCGGCCTGATCAACGAATGGGAGAACGGTCTGTCGCTGGAGGAGGCACAGGCCAAGGTCGTCGACTACGTCAAGCGGTTCACTCCGGACGGCGTCAAGCCGCTGCTGGCCGGCAACTCCATTGGCTCCGACAAGAAGTTCCTCGACCATTACATGCCGGAACTCATGGAGCACCTGCACTACCGCGTCATCGACGTGAGCACGCTCAAGGAACTCGCACGCCGCTGGTACCCCGCCGTATACCAGAACCGCCCGCCGAAGAACGGCGGCCACCGTGCGCTTGCGGATATCATCGAATCGCTCGACGAACTGCGCTACTACCGCAAGGCCTTCATGGCTCCAGCCCCCGGCCCCGATGACGCCGCCGCCAAGGCCATGGCCGACGATATCGCGGCCACGAGCATTCTGAACAAGTAAGCGAAGGCGAAGCGAACCCCGCGAGGCGAGGAGAGATATGCAGCAGTCGGAAGCGCTGGCCATTCTGAACGCCGGGGCGAACGTGTTCCTCACGGGTGCCCCCGGTGCAGGCAAAACCTACGTGCTCAACGAGTTCGTGCGTGCGGCTCGTGAGGAGGGCGCGAACGTCGCTGTCACCGCATCCACGGGCATCGCCGCCACGCATATCAACGGTCAGACCATCCACTCTTGGAGCGGCATCGGCCTGGCCACCGCGCTGAGCGACAATCTGCTCAAGACGATTCGCACGCGACGCAAACGCAAACTGCAAGCGGCTGACATTCTCGTCATCGACGAAGTGTCGATGATGCACGCCTGGCTATTCGACATGGTCGATCAGGTGTGCCGCAGGATCCGACTCGACCCGCGTCCGTTCGGTGGGTTGCAGGTTGTGGTTTGCGGTGATTTCTTCCAGCTGCCGCCGGTCAGCACCTCCAACCGCAATCATGATGTGATCGCGCCGACCCCGGAATTCGTGGCATCCCGTGAACGGTACGTTAGTTTGGGCAGAGATCCAGAAGGGTTCATCACCGAATCGTTGGTATGGGATGAGCTTGATTGCATCGTCTGCTACTTGACCGAACAACACCGTCAGGACGATGGCAGGCTGTTGGGCGTGCTTACCGACATTCGGCAGGGAACCGTCAACGATGATGACCGCGCTGCATTGGCGACACGTCTCGGCATGCTGCCCGAACCAGGCCAGCAGGCAGTGAATCTGTTCCCCGTGAACAAGCAGGCGGACACCCTGAACGACATGCGGTTGTTCGAGATCCGCGAGGAGCCGCACGAATACCTCGCCCGCGCGGCAGGACCGGCGAATCTGGTGGAACGGCTCAAACGCAACATGCTCGCGCCGGAACGGCTGCAGTTGAAAACCGGTGCGGCGGTGATGGCCGTGCGCAACGATCAGAACCATCAGTTCGTCAACGGGTCGCTTGGCACGGTTCGGGCGTTCGTGCCGGAATCGAAGGGCGGTTGGCCGATCGTCGAATTCGAAAACGGCAATATCGTCACCATGAAACCCGATTGTTGGGAGATGATGGACGGCGACACCGTGCTCGCCAGCGTGAACCAGGTGCCGCTGCGCTGCGCGTGGGCGATCACGATTCACAAATCGCAAGGCATGACGCTCGACCGCGCGGTGATGGACCTGCGCCGCACCTTCGCGCCGGGCATGGGGTACGTGGCGCTCTCCCGCGTGGAATCGATGCGAGGGCTGTATCTGACCGGAGTGAACGAACGCATGTTCCTGGTCTCGCCGGATGCTGTGAGGCTTGATGGCAGTCTTCGCGTGGCTTCCCATGAAGCCTCGGCGCGGCTGGCCGATGAGGGTGCAAGCGTGTTCAAACCCAGCAACGTCGAAGCCGCCGACGAATCAAAAAGCGAATTCGCCCAGGATGCGCTGTTCTAGACGCATACAACATTTGATGACGGGAAAGATGCTTTTGCTCATCTGATAACTTATTGTTCCTATCCTCTTAATGGAAGACACAAAAGCGGGAATCCGCGGCGTGCGCCGCGGCGGGATGCCCGTCGCCACCAAACCGGCGAAGGGTAACGGATAAGAACCCTGGCCTGATGACGAAAGGGGACTGAATGAGCGACGATCGTAATCGCGACGGCATGGACGAGCTGCGCGAGCTTGGCGGTGAGGAGTATGGCGACACCGGTGGGCAATCGGACGGCGATGGGAGCGGCAAGGCCACCGGCAGGAAACGGCGCGTAATCGTCGGTGCCCTTATCGCGATATTCGCGGCAGGCATGGTATTCGCCGGATGGAACGTCATCGG
The DNA here is from genome assembly GCA_905207115.1 of Bifidobacterium angulatum. Lineage (GTDB taxonomy): Bacteria > Actinomycetota > Actinomycetes > Actinomycetales > Bifidobacteriaceae > Bifidobacterium > Bifidobacterium angulatum_A. The sequence continues at coordinate 17,198 of CAJLKD010000026.1, read as the reverse complement.
CGCGGCCATGGCGAACAATCGACGGGCCCATGCGGCGGCGCTCGCCGACTGCCGGTCGGCGCGCACGGATTACATCAGAACATATACCTCCTATACGCCGGCCATGAGCAAGGCGGCGACTCTGCTGAAGGAGACGAAATCCATCACCGACAGCGACGCCCGCGACCGGCTGCAGCAACAGGTGGACAGCCTGCGCGGCAGCGGCGTCGAAGAGCTCGCAGCGAAGGAATGCTCGGCGAAGCAGTCGCGCGGGGAGCTCTCGGACCTTGCCGACAGTTACGGCAGGTCGAGGACGGTCATGGTGAACGGCCTGACTACAGTGCAATACGATTCGCAGACGCTGCAGCAGATGATTGACGGGATGAACGCGCAGGACATGCGCAAGCAGCTGTCCAAGCTCATCTCCCGCGGCGAACTCGCACTGGAACGGTCCAAGGGCAAGGCGGATGAGTCCAAGCGGAGCACTTTGGAGACGGAACTCGCCTCCGCCAAGCACACCCTTGATACGGCAAGCAGCGACGATGTGACCGCCCTGAACGGCGAATTCGCCCGACTGAGGGGCGCTGTCGACGATATTATCGCGTCTATGCCGCTCGACTGCCATTTCACCCAGTGCGTGGCGCTCACCTTCGATGACGGGCCGAACAAGACGAACACGCCGAAGGTGCTCGATGTGTTGAAGAACGCCGGTGTGCCGGCTACGTTCTTCCTGCAGGGGCAGTTCGTGAACGGTTCCAATGTGGGGCTTGTCAGGCGCATGACCGGGGAGGGGCATGATGTCGGCTCGATTTCGTGGCGGCATACGCAGATGCATGGCATGCCCGCCGAGCAGCTGAGGAAATGGTTTGACGACACTGATGCGGTGATCTCCAAGGCAAGCGGGAAGGATGTCACGCTATTCCGCCCTCCGGATGGCGCATGGGGCGACGCATTGCGTGCGCAGGCCAGGGATTCCGGGCAGGCCATAATCCTATGGGGTGTGGATTCCGGCGATTGGGGCAAGCTTGGTGCCGACGCCATAACCAAGCGTGTGGTCGACGGCGCGTATTCCGGTTCCATCGTCTCACTGCATGACGGCAATGCCGCGACGGCCAAGGCGCTGCCGAAGATCATCAAGGGGCTTAAGGACAAGGGATATACCCTGGTCACGGTGAGCACGCTGCTTGCTGGAGACATTCAACCCGGCGATGTGGCATACGGCCTGAACGACGTGCAACGCGACGCCGAATGACGATTGTGCGGTTTGCCGATTAAGGGGCCGAATAGTGTCCCTCAGACTGCCGCCAGATCCGGTTCGGCGCATAATATGGGTTTGACGATATCGAGATGAGGAGCGTGAAGCGATGATTCGAATGGCGGTTTCCGGTCTGTTGACCTGTGTGATGGCGTTTGCGCCGGCAGCGGGTGCAGGGGTTGATGTTCAGAGTGTTGCGGATGACGGCGCACGCACACCATGCCCGGCATATCCTGCATGCAAAAGATTTCCGCGATGCGTGTCAACGTGCAAGGCCTGAAGGAATCGTCACCTCCACATGCCATGTGCTGCCGGACAATCCATACCGTATGGCTCCACCCGAAACCTCCAATTGATGTTCGAGAAGGCTGAGCCCGAACCCCGAAGTGAGCTCATCGGGATTATCTGTTGAGGAGTTGGTTTCGGTGATGCGGATGCCGTTCTCGAAGCCGCTGATGGTGATGCTGTATTCGCCGCCATTCTTTGCCATATGGCGAGTGATATTGGCATACAACTCCTTGATGCATAGTTGTATCAGCATGAATTGGCTGTTGGAGACGGGGAAGGAGTCCAATCGAATCGATAGACGCCCCGTGAACCCCATCGACTGTGCATCGTGATCCAGAGCTTGTGCATAGGCGGTGATATCGGGCGATTTATGGGACCCGTCGGTATCGGCGTTGCCTGTGCCTGACAGTGTGTGGATGATGCTATGCATATTAGCTAGGCTGAGCCGGGCTACGGTCTCGATGCGTTCCAAGGTGCCGTCGTCCTTGCTTCCGGACCGTGCCATGAGAATGATGGAGGAGAGCTCGCTGGTGACCGCCGAATGGAGGTGTGAGGCTATCCGCAGATTATGCTCCATCTGCTTGGCCTGGATGGTGCGCTCCGTGGTGGCGAGCAGCACGCCGATGCAGAATACGAAGATATCGATACTGGCTGTTCCAATGAAATAGTCAATGGGTTCGTGTGACAGTTCCGTCACAGTGAGTTCAGCAATGAGCATCAGGCTCAGAAAGCTGATGGAAAACCAATGTCGCAGGTAGAAAGCGGTATAGAAAATCGACAGCAGCATGCCCCAGCATATGTTGGCTGCGGCATATGTGGGTGAGAACAGCAAGCAGCAGTATGTAATCATGCATACCAGACCTACCGGCACGGGGAAGAATACCATCACCACCATCGACAAGAGATATTCGATGGCAATCAGCCGCCCCACCGTTCCGGGGAACAGCTGATCGAAGATGCCGGACCATTCGAAAAGGGATATGCCGATGCAGATGCAGCAGATAATCGCCCGATAGCGTTTCTGATTCAGGAAGAACGATGCGTCGGTCGGGCGCAGTACGGCATGACGGAATCGATCAAACATGTTTCGCCCTTTGCCATTTGACCAGTGCTTCGCCCAACGTGGCGGCACCGAGTTTGGTTCGTGCATGCAGGGTATACGTTCGCACGGTCACCGGTGCAACTCTCATCTGCTTTGCGATTTCCTTGGAGCTTAAGCCACGGGAAGCCAGGTTCAAGGCTTTCATCTCGTTGAATGTCAAAGTGGTCAGAGGGTCTGCTGGCGTGCTGCGGATACGGTCGTATGCGTTTTCGGCTGTTTCGAAGGGGGGCGTTTGCCGGCAGTACGCCTCCGTCGTGGACGATAGCGATGGCCTGCGCCAGCATCTTGAAATCGTCCTTGGCAATGATGCCCTGTGCTCCTGCCTCGGCGGCTTCCGTTTCGTAAATATCCAACGGGTAGGAGGTGATCGCCAGTACCTTGGGGAACGGTATGCTGGCTCGCAGACGCCGGCAGAGCATGGTTCCCGGCATGTCCGACAACGCCATGTCGATGAGCAGCACATCTGGTGCCGCGTTATCTTCAAGGCATCTGGTCAGTGCTTCGCGACCAGTTGTCGCTGTCCAGATAATGCGCATCGTTGGCGTTTTCTCGATCAATGTACGCAATGCATACAGTGCAATGGCATCATTATCGACTATGGCGATTGAGAAAGGCCTGTTTTCTACGTCATCGTTGTCTTGTACGACGTTCATGATGCTATATGCTCTCTCTTTTGGCTGTTCAGCAGGGGCCGAAGGTTCGATTGCCCATATGGTGCATCGCCCGTATACCTGTTGTGGTTATACGCCGGGCGCACCATACGAACATCACCCCTCTACAGAGGAGCATAATACCTGCTGGGTGCATATGTCAGTGTCATGTCGTTTTATGTCACCCGCCACAACATTTGTTGTTTTTTCTTGATTCCGCTATGTGGTGAGGGTCAACCATGGTAATAAATATGCACGGGTGAGGCCAGCGGCCACATAGGGTGGCCATCACGTTGCAACGAGGCAACACTCGCGCAAATCCGGCATGATCATTGTTATGCCGGAGGCGTTGGCGTTCTGCAAGCTTGTTGCGGCGCTGCTCGCCGTGGGTGCGGGTCGCGCTATCTTGGAACCTATGACTTCCAATACTCTTCGTATGTCTACTATGTTTCTGCGCACGTTGCGCGAAGACCCCGCCGACGCCGATGTGGTATCCGACAAGCTGCTGCAGCGTGCCGGCTACCTGCGCAAGGCGGCCCCCGGCATCTGGACCTGGCTGCCGCTGGGGTTGAACGTGCTGAACAAGATCGAGAACATCATCCGCGAGGAAATGGCCTCCATCAACGCCCAGGAAGTGCACTTCTCCGGCCTGCTGCCACGCGAGCCGTATGAGGCCACCCATCGCTGGGAGGAATACGGCGACAACATCTTCCGCTTGAAGGACCGCCATGAGGCCGATTACCTGCTGGCGCCGACCCATGAGGAGATGTTCACTCTGCTGGTCAAGGACCTGTATTCCTCGTACAAGGATCTGCCGGTTACCTTGTACCAGATTCAGACCAAGTATCGCGACGAGTTCCGTCCGCGCGCCGGCCTGATTCGTGGCCGCGAATTCATTATGAAGGACGCCTACTCCTTTACGCTTGACAAGGAAGGCCTCGTCAAGGCCTACATGGACGAGCGCGGCGCCTATGAGCGCATCTTCAAGCGTCTCGACCTCGATTATGTGCCGGTGCACGCCATGGCAGGCCCGATGGGAGGCTTCGAATCCGAGGAGTTCCTGGCCCCGATGGAGATCGGCGAGGACACCTTCGCACAGTCGCCGTCCGGCAAGGCCTGGAACGTCGAGGCGCTGACCACTCCGGAACCGCCGGCAATCGATTACTCCAACACTCCGGCCGCCACGAAGCGCCCGACCCCGGACGCCGCGACCATCGACAAGATGGTCGAATTCGCCAACGCCAACCATCCGCGTACCGATGGCCGCGAATGGCAGGCCAGCGACATTCTGAAGAACGTCGTTATCGTCGTCAAGCACGCCGAGGACGAGAACCACGACGAGCCATGGCGCGAACTCGTGGTTGTGGGCGTGCCCGGCGACCGTGTGGTGGACATGAAGCGCTTGGAGGCGCAGTTCGCCCCCGCCGAAATCGAAGAGGCCACTGAAGAAGACCTCAAGAAGCATCCCGAACTGGTCAAGGGCTATATCGGCCCGATGGTGCTTGGCCCGCAGGCCCGCGATGGCAAGAAAGCCGAAAACGCCGATGAGACCGGCGAGGCGCTGCGCTATCTGCTGGACGCGCATATCGCCCGCGGCTCCGCATGGTTCACCGGCGCCGACGAGTATGAGGTGGACTACTACGATCTGGTGTACGGCCGCGACTTCGAGGCAGACGGCACCGTCGAGGCCGTTGAGGTGCGTCATGGCGATATGAGCCCGGACGGATCCGGCCCCCTGAGCTTCGAGCGTGGTGTGGAGATCGGGCAGGTCTTCCAGCTCGGTCTGAAGTACTCCAATGCGCTCGGCTTGAAGGTGCTCGATCAGAACGGCAAGACCGTTCCGGTGTGGATGGGCTCCTATGGCATCGGCGTCTCCCGTGTGATGGCTTGCATCGCCGAGACCCACCATGATGAGCGCGGCCTGGCATGGCCGAGCTGCATCGCTCCGGCTCAGGTGCATGTGGTCGCCACCGGCAAGGACGAGAAGGCGTTCGAAGGCGCCGAACAGCTGATCGCCGAGCTTGAGGCCAAGGGCGTTGAAGTGATCTTCGACGATCGCAAGAAGGTCTCCCCGGGCGTGAAGTTCAAGGACGCCGAGCTGATCGGCGTGCCGCAGATCGCCGTGGTCGGCCGCGACTACGTGAACGACGGCACCATTGAGATCCGCGACCGCAACGGTGACAACAAGGTGATCGTTCCTGCCGCTGAAGCCGTGGAGACGCTGCTTGCGCGCATCTGATTCGCTGGTTCGTTTCGTTTGACGGCGAAGCCTTTTAGCATAACAATTCCCCTCGCAGACAAGGCTCTGCGAGGGGAATTGTTGTATCTGCCTGCCTTTTGTGTGGTTTTGTGGGGTTTGCGGGGCGGAAAGTGGGTGCGGTGGATATTGGCTCTGTGCCGGTGGTTTGGGTGTCCCGCAATCTGTCGACGGTGGATAACCGGGAGGTTATCCACTGGCTATCCACAACACGCCCGGCGAGGGGAGTGCTGTCCACAGGCAAGGGGGCGGCTGGTTCGCCAATGCGGCGTACGGCATGCTGGGAGTACCGCATTGCCTCAACGGCGCGGCGGTGCGGTCCAACTCGTTGCCAGTGGAAAGGACATATCATGGCAGGCCAGCAAGGAACAGTCACGCTTACCGGCAATCTTGGCATGGATCCGGTGAGTTTCTCCAGAGACCCGAACAATCCGGCATGCTCATTCAATGTGGGAGTCTCATCCGGGTATTTCGACCAATCCTCGCAATCATGGCGATCACGGGAGACGGTATGGATCAAAATCCGTGCATACCGCACCTTGGCCGCCAACGTGATGCGCTCGCTGCACAAGGGCGATGCCGTGGTCGTCACCGGCGCACTACGTATGGACCGGTGGACGAAGGACGGCGTCAATCGCACTGCGATCGTCATGGATGCCAGTGCGATCGGGCATGACCTGAACTACGGAACGTCGGCGTTCTCCAGATTGAATCGTGCTCAAGGCGGCAACGGTGGCACGAATGGCGCGGCCGGTTCCGCAGGCGCATACACGGATGGATTTGCCGAAGACCGAGGCAATCCCGATAATGCGGGCGGTCTCAACGGAGCCGGCGTCGATCCCTTTGCATCAGGCAACGGTTCGACGCAGCCGAACGCCATGCGGAACACGCGAAACGATATGGAAAACGGCGGCACACCGGCCAGCGGCATCCCTAATGGGATGCAACAGGCCGGTATGCCGCCGTGCAACACCCAGTCCCCGAACAATGGAGGTCAACAGTATGTGGCGCAAAGCCAGTCTGAATCTACCGTCGCCCTTGCCGAAGAACCGGAGTTCTGATCATGGTGGCCGCTACCAGATGCGCACACGGTCAGCCGGGTCAAGCCACATGGCGTCACCCTCGTGCACATCGAATGCCTTGGCGAACAGATCCACATTGCGTACGATGCCGTTGGTACGGCACTCCGCAGGGGAGTGTGGGTCGATCTGCAGATACTGTTCGGCCAGCTCGTCACGGTTCTTTGTGCGCCAAATGGAGGCGTAGCTCAGGAAGAAGCGCTGCAGGCCGGTGAAGCCGTCGATGGTGGGGGCGCCGTCGAGAGTGGATTCGATGCCTTCCGGCGTGGAATCCTTTTCGCGGCCGGCTGCCCCGTCAAGTGCGAAGGCATATGCCTTCAATGCGATATTGACGCCGCCGAGATCGCCGATGTTCTCGCCGATGGTGAGCGCGCCATTGACATGTGGCGCCTTGCTTGGGTCGTCGGCGTATTTCTCGGCAAGCTGCGTGGGTACGAACGCGTTGTACTGTTCGATCAGAGCCTTGGTGCGTGCCTCGAAATTCGCCTTGTCCTCCGGGGTCCACCAGTCATGGAGCTTGCCGTCGCCGTCGTACTGGGCGCCCTGGTCGTCGAAGCCGTGGCCGATCTCATGACCGATCACAGCGCCGATGCCGCCATAGTTCGCGGCGTCCTCGGCTTGTGGATTGAAGAACGGAGGCTGCAGAATGGCTGCGGGGAACACGATGACGTTCATGGATGGCTCATAGTAGGCGTTCACCGTCTGCGGGTTCATCAGCCATTCGTCCTTGTCAACGGGCTTGCCTGCCTTGGACAGCTGATAGCCGGTCTCGTACAGGTTCGCGGCCTGCATGTTCTTGGACAGCGCGGCATCCTCATCAAGATGCAATGCCGAATAGTCGCGCCAATGATTGGTGTATCCGATTTTCGCAGTGAACTTGCCGAGCTTCTCCAAAGCCTTGGCCTTGGTATCTTCGCCCAGCCAATCGGAACTGGTGATGGAGGCACGGTAGGCGTCGATAAGATTCGCCACCAGCTGTTCCATGCGTTTCTTGGAGCTTTCCGGGAAATGCCTGCGCACATACTCAGCGCCGACATCCTCGCCGCATACGCCGTTGACCAGGCTCACCGCGCGCTTCCAACGCTCGCGCTGCACCTTCTGTCCGGAAAGCACCTTGCCGTAGAAGTCGAAGTTCGTGCTGTCGAACCGCTCGCTCAACATGGAAGCCGAGCCGATAATCATATGCACACGCGCCCACAGCTTCAGATTATCCAGATCGCTGGCCTGCCAGAAGGAGTCCAGGCCCGTAAGGAAGCTCGGCTCGTGCACGATCACACGGTTCAGCACGGTATGGAAGTCGAGCGGCTGATCGGCGGATGCCTCGGAAGCGTCGTAGGCCTCCTGCCAGGACTCGACCCACGAATCAAGATCGAAATGTGCGAGCGTGGAGGCAAGTTCGCTGTAACTCATAGGGTTATATGTCTTCACCGAATCGCGGGTGGCGACATTATCCCAATGATGCTTGGCAAGTTTCGTCTCGACGGCAAGGAAACGCTCGGCCTGCTCGCGTGCGTTCGCATCGTCATCGGCGTAACCTGCATTGGTCAGTTGCGCGGCGACCATGTCGACATAGGCACCGCGGATCGGCGCGTAGTGATCCTCGCGGTAATACGCTTCGTCGGGGAGCCCGAGGCCGCCCTGCTCGATATGCGCGATATTGACATCCGGGTCGCCCGGGTCTCCGTAAATGGCCATGCCGAACAGGTCGGGGCCGCCAGTGGGGTTGATGAAGCCCAAGGCGCGAGTAAGATCCGTCTTGCCTTCGGCCTCGTCGATCAGCTGCAACGCATCGCGAATCGGTTCGATGCCGGCTCGCTCGATGGCGTCCGTGTTCAGGAAGGAACGGTACAGTGCCCGCGACAACACCGCCGGGCAGTCATCGTCTTCCAGAATATCCCTGATCTGATTCTGTGCGTCCTCCGCAAGCTTGTCGAAGGAACCATAGCGGGAACGGTCATCAGGCAGACGGTACGTGTCGATCCATGGGCCGTTGACGTAACGGAACAGATCGGCGGAAGGTTTGATGACGGACGAGAACGATGCCGGGTCGATGCCGGATTTCAATGCTTCACTCATGGCAACAAGCCTAGTCCCGGCTCCACCCGTGGCAAAGCCTTACACATCGGGAAGTCTGTACATATCGCAAACCGCGAACGGCTTCTATCATGGGAGAACGCGCATCCGCGCGAGCGGAAGACGAACCCGACGCATATCCGTATGCGGCCGGAAACGGAAAGGAACAACCATGAGCGACTTCAACCCGATGAACGCCACGCCGAATAACGGTATGGATCCGTTCCGACTCCTCGAGCAGGTGTTGCCGCAGCAAGCCAAGAATCGCATTCGCGGCATGTATGGGGTGATCGGCATCGCCTCCATTCTGCTGGGTGTGGCCCTGCTGTTCTGGCCCGGCCACACTCTGGCTGTCGCAGCCATCATGCTGGGCATATACCTGCTGATTTCCGGCATGGTGCGCATCGTCACGGCCATCGTCGAACTCGGTCTGCCCGGCGGGTGGCGAGTGCTGGGCGTGCTATTCGGCGCGCTGATGCTGGTCGGCGGCATAGTGGTATTGAAGAACTCCTCGATGTCGGCGGCCATGCTCACCGTGCTGTGCACCATGGCGATCGGCGTCAGCTGGCTGCTCGAAGGCATTATGACACTATTCGAATGCTGGAACGTGCCAAGCTCGGCGTGGGCGGTGATCTATTCGCTACTGTCCATCGTCGCCGGTTTCATAGCCCTGTTCAACCCGTTCGGATCGACCGTATGGCTGGTGATGTTCGTCGCCATCGCGTTGGTCGTCATTGGCATTATGGCCGTTGTTCGCGCGATTCGTTTTGGAAAGTAAGACGGGTGGCCTAGGCTAGAGACCATGATCGAAATCAAAACAGCCTCCGAAATCGAGGCGATGAAGCCCGCAGGTCGTTTCGTTGCGGGAATCCTCAAGGAACTCAAGGAAACCACCAAAGTCGGTACCAACCTGCTGGAGATCGACGAATTCGTGCACAAGAAGATTGTCGACCGTAAAGGCGCCGAATCCTGCTACGTGGACTATGCCCCCGATTTCGGCACCGGCCCGTTCGCACATTACATCTGCACATCCGTCAACGATGCCGTACTGCATGGCGTGCCGTACGACTACAGCCTCAAAGACGGCGATCTGGTCAGCCTCGACCTCGCCATCAGCGTGAACGGCTGGGTCGCCGACTCCGCCATCAGCTTCGTGGTCGGCAACAACCCCGACCCGGAGGATCTGCGCATCATCAAGTGCACCGAAGAAGCGCTCGCCGCCGCCATCGACACGGCGCAGGCCGGCAACCGTTTGGGCGATGTCTGCAACGTCATCGGTGATGTGGCTCGTACCTACGGCTACCCGATCAACCTCGAATTCGGTGGTCATGGCGTGGGACGCGTCATGCACGGCGATCCGCACGTGCCGAACGACGGCAGCGCGCATCACGGATACAAGCTGCGCCCAGGTCTGGTCATCGCCATCGAACCGTGGTTCCTCAAGACCACCGACGAGATCTTCCAGGATCCGAAGGACGGTTGGACGCTGCGCTCCCAGGACGGTTCCCGTGGTGCGCATAGCGAGCACACCATCGCCATCACCGACAACGGTCCGCTGATTCTCACCAAGCGCGACTAGCATCGGCATCGGCCCGACAATGGGGCCGGGACAAAGAGCCTCCCTCTCCTTATGAAGAGGGAGGCTCTTTTTGCCTTTTGAGATATGCGGTACCGCTGAAACGACGATGCCCTATAGTGAGCGATACTCTAACTCATTGGCGTAAGGAGCACGTGATATGGCCACAGCCCAGCTGCGCATCGACTCGAACAGCTTCACCCTTCCCCTAGTGGAGGCTACCGCCGGTGCCAACGGCATCGTTGTCTCCGACCTGAGAAACGACGGTTGGGTCACGCTTGATCCGGGATTTCTGACCACCGCGCAGTGCGAATCGAAAATCACGTACATCGATGGCAAGAACTCCATCCTGCGCTACCGAGGCTACCCGATCGAGCAATTATGCGACCAGTCCGACTTCCTTGAAGTGGCATGGCTGCTGCGCCACGGTGAGCTGCCCAGCAAAGAGCAATACGACCGCTTCATCTCCGACATCAACCACCGCACCATGGTGGGGGAGGACTTCCGCACCTTCATGGGCTCCTTCCCGCGCACCGCGCATCCGATGAGCGTCATGGCATCCGCAGTCAACGCGCTCGCCACCTTCTATCCGGACACCACCGACATCAACGATTCCGACCAGCTTGACGAGGCTGCGACCATCATCATGGCCAAGGCCCGTACCATCGTGAGCTATATCTTCCGTCGTCGTCGTGACGAGCCGATGCTGTACCCGGACTACTCGCGCGGTTACGTGGACGACTTCCTGCGCATGTGCTTCGCCGTGCCGTACGAGCCGTTCGAATCCGACCCGCTATACGTGCATGCGCTCGGTAGACTGCTCATCATCCACGCCGATCATGAGCAGAACTGCTCCACTTCCGTGGTACGTATCGCCGGTTCGGCGCATGCCAACCTGTATTCCGCGGTCGCTGCGGGCATCAATGCGCTGTCCGGACCGTTGCATGGCGGCGCGAACGAGGCCGTGCTCCGCCAGCTTAAGGCGATTCGTGATTCAGGCAAGAGCGTGAAGGAATTCGTCGAGGATGCCAAGGCCAATGGGCAGCGCATCTCCGGACTGGGACATCGCGTCTACAAGTCGTACGATCCGCGGGCGGCCATTGCCAAGAGCTACCTGGAGAAGATCATGACACGGGCCGATACGCTGAAACTGCCGGCAGACGAACGCGCGTTGTTCCAAGTCGCCACGGAGCTGGAGGAGATCGCGTTGAACGACGAATACTTCGTCTCCAGGCATCTCTACCCGAATGTCGACTTCTACACGGGGCTGATCTACCGGGCCATCGGCTTCGATCCGTCCATGTTCACCACACTGTTTGCACTTGGACGCATTCCCGGATGGATCGCACAGTACCGTGAGATGCTTGCCGACCCGAACACGAAGATCGGGCGCCCACGCCAGGTCTACACCGGCTACACGAAGCGCGACTACATTCCGATGGAAGAACGATGATTCCCGCCGCACCGGGCGGTCTGTTTGGACGATTCTACGAATTGGGCGGTTTATTTGGACGAAATCGGGGCTGATTTCGTCCAAATAAACCGCCCAATGGTATGTGTACGGAGTGCGCGGGCATCGGAATAGCCGGCGAAGGCCAGAAGACTCAGTTCTTGTGGAGCTTCTCGTTAAGCTCGATGCCGGTCTTGCGATAGCGGGCCTCGATACGGCCGGACACGGAGTTGCGGATGAACAGAATGTTGTCCTTGCCGGACAGTTCGGCGCCTTTGACGGTTTCCAGCGGCTCGCCTGCGGCAACCTTGGCCTTGTCGTAGATGGTGACCTTGGTGCCGGCGGTGACGTACAGACCGGCCTCGACCACGCAATTGTCGCCTAGCGAGATGCCGATGCCGGCGTTCGCGCCCAGCAGGGAATGCTCACCGATGGAGTTCTTCAGCTTGCCGCCGCCCGACAGGGTACCCATGATGGATGCGCCGCCGCCGATATCGGAGCCGTTGCCGACCACAACGCCCTGCGAGACGCGGCCCTCGACCATGGAGACGCCAAGGGTGCCGGCGTTGAAGTTCACAAAACCGGCATGCATGACGGTGGTGCCCTCGGACAGGTGCGCACCCAGGCGTACACGGTCGGCGTCGCCGATACGCACGCCGGTCGGCACCACGTAATCGACCATGCGGGGGAACTTGTCGATGGACAGCACATTCACGTCGGCACGCGGAGCCAACGGGCCAGCCTGCGCGGCGGCATTCATCACGTCGAGCTTGCGCAGGGCGAAATCATCGACGGCGAACGGCCCGTAATTGGTCCACACCACATTGTTCAGCTTGGCGAAGATGCCGTCGAGATTCAATGTGTTCGGCTTGGCCAGGCGCATGCTCAGCAAATGCAGGCGCAGATAGGCGTCCTCGGCGCTTTCGATCGGCTCGTCCAGCTTGGATACGGTGAACACCGGCATGCGGCGTACGCCACGGGCGTCGGCCTCGGCATGCGCCAGCGCGCCGAAGTTATGATTGCCGCGATCGGCTTCGGCGGGTGCCGGGCCGAGCGTCAGTTCCGGGTACCAGACGTCCAGGGTGTTGCCGGCGGCATCGACGCTCGCCAAGCCCCAACCGTATGCGGTTCTTTCATCAGTCATTCGTTATGCTCCTTATCAACGCGGACATGCCGGAAGCGGGCATATCCGTACGCTTATTGGCCACTGTAGCGTGCTGCGGGGATGCGTTCGCCTGCGCGCTCGAAGAACGGTATGCGGGCTGAAAGGATGTCCGTATACCGCTTGCCGCCGTCACATCTGAGGGCGGATCAGATTATTCGATTCGAGAAAACGCTGCACGTCGCGCAGCTCGTCCATGTTGATTGAGTGCCCCATGCCGCTATAGATATGCTCGCTGAGCGTGCCGTGCCTGCGCCAGAACGAACTCATGGCGAGCACGTCCTGAGTGGGGAAGATGACGTCTGCGGAACCGTGTCCGTAGAACACCGGCGGCTGCGCCGACTCAAGCGCCTTATCGCCGGGGAGCGAGCCGGGGGCAAGCCAGCCGGAGAAGCTGATGGCCGCGGCATAGCGCTTGGGATCGAACCGCAGCATATGCGTGGCGAGCAGACCTCCCTGCGAGAAACCCATGGTGATGATCGGGCGGGAACCATTGACATTGGCTTCGACCCAGCGGTTGACGGCATCGGCCGCATCATATGCCTGCCGGGTCAAGGAACGGCCCTCGGGCACGCCCTCGTGCGCCCATTCGCCGAACCATGTGAAACCCATGCCATAGGCGATGGGAGCCCGCAACGAGACGAAATCCGCCGAACCGGCACCGCAGTACCGCAGCAGGTCGGGCAGATCAAGCTCATTGGAACCCCACCCATGAAGCAGCAGGAAAACCGGATCGTTGCCCGAACCGTTCAATCTGGTCAAAGCCTTGGTAATATCCATGACCCCCAGTGTATAACCGCATTGCGGCACCACGCGTGCATGCACCAGGCAGAGTTTCCGCCACAAGCCAAGTCGGTAGCGTCTCATAAGCAATTCCGATAACATCGCCGTAACCTGCGCATCGTGTAGCAAATACAATGTTGTGCAGTGAAGCCTGTTGCGGTTGTCGGGTGGAACTTCCCAGCGCGCGGGCCTGATGTTCCGGCATCCTTTCGATAGGAGTTACGGGACATCGCAGAAGTGAAACGGAAGAAAGGGTTGCCATGTTCGACTGGTCGTTCGTCCAGCGCTACGCGCCTTTTTTCGTAAAAGGCATGGAGATGACATTGTTCATCTCCATAATTGGCATTATCCTGGCGCTGGTCGTCGGCCTGATATGCGCAGGCATTGAATTGGCCCGGGTGCCGGTGGCGCGGCAGATCGTGCGTGTGTACATCGAAATCAGCCGTAACACGCCATTACTGGTGCAATTGTATTTCCTGTTCTTCGGATTGCCCAAGCTGGGCATCGTCTGGTCGGCGGAAACCTGCGCGATTGTGGGACTGGGCTTTCTCGGCGGATCCTATATGGCCGAAGCCATGCGTGCGGGATTGCAAGCTGTGCCTGAAGTGCAGCGTGAAACCGCGTACGTGCTGGGATTTACTCCAATGCAATCCCTCACACGGGTCGTGCTGCCGCAAGCCGTCTCCGGTGCGATTCCAGGCATTGTGGCCAATGTGATCTTCCTGTTCAAGGAATCCTCCGTGGTCTCCGCCATCGCGCTCGCCGACGTGATGTATATGGCCAAGGATCTGATCGGCATGTACTACAGTACCTACGAATCGCTGGCCATGCTCGTCGTAAGCTACCTGATCGTACTGCTGCCGATCTCGCTGATCGGCACCTGGTTGGAAAGGAGGTTCGACTATGCAAGGCGCTGAGATTCTTCTGCAACCGGGCGTGATGCCACGACTGCTTCAAGGCCTGTGGGTCACCGTGTGGATCGCCGCGGTCTCCGTCATCGCCTCCGTTCCGGTGGGGTTGCTGGTCGGTTGGCTGATGACGTTGAAGAGCCGCGTGGTTCGTGTGCTGATGCGCATATACCTTGATTTCATCCGCATTATGCCCCAGCTTGCATTGCTGTTCCTCGCATATTACGGGTTCGCGCGCTGGTTCGATTGGAATCTGGACGCCACCGGGGCCTGCGTGCTGGTGTTCATCCTGTGGGGTGGCGCAGAACTGGGCGATCTGGTGCGCGGGGCATTGCAGTCGATTCCCGAAATCCAATCCGAATCGGCGTATGTGCTGGGACTGAGCAACTGGCAGAGCTTTGTGCATGTGATTCTGCCTCAGGCTCTGCGCCGGTTGCTGCCAGCCTCGGTGAACCTGGCGACACGTATTGTGAAGACCACATCGTTGGCCGTGCTGCTCGGCGTGGTCGAAGTGATCAAGGTCGGTCAGCAGATCATCGACGCGAACCGATTCCAGTATCCGACCGGAACCCTGTGGATCTACGGGGTGATTTTCTTCATGTACTTCATTGTGTGCTGGCCGCTTTCCATCGTGGCCCGTCGACTTGAGAAAAGGTGGGCAAATGACTGATATCGTTACCGAAACGAATAACGGTGCGGCACTGTCTGTGCGCAATCTGGTCAAGCAGTACGCCAATGCCGACAGGCGTGTGCTTGACGACGTCAGCTTCGACGTTCCCAAAGGCCGTGTACTGGTCGTGGTCGGCCCGTCCGGTTCCGGCAAATCCACGCTATTGCGCACGATCGCTGGATTGGAGCCGATTCAGGGCGGTCAGATCGCACTGAACGGCACGGTCATCGAAACCGGGAAGCCCGGCAGCGAGAAGGCCGGGCGATCGGCACGCTCCAGCGAACTGCGCACGCATATTGGCATGGTGTTCCAAAGCTACGATCTGTTCCCGAACAAAACCGTACTTGGCAACATCATGATGGCGCCGCTGCTCGTGCAAAAGCGGGATAAGGCCGAAGTCGAACGTGAAGCCCTGGAACTGCTTGGCAAGGTCGGTCTTGCCGATCGCAAGGATGCCTGGCCGCATGAGCTTTCCGGCGGCCAGCGCCAGCGCATCGCCATCTGCCGTGCGTTGATCCTGCACCCGGAAGTGCTGCTGTTCGACGAGATCACCGCGGCACTTGACCCGGAAATGGTGCGCGAAGTGCTTGACGTGGTGATCGGTCTTGCACGATCCGGGCAGACCATGGTGATCGTCACGCACGAGATGCGTTTCGCCCGTGCCATCGCCGACGAGATCATCCTGCTGGAGGACGGTCATATCGTCGAGCATTCCACCGACCCCGAACGCTTCTTCATCGAACCGGAAACGGAACGTGCGCAGCAGTTCCTGCGCACCTTTGAATTTGAACGTGCGTCGCACGATCAGCAATAGAGAGGAAAACAACCATGAAATTCACCATCAAACCGCTGAAAGCCGTTATCGCCGCATCCGCAGCGTTGATTATGGGTGCCTCCCTTGCTGCGTGCGGTCCGTCCGCGGCATCGCCGTCCGACGCGTCGTCGTCCGACAACACCACGGCATCCTCCAGCGCCAAGGCCCGTACCCTTGACGAGATCAAGAAGTCCGGCGAACTCAAGGTCGCCGTGTTCTCCGACAAGGCGCCGTTCGGCTACGTCGACAAGGACGGCAAGAACGCCGGCTACGACATCGTCTTCGCCGAGCGTCTCGCCAAGGATCTGGGCGTGAAGGTCAAGTACACCTCCGTCGATCCGGCCGCCCGTGTGGACGTGCTCACCTCCAACAAGGTGGACATCACCCTGGCCAACTTTACCGTGACCGACGAGCGCAAGGAGAAGGTCGACTTCGCCAAGCCATACATGAAGGTCGCGTTGGGCGTCGTGTCCCCGGAGAACGCCGAAATCACCGATGTGAGCCAGCTCAAGGGCAAGACCCTGATCATTGCCAAGGGCACCACCGCCGAAACCTACTTCGAGAAGAACCAGCCTGACGTGAAGCTGCAGAAGTACGACCAGTACGCCGACGCCTACAACGCACTGCTCGACGGCCGCGGCGACGCCTTCTCCACCGACAACACCGAGGTGCTGGCCTGGGCCAAGTCCAACAAGGGCTTCAAGGTGGGCATCACCAAGCTGGGCGATGAGGACATCATCGCTCCGGCTGTGCAGAAGGGCAATAAGGAGCTGCTCAACTGGCTGAACGACGAAATCGTCAAGCTCGGCAAGGAGAACTTCTTCCACAAGGATTACGAGGAGACCCTGAAGCCGGTGTACGGTTCCGATGTCGATCCGGATGACATTGTGGTCGAGGGCGGCAAGCTCTGACAATCGCCTGACCTGACGGCAACCTGCCGTCCGTCAATTCTGTTTCCAAGCCTTCCGTGGCATGTGCCGCGGGAGGCTTTTCCATATCCTGATAACCGTTCATAAAAAAGAATTATTGCGGTTTGCGCCTTCCATAAGAAGCGCATATAGCCACGCCGGTATGGGAAAGGATTTCTACCGATATCGTGTGGGTATTCGCTTGAAAACAACGAAAACCACAGGAGAGAGGAGACAGGGAACA
>CAJLKD010000025.1:0-21961 GCA_905207115.1 Bifidobacterium angulatum | reverse complement strand
CACACGCAAACACCGGCGTGTCGAAAACACCCCGAAACCAGACCGAACCACACCCGGACCGGCCACGGGGACACCGGAACCACCCACCAAACAACCAGGCAACGGCGCGTCACAGTACAGAAGACGCCTCACAGCACTCATTACATGCATACAACAGGCGTAGGGTAGTGCGCATGAGCAAAAAGATCGCAGTATTGACAGGCGCCGGCATCTCGACCTCGGCAGGCATTCCCGATTTCCGAGGACCGGACGGCGTGTGGACCAAACACCCCGAACAGATGAACGTATACGACATCGATGCTTTTCTCGCCAATGAAGAGGATCGCGAATACTCCTGGCGTTGGCAAAAGGAATCCCCTGTATGGAATGCGCAGCCGGGCACCGCGCACAAGGCGCTCGTCAAACTGGAACAGGCCGGCATGCTGACGCTATTGGCCACGCAAAACTTCGACGCATTACATGAAAAGGCCGGCAACAGCAGCGACATCATCGTGAACCTGCACGGCACCATCGGCACCTCACACTGCATGAAATGCCACCAGCAGTACGACACCGCCGAAATCATGGCGAATCTGGACAACGAGCCGGATCCGCACTGCCATCGCACACTGCCGTATAGCGGAAACATGCCATGCAACGGACTCATCAAAACCGACGTCGTCTATTTCGGCGAAGCACTGCCGGACGGCGCGATCGAAAAATCGTATCGCCTGGCCACGCAGGCCGACGAACTGTGGGTGATCGGGTCGACACTGGAAGTAATGCCTGCGGCGAGCATCGTACCGGTCGCAGCACAAGCAGGCGTGCCGATCACCATCATGAACATGGGACGCACACAATACGACCGACTGGCAACAAGGCTGATTCACGACGACATCGCAACCGCGCTGCCGCAGCTCGTGGATGAAACCATCGCGGCCAACAGCTGAACGAACACACCTCCACATGCCGACAGCGGACATGCGGAACGACGGAAAAGGCCCGGTTCACATGAACCGGGCCTTCGTGATTCCTGGCGTGCACGCCGCAATCAGTAGATGCGCTTGGGCTGGAACCCAGCCTCCCTGAGCGCCGTAAGAATACGATCGATATGATCCGGACCGTTCGTCTCCACGGTCACACCCAAGGACACCGCATTGGTGTAATGGCCGGAAGCCTTGAACTGATCATGATCCAACGCAATCACATTGGCGCGTTCGCTCGCAAGAATGGTCGCAACCTTGACCAGCTGACCAGGCTTATCGGGAAGCTCAACCTCAAAATTCATAATGCGACCGCGGGCAATCATGCCCTTTTGAATCACGGCACCGATAGACACGGTATCTTCGTTGCCACCGGAAAGAATCGGCACCACCACATGCGGGCCTTGCGCTTCAGCGAATTTGCGCGAACGCAGATTCAGATGCTCAAGTGCTGCCAACGACACGGCGCCGGCGGCCTCGACCACCAGCTTGTGCTTCTCCAGCATAAGCAGAATCATCTCGTTGATATCACGCTCGGACACCGTGACCAGATCGTCAAGGAACTCGTTGAGCAGCGCGAACGTAAGATCGCCAGGACGCTTGACGGCGACACCTTCGGCAGAAGTGACCACATCATCGGCCGGCACAACACGACCAGCGGCCAGCGAATTCTTCCAAGCGGGGCTACCCTCCGGAATCGCGCCAATCACACGCACTTCCGGTTTGAACGTCTTAATGGCCAACGCCACGCCAGCGCCCAGACCGCCGCCGCCCAGCGGAACGACAACATCGGTGACATTAGGCACATCCTCAAGAATCTCCAAACCGATGGTGCCCTGACCGCACAATACCTCGTAATCGTCGAACGGCGGCACATAGATCATGCCTTCGGTTTCGCTAAGCTCCTGTGCGCGAGCTGCGGACTCATCAAACACCTCGCCACACAGCACCACATCGGCACCATAGGCCTTGGTCGCATCGACCTTCAGCGGGGGAGTGATCTGCGGCATGCAGATAGTCGCCTTGGCGCCACGCTCACGAGCGGCATAGGCCACGCCCTGAGCATGATTACCCGCGGAAGCGGTGACAATGCCATGGGATAGCTCCTCCTCGCTCAAAGAAGCGATCTTGTTATAGGCACCGCGAATCTTGAACGAACCGGTGACCTGCAGATTCTCGGGTTTGAGCAGAATCTCATGACCCGTTGTTTCGCTCAGCACCGGGGAGGGAATGATTGTGGTGTGGCGAGCCGTGCCCTTCAAACGCTTCGCTGCGAGTTTGAGTTCGGCTGCATGGTCACGCTGCAGTGCTTTCAGTACGTCCTTTTGTTCCATACATGGCATTGTAAGAGTCGCACTTGCATTGGGCAAACCGCTTCTCGAACATCAGCAGACCAACGCATGAGGGGAACGCGATGCAGTCACGTTCCCCTCACCGACTTACGCACGGCTTCGCAATGCCGCCGCACCATGCGTCACAATTCGACGACGATGCCCTCCCAAGCGCTCAATTCCTTATTCGCCAAGGAAACCACAGCATGCGTCGCCCCATGCGTAGACACCACGATCCGCGGCTCGGAAACCCCGGATTCCGTCAAGGCGGCACTATCGGAGGGAATAGCCACACGCTTGCCCGACAGATTCACCACGGTAAGCAACGCGGCGTCGCCCAGCTTGCGGACGAACGCATAGACGTAATCATCGTTGACATCGATCAGATGCCATGTGCCTGCGGCAACAACCGGATTGTTATGCCGCAACGCGATCAACTGCCGGTAGAAGGCGTATACGGAATCCGGATCGTCGACCTGACAATCGGCATTGACCGTGGCATGGTTCGGATTCACACTGATCCACGGTTCGACGGCAGCGTTCTCATCAGTGAAGCCGGCGAACTTCGACGCATCCCACTGCATCGGCGTGCGAGCGTTGTCGCGCCCGATCAAAGCAAGGGCGGCCATCATAGACTCGGGGGACTGCACCTTGGCCTCTTCGACACGCTGTTTATAAGCGTTCAGCGCCTCCAGATCGCGATATTGATCAAGTGAAGTGAAATGAGCGTTCGTCATGCCCAATTCCTCTCCCTGATACACATACGGCGTGCCACGATGCATATGCAGCAGCAAGGCAAACGCCTTTGCCGATGCAACACGATTCGCCTCACTGGAATCATCGCCCCAACGAGACACCACGCGCGGCTGATCATGATTGCAGAAGAAAAGACTGGCCCAACCGACCTTGCCCACGGCATTCTGCTGTTCGGCAAGCTCGCGGCGCAGATTCGCCACCTTGAACGGCACGGTATCCCACTTGGAACCGGACTGGTCGATGCCGACATGATTGAACTGGAACATCATGTCAAGCTCGCCATTGGCCGGATCGGTGATGTGCTCATTTCGCGCCGGAGTGACGCCAGGAGCCTCACCCACGTTCATGTAGCCATCACGCCCCTCGAAGACCTCGCGACGCATCTCAGCCAGAAATTCATCGACGCGCGGACCATCGGAGCAGAAGGGGAATGGGCTGGAATAGCCTTCCGGACCAACCGGCTCGTCGGCGATAAGGCCGCCTTCCTCGCCCGGCAGCTTGCCGTTCTCGTCAACGACCTTCGAAATCTGCGTAATCACATCCATACGGAAGCCGTCGATGCCACGATCCATCCACCAATTCATCATCTTGTAGACGGCCTTGCGCACCTCCGGATTCTCCCAGTTGAGATCAGGCTGTTTCTTGGAATACTGATGGAAGAAGTATTCGCCACGCTTCGGATCGTATTCCCAAGCGGAACCACCGAAATAGGAACCCCACTGATTCGGCTCGGCACCCGGAGTGCCCGGTTCGTGGCCCGGCTTGGCGGGACGCCACCAATACCAGTCCGCATGCGGATCGTTCTTGTCGCGCGAAGCCTGGAACCAGGCGTGCTCGTCCGAAGTGTGGTTCACAACCAGATCCATAACGATCTTCAAGCCGCGCTTGTGCGCTTCGGCAAGCAGCTCATCCATATCTTCCATCGTGCCGAACAGCGGGTCGATATCCTGATAGTCGGAGATATCGTAGCCGTTATCGTCCTGCGGGGACTTGTAGACGGGGGAGAGCCACAGCACATCCACGCCAAGACCTGCAAGATAGTCAAGACGACTGGTGATGCCCTTGATGTCGCCAACGCCGTCACCATTGGAATCCTGGAAGGAACGCGGGTAGATCTGATAGACCACCGCATTGGCCCACCATGGGTTCGGGGTGGCGCCATTGGTGCGCACCGAGTCGGGAAGGACGGAACGATTGAAATCGGTCATGCGAATAAGCTCCTTTGCTTTCTGTACATTCATTGATGTTGCAAATCTCACCTGAGACAAGAACCATACAAGTGACTATTTATAGCGTGAAATGTTTACAGAAACGCGGTTAGCGGAATATTGCCAAAACATCCAGCCAACCGCGTATCTCAAGCGGCTCGTCCCGCTCAGGGGCGCCTATGAACAGCCCACTGGGCTGTTCACTTAACGGCTCCCCTCATTACACCGCCGACGACCCACTTCTGGGCGAAGACGTAGACGATAAGCACCGGAGCCATGGCCATCAGGTAGGACGCGAAGGCCATCGGGTAGTTCGACGTGAACTGGCTCTGGAACACGTACTGCGCCAGCGGAATCGTCTGATTGCTCTGATCGGTCAGCGTGATCAGCGGCAGCAGGAAGTCGTTCCACGCCCACAGCGCGGTCAGAATTGCGATCGTGGCGTTGATCGGGCCCATCAGCGGGAAAATCACCGTCCAGAAGATGCGCCAGGTCGACGCACCGTCGATACGCGCGGCTTCTTCCAATGAAACCGGAATCGACCGGATGAAGCCGATTGCAATGAACAGATTCGTACCGATGCCCAGAATCGTGTACAGAATAATCAGACCAAGCTGATTATCGAGATGCAACGACCCCATTTCCTTGGCGATCGGCAGCATGATCACGGTAAACGGCACGAACATCATGGCAAGGAAGAAGTAGTACAGGAAGCGGAAGAACCGCTTATCCATGTTCCTTGCCACGGCGTATGCGACGAATGTGTTCGTCAGCAAAGTGAGCACCACGGCGCACACGGTGATAATGGCGGAGTTGAGCGCGGCCTTCGGATAGTTCACCTTGTTCCACGCATCAACGAAGTTATGCCACTGCCATGAGGACGGCAGACCGAACGAACCCGCCTCACCAGGCGTTTTCAACGCGGTGACCACGGTGAAATACAGTGGCACCAAAATGGTCAGGCTCAGCACCGCGACGGCAGCGGTGAGCCACCAGTTGATCTTATGGTCCTTGCGAAGCCCTACGGTGCCGGCAGAACCCTTGGCTGTAGTCGAAACATTTGCGGAAGTCATGTTAATCGCCCCTTACTTTCAGACCTCTACTCAGACCTTTTCCTTGTTGCCGAAGAACTTCAGCTGCACAAACGCGAGAACAGCCAGCACGATGAAGAACGTGACCGCGTTCGCCATCTGATAGGAGTATTCGCCATTGCCCAAGCCGTTCTGGAAGATCAGGTAGGAGACGGTTTCGGTCTTGGAATCCGGGCCGCCCTTGGTCAACGCCATGATCTGGTCGAATGCGCCAAGCGAGTTCTTGAGGCTCAGCACCATGTTGATGGTGAAGAACGGGCCGATCAGAGGGAAGGTGATCTGCCAGAAGTTCTGCCATGCGCTCACGCCATCGATGGCCGCGGCCTCGTAGATCTCGTTATCGATGGTCTGCAGGCCCGCCAGGTACAGCAGCGTGGAATACGCCACACCCTGCCAGATCGACAGGAACACGATCGGGAACCAAGCCAGATCGGGATTGGACAGCATCGACGTGGACAGCCAGTCGATATGCAACGCCTGACCGAGCTCCGGCAGCGGGGTCATGAAGATGTACTTGAACACATAGCCGATGACCAGCACCGACAAGGTGTACGGAATGAAGAAGATGGCGCGGAACCCGTTCTTGAAGGCGATCTTGGAATTCAGCAGCACCGCCAGGAACATGCCGAGGAAATTCGTGCCGATGGTAATCAGGATCGCGATGAAAATCGTGAACAGGTAGGCATGGCCCACGCGCGCATCCTGGAACATGGCGAAGTAGTTCTTGAGTCCGATGAACTTGAAATCGCCATATCCCTGCGAATTCGTGAACGAGTACATCGCTCCCTGAAGGAACGGGAAGTACAGGAATATGCCCACCAGGATCGCAGCCGGAACCGTCATCCAATAAAACGCCGGATCGACCTTGCGCTTGGAGAACTTCGAGACCTTTTTCTTCGCCGGCTTTCCAGCGGATTGTGCAGCAGTATTGACACTCATGGTTCTTCCCTCCCTCACCTGAAGTTCCTGGCTTCGATCTTGTCGTATTCGCTTTGCATGCTGCTCAGGAATTTGTCTTTGTTGCCGGTTTGGATCAGCGTCTGCAGGAAACCAGCGATATTGATGCTGGCAGGCACGTAATGGTCGCAGAAGTCGGTCAGCTTGCCGGCCTTATAGAACGACAGCACACCGTTGAGCGCGCTATCGCCGACATACGTGTTCTTGTATGGGGAGAATGCCGACTGCTGCTTGGAGTAGTCCTTGACGTTCTCGTCACTCATCAGGAAGTCCACGAACTCACGGGCCTCCTTCTCATGCTTGGTATGGGCGCCCATGGTCAGCATCACGTCGTCACCGGCGGTGAGCTGCTGTTCCTTGGCGTTGTCGGTGGCGGGCATCTGCGCGAACCGCAGGTTGGCGTTCTTGTCAATCAGACGAACCTGGGGGATGGCGTATGTGCCCAGCGGCAGAATCGCGGCCTTGCCGGCAGCGAGATCCTGCGTGGCCTGCTGATAGGTGACAGCCGGGTTCTTCTGCGTGTAGTTCTGGTAGATTTCGACCAGTTCGTCGCTCACCGTGGACCACAGGTCGGAGAACTTCTTGGAACCATCCTTAAGATTCGCATATTCCGATTCCGGCACCAGCGTCGAATTCAGCGAGGACAACGGCGCCTGCAGTGTCCACGGGTCGGCGGTGCTTGCTTCGATCGGCGTGATTCCCTTGGCCTTGAAACGCTTGAGCAATGCGATGAACTCGCTCCAGGTCTGAGGCGGGTTCTCCGGGTCTTCGCCGGCCTGCTTCCATACGTCGGCGTTGATGATGTAGCCGCTTGCGTTTCCGGCGTATGGAATCGCATACAAACGCTTCTTGGACTGGTCAGTGGTCTGCACGAGACTCTTGGCGATCTTCACCATGCCCGGATTGAGTTCGTCAACGATCTCATCATCGGTGAAATCGTGGAAGACACCTGCTTCGGCGAGCATACCGTAATTGATGTCGCCGTTGATGGTGATGACGTCGGGCTCGCGGTTCTTCACCAGACGCGTACGCAGATCGGTGGTTGCGTCGGACGAATTGTTGACATTGATTTTGATGTTCGGATGGGTCTTCTCGAATTCACGCGCTTTGGCCGTAAACCAGTCGGCGGCCTCGGCCTTGTATTGGAAGAAATCCAAGGTTACCGTGCCGGCGTTCGCAGTGCCACAGCCGGCAACGCCCAATCCCATCACGGCTGCGCATACAGCCGTTGCCGTGCGTGTGAGCGCACGGGCTATTGTCTTGTGCCTTATATGAGATGCTGTTCCCATCGTCGACCTCTTTCCCTTCCTTGGGGATGCGGCATCATTACCGCAACCGACATGTTTCAGGATAAATTATTTGTTTTTTCATTCCCATCTTTCGCGTGTCTGTCTGTTGCGCAATAAAACAGCGAGAAATTTCATATCGAAGGAAAGAAAATAGGAAAGAACAAGGCGCCCGCCATGGAATTTCACCGTCCGCGGGCACCTTGAGCCAAGCGGAGCCAAACCTACGAAAAACAGCTACCGCCTGACCAGGTCACGTTCGATCTCCTCCAAAGACCTGCCTTTGGTCTCCGGAACGCAACGGGCCACAAATGGAATGGACAGCACGGCGAACACCGCAAACACCGCCAGGCCGAGGATGATACGCGCGACAGCCATCATCGCGAAGCCGGTGGCCGCCGCGCACACCCCCGTCTTGCCTCTCTTCCCGCATTATCGGGTGCCGCAACAAGCATCACACTGCATATGTTGGTATGCTCTATGAATTAGTTACTCTTGGATAGTAAATATGAAAAGAGAAGAGTCTATGGCGATACATCCCATCCCTCAATGGTTCGAGGGATCAGAATACACGCACGAAGTGGCGGCCTGTATCACCAAATACGGCCCCATATCACGCATCACGCTCGCGCACATCCTGGGACTGTCACAAGGCGCGGTCTCGCGCATCACCAGCGACCTCATCCACAACGGCGTCATCGTGGAGACGGAACCCGGCGAGACCATGTCCGCCACATTGCCCAAGGACTTTACCGCCGCATCAAACACAGAACGCCGCGGCAGACCACAGACAGGGCTGAAACTGAACTGCCGTTCCAAAACCTTCGTAGGCATCAAGCTCAACGGCACCATGGCACACGCCGTCGTCGTCGACGCGGGAAACAATATCGTCACCGGATGCCACGAGGCGCCGATCACCGACAGTGCGCCGGACATGGTGACACAAACCCTGACCAGGCTCATCAGCGACTGTTCCAGCGAGGCGATAACAACCGGGCTGCCGCGCCCATACGCCGTGGGCATCGCCGTTGGCGGCCATATCGAACATGACACCACCATCACCTTCGCGCCATTCCTGCATTGGGACCACGACGTGAACCTTTCCGAAATGGTGAAACAAGCCACAGGCCTGCCGACCGGCGTATACAACGACATCGATTCAATGCTGGTAAACGAATGCTGGTTCGGGTCCGGCGTGGGATTGCGCAGCTTCGCCACACTGACCATCGGGTCCGGCGTGGGCTATTCGCTGGCGATGCACGGCAAGCTCATCGACTGCGCGGATAAAAGCTATGGACTGGTGGGGCACATCCCGCTGGACCCGGATGGCCCATACTGCGATTCAGGGCATCGAGGCTGTTCACAATGCCTGACCGACGACTCCATCGCCGACCAATATTCCCGACTCATCGGCAAGCCAGTCACGTTCGACGATTTCGAACGCGATATGCGCAACCATGTGCCGCAGGCGACCAAACTGGTCAATCGCACCTGCTTCCGATTGGGAACGCTTATCGCGATCATCTCGAATATCGCCATGCCGGAAAAAATCATGATCGCGGGAGAGTCGGCGTTCATCGCGCAACGAGGCATCGACACACTGCGCAACGGCATCAACGCGCACCGACACAGCCAAGCCGCTCCGGTGGAATTCGAGATTCTCGACCATGACTGGTCCTTATGGGCCAGGGCCGCGGCATCACGCGTAATCGTGAACCATATCGGCTAGGCTCACAGCGCGCCTATTGCCATGAAAAAAACGGGTGCGCAGGTATAAGAAACCATGCGCCCCCGTCACGAAGCCATCACGAGGCCGTCAGACGCGAACGACCTTGAACAGCACGGCCTGGGCCGGGTGAAGAGCCGGCGGGCGAATGCCATAGGAGGCAAGCGCACGACCCGTCATCCTCACGCCTTCGGCGGTCCACCAACCCAGCGGACTCTGCCCGTTGCCGATATCCTGCTTGGCCAGATCGAAGCTTACCTCAAGCGGAGACACCTCGTATACGGCATCGGGATCAAGACCGGGCAAGCGCACGGGGGCGGCCGGGTAGGTCTGCGACGTGGTCAGCTGCGTGAAACGATAGATGGCAGCATCCTTGTTCGGCATGACGCAACCGTCCACGCGCACGGCAGGGTCGGCCGCGTCGGAATGGACCACCGTATCGACGGCGAACCATTCGCGATGCTTCTTGAATTCCGACACCCACTCATGCAGCTTGTCGATATCTTCCTGCGGCTGCTTCAGCAGATTCCATTCGACGCCCATGTGTCCGAAGAACGCCATGGCCATGCGCATCTCCTGCGACGTGGCACGATGCGTGGAGTGTGCGGGGCTGTCGCCGACATGCTCGCCCATCATCTCCGGAGGCACCAGCAGCGAGGTATAGCGCTGGATATCGGCGCGCTCGACCGGATCGACGCAATCGGAGACCCAGACGCGATCGGCGACTTCGAGAATGCCCACATCGATGCGGCCGCCGCCGGACGAGCAGCTTTCGATTTCCAGTCCGGGGTGCGCCGCCTTGAGGTCATGGAAAATCCTGTAGACGGCAAGGGTCTGCGCATGTGCCGCAGGGCGCCCGGTACGCGGGGAAACCTCTTCGGTGACAAGCTTGTTGTGATCCCACTTGATGTAGTCGATGCCCAGCTCTCCGACCAGCTTGTCCATTGCGCCGTACACGTAGGCGTACGCATCCGGATTGGTCAGATCGACGACCTGCTGGGTGCGCCCCTGCATCGGCAGACGATTCGCAGTCGGCTTCATCACCCAATCGGGATGGTTGCGGAACATGTTGGAATCTGGATTGACCATTTCCGGCTCGAACCACAGGCCGAACTCAAGCCCCTTGCCGTGCACGTAGTCCGCCAGCGCCTTCAACGACTTGGGGCCGTCTGGCCATACATCCTGGGAGATCTCCCAATCACCCAGGCCTGACGTGTCATCGCGGCGGGAGCCGAACCAGCCATCATCCACCACGAAGCGTTCGACGCCGCTTTCCGCGGCCTTGTCTGCAAGCGCGGTGAGGGTGTCGTAATCGTGATTGAAGTAGACCGCCTCCCATGTGTTGAGGATGACCGGACGGGGCTTTGCGGCGATGCCATGCTCCGCACGCCAGTCGCGGTGCACATTGCGAATATAGGAGTGGAATCTGGACGACACCTCGTTCAGGCCGGTGCCATAGGAGCCGTACAGCCATGGGGTGGTGTATTCCTCACCTTCGCCCAGGTCGATCTCACCGCCCAGCAGCACTTCGCCGCCGCCCAGCACGCCTGCCGTGTAGGGGAGTCGTTCGATGGAAAGCACGCTGTTGCCGCTCCAACCGACGTGAGCGGAATACACGTCGCCTCGGGTGAAGCCAAAGCCCGTCTCGCCCACGGAGAGCAGCAACGTGGCATCGAAATCCGGGCGCCCGACCATGGAGACCCGTTCGAAGCGTCCCACGGTGAGCGGCTGGCGCTGCGGGGAACGCTCATGCAGATGATGGCCGGTTGTGGTCAGAATCTCGGTGGCGTCCGCGGGAATGGTGTAGGCAAGTTCCACCTTGCCGACTTCCAACTGGCCGGAACCGATATTGATCACGGACGCCTTCTGACGCATCAGACCGCTGGCATCAAGCTCGCAGGTCCATACGATTCTGACGCCTTGCTCGGCGTCTTCGGCAGTAGCGGTGATGGTCGGCGTGGCCTTGGGGGAATCCGACACCTTCCACTGCGGGTAGCCGCCTTCCACCGTCATATCGTAGGCATTGCCGGCTTCGACGGTTTCGGCGGAGATGTTCGTGACGGTGAATTTGCAGAACAGCTTGCGTCCGTCACGGCTCACATCGAAGCGGTCGGCGCCGATCCAGGATTCCGACTGTGTGGGCAGGACGCTCGGCCACGGGGTGTAGTCAAGCGCACCGGAGACGCGCTGCGGATTCTGCGCATCATAAGCGCCCACCAGCGTTTCGGGAGCGCTGATCGGCCGACCCCAGTACACCAGTCGAGGCAGATCGTTGCCGACGAACGCAAATGCCACCGCCACATCGACGGCCGGCTGCTGCGCGTACACGACAGTGATCGCGGTGCCGTTTGCGGTATTGCCTTGGAATTGTTGAATGTGCGACATTGCACCATCCTTCTCTTCGTGAAACCGGGAGATTTACTGCTTCTATAGTATGCCCGGAACTATTTTTTGCCGCGCCCCAGCGTGTTTCTTGTTTTCAGAAACTAATTTATTGCGTCATCCCGAACACGACCTATCATTTCGTAGGATTGCCGAAGCAACAAGGCGGGAGGCCACTCATTCCATGGATTACGAACAGGCAGCACTTCACGGCAGCGCACGACGCACACTGTGCATTCTTCTTGCGGTAGGCCTCATCGCCGGCCTGTTCTCCGGCATGTTCGGCATCGGCGGCGGCACCGTCATCGTGCCGGCGCTCGTCTGGATCGGATTGACGCAACGGCAGGCCGCGGCGACCTCGATCTGTGCGATCATCATCACGTCGATCTCCGGTGTGATCTCCTATGCGCACGGCGGCGACGTGGACTGGATTGCCGCGCTGCTGCTGGCCGTGGGCATGATGGTCGGCTCGCAGATCGGCAGCCGGCTGCTGTCCAGGCTTTCCGAGGTGTTCCTACGCTGGTTCTACGTGGTCTTTCTCTGCTTCGTGATTGTTTCACAGATATGTTTCACACCGTCCAGGGATTCTTCAATCGCATTGACGCCGGCGACCGGCATCGCCATCATCCTCGTAGGCGTATTCATCGGCACACTGGCCGGACTGCTCGGCATCGGCGGCGGCGCAATCGCCGTTCCATCGCTGTCGCTGATCTTCGGCGCCTCCGACCTCATCGCACGCGGAACCTCGCTGCTCGCCATGTTCCCCAGCTCGATTACCGCGACAGTGGCGAACAGCAAACGAAACCTCGTAATCGTCAAGGACGGACTCGTCATCGGCATCGTATCCGCGCTTTCCGCACCACTCGGCACCATGATCGCCGGCACCGTCAGCCCACGCGTCGG
This sequence comes from Bifidobacterium angulatum, assembly GCA_905207115.1. Lineage (GTDB taxonomy): Bacteria > Actinomycetota > Actinomycetes > Actinomycetales > Bifidobacteriaceae > Bifidobacterium > Bifidobacterium angulatum_A. The sequence goes on along the minus strand of CAJLKD010000025.1, from coordinate 9,359 downwards.
CACGAATCTCTTCACCGTCTATCTGGTCGTCATCGCCGCACGATGCCTGTGGACCGCATTGAAGATCACACCGGCAGCACGCGGTCTGGTGGCACGCATCACACACGGCTATCACACCAAATAAGCGCCTACACCAGATAACAACGACGGCGAGCGCTACGGCGACTCAACGGCGAGCTGCGAAGAACTCACTCAGCACCTGGGCGCATTCCCGCTCCATAACACCGCCGTACACCTCCGGCACGGAACCTACATGCGGATCGCGGGGAATATCCCACACCGACCCGCAGGCGCCGAGCTTGGCATCCCACGCGCCGAACACGATTCTCCCGATATGCGTCTGTATGCATGCGCCCGCACACATCGGGCACGGCTCCAACGTAACCACCAACGTGCAATCGGCAAGATTCCAGCCATGTTCGGCTGCCTCACGCATGGCCGCGACCTCCGCGTGGGCCAACGGATCGCCATCGACCTCACGGGTGTTCCATCCCTCGCCCGCAATATGTCCATGCGCATCAAGCACCAGTGCGCCTACAGGCACATCACCGTGCTCTGCGGCGCGATGCGCCAATTCCAGCGCACAACGCATCGCCTTATCATCGTTCATACCGCCAGTCTACCTGGGCGCAGCATCGCAGACCCCCTCCGCCCCGCCCCTGGCGATCCGATTCGCCTCACGGCATAAGACAGACGGCCCATTGATGGAAACCGGTCTCTATACTGTTATCAACGTCCCTCCAAGGTAAGGAAACTTGTGGCCGTAATCGAACTTATTCTCTGCATTATCGCCATTGTCGTGGCGTCATCATTTCTCAGTCGCTTCATACCCAAGGTATCCACGCCGCTCGTGCAGATCGCGTTGGGCGCCCTTGCCAGCCAGCTGCCGTTCTTCCAGGGCGTACAGCTGAACCCGGAATTGTTCATGGTGCTGTTCATCGCGCCGCTGCTGTATCTCGAAGCCCATGACATCAACAAGTCCGAATTGCTGAAAACCGTGAAACTCAGCCTATCCCTTGCCATCGGACTGGCCATCGCCACCATGGCAGCGGTCGGATTCGCCCTGCACTCGATCTGGCCGGCAATGCCTTTGGCGGCCGGACTGGCCTTAGGTGCCGCCTTGGGGCCAACCGACGCCGTCGCCGTCAGCTCATTAGGCAAAGAGGCTTCGCTGACCACGCGCCAACGCAGCGTATTGAAAGGCGAATCCCTGTTCAACGACGCTTCGGGCATCGTCGGGTTCCAGTTCGCGATCTCCGCCGCCATCACCGGGGAATTCGCCGTTGGAAAAGCCACCGGGGAATTCATCGTCTCGTTCATCGGGGGAGCGGCGTTCGGCTTTATCGTCGGACTGTTCATCAACTGGCTGTTCGAAACCGTCCGCTCGCTGGGATGGGAGAACACCACCACCCGCATTCTCATGGAACTGTTCCTTCCGGTGCTGCTGTATGTGGGAGCGGAGGAATGCCATGTGTCGGGTATTCTTTCCGTAGTCACCGCAGGTCTGCTGATCCGTTTCGACCGTACCGGAATCGGGCCGAACGTGGCACGTACCAATATTGTGTCCTCAAGCGTGTGGGGAGTACTGTCGTTCACGCTGAACGGCGCGGTGTTCATTCTGCTGGGCATGCTGCTGCCCCAGGCGATGACGGCAAGCTGGTCCGATCCGAACGTCAGCAATAAGCAACTGCTGACGGTGATCCTGCTGATCACCGTTGTGGTGATCACGCTTCGTTTCATCTGGGTGGCCTCCATGCTGCGTCTCGCGCGCGACACCACAACCGGCAAGCGTCGCAAAATGTCGCCCGACCGCTGGCGTTCCGCCGCGGTCATGACATTCGGCGGCCCCAAAGGCGCCATCACATTGTCGCTGATGTTCACCATTCCTTACACCATTGCGGCAGGCGCGGAATTCCCCATGCGCGACGAACTGATCTTCATCGCCGCCGGCGTCATCGTCATGACGTTGCTGCTGGCCAACTTCACGCTGCCGCTGCTGGCGCCGAACCATGCCGAGAACACTTCGTCCGAAATGTTCGAGGTCACGATCGAGGTGCTGAGACAGACGGTGGAGGAACTCACCACCCGCATCACCCCGGACAACCGCCGTGCAGTGCTGATGGTCATCGATTCCTACACCAAACGCATCAGCCGTTTGAAGCAGCTCGCCGGCATCGTCGACTTGCGCGGCTATGAACAGCTCAAGCTCCAGGCACTGTATTGGGAGAAGGAATTCGTGCGTGCCCGGCAGGCCGAGGTCAGGGCGCATCCGAATGCCAACAAGGCTGTGCAGGAGCTGAATCTGGAAGCGTGCGAGCGCATGCTCGACCAGATCATGAATTCGCTTCGACATGCGTCCGCGGACCCGGAATCAGGGCATACCGTATCCCAGATTCGCGGCCGTATCCGCCGATTCCAGCATCGAACGGGCAATATCGTCAAGCGCGTAGGCAATCGCATCCGTCGAACCACTCCGCTTGTCAGCGAAGATCAGATCTTCGCGCACACGCAGGTGCTTCAGGTCGAAGCCATCGATCATGTCATTGAACGACTCAGCGAGGAAATGACCAAAGACACCTACAACACGGAATTCTGCTCCGCACTGATCCTTGATTATCGTCGAGCCGAAGCCTCGCTGAAATCACGCCCGAATATGGAGGGAAGCACCGAGGCCGCCAATCAGGCAGCCGATATCAAACGGGACAGCTACGGCATCGAGCTCGGCGTTGTGCAGGACATGCTCGAAGCCGGCGATATCACCCGTGCGCAGGCCAAGGCGCTGCGTCGCAATATCTACGTGATGCAGGTGGATGCGGATTCGGGAGTCTGAGTCGGCAATGCCGTTTCGCAAACCGCTGCATTGCATGCCGGCGAGTGTGCCGATAAAGGAAACCCCGGTGGGGTTGCCACCGGGGACAGAAAAAGGAGAGAAGAAGAAGATTCAATTATCGGAGCCATATGGCCCGGGTCGATTGCTTTCGACAAGTCCTATATAACCTCACGTTCCTGTGCTTACCGATACGGTTATCTGATAAATACCTGAGAATTCCTCAATATCGCGCATTATGCCAAACGTCCTTATCGCAACCGCGATAGACGGCAGGCACTAGACTGGCGGTCAGTATCGTTTCCATTTGCGAGGAGCTCTCATGCTGTTGTCCGACCGCGACATTCTGGCCGCACAGGCCGAAGGACATATTTCATTGGATCCATGGACGCCGGAGATGGTGCAGCCTGCCTCAATCGACGTCAGGCTCGACCGGTTCTTCCGTTTGTTCAACAATCACGCCTACACCTATGTTGATCCCGCCGAGAACCAGGGCGAGCTGACCGAACAGTTCGAGGTCAAGGCGGACGAGCCGTGGATCCTGCATCCGGGGGAATTCGCGTTGGGATCCACTTGGGAGTATGTCAAACTCGATGCCAGCATCGCGGCTCGCCTGGAAGGCAAAAGCTCGCTTGGGCGCCTGGGAATCCTGACGCATTCCACAGCCGGATTCATCGACCCCGGTTTTGAGGGGCATATCACGTTGGAACTGTCCAACGTCTCCACGCTACCGGTCAAGCTGTGGCCTGGCATGAAAATCGGTCAGATGTGCTTCTTCCAGCTCAGCTCCCCGGCGGAACACCCGTATGGGTCCGCCGGCACCGGATCGCATTACCAGGGGCAGCGCGGACCGACGCCGAGCCGTTCCTATGAGAACTTCTACCGCGCGCGCATCACCGACTGACTCACGGTATCCGATATTTCGTTTCGGCGGCCTTCACCGGCCGCCTTTGCATATACAAGGAGATAAGCATGAACGACCCCAGTGGCGAGTTCCACTTCGATTTTCAACGTCAGCCTCGCGCCAATCGTCCGTCCGACGAGGAAACCACTGTGCTGAATCAATCGCAGAACAGCGAAGCGACGCAGGCGTTCCCCACCAGCTCGAATCCGGTATTAAATACCGCAGCGACCCCGGAAACCCTGGCCAGTCCCGCATCGCTAGGCGAGACACAGGCCATGCCGCCGCTATGGGATCTCGAGGACTTTGCCGCACCGGGCACGGCACCCTCGGCCGTGCAACCCACACAAGCCATGCCGCAGAAGACATCAGCCGCACAACAGCCCACGCAGGCCATGCCACAGCCCACGCAGGCGTTCCCCACTATGCCGACGCCCCCAGCAGCTTCGTCAACGCCAGATCAGCTGCAGGCAACACAGGCCATGCCGACTCAACTACAGGCCACGCAAGCCATGCCGCAAACGGCGCCAGCCACGCAGTCCACCATATTCGGCAATCAGGCCGACCAGCCTACGCAGGTGTTCACCCCTGACACCGCCCAGCCACGCGTAGCCGGCCAAACCACTCCTCGTACCATCACCGCTTCGGCGCAACCGACGATTCTGCCGCCCACCATTCCTCCCAACGACCACGATGACGCCAAGCAAGACGGCACGGCACCGAACAAAAAAGCCAGGAAACTCTCCAACGGCAAGATCGCCGGAATCGTCATCGCAGCCATTGCGGTTGTCGCACTCATCGTGGCTGGCGTGATGTTCTTCCGCTCGAACAGCGGAAAGCTTGCCTATGCCGCATGCACCGGCGCACAGTCGTCATATAACGATACGGTCAAGAAACTGAACGCGGAGGCGACGCAGGCGCAACAGAACGCCCCAGCAGCCAGCACCGTAGACAATCAGCAGACGCTGACCACTCTCAATCAGGCTATTGCCAACGCCTCATCCGTTACCACAACGGCAAGCTGCTCCGCGGATATGAAAGCCAACGAGCTGAAAACGAACACGACCAGCTTCAAGAACGCCACCAAACAGGCGAAAGAGGCGCGCAAGGCCATTCAAGACGCCTTGGAAGCCGCAAACAGCAGCAAGGACGCCAAGGATGTCAACGCATTGAAAGCCGATCTGAACGCCACTATCAGCAACGCGCAGAATGTACTGAACAATTCCGCCGGCCAGGTCGCGGACGAAAACACACGCACCGCATTGCAGAACGCGATCAGCAACGCCAATAACGTCGCCGGACAGTCCACGCCGGCGCAATCCGACGTGAATAACGCCAAATCCCAATTGCAGAAGGCCGCATCCGACGTCAACGCCTCGATCAGCGCCAAGCAGCAGGCCGATGCCGAGACACAGCGCAAACAGCAGGAACAGCAGAACGCCGCCAATCAAAACCAGAATCAGAATCGAAACCAGAATTCCACCAATAGCGGCCAGTCCAGCCAAAACCAGAACGCCCAATGCGACGATTCGGCAGACGGCACCTGCCAAACCGGCAACGGCAACGACTGATCTGCCCACCGATTGTCGTTCAACCGTGGAATGAACGACAATCGACATCCAACGGCACCTTGATAGCAACGGTTATCAAGGTGCCGTTCCGTATCGACACCGGTGTTCCACGCCATCAACGCCGTACCGGTATGACGCGGGGTACTGGGACAATGGGACGCATGGCACTTAAGAAAGGACCGACCAAGGGGTCGGGTGGAAAGCATAGGAACGCACTTCGAGGCAAAGGGCCGACGCCCAAAGCCGAAGATCGCGTGTATCACAAGGCATATGCGGCCAAGAAGGCCGCCGACCGACGCAAGATGGCCGATCCGCGACTGGCGGCTCGACGCCGCGCCGACAAGTTCGCGACAGGCAACACCACGGATCTGGTATTCGGCCGCAATTCCGTCCTCGAGGCGCTGCGCGTCGGCGTACCGTCGAACACGCTGTACGTGATGTCCCGTATCGAACATGACGACCGTACTCGTGAAATCGTGAAAATCGCGAGCGCCCACGGGTTGCGCATGATGGAGGCCGACCGACTGGAGATGGATCGCATCGCCAGGTCCAGCAACCATCAGGGCGTGATTCTCAAGGTCGAGCCATACCAATATTCCTCGCTGGCGGAGCTTGCCGATCGTGCGGATAAGAAATCCCGCGCCATGGAGGCTGCGAACTCCGCTGCGGCACGCATCAGCGCCAGGCCGCTGTTCATCGCATTGGACGGGGTAACCGATCCGCAGAATCTCGGTGCGGTGATTCGTTCCGCAGCCGCATTCGGCGCCAATGGCGTGATTCTACCGGAACGCCGCTCCGCTTCGGTGACCGCCGCGGCGTGGAAGGTTTCGGCGGGCGCCGCAGCCCATCTGCCGGTATGCCGCGTAGTCAACCTCACCAAGGCCATCGAAGCGTTGAAGGCTCGCGGCTACTATGTGGTGGGTCTTGACGGCGGCGGCGACAAGCTGGTTGGCGAAACCGGTTTCGAAACCGATCCGCTGGTAGTGGTGCTCGGCTCGGAAGGCAAGGGTCTCAGCCGTCTGGTTCGTGAGGCGTGCGACGCCATCGCCGGCATTCCGATCTCCAGTCAGGTGGAGTCCCTGAACGCGTCCGTCGCGGCCGGCATCAGCCTGTATGCCGTGGCCAACGAACGCCGTAAGGCAGCTGACCGCTGACTTCTCCTGCAAGGAAGCAAACCATTTCGTATCGTCCCATGGAACCCATGGGACGATTTTTTATGGCTTTTCTCAGCGTATAGCGGTGAACTTCCAGGAAAACCCAGTGTTAGACACAGCAACGGGTGGTTATATATCAAGTACCGAAGCAATTCGGGCGGAGCTCCACAGCCCCGCATAACTCAATCTTCATCTCTTCCTTCTCCTTTTTCCTCTCCCCGGTGCCAACCGCACCGGGGTTTCTTATATGCGCATGCATTGCGCACATACGTACACATATACAACATCCCGTCCAGGTCTCAACCTGAACGGGATGTGTAGCTTCACGGTTGCCGCAGCAAGTTTCCTTGGGGGAGAGGAGAAAAACCTCCGGCTCGCCTATCGGCTGACAAGCAACAGATCAGTGACTCCACACGGCTGCGTCGGGATCGTAGTCGGGATCGTATCCGTCGTCGCCATACGTGCTTTCATCATCGATGACGCCGGAATCCGCCTCTTCCAACAGCGCGCTGATGGCCTTGTCGTCAAGCTTGTAGTTGGGCAGCACATTGTCGATATAGTTCTTCACGGCCTCGACCATCGGCACATCATGCCCGGCATGCTCGGCAAGATACCAGCGATGGGTCAGAATCTCATGGAAGAACTGCGCCGGCTGAATCTGCGAGCGGTATTCGCGTGGAATCATGCGGACGGTCGGTTCGAACACTTCGCGCATCCAATCGGTTGCCACGATTTCCAGATCCTCGCCTTCACGCCAAGTGGACGCACGGTATGCGTCAAGGTCGTTGAGCAATCGACGCGCCTGATTCTCCTGCACATCAAGACCGGTAAGGCGAAGCAGCTTACGCGACGCGTAACCGGCGTCCACCACGCGCGGGCGGACCAGCACACGCTTGCCATCCTCCGTGGTCTTCATTTCCAGCTCGTCAACGTCGAAGCCAAGCTCGTTCAGCTTGTTGACGCGCTTTTCGATCTTCCACATCTCATCGGGCTTGAACTTGTCGGTGTCGGTGAGCGCGCTCCACAGCGAATGGTAGCGGTCGACCAGGCGATTGCCGATTTCAATCTCGTCCACGTCGCCCGGAAGCAACTTGCCGTAGCTCAAATCCATAAGTTCGCCGATGATGTTGGTGCGAGCCAAATCGATATCGTATTCGCGCTGGCCTTCGGTCAGGTTGATCTGCAGATCACCGGTTTCGGCATCGACCAGGAATGCCGTGAATGCGTCGGCATCGCGCAGGAACAGCACGTTGGACAGGGACACATCACCCCAATAGAAGCCTGCGAGGTGGAGACGGACCATGAGCACGGCCAGGGCGTCAATCAGTCGTTCGGCGGTATCCGGACGCAGATTGCGTGCGAACAGCGCACGGTACGGCAGCGAGAACTTCAGATGCTTGGTGACCAGAATGGCTTCCAGCGGTTCCCCATTGTGATCATGACGACCGGTAACCACAGCGATCGGCGTGACGGCAGGCAGTTCGAGTTTCTGCAGACGGCGAAGATTCTCATATTCGCGTTCGGCCATCTGCCGGGTGATTTCCTTCATTGCGTAGACTTCGTCGCCTACATGCACGAAACGCACAACGTGTCTTGAAATACCTCTCGGAAGATTCGCCAGCAGATCCTGCGGCCAGGAGGCAAGCGGCTCGGACCACGGTAGGGTGAACATCTTCGGGTTGGAACTTGCCGCGGTAATCTTCAGAGCCTGCGGTTCCGCCGCGTTCTCCGATTCGCTTTCCGCATTCACAGAAGTCGCCATGGCGACACGGGGGTCCAGCTGGGACACATCAATTGGATTAGGGGTCATGGCTCATGATTCTACCCGTGCCACCTCCCCATGGAATCGTGAATATGCTGTTTCGTCTCAGAACGGGGATACGTGAACGTGCACATAAAAAAGAAGCCCCGCGTCATAGCGGGGCTTCTTCAACGAGACGGTTAGAGAGGAAGAGAAAACGTCTCGTTTAATGGTTGACCAGCTCAGTCGAGAATCTGGTCAAGTCCGATACGACCGGCCTTGTGGCCTGTCACTCGACTCAGTTCAGACGCAGCTCGGTCGACGGAGCAAACAGATGCATCTTGGCCGGATCGATCTTGATCTTGACGATGTCGCCAACCTTCGGCAGCGCACGCGGGTTCACACGAACCGTGGTGAGCTTGTTCTGGTCGGACATGACCTGGGTGGCCTCGGCGGCAGAACCGTCGGTGATGATGTTGCCGTAGATGTAGCCGTCGGAGCCGAGATCCTCGACGTTGACGACCTTCAGGGAGAAGGCGTTCGGATCGTCGGAGGTAGCCAGGGAGGCGTCTTCCGGACGGAAGCCGACGACGATCTGGCCCTTGTCTTCGGCGGTCAGCTTGTTGACGGCCTCGGCCGGCAGATCCACGGTGTCCTCACCGATCTTCGCCTTGCCGTTCACCACCGGATGAGTGTTGATGTTCATCGACGGGGAACCGATGAAGCCTGCGACGAAGACGTTGGCCGGGCGATCGTACAGCTCGGTCGGAGCGCCGACCTGCTGCAGGATACCGAGCTTGATGACGGCGATACGATCACCCATCGTCAGAGCCTCGGTCTGATCGTGGGTCACGTACAGGGTGGTGACACCCAGCTGACGCTGCAGGGCGGCAATCTGGGTACGGGTCTGCACACGGAGCTTGGCGTCGAGGTTCGACAGCGGCTCATCCATCAGGAAGACCTTCGGCTTACGAACGATTGCACGGCCCATGGCCACACGCTGACGCTGACCACCGGACAGAGCCTTCGGCTTACGGTCGAGGTACTCGGTCAGATCAAGGATCTTGGCGGCTTCCTCAACACGCTTGCGAATCTCGTCCTTCGGAGTGCCAGCGATCTTCAGGGCGAAGCCCATGTTGTCGGCAACGGTCATGTGCGGGTACAG
>CAJLKD010000024.1:0-22653 GCA_905207115.1 Bifidobacterium angulatum | reverse complement strand
TTGGCCATCTTCGCATCGTTGATCAGCTGCTTCAGATCCTCGATGGAGTAGATGTCGTGGTGCGGCGGTGGGGAGATAAGCTCCACGCCCGGGGTGGCGTGACGTACCTTGGCGATCCACGGCGGAACCTTGGCTCCCGGCAGGTGGCCGCCCTCGCCCGGCTTCGCGCCTTGGGCGAGCTTGATCTGCAGGTCGGTGGCATGCACCAGATAGTCGCTGGTCACACCGAAGCGGGCCGAAGCAATCTGCTTGATCTTGCTGTAGCGCAGCGGATCGTTGATACGATCCTCGGATTCGCCGCCTTCACCGGAGTTGGAGCGTGCGCCAATCGTGTTCATGGCGATGGCGAGCGTCTCATGCGCCTCCTGGGAGATGGAGCCGTAGCTCATGGCGCCGGTGGAGAAACGCTTGACGATTTCGCTGGCCGGTTCGACTTCGGAAATGTCGATCGGCTTGCGGGTGGACTTGAACTTCATCAGGCCACGCAGCGTCATCAGACGGTTGGAGGTGTCGTTGATGTGGTTCGAGTACTTCTTGAACAGGTTGTAGTCGCCGCGCTGGGTGGACTGCTGCAGCAGGAAGATGGCTTCCGGATCGTTCAGATGGTCCTCGCCGGTACGACGCCACTTGTAGTCGCCGCCGGTACGCAGGTTGCGGTGCGGGCGGGCGGTCCACTGGGTCGGATAGGCCACGCGATGGCGGCTGGCGACTTCCTCGGCGAGCTCGTCGAGGCCGACGCCGCCCACGCGGGACGTGGTGCCGGTGAAGTACTCGTCGATGACGTCCTTGTTGAGGCCGACCGCTTCGAACAGCTGCGCTCCACGGTAGCTCATGATGGTGGAGACACCCATCTTGGCCATGATCTTGAGCACGCCGGTGGACAGTGCGCGGGTCAGGTTCTTCACGGCGGTTTCCGCGTCGACCTTGAGGTAGCCCTTGCGGGAGAGGTCTTCGACGGATTCGAATGCCAGATACGGGTTCACCGCGGCAGCGCCATAGGCGATCAGCAGTGCCACATGGTGGATTTCGCGTACATCGCCGGCTTCGACCACCATGGAGATCTGCGTACGCGTGTGGCGGCGCAGCAGATGGTGCTGCACTGCGGAAGTGAGCAGCAACGATGGAATCGGACCCCACGCATAGTTGGAATCGCGGTCGGACAGCACCAGGAAGTTGGCACCGTTCTCAATCGCCTCGTCGATCTCCTGGAAGATCTCGTCAAGACGGTCCTTCAGTGCCCGTCCGCCGCCGGCCACCTGGTAAAGGCCCTTGACGATGAACGGCTTGTAATAGCCACCGAGAATCTTGGCGCGGTCGAGGCGCTTGAGCTGTGCCATCTCGTCGGAGTTGAGCACCGGCAGCGGGATGAGGATCTTCTTGGCGTGCAGTTCGGAATCGGCCAGCAGGTTCGGCTCGGGACCGATGGCGGATTCGAGGCTGGTCACGATCTTCTCACGTTCCCAGTCGAGCGGCGGGTTGGTGACTTGCGCGAACTTCTGGGTGAAGTAATCGAACAGCATGCGGCTGTGCTTGGACAGCGCGGCGAGCGGCGTATCGTTGCCCATGGAGCCGAGCGGCTCCTTGCCGGTGTTGGCCATTGGGGCGAGCAGCAGCTTCAGATCTTCCTCGGTGTAGCCGAAGGCGCGCTGACGACGCTGCACGGACTGACCGGAGTGGTTGACGTGCTCGCGCTTGGGCAGCTGACTCAATTCCACGGAGTTGCCTTCCACCCACTTGCGGTAGGGGTGCTGGCTGGCAAGAGTCTTCTTGATTTCCTCGTCGGGGATGATGCGACCCTCGTCGGTGTCGACGAGGAACATCTTGCCCGGTTCCAGACGGCCCTTGGTGACGATATGCTCCTCGGCGACTTCCGGCAGCACACCGGTTTCGGACGCGAGTACGACATAACCATCATCGGTGACCTGCCAACGTCCCGGGCGGAAGCCGTTACGGTCAAGCAGAGCACCAACCTGGGTGCCGTCGGTGAAGATGATGTGCGCCGGGCCATCCCATGGTTCGATCAGCGTGTTGTTGTATTCGTAGAAAGCCTTGACGTCCGGATCGAGCTGATCGTTGTTCTCCCATGCCGGCGGCAGCATCATGGAGATGGCGTGCGGCATGGAACGGCCGGCGAGGTGCAGCAGTTCGAGGCATTCGTCGAAAGTGCCGGAATCGGAATAGCCGGAGGTGGCGATCGGCAGCAGCGGCTTGAATTCACCGAGCAGTTCGGAACTCAGTCGGCCTTCACGTGCGGACAGCCAGTTGCGGTTGCCTTGGATGGTGTTGATCTCGCCGTTGTGCGCCAGCTGGCGGAACGGCTGTGCCAGCGGCCAGCTTGGGAACGTGTTGGTGGAGAAGCGGGAATGCACAATGGCGATTTTCGCCTTCATGCGCTCGTCGGACAGGTCCAGGAAGAAGGGCTTGAGCTGCATGGTGGTGAGCATGCCCTTGTAGGTGATGGTGCGTGCGGACAGGGACGCGAAGTAGATGCCCACCTCATGTTCCACACGCTTGCGGATGCGGAAGGTCTTGCGATCGAGCTCGATGCCACCGAGTTCGCCTTCCGGATCGGCCACGACCAGCGTCTTGAACGCCGGCATGCTGGCCAACGCCTGCAGGCCGAGTCCGTCCGGATTGGTGGGTACGACGCGCCATGCGAGCACTTCGAGGCCCTCTTCGCGCACGATCTTGGAAATGGCCTGCTCCTGCTGGCCGGAAGTGGCGATGTCGCGATCCAAGAAGGCGATGCCCGCGGCGTAATGGCCTTCTTCAGGAAGCTCCACACCGGCGGTGGCACGCATGAATTCGTCAGGCATACTCATGAGAATGCCTGCGCCGTCGCCCGTGTTCTCCTCGGCGCCCACGGCACCACGATGGTTCAGATTGACCAGCACCTCGATGGCGTCATCGACGATCTTGCGTTCCGGACGCTTGTTGAGGGTGGTGACCATACCCACGCCGCAAGCATCATGCTCGGCTCCAGGATCGTACATACCTTGGGAATCATGGATCGTCAGATCTAACGGGGCGTGGAAAGTCACCGAAACCACCTTCAATGTTTTTGGGCAAGAAAAGTCTTGCGGTTCTTTAATGCGTGGTTTAGAATACCGCGCCATTATGTCGGCAACGTTGCACGTGTCCATATAACGAATGGCTATTTTTGTCAATGCCTCGCAAAGGATTTAGCCCATGAACGCATACTTCGCATGTCATGCTCACGCGCACGCACTTCACTTATGCTCATTAACCCGGTCAGTCCAGTGTTTCCAACAGCTCCGTGATGATGGTGTCGTTGAGCAGTCGGCCTCGCAAAGTGGGTATGGCGCGGCCATCAAGCATTGTGATCAGCCCGTCGTGCTCAAGCTCAATCCATTTTTGCTCAGGAATCAAGTGGCTGAATTGTCTGGTGTCGAGTCCTTCACGAATGCGCAGGCCCAACATGATGGTCTCTTCGATGTCCTCGTCGGCAGTGATGCGTTCACTGCCGGCCCATGGCACATTGCCCTCATTGATGGCGGTGCCCCACAATCGCGGATGCGCGATATCCCAGGAGCGCAATCCTTTGCCGTCTTCGCAATCGCCATAATGCGAATGCGCACCGGGACCGAGACCGGCCCAATCGACGTTCCTCCAATAGCCAAGGTTGTGTTGCGACTCGTATCCAGGACGAGCCCAATTGCTAATCTCATACCATTCGAGGCCGGCTTCGGTGAACATCGTGTCGGCGATTTCGTATTTGTTCGCTTCGTCGTCATCGTCCGGTCTCGACAACGTGCCCGCCGCGATCCGTCGTCCCATTTTCGTATTCGGCGCGATGGTGAGCGCATATGCGGAAATATGGTTGACGCCCAAATCGATGGCGGTGCGGACGGATGTGCGCCAATCGTCAAGGCTCTCCCCCGGCGCGCCGTAGATCAGATCGACGCTGGAACGCATGCCTGCTGCATTGGCCGCTGCGATTCCGGCAGCGACGTTTTCCGGCGTATGCGTACGGTCGAGCGTTGCAAGCACATGCGGTACCGCGGATTGCATGCCGAAGGAAATACGATTGAAACCGCCGTCTGCGAGTTCTTTCACATAGTCGGCATTCACCGTGTCGGGATTCGCTTCGGTGGTGATTTCCGCGTCATCGGCGATGCCCCATGTGGCGCGTACCGCATCCAGCATGGCGACCAAATCGCTTGCCTTGAGTGTGGTCGGCGTACCGCCGCCGAAGAAGACGGTTGCCACCTTCGGCTCGTTGATACCGTGCGTTGTCTGCCAATCGCGGACAATCGCCATTTCGCGGATAACCATGTTCGCGTAGTTGCCGCGTGACGCGCCCGCGCCCATGTCCACGGCCGTGTAGGTGTTGAAGTCGCAATAGCCGCAGCGACGTAAGCAAAACGGAACATGAATGTAGATTTCGAACGTCACGAAAGGCTCAGCCTTCGGACTTCTGCGCGGCGCGAATCTTGTCCTTGGTGTCGCGGTCGTTGCCCGCTTCGCCGGTGGACAGGGCTGCGATGAACGCCTCCTGCGGCACTTCCACATGGCCGAGCATCTTCATACGCTTCTTGCCGGCCTTCTGCTTTTCGAGCAGCTTACGCTTACGGGAGATGTCGCCGCCGTAACACTTGGCGAGCACGTCCTTGCGCAGGGCGCGGATGGTTTCGCGTGCGATGATTCGAGAACCGATGGCAGCCTGGATGGGAATCTCGAACTGCTGACGCGGAATGAGCTCACGCAGCTTCTTGGTCATCATCACGCCATAGCTGTACGCCTTGTCACGGTGCACGATGGCGCTGAACGCATCGACTTTCTCGCCTTGAATAAGGATGTCGACCTTCACCAGATCGGCGGACTGTTCGCCATCCTCGTGGTAGTCGAGCGACGCATACCCCTTGGTACGGCTCTTCAGTTGGTCGAAGAAGTCGAAGACGATTTCGGCGAGTGGAATACGGTAATGCATTTCCACACGGTCGGCGGAAATGTATTCCATGGTGCCCATCTGGCCACGGTGGTCTTGGCACAGGTCCATCACCGCACCGATGAAATCCTTCGGCGTGATGATGTCGGCGGCAACCATCGGTTCGACGATCTTCTTGATCTTGCCTTCGGGGAATTCGCTCGGATTGGTGACGCGATGCACGGAATTGTCTTCCGCGGTGACCTCGTACGGCACGTTCGGCGCGGTGGAGATCAGGTCAAGGTCGAATTCGCGGCTCAAACGTTCGGTGACGATCTCCATGTGCAGCAAGCCCAGGAAGCCGCAACGGAAGCCGAAGCCCAACGCCACGGAGGTTTCCGGTTCGTAGATGAGGGCCGCGTCGTTGAGCTTGAGCTTGTCAAGCGCCTCGCGCAGTTCCGGATATTGCGCGTTGTCGATTGGGAACAGGCCGGCGTAGACCATTGGTTGCGGATCACGGTAGCCTTCGAGCGGCTCGGTAGCCGGATTTATGGCGGAGGTGATGGTGTCGCCCACCTTGGACTGGCTGACGTCCTTCGCTCCGGTGATCACATAGCCGACCTCTCCTGCGCCAAGCGCCTTGGTGGGCATCATGTCGGGGCTGATCACGCCGATTTCGATGGGGTCATGCGTCATGCCGATACCCATCATGTGCAGCTTCTCGCGCGATTTCAGTTCACCGTCGACCATACGAATGTAAGTGACGATGCCACGATAGGAGTCGTATACGGAGTCGAAAATGAGCGCGCGGGCAGGCGCGTCCGGATTGCCCGTCGGCGCGGGCACTTCGGCGACGATACGGTCGAGCAGTTCGGCGACGCCTTCTCCGGTTTTGCCGGAGACGCGCAACACGTCGGACGGGTCACAACCAATCAGGCCGGCGATTTCCTCGGCATGCTTGTCGGGTTCGGCGCTGGGCAGGTCGATTTTGTTGAGCACGGGGATGATGGCCAGATCATGGTCGATGGCCATATACAGGTTGGACAGCGTCTGCGCTTCAATGCCCTGCGTGGCGTCGACAAGCAGCACCGCACCCTCGCATGCGGCCAACGCTCGGGACACCTCGTATGTGAAGTCCACATGGCCGGGGGTATCAATCATGCCGAGTGTGTATTCGGTGCCGTCAACCGTCCACGGCACGCGCACGGCCTGCGATTTGATGGTGATGCCGCGTTCCTGCTCGATATCCATGCGGTCGAGGAAGCGATCGCGCATCTCGCGCTCCGGCACGATGCCACTCAACTGCAGAATACGGTCCGCCACCGTTGATTTGCCGTGATCGATATGCGCGATGATGCAAAAGTTGCGGATCAACGACTGATCGGTGTACCCGGGCTGATTATGCTGCTGCCCCACGCCATCCTCCTCTGGAAATATTCGACGCAAACGATTCTAACTGGTAGTGTCGGCATGTCCTTCCGCGACACTCTTATACGCATTGGCGATTTATCCGCGTGCCATGTTATCATCATCGTTTGTATGTCCTTATAGCAAACGTCGTTTGGAGAAATAGTGGCAAACATCAAGTCGCAGAAGAAGCGCGTTCTCACCAACGAGAAGGCGCACAAGCGTAACGTGGCCGTGAAGTCCAGCCTGAAGACTGCCGTTCGCGCCACCCGCGAAGCCATCGCCGCTGGCGATAAGGCCGCCGCCGAAGCCGCCTACAAGGTCGCAGCCCAGAAGCTCGACAAGGCCGCCGGCGCTGGCGTGATCCACAAGAACCAGGCTGCCAACCGCAAGTCCGGTCTCGCTGTGGCCATCAACGCTCTCTGAGTTTTCGTAACTCACAGCTTGTAAGAAGCCCCGCAGGAAAACCTGCGGGGCTTCTTCTTTTTTACATTTCGTGCTCTGTTGAAAATGCTCACTTACGCTTGATATCGTCATCATTCCGATCGGGATGGATGACCGGACGTTTGAGATATTTGGCTTCGCTCGGCAGGTAGGTGTTATGCCTGGCCAAAGCCCCCGGCAATTGAATGTCGAAAAACACGGAGATAAGCCGCATGGCCACCACCAGCACCACGATCAGCACATCAAGCACGACTTCGGCGGGAAAACTGACGATTCCCTCGTTCACTCCTTTACATACGAGTACCGTCAATACGCATCCAACGGCTGAAGGCACCGCGTACCAATGCTTGTCGCGGATCACCATGGGCACCTCGTTGATGAGCATGTCACGGATGAGTCCGCCACCAAGTGCCGTGAACATGCCCAGGAACACTGCCGTGGTGCCGGACATGTGGTACATCATGGCTTTGGATGTGCCGTTGACGGCGTAAAGGCCCAATGCCAGCGCGTCCAATGACAGCATGGACCATTTGAGCTTGTCGACTTCGGGATAAATGATGGCTACGGCCACAGCTGCGAGCAGTGCGGTGATCACCAGCCCTTTGTCGGAGACGCCTGCGGGAGGAAGCGCTCCGAGCAGCACATCACGAATGATGCCGCCACCCAATGCGGTGAGCCATGTGGTGACGAGAATCGCAAAAATATCATAGCCTTTGCGTACGGCGGCGAGCCCGCCGACCATGCCGCAGCAGAAGGTCGCCAGATATTCGATACCTATGAAGAAGCCGTTGCTTTCCAGCGCCACTTCCATGGCCACTCCCCTTCCCTCACATATTTCTTTTCCAACCAGCTGTTAAAAATAGCACAATATGGGGCAAGAGCTGCAATAAAAGAGCCGGAGGGCGGCACGTACATTGTCAGACCATGTGAACTTGGCCTGAAGCACGCGCCACCCTCCGGCGGCCATTACAGCTATATGTCAGCTAATAATCGCTAACGGGGAAATCAGCAGACCTTCCACATCCAGTTGTGTGGGTCTTCGATCTCGCCAAGCTGGATGCCGAGCAGCTGGTTGCGCAGTGCGAGGGTGAACTCGCCGGAGCCGCCGTCGGCGACGGTCACATCGAACTTCTCGGACTTGAAGCGGCCGATCGGGGTGATGATGGCGGCGGTACCGCAGGCGAACACCTCGGTGACTTCGCCGGACTTGATGTCCTCAAGCAGCTGGTCCAGGGCGATCATGGTCTCGACCACATCGTGGCCGTTGTCCTGGATGAGCTGGATCAGGGAGCGGCGGGTCACGCCCGGCAGGATGTTGCCGGTCAGGGACGGGGTTTCCACGTGGCCGTCCTTGTGCACGACCATCATGTTCATGCCGCCAAGCTCCTCCAGGTAGGTCTTGGTGGCGGCGTCGACGAAGCAGACCTGCTGGCAGCCATGGTCGATGCCGGTGTACTCACCAAGCAGGGATGCGGCGTAGTTGCCGCCGCACTTGGCGAAGCCAGTGCCGCCAGGGCCGGTGCGGAACCACTTGTCCTCGACCCAGATGTTGACCGGCTTCACGCCGCCCGGGAAGTACGGGCCGGACGGGGAGGCGATCACGCAGTAGTCCACTTCCTGCGGCGCACGCACGCCAAGGAACGGCTCGGAAGCGAACATGAACGGACGCATGTACAGCGTGTATTCGCGACGGGACGGAACCCAGTTCACATCGCGCTTGACCAGTGCCGCGACGGAGCCGATGAAGTCGTCGATCGGCAGTTCCGGCAGGTACAGGCGCTTGGCGGAGTTCTGGAAACGCTCGGCGTTCGCGTCCGGGCGGAACAGCCAGGTAGAGCCGTCGGCGTGACGGTAGGCTTTCAGGCCCTCGAAGCATTCCTGGGCGTAATGCAGAACAGATGCGCCCGGATCCATCTTCAGCGGCGCGTACGGCTCGATGCGACGGTCGGACCAGCCTTCACCCTTGGTCCAGGTCATGTGGGCCATATTGTCGGAGAAGACCTGACCGAAGGCCGGCTTGTCGATGAGTTCGGCGCGCTTGGCGTCGGATGCCGGATTGTCGTTCGGGAGCACGGTGAACTTCTCGGCGAGCTTGTCAAGCTCCGCTGGATCGTGATGATTCTGTTCAGTCATTCTTTACTTCTTCTAGTTGCATCA
The DNA here is from genome assembly GCA_905207115.1 of Bifidobacterium angulatum. Taxonomy (GTDB): domain Bacteria; phylum Actinomycetota; class Actinomycetes; order Actinomycetales; family Bifidobacteriaceae; genus Bifidobacterium; species Bifidobacterium angulatum_A. The sequence continues at coordinate 13,757 of CAJLKD010000024.1, read as the reverse complement.
GCCACCCAAAGGCGGCCAGCGGTTATTGGTCTCCGGCGCTTGTGGCGCCGGGTTCTGGTATGTACTCTCTCACACCATAAACGCTTTCGATAACCGGCGTTCGCGATATGAGATAACGATTCTCATAAAGCAGGAAGGGGCCCATACGGACCCCTTCCTCACCGGCTACCTCATGCTTGTGGAGCAGCCAGTATAGACAACGATACGGCTCACTCAGCGTCAGCGGCCGGAGCAGCGGCGGCCTCGGCCGGAGCGGCCTCAACCGGTGCGGCATCTTCCGGCACCTCGACGGTGACGACGGATTCTTCCGGATCCTCGACATCGAGTACGACGCCTTCCGGCAGCACAACGTCCTTGGCGAAGACCTTGGAACCATCGGTCAGGCCATCAACGTTGACCACGATCTTCTCCGGCAGGTTGGCCACATCGGCGCGAACCTTGAGCTCCTGGATGTCGACGAACGCGACGGCAGCGCCCTTCGGAGTACCCTCAACGAACACCGGCACCTCGACGTCGATCTTCTCGCCGGCCTTGACCTCGTAGAAATCGACATGCTCGACGATGCGCTTCACCGGGTTGCGCTGGACGTCCTTGACAACGGCCATCTTGGTCTCGTCACCGTACTTGATGGTGAACAGGGCGTTGGTGTGACGCAGAGCCAGAGTGGTCTCCTTCATCGGCAGCTGCACGAAGGTCGGATCCTCGCCACCCGCGTACACGGTGGCCGGGATGAGGTTCGCGACGCGCATGCGGCGGGCAGCGCCCTTGCCGAACTCGGTACGGGCAGCGCCTTCGAGGGTAATGGTGGTAGCCATGGGCTATTTCTCCTTGTTTAAATCGTTCATTCTGTTTCGGCGCATCAACGAGCCGTGAAGAACTCCTGCAAGGAGCTGTGAATCACACGCCGAGTCGATAACGGAAGACATATGCTTCCCTCGCCAAGACAACAGTTAACCAGTATACGGCGAGGGCGGACATCATCGGGAAACGTCACAGATCAAAAAAGCAAAAATCCGTCAAATCCCACGAAAACGCCGTACGCACGTACAATCGATAGTAATTGTGAACAATCCGTCAATCGCAAGGAATCGAGACAGCAATGAGGCATGACAATGACACAATCGTTCGCGATATTCGCATCGCCACGGGAGCCGTGACGGCTGCCGGCATCGCATCGTTGGCCGCGACCGCGAAATACCTGTTCCATTTCTGCATCGATACGCAATGGAAACGTTCCGTTTTCCATCAATCGCTGATTGCGCCGGAACGTATCGAAAAACTTCAGCAGGGTGAGGCAAAGGAAGCAGGAGAATGGTTCGCGCAATCCAAACAGCCTGTGACGATCACCAGCGATGATGGACTTCGACTGCATGGATGGCTGTTCGATCCGGATTGCGCTGCGCCAAAACCACACCTGTACGCAATCTGCATGCATGGTTATACCGGCGTACCGGAGGAAACCGCGAAATGGGCGCATCGTTACGCCCGCATGGGCTTCACCGTATTGGTTCCGTCGCAGCGTGCCCAAGGCTTGAGCGAGGGACGGTACGTCGGCATGGGCTGGCTTGAGCGCAATGATCTGCTGAATTGGATCGACCTTATCGTGTCAAGCGACGCCGATGCCCGCATCCTGCTGTATGGCGGTTCGATGGGCGCGGCAACGGTGATGATGACGACGGGAGACCCGCGTCTGCCGCGCAATGTGGTGTCCGCGATCGTCGATAGCGGCTACACGTCTGCGCGTATGGTGTTCATCGACAGCCTTCAGCATTCGTCGCATCTGCCGAAACCGCTTGCCGCGGTATGTGTGGATGCCACGGGATTGTTCTGCAAACATTACGCAGGGTACGATTTTTCGGAAGCCACCTGCCTGCAGTCGCTCAGACATACCGTCATTCCGATGCTGTTCATTCATGGCGAGCAGGACAACATCGTGAGCTCACGTTTTCTCAAGATCAATTACGAAGCGTGCTCAAGCATCGATCGAGAAAAGCTCATGGTTCCCGACGCACGCCATATGGAAGCATCCGTCGTGGATCCCGAACTGTACTGGAACACCGTCAATGCCTTCATCAAACGCGCATTCGAATTGTGAGCCATGAAAACTGTGTCAAGACTCACATGAGATTTTCCTCACGTTTATTCCCAAGGTGAACATACGCAATGTTCATTTGTTGGAAAATCCAATGAAATCAACGGCTTACCCACTTCTGCCACCTCCCGGCACTCTCAAGGCCACGGAATACCTCACCGTTATCTTGTTGTTTCTTCGTCGCAGGGCGAACAAACAACAGAGAGGAATGAATATTACATGGTCAATCAACAGCATGGAGGAAACCGTTGGGTGCGCGCTGTTATTCCGGCGTTGCTCATCCACATCTCAATCGGCACCGTATACTGCTGGAGCGTGTTCAAACAGCTGATCGCAGATCAGATGCACGTGGCGCCGGGCGTCGTGGAATGGGGTTTCTCGCTTGCCATCTTCTTCCTTGGCATGTCGGCCGCCTTCCTTGGACCCTTCGTCGAAAAGGACATCAAGAAATCGGCCCTGATCTCGACGGTCTGCTTCGTCTGCGGATTCGCCGGCACCAGAGTCAGCATCGCGGCGGGATGGCTCCCCGGCGTGTTCATCTCCTATGGCGTGATCATGGGCATCGGACTTGGCGTCGGTTATCTGACGCCGGTGAAGAACCTGATGCTGTGGTTCGCTGACAACAAGGGTCTCGCCACCGGCATCGCCGTCGCGGGATTCGGTCTGGCCAAGGCCATCGCAAGCCCGGTCATGCAGTGGCTGATTTTCACCGTCGGGCTGGCTCCCATGTTCTACATCCTCGCAGCCGTCTATGCGGTGATGATGCTGCTGGGATTCGCGCTGATCAAGCGCCCCGACGGATACGTGTATTCCGAACAGGCCCGCATCCGTCGTCGCGACATCATGAAGAAGCCGGTGTTCTGGGCGATCTGGCTGGCCTTCTACCTCAACATCACCTGCGGTCTGGCATTGATCTCCCAAGAGAAGGACATCCTGCATGATGCGCTGTCCATTCTTCCAAAGTACGCGTCGCTGAACGCGACCCAGCTGGCCACGGCCATCGCGGGAAGCATCAGCGTTGTCCTGGCCGTCGACGCCGTGTTCAACGCGGCCGGACGTATCGGGTTCTCCACGCTGTCCGACCACTGCAAGCGCCGTGAGACCGCATATCTGGTGATCTTCATCATGTCCATCGCGGTGTGCGCATTGCAGATCTTCACGCATTCGATTGACAACGGCATCCTGTGGCTGATTGTAACGATGCTGTTCCTCGTCAACGCCGGATATGGCGGCGGCTTCTCCACACTGCCGGTGCTGCTTGAGCAGCACTTCGGCATGAAATCGGTGTCCACCGTGCACGGACTGGCTTTGAGCGCGTGGGCGTTCGCCGGATTGTCCGGCAACCAGCTGGCGTCCTTCGTCGTCTCCCATACGACGGACGCGGCCCACCGCTACAGCGCGCTGATTCCGATCATCACCGTACTGTACGCCGTCGCTTTCGTGTCCATCATCGCCGTGACGCTCGCCACGAAAGGCAAGAGCGCCAACGCCTTATCATCACGCTGAACGGCAATGACACTTCGTTCAACACGCTGACACGGCAGACGAGCCCATCAGCACCTTGCGCGGATGTTCCGGGCATTCGCCCGCAACCTGCCCCACGCTGAGGAACAGAATTCGGTCCTGTTCCTCAGCGGACTTCTTCCCATTGATATACACGACACATGATTCCTTTCTTTCCCAATCCATTTCTCCGCATTCCGCCACATCGTCTCCCGATTCACGCACGCTGACGACAACCGTGAATCCGTTGTGCTCGAATATATGGATCAGTGCCACATGCTGCAATGCCATGACGGATAAGACTCCCCCCGCCCACGCGTTTTCCGCCACACAGGTAATGTAAGCAAGTATGGAACAATCATCTGGAGCTTTCCCACCGTCTTGCATCGAAGTACGCGGTGCCTGCGTGCATAATCTCAAGAATGTCGACGTCGACATTCCGTTGAACAAATTAGTCGGTATCGCCGGTATCTCCGGGTCCGGAAAGAGCTCTCTCGCTTTAGGTGTGCTATACGCGGAGGGATCACGACGCTATCTGGAGGCTTTGTCGACGTATACCAGACGTCGTCTCACCCAGGCGAGCCGCGCTCAGGTGGACGCCGTACGGCATGTGCCCGCGGCGCTCGCCTTGCATCAACGGCCTTCGGTTCCCGGCGTGCGCTCCACGTTCGGCACGATGACGGAGTTGCTCAACGGTCTGCGTCTGTTGTTCTCGCGTTGCGCCTCGCATGTCTGCGAGCATTGCGGCGCACGCAACGCTCCCACGATGAACGTCGCCGCCGAGCTGCCCATTCGATGCGCGTCCTGCGGCCGGCTCATGCATCCGCCATCCGCCGAACAGCTGTCGTTCAATTCCGCCGGCGCATGCCCGACCTGCTCCGGAACAGGTATCGTGCGAACCGTCGACCAGGAGTCGCTGGTGCCAGACGAGACCAAAAGCATCGATGATGGCGCGGTCTTACCATGGGGCTCGTTGATGTGGGATCTGATGAAGCAGGTGTGCGGCGCAATGGGCGTGCGCACGAACGTTCCGTTCGACCAGTTGACCGACGCCGAACGGGATATCGTGTTCAACGGCCCGGCCGTCAAGAAGCATATCCTGTACAAGCCGAAGAAAGGCAATGATTTCGCCGAACTTGACTTCACGTACTTCAACGCCGTGTATACCGTGGAGAACGCGCTCGCCAAAGCCAAGGATGAGAAGGGTATCAAACGCGTATCGAGATTCCTCAGCGAGAAACCATGTCCGGATTGTTCCGGTACGAGACTTTCACAGCAGGCTCGTCAACCACAGATTCTCGGTATTGATCTGGCACAAGTCACGGCGATGACACTTGACGAAACGATACGTTGGGTGCGTTCAGTACCCGAGTCATTGCCGCAGGAGATGCGTGCGATGGCCGCAGCCATCTGCGAATCGTTCGAGGATACGGCCGAACGGCTCGTGGAACTCGGATTACGCTATTTGTCGCTTGATCGCGCAGGTGCGACACTGTCCACCGGCGAGCGGCAGCGTGTGCAGTTGGCGCGTTCGGTGCGCAACCGCACTACAGGCGTGCTGTATGTGCTGGATGAACCGTCTATCGGATTGCATCCGGCGAATGTGGATGGACTGTTGGGCGTGATGCGCGATCTGGTGTCTGACGGCAATTCGGTGGTTGTGGTCGATCATGATACCCGCGTGCTTGCCGCGATGGATCATTTGGTGGAGATGGGCCCGACGGCCGGCGCCGAAGGCGGTCATGTGATCGCCCAAGGCTCGGTAGCGGACGTTGTGACGGCGTCTGGCTCTCAGATAGCGCCTTTTCTGCGTGATGGCGGCAAAATACACGAGCGGGTGCGGCCGACGATTGGCTTGGATGCGATGTTCGCCAAGGGACGGATTCATTTGGAGACGAATACCGTGCATACGGTGCATCCATTATCGGTGGACATTCCACGAGGACGTCTCACTGTGGTGTCTGGCGTGTCGGGTTCCGGCAAGACGACGATGGTGTTGGAGACACTGGTCCCTGCGTTGCGTTCGGCTGCCGATGGTATCGTTTCCCCAGACTCGATTCGTTCGATTGGTGCGGATGGCATTTCGAAAGTGGAATTGATTGATGCCACGCCCATTGGAGCGAACATCCGTTCGACCGTGGCGACGTATTGCGGTGTTCACGATGATTTGCGTCGTGCGTTTGCGAAGACTTCCGACGCCCATGAGAAGAATCTCAAACCTGGCGCGTTCTCATACAACACGGGCAAATTGCGCTGCCCCACTTGCGATGGCACCGGCACCATTTCGCTGGACGTACAGTTTCTGCCTGATGTTGACGTCACATGTCCTGATTGCCACGGGGCACGGTATGCGCAGGCCGCCGATAATATTCGATTGGCTTGCGCGGACAACGTCGCCCGTTCGCTGCCGGAATTGATGCTGCTAAGCGTTGACGAGATGATGCCTCTGTTGGATTTCCTGCGCCCTGTGCGGTCGAAGCTGGCCACGCTGCATGGGCTTGGTCTGGGGTATCTGACTCTTGGCGAGCCGACTCCGGCGTTGTCAGGCGGCGAGGCGCAGCGGTTGAAGCTGGCCAGTGAGATGGGGCGTGGACAGTCCGGTTCAGTGTTCGTGTTCGACGAGCCGACGATCGGACTGCACCCGTTGGACGTGCTAGTGCTGCTACGGGTGTTCGACTCGTTGGTATCCTCTGGAGCGACGGTGGTGGTGATCGAGCATGATCTTGATGTGATCGCGAACGCGGATTACGTGATCGATATGGGTCCGGGCGGCGGCGAGGCGGGCGGCCGCGTCGTGTGCGCAGGGACGCCGCAGGCCGTCGCCGGCTGTCCAGGCAGCGTCACCGGCGGATATCTGCGCGGCTGACTGCCTCCGTCCCCGCCCGCCGTTCAGAAATCCCAGTCGTCGTCATCGGTCTCGACCGATTTGCCCATGACGTACGAGCTTCCCGAGCCGGAGAAGAAATCGTGGTTCTCGTCGGCGTTCGGACTCAGCGCGGCGAGGATCGACGGGTTCACGTCGCAGATCTCCTGCGGGAACAGCGCGGGGTATCCGAGGTTCATCAACGCCTTGTTGCCGTTGTAGCGCAGGAACTTCTCGACGTCCTGCGTCAATCCGACCGGCTCGTACAGGCTGCGCGTGTACTCCACCTCGTTGTCGTACAGGTCGTTGAGTAGATCATAGGTGTAGTCGCGCAGTTCCGCGCGTTTGCCGTCGTCGACCCGTTCGAGACCCTTCTGGTATTTGTAGCCGATGTAGTATCCGTGCACGGCCTCGTCGCGGATGATCAGGCGGATCACGTCCGCGGTGTTGGTGAGCTTGGCGTGCGCGGAGAAGTACATCGGCAGGTAGAAGCCCGAGTAGAACAGGAACGATTCGAGCAGGGTTGAGGCCACCTTGCGTTTGAGCGGACTGTCACCCTCGTAATAGTCGAGCACGATGCGCGCCTTCTTCTGCAGGTATTCGTTCTCCTCGCTCCAGGAGAACGCCTCGTCGATCTGGCGTGTGGAGCACAGGGTGGAGAAGATCGATGAATAGCTTTTGGCATGCACCGACTCCATGAACGCGATGTTCGTGTAGACGGCCTCCTCATGCGGAGTGAGCGCGTCGGGGATGAGACTGACCGCACCGACGGTCCCCTGGATGGTGTCGAGCAGGGTGAGACCGGTGAACACGCGCATGGTAAGCGTATGCTCCGCCTCGCCCATGCTCCGCCATACCGGCAGGTCGTTGGAGACCGGCACCTTCTCCGGCAGCCAGAAGTTGCCGGTCAGACGGTCCCACACCTCGAGGTCCTTGTCGTCCTCGAGCCTGTTCCAGTTGATGGCGCTCACGCGGTCGATGAGCTTAAGCCTCTGCCGAGGTACGGATATCGGTGCCATGATGGTCGTCCTTTCTAATCGTCGTCTTATCGTCGCGGCCGTATAACCGCCTGTATTCGTCCGGAGCCGTCAGGCGAAGTATCGCGCGGTAAACCAAACGAGACATGTCTTTTTCTTTTCCTCTCAAGCCACGGGTTTCACAACATGCAACTGACGCAGCCCTGCACTTCGGTGCCAGACAACGCCTGCTGACGAATGCGGATGTAATATAGCGTTTTGACGCCTTTGCGCCATGCATAAATTTGCGCCTTGTTCAAATCTCGGGTAGTCGCCGTATCGGGGAAGAACAAGGTCAGCGACAGGCCTTGATCGACATGCCTCGTTGCCTCGGCATACGTATCAACAATGGCCTTCCATCCGATTTCGTACGCATCCGCGAAATACTGGAGATTGTCGTTGGTCATATACGGAGCTGGATAGTAGATCCGTCCAATCTTGCCTTCCTTGCGAATCTCAATTTTCGAAGCGATAGGATGGATGGAGCTCGTGGAATGATTGATGTACGAAATTGACCCAGTGGGCGGCACGGCCTGTAGATATTGGTTGAAGATACCGTCACGTATGATGTCATCACGCAGACGACGCCAATCATCCTCGTCGGGGATATGGATGCCCCGCCGTGTGAACAGCGACGCGATTTTTCCGGTCTTCGGCGCCAGCGATCGCTCGCCGTTCGTGTATTTGTCGAAATAGTTGCCTGCGCCTGTAGGCTTCGCATAGGCGGACCGTTCGAAGCCTACAAACCGTGTTCCGCGTTCGACGGCGAGTGCATGCGACGCCCTGTAGGCGTGGTAGGCGACGGTCATGAAGTACATGTCGGTGAAGTCGAGGGCCTCCGGGGAGCCGTACATGATGGATTCCCTGGCAAGGAATCCATGGAGGTTCATCTGGCCCAGTCCGATGGCGTGTCCTTCGCTGTTAGCCCGTCGGATGGAGGGGACGCAGGCGATGTCCGTGTGTTCCGAAACGGAGGTGAGCGCACGTATCGCCCGTTCCACCGTACGCCCCAGTCCGCCGTCCATGGCCTTGGCGATATTGAGGGATCCGAGGTTGCAGGAGACGTCGCGACCCACGTGGGCGTATGAGAGGTCCTCATGGTAGGTGCTGGGCTCCTGGACCTGGAGGATCTCCGAGCACAAGTTACTCATGGCGATTCTGCCGTGTATCGGGTTGGCGCGGTTCACGGTGTCTTCGAACACCATGTACGGGTATCCGGATTCGAATTGCAGTTCGGCGAGGGTCATGAAGAATTCGCGCGCGTCGATGTAGGTCTTGCCGATGCGGTCGTCGTCCACCATGGTTTGGTAGTTTTCGCTGATGGGGATGTCTGCGAACGGTTTGCCCATGACGCGTTCGACGTCGTATGGGCTGAACAGGGCCATGCGTTCGTGACGTTTCGCCAATTCGAAGGTGATGTCGGGGATCACCACGCCGAGCGCGAGCGATTTGATGCGGATCTTCTCGTCGGCGTTTTCGCGTTTGGTGTCGAGGAACCGCATGATGTCCGGATGGTGGGCGCTGAGGTATACCGCGCCCGCGCCTTGTCTGGCGCCCAGCTGGTTGGCGTAGCTGAAGGAGTCTTCCAGAAGTTTCATCACGGGGACGACGCCGCTGGATTGGTGTTTGATGCGTTTGATGGGCGCGCCGGCCTCACGTAGGTTGCTGAGCAGCAATGCGACGCCGCCGCCGCGTTTGCTGAGCTGCAATGCGGCGTTGATGCCGCGCGAGATCGATTCCATGTTGTCTTCGATACGGACGAGGAAGCAGCTGACGGCCTCTCCCCTTTGCGCCTTGCCGAGGTTGAGGAAGGTGGGCGTCGCCGGCTGAAAACGGCCGGACACGATTTCCGCGAAGTACGCCTTGGCCCGGGTCTTGTCGCCATCCGCGAGCGCGAGCGCCACCGCGGCGGCGCGCTGCGGGAAGTCCTCCAGATATCGCATGCCGTCGAAGGTCTTCAACGCGTAGGATTGGTAGAATTTGAACGCGCCGAGGAACGTATCGAATTCAAAGCCGCAGTCGTTCACGTCGTTGTAGAAATCATCGAGGAAGTCGTCGTCGTAGCGGTCGAACACGGGCTTGTCGTAGTAGCCGTTCGCGATGAGGTAATCGAGTCGGTCGTGGGTGGATTCGAAGCTGATGGTGTTCGGCCGTACGTGCTTTTCGATGTATTCGCGTTCGGCCTGGCGGTCCTTGTCGAATTGGATTCGGCCTTGGTCGTCGTAGAGGTTCAGCATCGCGTTGAGCGCGTGCCAGTCGTGGGCGCGGTCGTAGGTCGTGCCGTCGGCGGCCGTGGTGTTCGTCGTTGGATTATCTGTCATGGTTATCGTTGTTCCCGTTGTGAGTGTTCGTCGAAGAATGTTCGCAGGCCTTCGCGTACGGTCGAGACGTCTTCCCGCGTGCCCATCAGTTCGAACCGGTAGAGCAGGGGCACATGGCATTTGGCCGCGATGATGTCGCCTGCGATGCCGTAGGCTTCGCCGAAGTTGGTGTTACCTGATGCGATGACTCCGATGATGCCACTGCGGTTGCGTTCATCATTGAGGAATCGCTTGACTTGCACGGGCACTGCTTTGCCGATTGTTCCTCCGCCGTATGTAGGTGTCAGCAAGACGTAGGGCTCATCCACATGCAGTTCCGGTTCGTTCGGCAGTAGCGGGATACGCATTGCATGGATGCCGAATTCATCCAATCGGCATCCCTCAACGAAGCGTGCCGTATTGCCCGATGCCGACGAGAAGTACACCAGCGCGCTCACCGGCAGCGAGCCTCCAGCTCGTGGATTTTGTCGGGACGATACCCGGACCAGGATTCGCCGCCTGCGATGATGACCGGCATCTGCCGCCATCCTTCGTTCCGCAATCTGTCGGAAATACGTGCGTCGGCCGTAATGTCGACAGCCGTATACGGAAGGCCCCGTCTGTCCAATTGGCGTTTCGTCGCCGTGCATTGCGGGCAGTTTGCTTTGGTGTATAACGTAATGTTCATGTTCCACGTCCTTTCACGACTGTACGTCGTTGGTACGTGGCACACATTATCCGAATGAAAATAAAAATCAAGACCACAACATACAGTGTCTCGTCATATTTTCAAACACTATATACGGCGTGTTTCCAGCATTGGCAACAGTTTTGGAGTTCTAGAACAGGACGCGGGCCGGATTTGTGGGATTTTTCACATCGGATGCAATCGTTCTTCACCGAAAACCCTCTGACACGAACACATAGTCTATGGGTTTTCCATGATTCATCCACAGCGAATGGCCGAAAATCTGCCAAAGCATCCAATGAACAGGCCAACGAACCGCCATGCAACGGTTCAGGAAATATCGAATGGGTTCCGAATGTATGGATGCGGAATCCATTCCGCGGAATACCACACGATTCAATCATCATGTCGCCCGACGTCACACCATCAAATATCCGCACGCGACAGAGACGACTGGTACGATGACGGACACCGCGAGGTAGGCGGCGAAGACCGCGACTTCACCCTTGCGCAACAGGACGACGGCTTCGTTCATCATAGTCGAGAATGTGGAGAAGCCACCAAGGAAGCCCGTAGCAAGCAGGAAATGCACGTCACCGGGAATCGCGGATTCCATGGACAAAGCCGCGACTATACCAGCCAGCAGGCCTGCAATGACGTTAATGATGAACGTCGATAGGGGAAACGCATTATGCCAGATCGCTTTGATGTAGGAATCGCAGACATAGCGGGCCGATGCGCCGAGACCACCACACAAGCACATTGCAATCGGAAGAATGGCATCCATCACACATCGGCCTTCCCACAATGCACGAGCGCGGAACCGAGGCACGCGCCCGCATAAGCGATCACGAATCCGGCCACGAATGTCGTTAGACAGTAAACGATGGCCCCGGCAACCGCACTAGTCCGTAATAAAGTGAATTCCTCTACCGCAAGCGTGGACATGGTGGACAGTCCTCCGCACATGCCCATGCCGAATCCTCGGTTCACATATTCCCTGGCACGATCTTTCAGTACCGTGGAACTACCTAACCATGCGGAAAGCGTGGCATAGACGAAACATGCGATCATATTCGCCGCAATCGTACCCACATGGACGGCGCCCACCCCAGAAGCGGTAGAAAGCGCATACCGCAGACCTGTGCCAACGCATCCTCCGAGGAACACGACAGCCATTAAATCCAACCGAATGACATGTTGACGAGACATGTCAGACAGTATAGCCAAGTTGTGACCACCTAGCTTGGCATGTCTCGACGTCCAAATCAAAAACGGAAGTCAGAGTTCCCATCCGTAGATGGAATAAACCTACGGACAGCAGACGACACCCATGTCATAGGAAGATCAACGGGCTTGCGTCCGGCGAAGAACCATATAGCAGAGCATGTCAATGATGCGACAATTATGTCTTCTTCTCCCCACCCGACCATCCTTCCAAGCGCAATCGGTTCCATTACCGTCATTCCACGCATATGCATGATTCCCACAGAGCATGGCGAACCGGAACGACATCTAAAAATAAATGGGTTTCGCGTATTACGGATAACCACCTCTACTCCGACACAGACAGAATCTCATCCAAGCCTCCGTCAGGTTTGTCGGTAAGCCCCATAAGCTCACCCATCTCATCCGCATACACACCTGTCTCATGCATGAGCAGAGCTCGCATGGCCCGGAGAGATCTCCCGTCCCTCGGGAAACGATACAGTGCGATGACTGTGGCCATTTCGCCAAGCATCTCATATTCATCCAGCATGCGCTTACGTTCTTTTCGGGAGGCAAGGATGGCGTCCATGCGATCTTCGGGCTCAGCAAAGAAAATGTAGCTGGCGAGGGTCATCAATAAGCCCGTCTTTTGCACGTTGCTCGCTTGACGCTCAAGCTCTGCCACTCCTTTTTCGAACATATCCCGATCGCGTAAACGGAATCCTTCCTGAAGAGGATATGAGACCGACGGTCCCAACAGGGAAAAAGCAAGGTCGTGCAGGTACAGGGGATCCTTCCAAACGTCTTCCACTTTGTATGGACCATTCTCTTCAATCTCGACGAGGAGCTGGGCCGCGGATTTCGTTTCCGAATCCCATAGGGCACGGTACGCCTGCACGATTTTTTTCGCATCATATAGGTATCTGGTATCCATGCAATCCGGATATTCCAAAGATTCCGCGACGCTCAAATCAACGGAGCATGCGTAATCCAGATCCGCTTGGATTCTCATATCACGCAGCTGGCCATACACGTTTCGGTACTGGAAATCGGGAACGCATCCAAGCTGCACGACCTTGGGGTCGTCACGCAGCATGCACATGCCTAATCCCCCATAGATGAGCAGCATCAGTGCAGTATCGGCGGCACGAGGCTCATCGTCGCCCCAACGCAACATGGTATAGGCCGCCAGACGGTACATCTGCTGGAGGTATCTCCCCATGCATTCACGACGCTTTTTATTGCCTGCTCCTCGTTTCTTGCCCTTAAGCGTTTTCCGCTGGAATATCTCCCGGGTATCGAACAGACCCAATTGGAAGGGCATTCTATCGCTCGGACAGTTCGTAACCATAGCTATGGAGGCATCATTAATCATTTCGTACAACCATGCGCTTAGGCCATATTTGCGTACCACATTGCGGCAGCCGACAAGGAATTCCGCATCATAGCCGATCTGGGATCGATCCGGCATGATCATATCCATATCAAGGTTCATCGACCATGAAGTGCCACCGAACAATTCATCCGCGAGTTCGTGAACGGTATCGTCGAACAAGGAAACCGGAACATCCGCGCCATGTTCGAGCCGAGCTCGTTCAATATCCTCGAAGCAACGGCCCGAACTATATCGTTCGAATCGTTCAAGCAGCTGGTCTATGGCCTGCAAGAAGCCCTGCTCGTTAAGGTTGAACGGTTCGGTCGCGGTATCTGTCATGTGCAACTCCTTCGTTGTAGGGTGAGCCTAACTGTTACACACTTGCCCACTTTCGCGCCACCCGCCTTCGAAAAAATGTGGATAAGTGGATAACTCTCCTCTATCCACTCCCCCGCACATATCTGTGGACAACTTCGCATACGCAAAAGCCCTTCCCGAGGGGAAGGGCTTTTGCGGTCCAGAGCGGATGACGCACCGTTATTCGTCAGTTGATGAGTTCCTTGACGGCTGCGATGACAGCCTGCAGGCTGGCCTTGGCGTCGCCGAAGAGCATCTGCGTGTTGTCTTCGAAGTACAGCTCGTTCTGGATGCCGGCGTAACCGGTGCCACGGCCACGCTTCATGACCACCACGTTCTGCGCCTTGTCGACGT
>CAJLKD010000023.1:0-25530 GCA_905207115.1 Bifidobacterium angulatum | reverse complement strand
CGGTTCGTCTGAACGACCATTGTTCTCCGTTCTCATCTGTGAGGCCGGTTCAAGCGCCCATGGCAGGCTCCGCAACCGGCAACGTATGCGCCATGGACATCCGCATCCACGCGGATGATTCAGAATCCACTCGACGATGAATATGCATACGTTTACACTCTGAATCAGAGTTAACTGTATGCCAATGGCTGCGCGTGGCAATGAAACAGCGTGACCCTCTGCTGCACATGCACTTCATATATGCCGAAGTGCAACCTGTTGCTGCAATCAAAATTTTTTTCTGCAAGTCAAGCAGAAAACATTCAGAAATAGCCGCAAAAAACAGCAAACGATTGCAATCATTGTCTCACGGTATACGGTGTCGCGGCGATATGGAAGGCCACTGCACTACCGGCAGGAACCGTCAGTGTGGCATCCCCGTCGAAACGCACATGCACGCTGCCGGAACAGTCGGCGGAAGCGTAGACATCGCAATACTCCCCTGCCGGCAAAGCCGTGTGGTACGTCACAGTACGTGTGCGCACGGAATTGTTGATGGCGATGAAGGCACGTCCCCCTCGACCGAAGGCGATCATGTTGTCGCCGTCATCCTGCCAATCGGAGAGCGGCGCGTCGCCTGCGACATTATGCCAGCCGACCATACCGTGCACGTCAGGCCAGCGTTCGGTGCAGCTCCAGCCGGAGTCTTTGGAGCAGTCAATATCGGGCACGCTGGTTGCAGTGGCGCCTGGAGCTCCCGAGTCGGTGTCATGGAATTCGTATCCGGAGAACACGTTGGGGGTGCCATACGGGTAGGCCAGCATGAACGCGTTCGCTAGCTGGTAGGCGTCGCCGTCCTTGTAGGTGAGCGTCATGTTGTTGCGTTCGGTATCCCAATTCGTCACGAATACGCTGGCCTTGCCACTGTCGGTGATGTTCTGCGGAATGTCTTTGATCGACAGGCTTCCGCCTGCCAGCGAGTTGGAGAACAGGGACTTAAGCCGATATGCGTACTGGAATTCGTTCACCTGGCCGGTTTTGAGATAGTTCCTCGGTTGGATTTCGGCGGCTTCCGCATTGTCGCCAATCACTTCCTGCGTCCACCAGATGTCGTTCATGGAACGTCCGGATTTCTTCGCAACGAGTTTCTTGATGGCCAGTACGTCTTCCGGAGGCATGTGTTTGACGGCATCCACGCGGAATCCGGCGACGCCGTAGTCGAGAAGCTTCACAAAATAGTCAGACAGCACGTCGCGCACGTGCGGGCTTGATGTATCAAGGTCCTGCAAACCCGATACCTGGCAGTTCCACACGCTTTCGGCGTCGCGGTACGTCCAGATAGAACAGGGGGCATGGAAGTCCGATGGCGTGTATCCGGCTTCAGGGAAATCGCCTTTATTGTCGTAGGGGCTTCCGGCGGTGCCGGTCCCTTGTGTTTTGTCGACGCCGGTGGTGTGGTTGATGACCGTATCCGCGATCACGCCGACGCCCGCGGCCTTGCATTGCCGGACCATGTTCTTAAATTCAGCTTCGGTGCCTTCTTTGGAGTCAAGTTTGTAGCTTACCGGCTGATAGCTCGTCCACCACTGCGCGCCTTGGATGCTTTCCTGCGGCGGCGAGACCTGTACGTAGCCGACACCTTCGGGTCCCAACACTTCGCCGCATTCGCGGGCGACGGATTTCCAATTGGCTTGGAACATGGTCACGATCACGTCGCTGCGGTATCGCGCGGGATTGAAACGTTCCCCGCCGCCTTCACGTGTCGGCACGTGAAGCGTGGCGACTGAGACACCGACCGATACCGCGACGCATACGACCGCCGTAATGACACGTGTGATTCTTCTTGCGATTGCGCCCATAGTCATCGACCTCTTCGTCACTTCGCCATGCTCCCGGTTTGCATACGTTTGCAATATCACTGTATACCAATCCGGGGAGACCGGGATATGCGTCGTCCTCATTGGCACGAAAAAGCCGGATGCCTTAAAGACAGGCATCCGGCTGAATCCATGACGGAATGTCGATGTCAGCGTTCTTCCAACAAGTGCGCAACCGCTTCGATTGCCAGCTTGTAGCCATAGAATCCCATGCCGGTGATGGTGCCGGTGGCCACCGGAGAGATCACGGAACGCTTGCGGAACTCGTCGCGTGCGGACGGGTTGGAGATATGCACCTCCATAAGCGGCAGACCTTCATCGATGACCATATACGCCGCGTCGGCGAGTCCATAGGAATAATGGGTGAAGGCGGCAGGGTTCATGACGATCGGCGTTTTTTCGTCCGCGGCCTGATGCATCCAATGAATCATCTCGGCCTCGTCGTCGCTTTGACGCACTTCCACGTCAAGCCCCAGTTCATGACCCCATTCGGTGCACAGTTTGCGCAGGGTCTCAAGATCCTGCTTGCCGTATACGTCAGGCTGGCGCACTCCGAGACGGCCGAGGTTCGGTCCGTTGACAACCACTACTTTGGTCATATTGCTTCCTTTTGTGTTCGTTCTTGCGATTGCGTCCTACCGCTGGATGCGTCGGAACGCCTCCTCGACGGCGTCCGCCGGCGGATCCTCGAGGTGGATGGGATGGCCGAGCGAGCCGAGTATGACGAAACGCAGTTTGTTACCGCGGGCCTTCTTGTCTCGGTGCATGAGCGCCAGCACATCATCCCAGCTGCCATTGTTCCATGATGTCGGCAGGCCGAGCGAGCCGAGCAGCGAACGATGGTAGTCGACCAGATCCTGGTCGATGTAGCCGAGCAGATGGGACAGTTCGGCCGCATAGACGCAACCGACGGCGACGGCGTTGCCATGCCTCCAGCGGAAGTGTTCGAGTTTTTCGATGGCATGGCCAAGCGTATGTCCGTAGTTGAGGAATTCACGCAATCCGGCTTCTTTGAGGTCGGCGGACACATGGTACGCCTTCACCGTCACGGTACGTTCGATGAGTTCGGCGACCACATCCTTCAGATCGGAGTCAAGGAATGTCGAACCGTCGAACGAGCGCAGCTCGTCGGCATGGTCTTCAAGCATGCGCAGAATCTCCGGATCCATGATGAAACCGGATTTCGCCACTTCGCCCAGACCTTCGATGAAGATGTCATTCGGCAACGAGGCGAGTGCTCCCATGTCGGCGAGCACGCCGGCCGGCGTATAGAACGAGCCGACGAGGTTCTTGCCTTGTGGAGTGTTGATGCCGGTTTTGCCGCCGGTGGAGGCGTCGACCATGGCCAGCAGCGAGGTCGGGCAGTTGACGTAGCGGATGCCACGCATCCATGTGGCGGCCACGAAACCGGCCAGATCGGTGACTGCGCCACCGCCGAGACCGACAATCGCATCAGAACGGGTGAAGCCTTCCTCCCCCAGACGCTGCCAGATGCCGTTGGCCACTTCGATGGTCTTGCCGGCTTCAGCATCGGGAATGACGATGTCGTGCACGTCATAACCGGACTGGCGCAACAGCGTGCGCGCGCGGTCGGAATGCCGTTGCACCGGCTGGGTGTGAATCAATGCCACTTTGGCGGGCTTGTCTCCCAACACCTGCGCAAGCTGGCTCATCACACCTTCGCCTATGCACACATCGTATGGTTCGATGGTGGATCCGGTGACGTGGACGATACGTTGATCGATCATTTCCATCAGCTTTCTCGCGGCCACTTGCGGGGTTTGTCCGTGGGTGCGCACCTGCACATTGGCCACGCGTCTGAACACCGGGTCGCGTTCCTTGTACAACTTCTTCCAACGCTCGTTGGCGTCGCCGTTGAGCATCGGACGGCCGCCGCCGCGGTTGGCGCGTTCCATGGCTTCCTTCGGATCAGCCATCAAATACACGACCTTGCCGCCGTCGGCGATGTATTCGGCGAGCCCCTGCTGGATGGACGGGGTCATTGGAGCGCCCCCGCCCAAGGAGAAGATGCCGTCGAAATCCTCCAGCATGTCAAGCACAACGTCGCTTTCCAGCTTACGGAACTCCGGTTCGCCGTACCTTTCGAAATATTCGGGAATCTTCATTCCCGCGTCATGTTCGATCTCGTTGTCGGCGTCGGCGAACGGCAGTTGCATCATCTGCGCCACTTCCTTGCCGACGCGGGTCTTGCCCGCGCCCATCATGCCGATGATGACGGCGACGGGTCTACGCATTCCAGCCATCGAATCGGTCACCTCATGTGCTCCGGCCAGGACGCCACATAGGATTCGGCGTTGCGCTTGGTTTCGGCCACGCTGTCGCCACCGAACTTCTCCAGCACGTATTGCGCGATGGTGAGGCGCACCATCGCCTCGGCCACGACGGCCGCCGCGGGAACGGCGGTGTTGTCGGAACGCTGGTTGATGGCCTGGGCCGCCTCGCCGGTGGTGACGTCGACGGTGCGAAGCGCCTTTGGGATGGATGGAATCGGCTTCATCGCGGCACGCACCACAATCGGCTGGCCGTTGGACATGCCGCCTTCGATTCCGCCCGCACGATTGCTCAGACGTGTGATGCGGCCATCGTCGCCAACCACCATTTCGTCGTGCGCCTGGGAGCCGGGACGCATCGCCTCAAGGAAACCGTCCCCGATCTCCACGCCCTTGATGGCCTGGACGCCCATGACGGCACTGGCCAATGCCGCGTCCAGCCTGCGGTCCGATTCAACGTACGTGCCGATTCCAGCCGGAACACCGTATACCACGACCTCGATCACGCCGCCTAAGGTATCGGCGTTCTCCTTGGCCTCGTCGATGCGTGCGATCATCTGCTGTTCGGCCGTCTTATCCAATGTGCGCACCGGCGAAGCGTCCAATGCTTCGAGGTCCTCAGTCTTCGGCAGCACCGCATTCTGCGGGTCGGTGATGCCAGCACCACCGATTGACAGCACATGGGAGACGGTACGTATGCCCAACGTCTGCTCAAGGAACTGCTTGGCGACCTCACCTAAGGCCACACGCGACGCGGTCTCACGTGCGCTGGAACGTTCCAGCACTGGACGGGCGTCGTCGAAACCGTACTTGCGCATGCCAGTCAGATCGGCATGCCCCGGACGGGGACGGGATAGCGGCGCGTTGCGGCCTTCGCGCGGAATGTCATGGTCAAGCGGATCGGCGCTCATCACCTCGGTCCATTTCGGCCATTCGGTATTGGCGATCTCGATGGCGACGGGAGAGCCGATGGTCTCGCCGAAACGCACACCGGTGAGCATGCGGACCTTGTCCTGTTCGAATTTCATGCGCGCACCACGGCCATATCCGAGACGTCGGCGTGCCAATGCGCCGACGATATCCTCAGTAGTGACGTGGATGCCCGCAGGCAGCCCCTCGATCATGGCGACAAGCGCTTCGCCGTGCGATTCACCTGCTGTCTGCCAGCGCAACATGCCAACACTCCTTTTCTGCCAAATACGATTCGTGGACTATCTTAACGGTATGTGGTACATGATTTGCCTGCCGAGTCTGCTCTGTGGAATGGCCGTCAGCGTTGAGGATATCCGGGCACGACGCATTCCACGCATGTGGATCGCCGTAGGGTGTTTGGCGCAGGTCATTGTGGACATCACATATGCGTTGTCCGTTAATTCACTGTTTCTGGCATTGCAGGCTCTGTTGTTCGCCGCGTTATCCGCCGTGCTGCAATGTGCGCTTGCGCTCATCAAGCCAAGGGCTTTGGGATTCGGCGACGTCACCACGACGTTGCTTATCGGCTTGGCCGTAGGCATGTTCGGCCTGTTTCCAGTGGTGTTCTGGTGGTTTGCGATTAGTGTGCTGGGGCTGCTGTGGCTTGCGATTTGGGCACGGTTCGACCCGCAGAAGCATACGCGATTCGCCGGTAAGACGCCGTTCGCCCCGACCATTGTCGTGGCCGGGGCGATAAGCATCGCGATGCACGCGTTGTGTTAATGCGTGATACCGTCAGTTGGCATTCGCGTTGTTGCTTTTGTATTCGTCGCGAATCTTCCAGAATTCGTCTTCGGTTTCCACGAACTTCGTCTCGCCGGTCTTGAGGTTGGTGGTGACGAAGTACAGCCATTTGCCTTCCGGAGGATTCATCGCGGCTTGGATAGCGGAATCGCCGGGATTGCTGATCGGCGTCGGAGGAAGTCCTTTGTTCACGCGAGTGTTGTACGGGTTGCTTCCATCCTCAAGCTGCTCGTCTGTCAGCTTGCTGCCTGTGGTGTTGAACCCGTAGGCAACGGTGCTGTCCATGCCCAACGGCATGTCCTGGTCGATTCTGTTCAGGATGACCCTCGCCACCTTACCGTAATCGTCAGGATTGCATGCCTCGGATTCGGCGATGGACGCGATGTTCATGATACGTTCGCGTTCGCTTCCATCTGGCACGCCCAATGTGTCCAGTTTGTTGACGCGTGCCGTGACCATTTCCTTGAGGATGTCCTTGGCGGACTTGTCCTGGACGCTGTAGGATCCGGGCTCAAGCCATCCTTCGAATTTGCCACCCGCTTCATCTGGCAGAATGCCCGCGCCGCCACCGTCGATGACCGCTTGGAATTCGGACACGTCCTTGCCTGACATCTTGGCCGCGTTGGCGATGACATCGGACACCCGTTCGCCGGCCTTGACTTCGGCGAAACCGCCGGCCTTGCTTTGGTCGGACAGGATCTTGACGACATCGGCCGCTTTCATATGCGTCTTCAACGCGTACGAACCCGGGTAAAGCGTCGCGCCGGCGGCCGTGACTGCGGAGGTGAACGCCGATTCGGATTTGACGATGTCCGCCTTGACCAGATTTCGTGCGATTTCGGCTGCGCCTTGTCCGGTTTCCACGGTGAACGTCGTGTCTTTGTCTCCCGAACCGGTGTAATCCTCAATCTGGATTTGCGAGCCGTTGGCGTTCATCTGCCTGAGATGTTTAACCATGCGCACGCCGAAAAAGCCGCCGACGACGACAAGAATGACAACGACGGCAGCCGCGATGATTGTGACATAGCGACGACGACGTTGTTGCTCACGTCGTTTACGCATGTCGCGTCGCGATTTCGGCGGTTGCGGCGGCAACGCGGCATCGAATGACGAGCCCGCTGACGTATCATCGACCCACTGCGCGTTATCGGAGAAAAAATCGTTCAGATTATCGGTCAAAGGTCTCTCTCCCCTTACTCTCTGCTTCGGTCGAGCGCCGTCTGCAAAATCACCACCGCAGATTGCTGGTCGACCATCGGACGGTGCTTGCGTCCGCCGATGCGCGCATCGAACAACTGATGATGTGCGGTCACTGTCGTCAGACGCTCATCCACCAATTCAATGGTGGGAACCCGCGTCACCGAATATGATTCATCCTCCACGGCCGCATGCAGTCGTTTTTCAAGATTGACGGACCAGCGTCTCGCTTTTTTGGCGCTTTTCCCCTCTTCGCCGTTCAGCAGCAACGGCAGGCCAATCACCACATGGTCCACCGACTCGTCCCCAATGACGTCGATGACTTCATCCAACGCGCGGAAAGAATCCCCATACACTTGAATATTGCCTATGGGATGTGCGAGGGTGAGTTCGGGATCGGACAACGCAAGTCCGACCCGAGCATCACCCAGATCGATACCAAGCCAAACCATGCTTGGAGAATCAGCCCTTCAGAGCCTGGCCGGCCAATGCCTCAAGTGCTTCGTCGATCTTGGTGGCGTCCGCGCCGCCACCCTGTGCGAAGTCCGGCTTGCCGCCGCCACCACCGCCAAGAACCTTGGAAGCGCCACGGACCAGATCACCAGCCTTGATGCCTTGCTTGCGTGCCGCTTCGTTGGTTGCCACGGCGACCATGGGCTTGCCGTCCTCGTTCATGCCGGCAAGAGCCACCACGACCGGAGCATCTTCGCCGAGCTGGCCGCGCACGTCGAGCACGGTCTTGCGCAGCGCGTCGAAGGAGCCGAAATGTCCAACGTTCTTCTTGGCGACCTTGACCGGAGCCGAGGAAGCTTTGGCCTCAGCCACCAGCGTCGGCACAGAGGCCGCAAGCTGGGACTCGTACATTGCGGCAAGACGACGGTCGGATTCCTTGAGCTTGGCAAGCAGCATGTTCACACGCTCGGCGAGTTCGTCGGGACGGGCGTTGACCATGTCGGAAAGCTGGGAAACCAGCGCGTGCTCGCGGGCGTTGAACTCATACGCGCCCTGGCCGACGACCGCGTCCACGCGGCGCACGCCGGAACCGATAGACGCCTCGGACATGATGTTGATGGCGCCGATCTTGCCGACGTGGTCGATATGGGTGCCACCGCAGAGCTCGCGGCTCCAGCCGTCCTCGCCGATGGACACCACACGCACGATGTCGCCGTACTTCTCGCCGAACAGATGCATGGCGCCAAGAGCGATGGCGTCATCGAACTTCATTTCCTGAGTGGTGACGGCAAGGTTCTCACGAAGCTTCTCGTTGACGCGGGCTTCGACGGCGTTCATGGCGTCCTTGCTGGGGGCGCTGGACCATTGGAAATCGAAGCGCAGACGGTTCGGAGCGTCTTCGGAGCCACGCTGGGTGGCCTGCGGACCAAGTTCCTCACGCAGCGCCTTGTGCACCATGTGGGTGGCGGTGTGGGAACGTGCAATGGCTCCACGGCGCTCGAGATCGATGTTCGCGTTGACTTCGGCGCCCACAACCAGCGTGCCTTCGGTCAGACGGCACTGGTGGACGATAAGGTCCTTGATCGGCTTCTGCACGTCGTCGACCTCAAGCACCGCGCCATCGTCGGACAGAATCTCGCCCTGATCGGCGAGCTGGCCGCCGGCCTGCGCGTAGAACGGCGTGCGGTCGAGGATGACCTCGATGTTGGCCGGGCCGGTGACGGCGGGAACGGAACCCTTGCCCTCCTGCATGATGCCCAGAACCTTGGCACGTGCGGACATGTCGGTGTAGCCAAGGAAGTCGATCGGCTGGAGCAGGGTCTTCTTGAAGTCGTCATAGACGGACAAATCCACGTTGTGGCGCTTCTTCAGCGCGTCCGCACGGGCACGGCTCTTCTGTTCGGCCATCAGCTCGCGGAACTTGGCTTCATCCACCTTCACGCCCTGGTCGGCGGCCATTTCGAGCGTGATTTCAATCGGGAAGCCGTAAGTGTCATGCAGCTTGAAGGCATCCTCGCCGGACACGAGATCCGAGCCGCCCTGCTTGGCCTTCGTCACGGCCATGTCGAAGATCTCGGTGCCGGATTCGAGCGTGCGGCGGAACGCGTCCTCCTCACCGTAGGCGGCTTCGGACACGTCGTGGAAGGTGTCGTTAAGCTCCGGATAGCTCGGTTCCATCGCGGCCTTGGAGGTCGGCAGCAAGGTCGGCATGACCGGCTCTGTCACGCCGAGCTCGCGCATGGCCTTGACGGTTCGACGCAGCAGGCGGCGCAGCACATAGCCACGGCCGTTGTTGGACGGACGGACGCCGTCGGACATGATCATCAGCGCGGAACGCACGTGGTCGGCCACGATACGGAAACGCACGTCCATGGCCTCGTCATCGCCGTAGGTGCGGCCGGAAAGCTTCTGCGCGGCTTCGATGACCGGGAAGACCTCGTCGGTCTCATAGATGTTCTGCTTGCCTTGCATCAGATAGGCGAGACGTTCCAGACCGGCGCCGGTATCGATGTTCTTGTTCTCAAGCTCGCCGACGATATGCAGGTCGGTCTTGGACTTGACGTTGTCGACCTCGTAGTTTTCGAACACGAGATCCCAAATCTCAATGTAACGGTTCTCGTCGGCGATCGGGCCGCCTTCGACACCGTACTTTGGACCACGGTCTACATAGATTTCGGAGCACGGACCGCCAGGGCCAGGGCCACCGGTGGTCCAGAAGTTATCTTCCATACCCATGATCTGGATATGTTCAGGATCGACGCCTTCGTTCTTCCACATCGAGCGGGCTTCCTCGTCGTCGGTGAAAGTGGTCATCCACAGTTTCTCCGGATCGAAGCCGTAGCCGCCCTTGTCCTGCGGGGTGGTCAGCAGCTCATACGCATAGTGGATGGCCTCCTCCTTGAAGTAATCACCGAAGGAGAAGTTGCCAAGCATCTGGAAGAACGTGCCGTGACGGGTGGTCTTGCCGACCTCGTCGATGTCCAGAGTACGCACGCACTTCTGGTTGGAAGCCATGCGGTGCTTCGGCGGGGTCTGCTCACCCATGAGGTACGGGATGAACGGGACCATGCCAGCGATGGTGAACAGAGTGGTCGGGTTCGGAGAAATCAACGATGCCGAAGGAACGACAAGATGATCGTGCTGTTCGAAATAGTCAAGAAAGCGCTTCGCGATTTCAGAAGTGCGCATGTGGATTTGAGCTCCTTTGTTGTTGGAGGCCTGATGCCTTCCAAACGTGTGATTGGTTGCTTGAGCGTATCTGTCGGGCGGAAAACGACTACTCGTTCCGCGCCGCATATTTGCTGTTAAGTTCAGCCTCGCGGGCTCGACGCGTGGCATTGAACTCATTGACCAGACCTTCAAGCGTGCGCATGGTCACATGGTCCTGGTCGGGACCAAGCAGGAATTGGCGGGCGGTGTCCGGTGTGTTGGCTTTAACGTATGCCTGCGCTTTTGTGACAGCGACGACACCGATGCCTACGCCGATGGAGACCCAGAAAAGACGCTTGAACATCATTCCCCCTTATTGCCTGCCGCGTGATTGACGTCTCTCTTAGCCAAGAAAGACTGCACAGTGGACTTCAACGCATAGGTGGCGGACGCAACCTTGATGACGGGCTTGCCCAAGAACGATCCATATAGATCAGTCAGCGCGCCGACATTATTGGCCGTGGTGGACGCCGCGGCGGAGATCTTGTTGACATCCTCTAGGGACTTGTTCACCTGCTGCACCGTGGTCACGCCCTCGTCAAGCGCCGGAATCGCATGGTCTCCGGTGTCTTTGACGGTCTGCGCGATCTGGTCGAACAATTTGCCGAGACGGATCAGCGGGTAGATCATGAAACCGGCAAGCACCGCGAATGCAATTGCCGCAATCAGACCGGCGATCTCTCCAACACCCATCTTGTACCTCTTTTCAGCTCCACGGTTGCCCGCGAACACAATACCCGCATAAGACTAGTAAAAAGCCACGACTGTGGCAAATACGTTCACTGGTTGTACGAGACCACACTCACCGCGCGGTCCATGGGTTCGTTCGTGTCAAAATCAAGGCAGGTCACCGAACCGTTGGCCGGACGTTCGCTCAAATCGTATCCTTCCGGGGCAAATCGGTGCATAAGGCTCAACAATGTATTGCCGTGGGAGATCTGCAGCACGTGGTCGCCGTCCTTAAGCCGAGGGTTGTCCGCAATCAAAGCGAAGCCGTCCTCCACACGATGCCAATACTCGTTATCGGATTCGGCGTCATGGAACGGATCGGCTTCTTTGAGAAAGTCGCGGGTGGCGGCAAGCCCGTATTTACGGACGATGTCGTTGTAGTTCTTCGCACCATGGGGACCACCGGCAGCGGTCCATGCGACGGACATGTCCTGTCCCTCGAAATAACCGTAGAACTGCTCACGGAAATGCATGTCGCTGACCAGTGACGGACGAACGTGTCCTGCGGCTTCGTTCGCATCGAGGATCCGTTGTGCCGTCACCTGGGCGCGTGTGGTGTCGGAGCAGTATGCCGCGGCGAACTCAATGTCCCGGAGTTTGGCGGCGGCCTTGTCCGCATCGGCAAGTCCCGCATCGGTCAACGGGGAATTCGACCATCCCTGGAGTCTGTTATATCGGTTGAAGAACGTCTGTCCGTGACGGACCAGATGAAGATGAAGCAACATGGTTTCCATGGTACCTGTGGAATCAGCCAAACGACATGCCGCCGGAAACGCCATAAAAAACGAGAAGCCTCGCAACCGTAACGGCTGCGAGGCTTTCGCTGTATGTCCTTAAACTGTATGTTCTTACAGTATGGTAATCCAGATCAGCGGGCGTAGAATTCGACCACGTACTGGATGTTGACCTGCACCGGGATCTCCTCGGCTTCAGGCTTGCGGGTCAGGGTGGCCTTCAGGGAAGGCAGGTTGACGTCCAGGTAGCCCGGAACCGCCGGCAGCACATCGCGGTGCACACCTTCGGCAGCGGCCTGGAACGGAACCATGGTCTGGCTCTTGGCCTTGACCTGGATGGTCTGGCCCGGCTTGACGCGGTAGGACGGACGATCGACGATGTTGCCATCGACGAGGATGTGGCGATGGACCACGAACTGGCGAGCCTGGGCGGTGGTGCGGGCGAAGCCTGCACGCAGGACCAGAGCGTCGAGACGGGTCTCAAGATCGGTCAGCATGGCGTTGCCGGTCTGGCCGGCGGTGTGGGTGCCCTTCTCGTAAGCGGCGCGGAGCTGCTTCTCGGAGATGCCGTACTGGGCGCGAAGACGCTGCTTCTCGCGCAGACGCACTGCGTAATCGGATTCAGTGCGGCGACGGGTGCGGCCGTGCTCGCCAGGAGCATACGGACGCTTTTCGAAGATGCGCTGAGCCTTAGGGGTCAGAGCGATGCCGAGGGCGCGGGAAAGACGCACCTGACGGCGGGAACGCTGAACGTTCGTCATTGGTTTAATCCTTTGTTTGTTCTGTCGTTGTCTGAACGGAACGTATGCCGAAGTCCGGCATACGCTGAGCCAGCCTCTCCAGTGCTTCTTCGCGCAATGCGCGAACGGCTTGACCCGCAATGCAGAACACCACGGATGGCCGCCGACCCACTGATGGGCTAAGACTCCAGACGGCATACGTCCTTCCGGGCGCACACCAATCGCTAATCATACACATGGGGGACGGACGAGATGCTCCGATTCACCTACATCGGCATGTCTTAAAAACGTCAGGCCCGAGTAAGCACTCCCCTATCCATACGATAGGTATGGTCCACATAAGCAAGCGCGTCCGGATCATGGGTAACCATAAGTACCGAGGTACCGTCATCCGCTACTTGCCGCAGCAGCCGCATGACGATTGCGGTGCTTTCGGCATCCAGATCTCCTGTCGGTTCATCGGCGATCAGCAGTTTCGGCTTGTTCATCAACGCTCGGGCGATGGAGACGCGGCGCATCTCGCCACCAGAGAGCTCCTTCGGATAGCATGTCGCAAGCTCGCCTACAAGCAGTTGATCCAACAGATGTTGCGCGCGTTGCGTCAAATGGTCGGGCTGAGATGAAGAAGCCGTCTGCGTCGAAGCTGGTTGGATGACGTCGGGAAGGCCATCGACCACGACGGAAGACGCCGTCTGTTCCTGTGATTGTGCGTCATTCGTCCGTTCATCGATTTCGGTTTCATACCGAGACGGGTTGCGATGCAGCACTGCGGGAAGGACCACATTGTCGATTGCGGTGAGGTTCGGCAATAGTGTCTGGATCTGCGTGACGAAGCCGATGGTGCGGTTGCGCAAAATCGACATCTGTTTGTCGTTTAACGTGGTCACCTCGTTACCGGCCAGCAGAATCGAACCGGATGTAGGTTTCAGCAATCCCGTGACGAGATTGAGCAAAGTGCTTTTGCCGTTTCCGGATCGGCCGACGATCGCCATGAATTCGCCTGGATCGAGCGTGAGATTCACATCATCCACCGCGGGGAAAGGTTTACCTCGGCGTACGAATTCACGGGTAAGGCCACGAACCTCCAATATGGGCTGTTCCGGCATCACTCCCCCTCCCTCAGCGTCAGGTATGCCTGTGGGACGGAAAGACGCACCGCTGTGGCGAGGGATGCGACCAGGCCCGTAAGCACGGCGAACAGGAGAGCGGCGACTATCAGTACCGCCACTTTACCGACGCCAATCTGCAGATACGGCAATTGAAGTTCCTTAGCGATCAGACCACTGAACGGAAACACGACCAACGAGGTACAGGTCACACCGATCACACCTCCAATAGCTCCGATGGTCGCCGATTCCTTGACGATAATGCCCACCAGGGTCGCACGATCGGCGCCGAGAATACGGTACGCGGCGAATTCACGCTTGCGTTCGTTCATAGCCGACGAAAACACCGCCAACATCACAACCAATCCCATAGTCCAGAACACCGTGATGAACACCGCCACATAGTGGATGATCACCTTGAGATTCGTTTTCGTCGTAGCCGTGATACCGCCCGGATACACATATCCCAAACTTTTGATCCCCGTGGCTTTTGCGATATTCGAGGCGACCTGTTGTGCGGAATATCCGTCCTTGACTTTGACGAGCACGGCGGACACCGCTTTGCCGGCGTATTCTTCAGGAATCGCGGCATGTCCGACCTGCGCGGAATAGGAAACGACATCCGGCACCGTGTCCATGTTCACGAATACGGAATTGTCCAGTGACGTTCCGGTATCGGCCAGTTGCGCGGCCACGGGGAATTCATGACCGTACAGTTTGACCGTATTGTTGTCCGACACGTTGATGCTGGCGCCTGCTATGATTTGGCCGCGACGGAGTGTGCCGTCGAATTGCGAAGCCACCCAAGGAGTGATGACGAAGTCGGTGTCGGGGTTGAAGCCGATGATCTGCACCTTTTCGTCGCAGCAGGCTGCCGCAAGCGAGGAGATGTACGTCTGCACCGTGCTTTCGCCCACACCGTCCGCTTCGGCGATTTGGCCTCCAATGTCATTGGTGAAGTAGAACGTGCTCGAAGAGTTTCCCGTGAGCAACGCCTCAGCCTGGTTTTTCGTGTTCTGCGGCGTGACCATCAGATCGGCGCCCATACGTTCCCGCATGCTGTTCAACCCATTGTTCAGGTTCATGGAAAGCAGCGCGCCTCCATAGAACGCCACAGTGAGCATGACGACCACAATGACAAGCGCCGAAGTGCGGAATGGTTTGCGACGCAGATTGGCCAGCAGTAGTTTCGCAAGGGTGATATGCGGCACGTCAGCCACGCTTTGCCGGCTTGAGATCGAGATATACGGCGACTGCTGCGAGCACCGCCAGCAGCACGCCCAATACGATAAGCGTCGGCATCGTCACCATATGGCAATGCATCATGGAGCCTCTGCATACGCCTACCAGCATGGTCGGCACCAGAACGACAAGCACGCCCAGCACGGCATTGGCGATATCCAATCCGGCCCTGACCCGGCTTGGCGCGAAAAATCCGATTATTGCCAGCAATGCGATGACGACACCCAGTCCCAGAGCGACCCGAGCGGTGTAGCGGCATGCCATGGGCATGTCTTTGACGGCACACACATGCGCGAAGGTCTGTGGGGCGATGGCGATCAGCGCGCCCAGAACAATCTGCGATATCGCGGCGAACAGTTTTCTTGGCATGGTTCTTCCTCTCGAAAAGCAAACATCGCCGATTATCGCAACAAATGCTCCGAAAGAAAAGACTTGTTTTTTCACTCAATCCGTGTTATGAGCCCACAACGGCGCCGCCACGAGGGGCGCCTATTGGAAAAGACGTCAGAGCTTTTCAATAGGCGCCACACGAAGCAGCAATCGTTTGACGCCATCCGTGCCGAAATCGACGGTGATCACCGAATTCGCGCCCTTGTCCTGCGTTTCGATGACCTTTCCCAAACCGTAATGGTCATGGGTGATTCTGTCGCCTATCTGGAAATCCGAAATGCTCAATCCGTTGTTGCCGTCCAACGAACTTGCCGGAGCCGATTTCGTCAGATCCTTTGGCTTGGCGCGGCGCGTGGTGACCTTACCGGATTTGCCGGAGGGCTTGCCGGAGCCGTATGACGACCGGGATGAGCCATACGAACCGTATGAGGACGAGCCAGAGTGCGATCCGCCAGAGAAACGGCGGCTTCCCGAGCCGTAGGAGGACCGTCCGGAACCATACGAGCTGTGCGATCCATGAGACGACCCATAAGTGGGATGCGATCCGCGAGAACCAGAACCATACGATGAGGAACCGTATGTCGACGATCCGTACATCGATCCGCCGAAGGAAGTGGATCCGAAATCGTCATCATCGTCCCACCCGCCGAACTCGTCGTCATCTCCCCAGCTGGCGCGCATGCGCTCCACACCGGCCTCACGACGTTTCCAATCGATGAGTTCATCCGGAATCTCATCCAGGAACTGGCTGGGCATCATGTCATTGGCCTGCCCCCATTGGGCACGCACCGCCGCACGGGTCACATACAGCCGACGCTTCGCACGGGTGATGCCCACGTATGCCAGACGACGCTCCTCGGACAGCTCGCTGGTGTCCTCCATGGCACGCTGGTGCGGGAACGTGCCCTGTTCCATACCCGTAAGAAACACATACGGATATTCCAAACCTTTGGCCGTATGCAAGGTCATCATCGTGACCTTGCCGGAATCCTCGCCCTCTCCCGGCAACTGATCCGAGTCGGCGACCAATGCCGTGGTCTCCAGGAAACCGGCCAACGTGGCATCCGGCGTGTTCTGTTCGAATTCGGCGGCCACGGACTGCAACTGGGAAAGATTGTCCACACGCGAAGCATCCTGCGGATCCTCGGAACGTTGCAATTCCTCCAGAAGACCGCTTTTGTCCAGTACTTCGGCCACCACTTCGGATGGTTTCGAATCATGTTCCTTGGCGAAATCGGCCAGCTCGTGCATCAGATCACGGAATGCGCCCAACGGTTTGGTGGTACGGCCTGTCATGCCTTCAATCTGGTCCATATGTTCAATGGATTCGAAGAACGTAAGGCCATGCGCGTCCGCGTAGCCGGCCACCAATCCCTCCGCGCGTGCGCCGAGTCCTCGTTTAGGCACATTGAGGATACGCCGCACGTTCACATTATCCGCGGGATTCACGATGGCCTGCAAATACGCGATGGCGTCCTTGACTTCCCTACGTTCATAGAATTTGGTGCCGCCGACCAGCTGATACGGCAGATTGGCGTTGATCATGGCCTCTTCCAGCGAACGTGACTGCGCGTTGGCTCGGTACATGATGGCGATGTCACGGTAAGCGACGTCTTCCTCGGTGTGGATTCGTGCGATTTCGTTCGCTATCCATCCGGCTTCCTGCTGTGCGTTGTCGGCGGCATAGCCGACGATTTTGTCGCCTTGACCAAGCGCCGTCCACAGTTTCTTCGGCTTGCGGTTTTCGTTTTTCGCGATCACCGCGTTCGCCGCGTCGAGGATGGTCTGCGTCGAACGGTAGTTCTGTTCGAGCATGATGGTTTTGGCGTTCGGGAAATCCTGTTCGAAGTCTTGGATGTTACGGATGTCCGCACCTCGGAACGCGTAGATGGATTGGTCGGAATCACCCACCACGGTAATCCAGCTCGGTCCCACACGGCCCGCTCCCCTCGCCTGCGGGTCGAGCTGTTCGTCCGAATCGATGCCGGACAATTCACGTACGAGCACATATTGGGCATGGTTGGTGTCTTGATACTCGTCCACGAAGATGTAACGGAACCTGTGCCGATAGTATTCGCTCACCTGCGGGCAGGTTTGGAGCAATTCCACGGTGCGCATGATCAAATCGTCGAAGTCGACTGCGTTGGCGAGCGCCAGACGATGCTGGTATTCGGCGTAGACGACGGCGACCAGTTCGTCGACGTCGCCGGCGCTCACCTGGTATCCGCGCTGTCCCGGGATGTAATCGCAGTTCGCTTTTTTCAGCTGGTCTTTCCAGGAAACCAACGCGTTCTTGCAGTCGGATATCTTGCCCAGCAGCATGCGTGGCGTATACCGCTTCGTATCGATGTTCAGGTCGGCTGCGATCAGTTTGACCAGTCGCTCGCTGTCCGCGGTGTCGTAAATCGAGAAGCCCGATTTAAGGCCGATTTCCTTGCCGTCGCGGCGTAGGATGCGTACGCAGGCGGAGTGGAAGGTGGAGATCCACATATGTTCGGCTTCCGGCCCGACCAAAGTCACGAGACGTTCACGCATTTCCGCGGCCGCCTTGTTGGTGAAGGTGATGGCGAGGATGCTGCTTGCCCAGAAGCCATGCGCCAGCAGCCATGCGATGCGACGTGTCAGCACACGGGTCTTGCCTGAGCCTGCGCCGGCACCGATGAGCAATGCCTGGCCGTAGTATTTCACCGCTTCTTCCTGTTGGGGGTTGAGTCCCTCTATCAGGCTCCGCGGATCGCACATCACAGGTCCCATGCTCTGTTCCACCGATTCCTCTTTTCTTCGCGCACGCTCATATTCAAACATTTGTTCGCAGCATTCATGTTTATCACATGAGCAGGTCAGGGGTCCGACTCGCACGGTCAATTGGGGCGCGTATGCTGAACTCCTATATACGGCTCGCCGTATGCCATCATCTGATGCCGCTTTCGCGGCCGACAAGATTAAGGGGTTTCATGAAGGAGCTTGAAGAGCGCATTGTGCAGCAGGGTACCGTCAAACCCGGCAATGTGCTGAAAGTGGACGCGTTCCTCAACCATCAGTGCGATGTCGAGCTGTTCGACCATATGGGCGCCGCTTGGGCCGAGCATTTCAAGGGCAAGACCATCGATAAGATTCTGACCATTGAGGCTTCCGGCATTGGCATCGCCTGTGTCGTGGCCCGTCATTTCGGCAATGTCCCGGTGGTGTTCGCCAAGAAGGCGCAGTCCATCAATCTTGACGGCGACCAGTACACGACCACCGTGTATTCCTTCACCAAGCAGAAGGAGTTCCCTGTCATCGTGTCCAAGCGCTATCTCAATGAAGGCGACCACGTGCTGCTGATCGACGATTTCCTTGCCAACGGCAAGGCGTTAAAAGGCCTGATCGAGCTGTGCCATGAGGCCGGAGCCACTGTGGAAGGCATCGGCATCGCAGTGGAAAAGGGCTTCCAAGGCGGTGGCGACCAGCTGCGTGAGGAAGGGTACGACGTCGATTCCCTGGCAATCGTCGAATCGATGGATCCGGAAAACGGCACCATCGAATTCCGCTCCTGATTTTTTCAGTACGCTCAAACGATTATAAGAGAGGATGTAACAGTTGAGCGAAGAGAAGAACACAGAGAAAACCGAAAAAAAGACGAAGGCAAAAGACACTAAAAAAGGCGTGTCTTTTGAGGTGTTGAGCAGTCTTGACGCACCGGTGTCGTTCTGGAAGGGCATTCCGTTCGGCCTGCAGCACGTCATGGCCATGTTCGTGGCGAATCTCGCGCCTATCTTCCTGGTGGCCACGGCCGCCAAGATGGATGCCGCGCAGTCCGCCGCCATCATTCAGGCCGGCCTGCTGGTCGCAGGTCTCGGCACCTGCCTGCAGCTGTACGGTGTGTGGCTGATTGGTTCCCGTCTGCCGATGGTCACCGGCATTTCCTTCACCTACGTCGCGGCCGCCATGTCGATCGCGCAGCATCAGGGTTATGGCGCAGTCGCCGGCGCCGTGGTGCTTGGCGGCCTGTTGGAGGTCGTGCTTGGTTTGACGGCCAAGTATTGGCGTCGTTTCGTCCCGCCGATCGTTTCCGCGATTGTCGTCACCTCGATTGGTTTTTCGCTCCTGTCCGTCGGCGCCACGAGCTTCGGCGGCGGTTCCGGCGCGAAGGATTTCGGCAGCTGGCAGAATCTGACGCTTGGCCTGATTTCGCTGGTGGCTTGCCTTGCGTTCCAGCTGCTCATGAGGGGCACCGCCAAGCAGCTTTCCGTGCTGTTCGGCCTTGTCGTGGGCTATGTGGTCGCGATTTTCATGGGAAAGGTCGATTTCTCCGGTTTCGCCAATCTGCAGGTCGTGTCGGTGCCGCATTTCATGCCGTTCAAGCTTGAGTTTGATCCGGGTGCGATTATCTCCTTCGCTCTGCTGTATGTCGTTTCCTCGGTTGAGGTGTTGGGCGACACAGCGGCGCTTACCAAAGTCGGTCTCGACCGTCAACCCACCGACAAGGAAACCGCTGGAGCTATTGCCGGCGACGGTTTGATCTCCTCCGTGTCCGGTTTGTTCGGCTGCCTGCCATTGACTTCGTTCGCGCAGAACATCGGTCTGGTGGCGATGACCAAGGTGGTCAACCGCAAGGTGATTCTTTCCGGCGGTCTGATTTTGGTGCTCGCCAGCTTCGTTCCGGCCGTTGCAGAGGTCTTCAACTCCCTGCCGCAGGCTGTGCTTGGCGGCTGCACCATCATGATGTTCGGCAATATCATCCTGTCCGGATTCCAGATGATTTCCGAGGCCGGTTACACGCAGCGCAACATCACCATCGCCGCGTTGAGCCTGACCATTGGCATCGGTTTCACCCAGGTCGGCGACATTTTCGCCAACTTCCCGGCGCTGTTCCAGTCCATCTTCGCTTCCAACTGCATCGCGGTGTCGTTCGTGGTGGCTGTGATTCTCAACGCCGTTCTGCCTAGCGAGGAGCACTTCCTGTCCGCTCCTCAGCATCAGGAGGCCTGATTTCCCTAATATCGGCATCGTCCGCATATGAATGATCCCCATTCCGATTTCCACGGAATGGGGATCATTCATATGCGACGGCATGTGGCGGACCTCGTATGGAAGTCGTCAACGCATCAATCAGTGCCCTTGCTTGATCCAAGCGGCGATTGAATCCTTGACCGCCTGCGCGTAGATCGTATTGGACATTCCCGGATGGATGCCATCTCCGGCAAGTTCGTCAGCATGCTGGGAAATGGTCCCGTCCCAATCGACCAGTACGACGTTGTTGGAATGCGACGCGGCGAATTGCTTCAACACGGCATTGGTGCCGGGAACCCATGAAACGGGAGCGTGCGCGTTAATGAGCACCAGCACATGATCGGGGCCGACATCATTCAGCAGATCGTCAAGCTGATCATTGGTCACCACGGAGTTGGTGGCAAGTCCCACCAAGACCCAGGGGCGCAGATTTCCTTGCGCTTTCAATTGATCGACAAGACCCTGTCCCTTCGCCATCGACCGTGAGACTTCGGCATCCACAATGATGTTGGGGAACGTGTCCTGCAATCCTTTGCTGGACGCCAGCATCACCGAATCTCCGATGGCGGCCATTTGCGAACCATCCGGCATCTTATGCCGTGGCTTCCTTGGCATCGGTGTTCTGCGTCGTTCCAAAGCGGCATGATTGCGTTGCTGCAACAGCCTGGAGCTGATACCCAAGGATTGCGCCACACTGGTTTGTTCCGGTGCCGTCGCCACAGCGTATCCGCAGAAGCTCCATGAGCATGCCAGCACCACGACCGTGGATATCAGACGGCCGCAATGCTCGGCTTCGGATCCACTAATCGGACGAATCAACGCGATGAATCCCGCACGAGCGACTGGCTTCTCGAACAGTCGCCAAGATGCGAACGCGAACAGCACGGTGAGGATGAAGGTGAAGGACAGCAGCCTGTCGGCATGCCATGCGCCCCACTGGGGCAGCAGGGATCTCAGCAGCAGCCATAATGGCCAATGCCACAGATAAATGCCATACGAATAATGACCCAAAGCGGCAAGCGGCTTGAACACAAGCAGATCCTGCATCCAGGATCCGAATGGTATGGTTCCTGCGATCAGCACCACAGCAAGCACGGAGGCGACGAAGATACCGCCATGGAACGCCGCTGGGCCTTGAGTGATATGCCGCATCATCCACAGCAATGCCAGCAATGAGCCAAAGGCAACTATCGGGCCGAATTGAATCCATATCTTATGGAATCGTTCCATTATCCGCGATTCATTGGCTCGCCCATGCTCATGTCTGAGAATCGGCAGTATCCAAGCCAGCGCGGCACCGAGCCATAGGCCCATGGCGTGCGTGTCGGTGCCGAAATACACACGTGTGGGGTCAGCGCCAGAGTGGTATAGCAGTCCCATGGATACCGCGCTTGCTCCGGCAAGGGCTGTCAGTATGCATACCGGAGCCCATCTGATGATGATTTTTCGCAGCAGCACAACCACGAATGGAGCGATCAGATAAAACTGCATGAGCAACGACATGAACCATAGGTGACGGAATATGTCAGGGTTCATCTGGGAGAAATAGCTGGCTCCGCTGCTGATGGCATACCAGTTGTAGCATCCCAGAAGCACGGTCATGATCTGGTTCCGGATGCCGACAAGCATGTCGCGGTTCACCAGCCATGCCAACGTCACCGAAATCGGGATAAGAGCAAACAGCGCGGGATAAATCCGGCGGAACCGTTTGAGGAAGTACTCCCCCAGTTCCAAGCCTTTACCTGAATCGATACGATTGAGCAGCGATGAGAAAATCAGGAAACCGGAGATGGTGAAGAACACATCCACACCGAAAAACCCGCCTTGAAGCGAAAGCTCATCGCAGTGATACAGCACAATCGCAATAAGGGCTATGCCTTTAAGCCCGTCCAAACCGACGAAACGTCGTTTAGCAGCCACGAATAACCAACCGTTCTCTCTTACATCATTGCACGGTGCAGTGCAACCTGTCGTATCGTACTACCAAGCAATCCCTTGCGAATCGCGGAAAGGGGGGCCAACGCACTGCGCCGCCGTGCCTGATTGACCGATGATATCGATTATCAGGCACGGCGGCGCAGATTCATACCGTTTGCCGTCACGTTCCTCTACCAGCCGAAACGTGACACGTCACTCACTTGGAGAAGACGTTGCCGTAGGAGTCCTTGCCTTCTTCTGCGATGGCGGCGGACTTGCGGGCGATGGCCAGCTCCTCGTTGGTCGGGATGACGCAGATGGTGACTGCGGAATCCGGGGTGGAGATGATGCGCGGTTCCTTGGAACGGGTCGCGTTCTTCTCCTCATCCAGCTTGACGCCGAACGGAGCGAGCTTGTCGCAGACCATCTTGCGCACGACGTCATCGTTCTCGCCAACGCCTGCGGTGAAGGTGATCACGTCGACGCCACCCATCTGAGCGGTGTAGTTGCCGATGTAGCCGACGATGCGGTGCACGTAGATGTCGAGAGCCAGCTTGGCGTCCTCGTTGCCCTCTTCGACCAGACGATGCACTTCACGCAGGTCGCCGAAGCCGGTCAGACCCATCATGCCGGAACGCTTGTTGAACAGGGTGTCCAGTTCGTCCACGCTCATGTGGGCGTTGCGAATCAGGTGGAAGACGACGGCCGGATCGATGTCGCCGGTACGGCCACCCATCACGAGGCCTTCCAGCGGGGTCAGACCCATGGAGGTCTCAACCGGCTTGCCGGAGATTTCGGCGGAGGCGGAAGCACCGTTGCCGATGTGCAGCACGATCTGCTTGAGGCCTTCGGCCGGCTTGCCGATGACGGACGGCACGACGGAGGAGATGAACTCGTGGGAGGTGCCATGGGCGCCGTAACGGCGGATATGGTACTGCTGGGCGACTTCCTTGTTCAGCGCGTAGGTGCTGGAAGCCTTCGGCAGCTGGAAGAAGAAGGAGGAATCGAACACGAAGATCTGCGGAACATCCGGCAGCAGGGAGCGCATGACCTCAGCGCCCTTGGCCTCCGGACCGTTGTGCAGCGGGGCGAGCACGGCGAGGTCCTTGACCTGGCCGATGGTCTTGTCGTTGACCAGAGCCGGCTTCGGGAAGATGGAACCACCCTGCACCACGCGATGGCCGACGGCCACGATGCCTGCGTCGGCGAGCTTCGGGCCGAACTCGTCGAAGAAGCCGAGCACGCGCTTCAGACCCTGCTCATGGTCGTGAATCGGCTCTTCGAGCTCATGCTTCTCGCCGTTGTACTCGTGCTTGTAATGACCGTCAACCGGCTCGCCGATCTTCTCGACCAGACCGGAAGCGATACCTTCGCCGGTTTCAAGATCAACCAGCTGATACTTGATAGAGCTGGAACCGGAATTGATGACAAGGACGGTTTTCGCCATTGTGGGCATCCTCCATGTGTTAATCGATGTGCCGCTTACGCGACTTTCCAAAACCTTAGATTACTCGTTGCTTGCTACAAAATGCCCGATTACTGGGCTTCGATGGCGGTCAGGGCGATGGTGTTGATGATGTCCTGGACCGTGGCGCCACGGCTCAGATCGTTCACCGGGCGGTTGAGACCCTGCAGCACCGGCCCGACGGCGGCCGCTCCCGAGGAACGCTGTACCGCCTTGTATGCGATGTTGCCCGCGCACAGATCCGGGAATACGAACACATTGACATGGCCCGCCACCGGATCGCCCTTGGCTTTGGTCGCGGCCACGGTCGGAGACCATGCCGCGTCGAACTGGATCGATCCGACCACCGCAAGGTCGGGAGCCTTGTCTTTGACGATGGTGGTGGCTTCCTCGACGAGGTCGACGTCGGGTCCTTTTCCGGAGCCCAGCGTGGAATAGGACAGCATGCCCACCTTCGGTTCAAGGCCGAACGCCTTGGCCGTTTCGGCGGATTGGATTGCTATTTCGGCGAGCTGCTCGGCATTGGGGTTAAGGTTGATGGCACAGTCAGCGAACACGGCGACATGGTCCTTGAAACACATCAGGAACGCTCCGGAGACCAGCGACGTTCCTGGCTTGGTCTTGATGACCTGCAGGGCCGGACGCACGGTATTGGCCGTGGAGTTGACGGAACCGGACACGAGACCGTCCGCCATGCCCATCACCACAAGCATGGTGCCGAAATAGCTGTCATCGGCCAGCTGTTTGCGCGCCTGCTCTTCGGTCATGCCTTTCTTGGCGCGCAGCTCGCACAGCTTCGCCACCATGGATTCCAGCACCGTTTCATCATCCTTGGCTTGGAATTTCGCCTTGCCAAGCGATTTCAATCCCAATTTCTGGCCGCGGGCGAGAATGGCGTTTTCGTCTCCGACGATGATCAGATCGACGATGTCGCGCTCCAGCAGATAATCGGCGGCTTTGATGATGCGATCCTCGTTGCCCTCCGGCAGCACGATGGTCTTCTTGTCCGCCTTCGCCTTGCCCAGCAGACCGTATTGGAAAGCATAGGGTGTGGTCGGGGCGTCGAATGGCGATTCGAGTGCCACGGTCAGTTCCGCGGCGTCGACGTTCGTCGCGAACGCTTCATCTGCCTTGCTGATGGCGTCATCGTCGTTGAAATCGACGGCAGGTA
Source organism: Bifidobacterium angulatum (assembly GCA_905207115.1). Lineage (GTDB taxonomy): Bacteria > Actinomycetota > Actinomycetes > Actinomycetales > Bifidobacteriaceae > Bifidobacterium > Bifidobacterium angulatum_A. The sequence continues at coordinate 822 of CAJLKD010000023.1, read as the reverse complement.
GCGTCCACACCGGCACCGGGTAGTCGATGAAGCATGCTTTGAGTGGATCCGGCTGCGTGTCGTCACACCCAGTAATGAACACGCCGACGACTTTGCTCCCGGCGTCTTCGATGACCTTGGTGGATGCCTCAACCGTGCTTTTGACTTGTTCCGGTGTGCGTTCGATAGTGCATACGGCCAGCAGGACCGGCGATTGGAGGTCTGCCGCGACGTCAGCGTTGAAAGAGAACATCGCGGGATCATTGACTGCTGACCTGTCGGTGCCGACAATCACCATGGCATCCGGTCGGGCTGTTTCTACGGCTTGGGTGTAGGCCGCAACGATATCCGCCCGCGAACCTTCCTTATCGTTACGAGCGCGCTTGGGGCACACGCCGACGGACTGTTCCCGGCTCAAACCGGCATTGGAAGCTTCGATCAGCACGTCCGTGAAGGTGTCTTTTCTGCAGACCGCCGGACGGAACACTCCGGTCTTGCCGGCTGCGGCAAGTGTCTTGGTGACTCCAAGGGCGACAACATTACGGCCGTTAGCCGCTTCGGGACTGATGATGGTGACGCTGGTAAAACTCACGGTGTCTCCTATGTACTTCGCATTATTCGGGTGCGATACCGCATCGTTCGCACAATGAGCAATTGTAATGTGCAAACGGTAACTGACACGCGCTAGCGGTTTTGCTGTTTTAAGCCAAGCATATCGCACCGTAATACGAAAAAGCCCCAAGGGAACAATCCCTTGGGGCTTTTATCAAGCAATCAGGCCAAATAGCCTAGGCTCACTCGTTATCGCCAGCGGTTGCGGCGGTAGCGGAGACAGCACCCTGC
>CAJLKD010000022.1:0-26676 GCA_905207115.1 Bifidobacterium angulatum | reverse complement strand
TAACCGGTGCCACGGCCACGCTTCATGACCACCACGTTCTGCGCCTTGTCGACGTCGAGGATCGGCATGCCGGAAACCGGGGTGCCCGGCTTGCGGGCGGCCGGGTTGGTCACGTCGTTGGCGCCGACCACCAGAGCCACGTTGGCCTGCGGGAACTGCGGATTGATGTCATCCAGGTCGACGAGCTCCTCATACGGGACGTTGGCCTCGGCGAGTAGCACGTTCATATGGCCAGGCATACGGCCTGCCACCGGATGGATGGCGTAGGAGACTTCGACACCATGGTCCTTGAGCAGGGTGCCAAGGTCAGCGAGCTCACGCTGCGCCTGAGCCTGGGCAAGACCGAAGCCCGGCACGAAGATAACCTTTTCGGCGTATACAAGCTGGACGGCCAGATCGTCGGCGGAGGTCTCCTTCATGGTGCCCTCCGGCCCCTCTCCGGCGCCCGCCGCAGAATTGGAGCCGCCGAAGCCACCAGCCAAGACGGACAGCAGCGGACGGTTCATAGCCTTGGACATGGCGATGGACAGGGTCACGCCAGCGGCACCGACGAGCGCGCCGGCCACGATCAGGGCGATGTTGTTGATGGCCAGACCGGACATGGCCACTGCGGTGCCGGTGCAGGCGTTCAACACGGAGATGACGACCGGCATATCAGCGCCGCCGATCGGGATGACGAACACGAGGCCGTAGCACAGGGCGAACACGGTGGTCAGGATCGACCAGAGCAGACGCTGGTTCGGCTGCACGCACAGCATCACGAAGGACACGATGGCGAGCACGACGAACAGGATGTTCCAGAAGCCCTTGCCCGGCAGGCTCAGCTTCTTGACCCACTTGATGCCCTGCAGCTTGCCGGCTGCGATCAGCGAGCCGGAGAAGGTGACGGAGCCGATCATAATGCCCAGTCCAGCAGTGATGAGCACCACAATGGACGGAGTTTCGGCGGATGTCAGAATGTCGTTCAGAGCAACAAGCGCAGCCGCGCCACCGCCCACGGTGTTGAACACGGAGACGAGCTGCGGCATGTCGGTCATCTTGACCTTCTTGGCGGAGACCACGCCCGCCACGGCGCCGATGACGATGCCGACGATCAGCACGATGACTGCGGCGCCATGCTTGAAACCGTTGGAGACCTCACCTGCGAACAGCACGATGAAGGCCATGGCCACGGCGAACACCATGCCGATGGCGGAGACCATGTTGCCCTTGCGGGCGGTCTTCGGGGAGTTCATCAGGTGCAGGCCGATGACGAACATCACTGCGGCCAGCAGGTAGACGAACCATTCGATGACGCCGAGCGGCGTGCTCAGCATTTCGGCCAGGGTACCCATTTACTTGGCCTCCTCTTCCTTCTTCTTGCCCTTGTCGGACTTGAACATCTCCAGCATGCGGTCGGTGACGACGTAGCCGCCGACGACGTTCATCGTGCCCAGCACGGCGGCCAGGAAGATGAACACCCAGGCGAGCGGACTGGTGGCGTGCGCGGCGACGATGACGACGCCCGCGATGACGATGCCGTGGATGGAGTTGGCGCCCGACATCAGCGGGGTGTGCAGGGTGGCGGGCACCTTGCCGATGACCTCGACGCCGATGAGCAGCGCGAGGACGAACAGTGTGATCGCAACGACGATATCCATTGCTTTACTCCTCTTCCTTCTTGGCTTCCTCGCCGCGGCCGGCCACGACCATGGCGTTGTCGAGCTCTTCGTTCAGGTCGATGGCGAGCTTGCCGTCACGCACGAAATGCGCCAGCACGTCGGCCACGTTGCGGCTCAGCAGGTTGGATGCGGTGGTGGACACGCCGCTGGCCAGATACGGGGCGCCGATGATGGTCACGCCGTTGTCAGTGACCTGGGTGCCGACGGAGGAGCCTTCGACGTTGCCGCCAAGGTCGCTTGCCGCGCAATCGACGATGACGGCGCCACGATGCAGACCGGCCACACCGGCCTTGGTCAGAAGGACCGGAGGCTTGCGTCCCGGCACTTTGGCGGTGGTGATGACGATGTCGAAGCCGGCGGCCTTCTGATCGACCGCGGCCTGCTGCTGGGCCTGCTCTTCGGCGCTCAGCGCGCGTGCGTAGCCGCCTTCGCCCTGGCCCTTGGAGAAGTCAAGACCAAGGTCGAGGAACTTGGCGCCCAAGGATTCGACTTCGCCCTTGGATGCCGGACGCACGTCGTACGCGGTGACGACGGCGCCGAGACGCTTGGCGGTGCCGATGGCCTGCAGGCCGGCGATACCGGCGCCCAGAATAAGCACCTTGGCCGGGCGGATGGTGCCAGCGGCGGTGGTCATCATCGGCAGGAAGGAACCGTACGCGTTGGCTGCCACGATGGCGGCCTTGTAGCCCATCACGGAGTTCTGCGACGTCATTTCGTCCATGGACTGCGCGGAGCTCAGCTGACGCGGCAGCTTTTCCATGGCGACGCCGACCAGACCGGCCTTCTCGATCGCGGCGACGTAATCGGCATCGGTGAACGATCCCAACATGCCAATGATCCATGTGCCCTGCTTGACGCGGGCGAGCAGCTCATTGCTTGGACGGTCCACAAAACCCAGCGCGTCGGCGCGTGCGATCACATCGTCGGCGGAGACGACCTGCGCGCCCGCCTTCGTATAATCTTCATCAACGTAGTGCGATGCGACGCCCGCACCGGACTCAATCAGACATGTAACACCTGATTTACGCAACCTCGTTACGATATCCGGTGTCAGAGCAACACGGGACTCGTGTTCGGAAGTCTCGTTGAGAACTCCGAAGACCACGGTGGCTTCAGCTTTTTCAGCCATAGGTGCCCTTTCTTCCTCGTTAAAGAAATCTAATGAACAGATACAGCGCCCAAGTGTAACGTACACGGCAACATCGCGGCCGCAATCGTTCATCTTTCGAATCACGGGCTGTATCCGGCATGCGCCGCCCGTTTCCCTGATGGCCTGTCACCTTACGCTACCGTAAGGTGACGTGTCGCGCGCGACGGGCTATCATTCCTTCTTTAGATACCGTTTATATACGTAGGAGAGTCACGTGTCCATCATCACCTCGTTGAACAAGCAGGCCACTAATCTCGCAAGGAAGGCGTTGCGCCTGGGCAACGATTTCGTGCACCCGGTCAGCGACGATTCCGGCAATACACCGGATTACAACGACCCGAACAGCATCCTCTCCCCCGATGGCCATATCGAGCTGCCGCACACCGCTGAATGGGGACCGGGATACCCGTCCACCACGTTCCTTGACCCCGAAACCGGACTGTTGACCACGAAGACAGAGGGCAATCCGCCGCTAGACGAAGGCACCTCCATCTACGATATCTACGCCGACCGCGCCGCTCGTATGGGCGACGAACCATTGTACACGTTCAAGCAAGATGGCGATTGGCGCACCAAGACCGCAAATGAGACGCTCGCCGACATCCGCGCCGTCGCGAAGGGCTTGCTGCATTATGGTTTGAAGAAGGGCGATGGCGTGGCTTTCATGTGCCGCACCTCCTACGATTGGGATGTGTTCGACGCGGCCGTCATGGCCTGCGGCGGTGTGCTCGCCACGATTTACGATACCGATTCCGCCGAGCAGATCCGCAATATCGTCAACAATTCCGATGCGCGTCTGCTGGTCGTGGAAACCACTGATATGAAGGCGAAGGCGGACGGGGCCGAAACCGAATGCCCGACTTTGGAGCACATCGTCTGCTTCGAGACCGGTGGTCTTGACGAAATCAAGGCGTATGGCTCCGGTGTGAGCGATGAGGCGCTCGATGCGCGAATCGATTCCGTGCAGAAGACCGATCTGTGCTCCATTGTGTACACGTCCGGTTCGACCGCCGCGCCGAAGGGCGTGGAGATGACGCATGAGCATTATTGCGCCACCGCGTTCAATCTGCCCGATTATATGCCGGAACTGCTGCATGACAAGAAGAACACCGTCCTGCTGTTCCTGCCTCAGGCGCATTCCTTCGCCCGTGCCATCAACTACATCTGCGTGGCGAGTAATCTGCATATCTACATCGCACAGGGTATCAAGACGTTGACCGCCGATTTGCAGGTGGCCAAGCCGACCATCATGATCGTTGTTCCGCGTGTGCTGGAGAAGGTGTACAACGCTGCTTCCCAGAAGGCCGGTCATGGCGCCAAGGGCGTTGCTTTCGCCGCAGCCGTGGTCGCCGCGCAGAATTATATGAAGGAAGTCAGCACCAAGGGGAAGGCCGGAACGCTTACCAAGGCACGTCGCACGGCGTTCGATCCGGTGGTCTATGCCTCGCTGCGTGAGGTGCTCGGCGGACGCGCCAAGTGGATCGTCGCGGGCGGTGCGCCGCTTGATCCGGAGTTGTTGGCGTTCTTCCGTGGTGCCGGCGTGCCGGTCTACGAAGGCTACGGATTGACCGAAACCACCGCGCCGTGCGCGTTCAACGTGCTTGGCGTGCCGTATCATCAGGGTTCCGTCGGCATCGCGTTCCCTGGTTTCGAGCTGCGTATCGCCGAGGATGGGGAGATTCAGGTCAAGGGCGCTTCGGTGTTCCCGAAGTACCATAAGAACGGCGAGGCCACCGAGGATTCCTTTACCGAGGATGGCTGGTACAAGACCGGCGACTTGGGCCGCATTGACGACGATGGCTTCCTGTACATCATCGGACGCAAGAAGGATCTCATCATCACCGCCGGCGGCAAGAACGTCTCCCCTGGCCCGATCGAGGATGTCATCAAGCGTTGCGAATTCGTCTCTCAGGCGTTGGTGCTTGGCGACAAGCGTCCGTTCATCTCCGCGCTGATCACGCTTGACGAGGAAGCGTTGCGTCCATGGCTGGAAAGCAAGGGTCTCAACCGAGATATGTCGATGGAGGAGGCCTCCAGCAACGCGGCCGTCCGCGCCGAAGTCCAGAAGTGGGTCGATCAGGCCAATGAGGGTGTGTCCCGTGCCGAATCCGTGCGTAAGTTCATCATCCTGCCGGAGGAGTTCACACAGGAGAACGGTTTGATGACCGCTTCCATGAAGGTCATCCGTCCGAAGGTGATCAAGCGTTACGCCACCCTGCTGAACACGCAAATGTACACCAAGAAGAAGTGACCATCCAGCACCAACAAGCTTAGAGCATAATAAAGCCTGCCGCATAAACAGCGGCAGGCTTTATTGTTCCCACCCGGAAAAAATCAGAAGCCCAGCTTCTCAAGCTGCTTGGCTGAGCCGTCAAACGGGCAGCCCAGTGGGCTGACCGTAGGCGAAGTGAGCGGCTTCGCCGCGAAGCGGATCCTAAGCGGCTTAGAAGCCCAGCTTCTCAAGCTGCTTAGGATCCGACTGCCATCCCTTGGCCACCTTGACATGCAGGTCGAGCTTGGCCTTCTGCCCGACGATGCGGTTGACCGCGGTGCGCAGCTTCTTCTTGACGCGTACCAGATGCTCCGCGTTATGTCCGATGATGATCGGCTTCTGCGAATCACGTTCCACGTAGATCGACACAATCACCTGCGCCTTGCCCGCGTAGGATTCGCCGCTGTCGTTGTCTTCCGGATATTCGATGGAATCCACCACCACGGCGAGCGAATGCGGCAGCTCGTCATCCAATTCCTCCAGGAACGCGCCTCGAATCAGTTCGGCGATGGTGTCTTCCGGACGTTCTTCGGTGATTTGCTCGGCCGGATACATCTGCGGTCCTTCGGGCATGTTCTCCACCAGCACGTTGCGTGCTTCGGCGAGATTGTCGTACTCGAGGGCGCTCACCGGCACAATGTCGGTGAAGTCGGCGAACTCGTTGATTTCGATGAGCTTGTCGATCAAAGCGCTTCGGTCCAATTCGTCGATTTTGGTGACGATGGCGATCAGCGGCACCTTCCATTTGAATGTGCCGTCGTCGCGTTTGACGGCGAAATCAGAACGCAGCCTGCTCAGAATGCGTTTGTCGCCGGGGCCGATTTCCTGGTCGGCGGGCAGCAGGAAGGCGATCGCGTCGACATCGGATAGCGATTCGTCGACGACATCGTTCAGCCGCTGTCCGAGCAGCGTACGCGGACGGTGGATACCGGGGGTATCGACCAGCACGATCTGCGCGTTGTCTGTGGTCAGAATGCCGCGGATGGCCTTACGTGTAGTCTCCGGACGGGATGAGGCGATGGCGATCTGCGTGCCGATAAGCGCGTTGATCAGCGTCGATTTGCCGACGTTCGGACGTCCGACCACCGCGACGAAGCCGGAACGATATGGAACGGGGGCTTCGGCGTCGGAATGCTGGGAAGCCGGTTCGGTCACATCTGCGTCAGTCATGCTTGTCCTTGGAATCCTTGTCGTCATGGGATGCCTCTTCGGCACCGTTCGTATGGTCTTCGTGTTGTTCAGTTTCGTCCACGCCCTCGACGTGGGCCGGTTCCACCACGATGGTGGACACTTTCTTGCGGCGTCCCGCGGAGTCGACCGCGGTCAGGCGCAGGCCCCTGGTGACGGCCGTCGAACCGACGATCGGCACGCGGCCAAGCAGCTTGGTGAGCAGACCGTATACCGTGTCGACGTCGTCCTCGTCGATGTCGATTTCGAAGATCTCCTCCAAGTCGGCGATGGGCGTGCGTGCCGGCATGCTCCATTTGTTCTCGCCGATTTGTTCCGGATCGGCATGCTGGGTACGGTCGTGCTCGTCCTCCAGTTCGCCGACGATCTGTTCGATCGTGTCTTCGATGGTGACCAGGCCGGCGATGCCGCCGTATTCATCCACGACGATGGCCACATGCTGGCGGGTGCGCTGCATCTGGTGGAACAGGTCGTCGACCGGCTTGGATTCGGGCACCAGCATCGGGTCACGGACGATGGATTCGACATCGCGGGATATCGCCGCGGGATTGAACGCCGTGGCGCGCACGGCATCCTTCAGGTATGCCACGCCGACCAGATCATCCACATCATCGCCGATGACCGGTATACGGGAGAATCCGGAACGGGAGCACAATTTCAGCATGTTCTCCAGCGTCTCCCCGCGTTCGATGCAAATCATATCAGTGCGCGGCACCATGATCTCACGCGTCAACGTTTCGGACAACGTCAATACGTTGCGCAGCATTTCGGAAACCTCAGGGTCGAAATCATTCGCCTCGACCAGACGATCTATGGTGGCGCGCCCTTGTTCGAGTTGGATTTTTTCAAGCTCCTCATCGTCCGACAGATCATTCGAATGACGTTTCGCATCCTTCTGTCCGCCGATTTTAGCGAACGGCGTTAAAGCCACCGCGACCGACGCCGCATCGGCATGCTTCAGCATCAGATCGACCGGTTTGGAGGCGCCCGCGCTACGTGGACGGACCAGCAGCGAAATCACCGCGACCACCAGCGCGAACACGAAGCCGACAAGCAGTCCCGCCCATAACGGCGCATCGCACAACGACGCGATCGCGGCGACCAACACACCGTCAAGCACATTGCAGGTGATGCGGAAGAACGCGCATGAACCGGCGGTCGCGTAGCGGTCGGCGATCAGCCGCTGCACCTTGTGGATGCGTTTGATCTTCTTGTCGCGTATGAATTGCGACGCCTCCGTATCCGTCTGAATCTCAAGAATGAGGTTGTTCAGACTTGCCCTCGTGACACGTCCCACCGCGCCTTCCGTCGCGGCCATCGACAGCGACAGCCAGACCAGCAGCAATGCGATGACGACGAGAATCGCAATCATCGTGATAGTCGTTGTTTCCATGGTTCGTCAACCCCTACTTTCGAAACCGTCGGATGATGCATCATGCCGTCATTTGGCCGTTTTGCCGCCGGCCCCGTGTTCGCGGTCCCATTCGGCGAGCGCATCCGGCGTGCCGGCGGGAAGCGTCGCCCGCGCGCCGGCTCCCTGTCGAAGCGCGAAGAACGTCAATAGCAGCTGGCGTTGCAAGCCGAACATCTGCCGTTCCTGTTCGGGTGTGACATGGTCGTATCCGAGCAGGTGGAGGATGCCGTGGATGGTCAGCAGCATCATTTCCTCCATGGTGCTGTGGCCGGCCGCGAGCGCCTGCTGGGCGGCCACCCACGGGCATAGCACGATGTCGCCCAGCACGCCTTCCATTTCGGTTCCGCCGTCTCCGGGGCGCAGTTCGTCCATTGGGAAGCTCATGACGTCGGTGGGGCCTTCGAGGTTCATCCAACGCATGTGCAGTTGGGCGATGGGATCCGGGTCCACGAACATGATGGTCAGGTCGGATTGTGTGCTGACCCTCATCTGGCTCATGACCCATACGCCGAGGTCGGAAAAGATTTTGCCGTCGATCTGCCAGGCGGTTTCGTTCGTCACTTCAACGCTCATTTATGCGTTTTCCTTGTTCTTGTCGTCGAATGGTTGCGATGATGCGGCACGCGCGCTTCTGCTGTGGTCTCCCGCTATGGCCGTGTGCCTGTCGTAGGCGGCGACGATTTTGCCCACGAGCGCGTGGCGGACCACGTCTTCGGGCTTCAGGTGGGCGAAGGCGATGTCGTCGATGCCGTCGAGGATGTGTTCGATGGTGGCCAGACCTGATTTCGGCACGGTCAGATCCACTTGGGTCACGTCGCCGGTGATGACCATTTTGGTGTTGAATCCCAGTCGGGTCAGGAACATCTTCATCTGCTGTTCGGTGGTGTTCTGGGCCTCGTCGAGGATCACGAACGCGTCGTTGAGCGTGCGGCCGCGCATGTAGGCGAGCGGCGCCACTTCGATGGTGCCGTCGTCCATGTATCGTTTGAGCTGGTCCGCTCCGAGCATGTCGGACAGCGCGTCGTACAGCGGTCGCAGGTACGGGTCGACCTTTTCGTTGAGCGTGCCCGGCAGGAAGCCGAGGTTCTCCCCTGCTTCGACGGCGGGACGGGTCAGTATGATGCGCCGGACCTGCCTGTCTTGGAAAGCACGTACCGCTTTGGCTACGGCAAGATAGGTTTTGCCGGTGCCTGCCGGTCCGATGGCGAAGGTGATGGTGTGCGATTCGATGGCGTTGACGTAGGCTATCTGTCCGGCGGTTTTGGCACGGACCGGTTTGCCGAGCGCGAAGGTGATGACGCCCGGCACGTGAGGACGCCGCCTGTCTGCGGTTTCCTCACGATGGGACGCGTGCGACTGTTGCCTGCCGGCCATGCGCAATTCCTCCACCACGCGGCCGTGGCCGGGATGTGTGGCGCGGACCGGATTTTTAAGCACGTTCTGGTCGAGCATGCGACGGACGGTATCGGCGTCCATCGGCGCGGTATAGGCGGCTTGGATGATATCGGCAACCACCTGTTCGGCTTGGGCGGCTTGGGATTCGGATTTGCTGGAATGCGACATGATGGCGATGCGGTTGCCCCGTACGATGATGGTCAGGTCGGGGAACGCACGTTCGACTTCCCGAAGCACCTCGTCCACAGGGCCAAGCACGGTCACCGGATCAAGCTGTTGGGGTATCGCGATGGTGCGTGTAGTGGTGGGCACAGAACCTCTTCCGATGTCGGTATTGGCGGTATGTGGACTATTCGTCGAGCTTTTCGCCGGTAAGCACGTGGGCGTGCACGTGGAACACGGTCTGTCCGGCGTCGATTCCGGTGTTGAAGATCAGACGGAAGGCGCCATGGAACTCCTGGTCGGCGATTTTCTGCGCCACTTCGGCCATGTGGGCGAGCTGTGCCGGATCCTCTTTGGCGAGTTCGGCGACGTTCGCGTAGTGCTTGCGCGGCACGATCAGTACGTGCACCTTGGCTTTCGGATTGATGTCCTTGAAGGCGTAGGTGGCATCGTCCTCGTACACCTTCTCGCTGGGAATCTCACCTGCGATGATCTTGCAGAACAGGCAATCCTTGTCGCTCATAACGCTCCTTATCGGTATTGGAAAAACCTTCGCTACCATGCTACACCAGCAGGAAACGGAGCGATTCCGGCAATTTCACGCAATGGAGCCGGGATCAGACGAAACGTCCCAATGCTCGCGCGAGCAATGACAGCGCGACCGGACCGGCGGTGGACGCACGTAGGATGTTGCTTCCCAGCACGCACACTTCGGCGCCGGCTTTCGTGAACGCCTCGACTTCGGCGTCGCTGATGCCGCCTTCCGGACCGACGAGCACATATATGGTGCGCGGACGTCCGTCCTTCAGACACGTATCGGACAGTTTGGCGATACCGGTTTCCAGTTGTTCCCAGGTCTTCGTGGCATCTTGATGCAGCACGATCACCATGTCGCCATGCACGCATGCGCGCTTGCAGATGGCGACCACCTGCTTGCTGGTCACGCAATCGTCCAGCTGGGGCGTCCACGATCTGCGCGACTGTTCGGTGGCGGATTCCAGCACCTGCCTCCACTTTTTGTCAGTACGTCCTGCCTTCCATTTGGCGATGGAACGGTCGGCCTGCCAGGGAATCACCTGATCGACGCCGATCTGCGTGGCCATATCGATCGCCTGCTCGTCATGGCCGGTTTTGGCGAGAGCCTGCACCAGCGCGAGCCTGGTGACCGGCTGCGGCTCCTTGCCGAATCGCAGCACTTCCGCGATTCCCTGCTGCGCGTCGCGCAGTACGGCGTGGATGCGCAATCCCCTGCCGTCGGAAAGCTGCAGTTCGTCGCTGTCCTTCAATCGCATGGCCTGGATGGCGTGCCTGCGTACGGATGAGGGAAGCGTCAGCCTCCATCCGGCGTTGAGCTCGTCGCTGTTCACCGGTACGTCGTCATGGTCCGTATCAAGCAGAAAAAGGGCATCAGTCATAGCTTCCGAGCCTATCAGGAACCCCACATAACCCATATCGGACCTATCGCGACACGCCGGGATTTGCATCATGGATTTCAACTGCTATAGTTTTCATTCGTTGCCGCTGAGCAACGCACCTGTCCGGGTGGCGGAATGGTAGACGCGCTAGCTTGAGGTGCTAGTGCCTATTTTATACAGGCGTGCGGGTTCAAGTCCCGCTCCGGACACCGGAATAAACCCCTTGGAAACAAGGGGTTTTCTTGTATCTGACGAAAGATTGGCGGAATACGGGCAATGCGGTTCATTCATCTTGACTCCATCGACGACGAGCGTGTGGCGGCTTATGTGAATCTCACGGAAATCCAGCTGCGCAACAGGCTGGAGCCCAGCAAGGGATTGTTCATCGCCGAATCGCCCAAAGTGATAGACCGTGCCCTGGCCGCTGGACGCGAGCCGATTTCCCTGCTGGTCGAGGAGTCGTGGATCGACGGCATGAGCGGCATGTTCGATGTCATCGAGAAACGTTGGGGCGATGACATTCCCGTGTATGTCGCTTCGCCTGAGCAGCTCAAACGTCTAACCGGCTACCGGCTGCATCGCGGAGCCCTTGCCGCGATGAAACGCTGGTCCCTGCCCAGCGTCGAAGAGGTCTGCCGTGGCGCTCGACGGGTCGCGGTCATGGAGAATATCGTCGACCACACGAATGTGGGCGCTCTCATGCGTTCGGCTGCGGCGCTCGACGTGGATGCGGTGCTCGTCACTCCGTCCTGTGGCGACCCGTTGTACCGGCGCGCGGCACGCGTGTCCATGGGCACGGTGTTCCAAGTGCCGTGGACGCGCATCGGAGGGGACGACAAGCATTATTGGCCGTTCACCGGCATGCGGGAACTGCATGATCTGGGGTTCACCACCGTAGCGATGGCGCTTGAGGATGATTCCATTTCTTTGGCCGAATTGGTCCGCCGTCTCAACAACGCCGAGACTGAAAGCGACCATATTGACAAGCTCGCGTTGATTTTCGGTACCGAAGGAGATGGACTGTCGCACCACACCATCTCCCGCGCCGACCTTACGGTGAAGATTCCCATGAGTCACGGCGTGGACAGTCTCAATGTCGCCGCATCAAGCGCGGTCGCCTTCTATGCGACGCGTCGAGTGGACCATCATGCGTGAGACGCGCATGAACGCATGGTGAAACGTTGCTGAAACGAACTGGAAATTTTCAAGACTCGCGCTGCAAACTCCTTGCGATTTGCTGAATTTATGCAATCATAGTGTGCGTAAGCGGTTTCGTGATGAAGCGGACCGACCGTGCGTACGGTGTCGCAAGACGCTCTCAGAGAGGAGTTCCCATGGCGAAGAACCCAAAGATTCTTTCCATCGTGCTGGCAGGCGGTGAGGGCACCCGTCTGATGCCATTGACCAGGGACAGGGCCAAGCCTGCCGTCCCATTCGGCGGCGTGTTCCGTCTGATTGATTTTCCGCTGAGCAATCTGGTGAATTCCGGCTACATGCAGACGGTCGTGCTTACCCAGTACAAGTCCCATTCGCTTGACCGCCATATCTCCACTGTATGGCGTTTCTCGCCGCTGTTGGGCAACTACGTCTCCCCTGTGCCGGCACAGCAGCGTCTCGGCAAGCATTGGTATCTCGGCTCGGCCGACGCCATCTACCAGACCATCAACATCATTGAGGACGTGCAGCCCGACATCGTGGTGATTGTCGGCGCCGACCATGTCTATCGCATGGATTTCCAGCAGATGGTGCAGCAGCACATCGAATCCGGCGCGGAATTCACCGTTGCCGGCATCCGTCAGCCCATCAGCCAGTCCAACCAGTTCGGTGTGATCGAGGTCGATCCCGATCATCCGAATATGATCAAGAGCTTCCAGGAGAAGCCGCAGACCACCACGGGACTGCCGGACGACCCGAATTCCATCCTGGCCTCCATGGGCAACTATGTGGCCAACACCGATGCCTTGTTCGCGGCGCTTTCGTTGGATGAGAAGGCCGAGGATACGAAGCATGATATGGGCGGCGACATCGCGCCGTATTTCGCGGCACGCAACGAGGCCGGCGTCTACGATTTCAATTCCAACGAGATTCCGGGAGCCACACCGACCGACCACGCCTACTGGCGTGACGTGGGCACGCTGAAGCAGTTCTACGATGCGCATATGGATCTGATCTCCTATGTGCCGGAGTTCAACCTGTACAACACCGAATGGCCTATCTACACGCTGTCCGGCAACCTGCCGCCGGCGAAGTTCGTGCATGCCGGCCGCGACCGCCTGGGCCATGCCACCGATTCGATCGTCTCCCCCGGCGTCATCGTTTCCGGCGGCGAGGTGCACCATTCCGTCCTGTCGCCGAACGTGCGCATCCATTCGTGGTCTCAGGTCGTCGATTCGATTCTGTTCGACGGTGTGGTCATCAACCGTCGCGCGCGGGTCTACAAGGCGATTCTCGACAAGAACGTCGTGTTGACGGAGAATTCAACCGTTGGCATCGATACCGAGCATGATTTGGCGCGTGGCTTCACCGTCACGCCGGAAGGCATCACCGTGGTGCCGAAGGGTACCGTGGTCGACGACTGACATACGTCGTAATACGAAAGGCGCGCTTCCCCGTTCGGGAGGCGCGCCTTTCGTATGTTGTTCCGTTTTTCTTACGTTTGGCGGCTGCGGTTCACTGCACGGCAACCGCAGCAAACGTCAGTATTTCGGCAGATTGTCGAAATTGAAGCCGAGCGCGGCGAGCTGGTCACGGCCTTCCGGCGTGATCTTGTCCATCGTCCAACGAGGTTGCCAGGTCCAGTCGATGCGGAATTCTTCGACGAGACCGGCGAGGGTGCTGGCGCATTCGTCTTCGATCAGGTCGGTCAGCGGGCAGGCCGGCGTGGTGAGCGTCATCGTGATGATGGCTCGGCCCAGTTCGTCGATTTCGATGCCGTAAACCAGACCAAGGTCGATGACGTCGATGCCGAGTTCCGGGTCGATGACTTGGTGCAGGGCTTCTTTCACGTCAGCTGCCGTGGCACGTCCGATATCGTCGACGGCTTTCAGCGGAATGTCGTCATCCTGCGGTTGGGAGCATCCGCACGTGTCGGCATGATTGCCGCAGCCGCAAGTGTCCTGCCCGTCTTTTTTGGATTCCTTGTTCACCGGCTTGCCGTCCTTGAACCCTTTGGCCAGTTTCGGATTGAGCATGACGCGACGGGCCGCGTCCTCATCGTTGCCCAAGGCCTTGGTCACGGAATCGAAGATCGACGCCTGCGGTTCGGGTACCAGGGTGTCGCTCATTGTCTCTCCAAACTGTTGATGGACGTTGCTTGTATCTGTTGAGCAAGAATAGCGCGTCGCTTGGGGTTTGTCACTAGTGTTTTTCCAAACGCCGAGTTGAAGGCTCAGGCTTTCGCGGCCAGAGCCTTGGCCACGGCGTCCTTCATGCCCTCCCAGCCGAGCAGCGCGCATTTGATGCGCATCGGATACTGGGAGACCCCTTGGAAGACGATGCCGTCCTCCAAGGATTCCTCGGCCTGTTCGTCATTCAGTCCTTTGCCGCGTGACTCCATAAGCTTATGGAAGGTTTCGGCGAGTTTCATGGCCTCGTCCACGGTTTTGCCTTCGACGAGATCGACCATGACGGACAGGCTGGCTTGGGAGATGGAGCATCCGTGGCCATCCCATACGAGCCGTTCGATGGTGTATGGCTCGGCATCGGAGACTTCGGCATGGATGGTGGCCTCGTCACCACAGGTCGGGTTGAATTGGTGCGATTCTCCCGGCGTGCAGTATTCGTGGCTAGCCTGCACCGTGGTTTCGGCGGCATGCGAGGCGTTTTCCGAAGCGAGGTCAGGTGCGAAATGCTCCTTGCCGTGCGGGTTCTTCGCGGCTTCGAGGATGACTTCCTGGTACATCTGCTCAAGGTCACTTCCAGACATCTCAAAATCACTCATATTTCGTTACTCAACTCCAAAGAACGGACGAACTTTGCCGAGCGCCTCGATGAGGGCCTGCGCGTCTTCGACCGAATTGTAGATGCCGCTGGACGCGCGGTTGGAGGCATACACGCCGAAGTGGCGGTGCACCGGCTGCGCGCAGTGGTGTCCGACGCGGATGGCGATGCCCTGCGCGTCGATGAACTGGCCGACGTCGTGCGGGTGCACGCCTTCGACTTCGAACGCGACGGTACCGATGCGCTCCTTGTTGGAGCGGGGTCCGAGGATTCGGATGCCGTCGATATCGCCCATTTTGAGCAGTTCGTCGGTGATGGTGCGTTCGTGCGCCTCGAGGTTTTCCATGCCGATGTTCATCAGCCATTCGGCGGCGACACCGGCGGCGACGACCTGTGCCACCGGCTGCGTGCCCGCTTCGAATCGTGCGGGAGGCTCCATGTACTGGGCTTCCTGGTCCATCCAGGCAAGCTCCACCATGGATCCGCCGAAATTGGCCGGAGGCAATGCCTCAAGCATTTCACGCTTGCCATAGAGGAATCCGACGCCGGTCGGGCCATACATTTTGTGGGCGCTCCATGCGGCGAAGTCGACGTCCAAAGCGTGGAAATCCACTTTGAGGTGCGGCACGGACTGGCATGCGTCGAGCACGAACACGGCACCCACCTCGTGGGCGCGGCGGATAATCGGCGCGATGTCGGTAATCGCTCCTGTGGTATTGCCCACATGCGTGACGGCAACGATCTTCGTGCGATCGGTGATTACTTCGTCCGCGGTGTCGGAACGCACACGGCCTTCCTCGTCCAAGTCGAACCATTTGAGCGTGGCGCCGGTGCGCAGCGCAAGTTCCTGGAACGGCAGCAACACGGAATGGTGTTCCGCCTTGGTGACGACGATCTCATCGCCCGGTTTCAACGCGAAACGCTTGGCGGCCTCTCCCCCGCGCCCAAGCGACGCGTTGCCGAATGCGGTGGCCAACAGGTTCAGTCCTGCGGTGGCGCCGGCGGTGACGACGATCTCCTCTTCGCCTTCCGCCGAATCGGCGCCAACCAGTTTGGCCACTTTGGCGCGCGCATCCTCGAACGCCATGGTGCTACGCGCGGCAAGCTCATGCGCGCCTCGGTGCACTCCGGCGTTGATGGTGCGGTAGAAGTCCGATTCCGCGTCGATCACGCACTGCGGCTTCTGCGATGTCGCGGCGGAATCGAGGTATACCAGCGGATGGCCGTGGATTCCCTGGTCGAGAATCGGAAATTGGCTGCGGATCGCTGCGAAATCGGTCATGCCAATGCGCTTTCCGAATCGGAGCCTTCCGGCAGGTATGCGTCGTAGCCGGTCTCCTCAAGCTCGTCGGCGAGTTCCGGACCGCCGGTCTTGATGAAGTGGCCGTCGGCGAACACGTGCACGATGTCCGGCTTGATGTAACGCAGGATGCGGGTGTAGTGGGTGACCATGAGGATGCCGAACTGGTTGGCTTCCTTGGCACGGTTCACACCTTCGGAAACGATGCGCAGCGCGTCGACGTCGAGGCCGGAGTCGGTTTCGTCGAGGATGGCGAACTTCGGCTTGAGCAGTTCGAGCTGCAGCACTTCCGCGCGCTTCTTCTCACCGCCGGAGAAGCCTTCGTTCACGGAACGGGTGGCGAACTTCGGGTCCATCTTGAGCCGCTTCATGGCTTCGGACAGTTCCTTCGTCCACGTACGGATGGCCGGCGCCTTGCCGTCCACTTCGGTTTTGGCGGTGCGCAGGAAGTTGGTCATGGACACGCCCGGCACTTCGACCGGGTACTGCATGGCCAGGAAGATGCCCGCCTTGGCTCGCTCGTCCGGGGTCATCTTGAGGATGTTCTCGCCGTCGAGCAGCACCTGGCCGGAGTCGACGATGTACTTCGGGTGGCCGGCCAGCGTGTATGCCAGGGTGGATTTGCCGGAACCGTTGGGGCCCATGATGGCATGGGTTTCACCGGAGTTGACGGTCAGGTTCACGCCTTTGAGGATCGGCTTGATGCCGTCCTTGGTTTCGACGTGCGCGTACAGATCTTTGATTTCAAGGGTTGACATGGTTTCTCCTGACGATTATTTCTCTTCCAATACCTGTGCGATCGCGTCGCTTTCGCCGCGGGCCAGGCGCTTGTCGATGACGTTCATAAGATGCTCGGAAATCGCCGGAATGCCGATTTCCTCGACGAGCTCGCCGAAGAAGCCACGCACCACGAGCTTGCGGGCCTCGTTTTCCGAGATGCCGCGCGATTCGAGGTAGAACAGCTCTTCGTCGTCGAATCGTCCGACGGATGAGGCGTGGCCGGCACCGATGATGTTGCCGTTTTCGATTTCCAGATTCGGCTCGGAATCGGCGATGGCACCTGGGGTGAGCACCAGATTGCGGTTGAGCTCGTAGGAGTCGGTGCCTGGCGCGGTAGGCTCGATCAGCGCGTTGCCGACCCATGTGGAGTGCGCGCCCTTGCCGTCGAGCGCGCCCTTGTAGACCACGCGGCTCTTGCATTCGGGATGGTTGTGCACCACCATCGTGCGGTGTTCGATATGCTCGTCCGGGTCCACGAAGTAGATGCCGAGCATGTTGAGGTCGCCCTGTTCGCCGCCGAAGTCCTGGTCCATGCGAATGCGCACGACATCACCACCGAGGGTGACCACGGAATGGCGCAGGGACGCCTCCTCGCCCACGTGGATGCGCTGGTTGCCGACGTGTTTGGAGTCCTTGTTCCATTCCTGGATGAAGGTGGTGGAAATGTGGGAGTCCTTGCCTGTGGTGATTTCCACGCCTTCGGCGAGACGTGCGTCGCCGTCATGTTCGACGACCACGTCGGCATGGGCGCGGTCGGCTGCGATGATCGACAGGTGGAACGCGTCGAGGTCCTTGCCGGTGCCATGCATTTTGACGAGCACCGGCTGGTCGATCTCACCGTCGATGGTCAGTATTCCAGCGCGTTTGCCGGAATTCCATTCGACTGCGGACACGCGGTCGTTCGGCTTGGAGACGATGCCTGTGCCGGTATCCCCCACCGTGCCTTCGGCATACGTGACGCCTTCGGCAAGCGGCGACCCGTCAATCATGGAAACGGTGACCTGCGTTTCATTGGATGGTTCGAACACATCGAAGAACTCCTCGATGCGCTCTATCGGCGTGTAGCGCCAGTCCTCCTGTTTGCGGTCCGGCTTGGCAAACGCTTCGATGTCGAATGAGCGTGGAGCGCGGTCCGCGGATGACGGCATGGCCGCCGGATTCGCGTACGGATCGGACGGATCCGCGACGGGGATGTTGATTTCCTGAGTTTGTGCCATGGTGATCAGCCCACCGATCCTTCCATCTGCAATTCCACCAAACGGTTCAATTCGAGCGCGTATTCCATCGGCAGCTCGCGACTGATCGGTTCGACGAAGCCGCGCACGATCATGCCCATGGCCTCGTCTTCGGACAGGCCGCGGCTCATCAGATAGAACAGCTGGTCTTCGGAGACCTTGGAAACGGTGGCCTCATGCGCCATGGAGACGTTGTCCTCACGCACATCCACATGCGGGTACGTGTCGGAACGGCTGAATTCGTCGACGAGCAAAGCGTCGCAGACCGTCGAATTGGAGGACCCTTCCGCGCCCTTGACGATTTTGACGAGGCCACGGTATGCGGAACGTCCGCCGCCACGGGAAATCGACTTCGCCACGATGGTGGAGCTGGTATGCGGGGCGAGGTGAATCATCTTCGCGCCCGTGTCCTGGTACTGTCCCTTACCGGCGAAGCCCAACGACATGGTGCTGGCCTTCGCATACGGCTCGGCGAGGATGCATGCCGGATACTTCATGGTGGCTTTCGAGCCGATGTTGCCGTCCACCCATTCCATGGTGCCGCCCTCACGCACGTAGGCGCGCTGCGTCACCAGGTTGTACACGTTGTTCGACCAGTTCTGCACGGTGGTGTAACGCACACGGGCGTGCGGCTCGACGAAGATCTCCACCACGCCGGAATGCAGCGAGTCGGTGGAGTAGATCGGCGCGGTGCAGCCTTCCACGTAATGCACGTAGGAGCCTTCATCAGCGATGATCAGCGTGCGTTCGAACTGTCCCATGTTCGGCGTGTTGATGCGGAAGTATGCCTGCAGCGGGATGTCCACGTGCACGCCCTTCGGCACGTATACGAACGAGCCGCCCGACCATGCGGCGGTGTTCAATGCCGAGAATTTGTTGTCGTTGCTCGGAATGCATTTGCCGAAATACTTCTTGACGAGTTCCGGGTACTTTTGCACGGCGGTGTCGGTGTCGACGAAGATGACGCCCTGCTCTTCGAGATCCTTCTGGATTGAATTGTAGATGACCTCGGACTCGTACTGCGCGGCGACGCCGGAGACGAGTCTGCTTTTCTCCGCTTCCGGAATGCCGAGCTTGTCGTACGTGGAGCGGATTTCGTCGGGCAGTTCCTCCCAAGTGGTGGCCTGCTTGTCGATCGGCTTGACGTAGTACTTGAAATCGTCGGCGTCGAAGTCCTTCAAATCGACGCCCCACTGCGGCATTGGACGGTTGATGAAATCGCGATACCCTTCCAATCGCTTTTCCAGCATCCATTCCGGCTCGTGTTTGTCGGCGGAGATGGCACGCACGACGTTCTCGTCGATGCCTTTCTTCGCCGCCTCGCCGGCGAAGTCCGTATCGTGCCAACCGTAGTTGTAGTCACCGAATTGCTCGATGATCTCGTCATCCTGCTTGATCTTGTCTTCGTTCACGCGCGTGCGATCAGCCACATACTGGCTCATCTCCACGTCGGCCGCGGCGTTGGACGCTTGGTTCTCTGCCACCGTACGCTGCCTCCATTCACTCATTGATACCTATGACAACCTAACAGAACACACAGCGAAACACTAGACCTTATTCGAAATTCGACAGTATTCGCCCGTGATTTGCCTTACAAAAAAGCGGAAGACCATGCAGATTCGGTCTTCCGCTTTGCGATGAATCGAGCTTATGCGCTCAAATCGTCTCAGCGCGCCTGCTGGTGGTCCAGAGCGGCCTTGACCAGACCCGCGAACAGCGGATGCGGCTTGGTCGGACGGGACTTGAATTCCGGATGGGCCTGGGTGGCCACGTAGAACGGATGCACCTCGCGCGGCAGTTCGACGAATTCGGTGAGTTCGCCGTCAGGGCTCTGGCCGGAGATGACCAGACCGCCTTCGCGCAGACGATCCTTGTATGCCACGTTCACCTCGTAACGGTGGCGGTGGCGTTCGGTGACATGCGTGGTGCCGTACAGTTCGGCGACAATGGAGCCTTCCTCCAGTTCCGCCGGGTAGGAGCCCAGACGCATGGTGTGACCCATGTCGCCCTTGCCGGCGACGATGTCCTTCTGCTCTTCCATGGTGGCGATGACCGGGTTGGCGCAATCCGGATCGAATTCGGAGGAGTTCGCGTCGGTGATGCCGAGGACATCGCGTGCGTATTCGATGACCATGGACTGCAGACCGAGGCACAGGCCGAGGGCCGGCAGCTTGTGCTCGCGGGCGTAACGCAGGGCGCCGATCTTGCCGTCGATGCCACGGATGCCGAAGCCGCCCGGAATCACGATGCCGTCGACCTGGTCGAGGGCCGCCGCGGCGCCTTCTTCGGTGGCGCACTTGTCGGCGGCCACCCACTTGACGTTGACCTTGGCCCAGTTGGCGAAGCCGCCGGCCTTGATGGCCTCGGTGACGGACAGGTAGGCGTCCGGCAGGTCAATGTACTTGCCGACGATGGCCACGTTGACCTCGTGCTTCGGATGGTGCACGCGTTCGAGCAGGTCCTCCCACTCGTCCCAGTCGACGTCATGGAACGGCAGGCCGAGTTCACGCACCACGTAGGCGTCGAGGCCTTCGTCGAACAGGGTCTTCGGCACGTCGTAGATGCTCGGAGCGTCCACGCAGTTGACGACGCCTTCGGAGTCCACGTCGCACATCAGGGAGATCTTGTCCTTGATGGACTGGTTGAGCGGCCGGTCGGAACGCAGCACGAGCGCGTCCGGGGAGATGCCGAGCTGGCGCAGCATCATGACGGAATGCTGGGTCGGCTTGGTCTTGAGCTCATGCGCGGCGGCGATGTACGGCACCAGGGAGACGTGCACGAACATGCAGTTTTCGGCGCCCAGGTCGCGGCGTACTTCACGAGCGGCCTCCAGGAACGGCTGGGATTCAATGTCGCCGACGGTGCCGCCGATTTCGGTGATGATCACGTCGACGTCATCGGACGCCTGCGCGCGCATACGGGACTTGATTTCGTTGGTGATGTGAGGGATGACCTGCACGCACTGGCCGAGGTATTCGCCAGCGCGTTCCTTGCGCAGCACCTCCTGATAGATCTGGCCGGTGGTGACGTTGGCCTTCTGGCTCAGGTACACGTCGAGGAAACGCTCGTAGTGGCCGATGTCGAGATCGGTTTCCGCGCCATCTTCGGTGACATAGACCTCACCGTGCTGGAAAGGATTCATCGTGCCCGGATCCACGTTGATGTACGGATCGAGCTTCTGCTGCAAAACCTTGATGCCGCGGCTACGGAGCAGGCGGCCAAGGGAGGAGGCGGTCAGGCCTTTGCCAAGGGAGGAGACTACGCCGCCGGTAACGAAAATATGCTTGGTGACGTGCTCTTGAGAATTGCCATGTTGTCTTCTAACCATGGAACTTCAGTTTATCAGCGGTGTGAGACGTGGCGTGTTTCGGACTGTATGAAAAGATGGGGCCGCGCTTCATGCGCGGCCCCATCTTCCAGGAATAGGAGATGCAGTCAGACGATTATGGTCTTATCGGTTGCTGACCTCCTTCCTGTGGGAGACGATCAGCGCGCCCGCTGCGATGACGAGCGCCGCGATCGCCAGGGCGAGGCCCATGACGTTGGAGCCGGTTGCCGGACTCTGCGCCCGTGATGCGTTCTCGTTCTTTTTACCGCTGGCTGCATTCGCCTCGGCCGTAGGGACGACAACCTTCTTCTGGACATGGACCGTTCGGGTAAACGTTGTGGTCTTGCCGCGGGAATTGCTCACGGAATAGACCAGCTTGTAGTCGCCCACCTTGCCGGCGTCCACAGTGCCTTCGACCTTGATGCCGTCGGTCAGATCACCATCAATGGAGTCATCGGCAGTGACGCCGGCCATCGAATCGAACTTGGATCCCACGGTGATGGTCGTCGATTCGGTCATTCCGCTGATAACGGGAACGACATCGTCGGCAGAGGCGACCTTGAGCACGGTGGCGGACAGCGCGCCTGCAGTGTACGTGGAGCCCTTGCGGACGAAGGCATCCTTGGCGTTCTCGTCGTACACGGTGCCGTCGCCGGCGAGCACGTTGTACTTGCCGGCGCCTATGCCTTCAACGGCGGCGGGCTCGTTGTTGGCGTTGAAGATCACCATGTAGGTGCCGCTGGAATCCTTTGCCTGATAGGCTACGACGCCTTCATCGGACTTGAGCATCGTCACACTGTCGTTGATGTCGTCGTAGTTGGTCAGGCGCAGCGCCTTGATCTGCTTACGCAGCTTGATCAGACCCTTGACGTAGTCGACGGAATCGGCGTATTGCGCGGCGCGGTTCCAGTCGATGGCGTTCGCCGCGTCACCTGCGTTGTAGCTGTTGCCGTTGCCGCCCTTGGTGCGCAGGAACTCCTGGCCGAGCTGGATGGCCGGAATGCCTTCGGACAGGTAGACCACGGAATCGGCGAGCTTGGCGCGGGCCACGGTGGTGGCCTCGTCATCTGTCGGAACGGATGCCTTGAGCTTGTCGTACAGGGTCAGGTTGTCGTGGATTTCGGCGTAGTTGACCACCTGGCCGGCATCCGCGTAATGATCCTGCGCATTGCCGTTCCAGCAGGTCGTTTCCGCTTCGGCGTCATACTGGCAGCCCAACGCATTGTGCGCGATGAGCTTCTCCTGACCGGCCTTGCCGGACACGAAGCCAGTGTCGGCGCTGTCGAACACGGAGCCCTTCAGACCATCACGGATGGAATCGTTGAAGAAGGCAATGCCGTTGTTCTTGCCGTCCGATGCGACCTGGTAGGCGTCGGCTGGATGGTCATCTTGCTCTTGTCCATCGTGGTGTTCATATCCCAGCCTTCGCCGAGGATGATGATGGACGGATCGATCTTGTCGAGCGCGGCGCGGACTTCCTTCATGATTTCGGTGTCGATCAGGCCCATAAGGTCGAATCGGAAGCCATCCACGTTGTAGTTCTTCGCCCAATAGGTCACCGAATCGACGATGTATTTGCGCATCATCTTGCGTTCGGAGGCCGTATCGTTGCCGCAGCCGGAGTTGTTGACCAGCGAACCGTTGGCGTCATAGCGGAAGTAGTAGCCCGGAACCGTCTTGTTGAACGAGTGGTTCGCCGCATTGTAGACGTGGTTGTACACCACATCCATGATGACGCGGATGTCGTTCTTATGCAGTTCCTTGACCATCTGCTTCATTTCGGCGACACGGGAGCTCGGGTTGGACGGATTGGAGGAATACGAGCCTTCCGGCACGTTGTAGTTCTCCGGATCGTAGCCCCAGTTCTGCGCGCCATTCGCGTTGTAGCTCAGGTCGCCGGTCTCATCGACGGAACCATAATCGTACATCGGCATGATCTGCACATGGCTGATGCCCAGCTGCTTCAGGTAGTCAAGGCCGGAGGTGGCGCCTTCCTTCGTCTTCGTGCCGGATTCCACGACACCCAGGTACTTGCCCTGCTTGTCTGCGGAAATGCCGGAATTCGGGTTGATGGAGAAGTCGCGAATGTTCATTTCCGCGATGGTGGCGTCAGTGGTCTTGCCGAAGGCCGGCATGCGCTTGCCGGCGGATCCCATATCCTCCTTGGACAGCACCACGGAACGCTCGCCATTGGCGACCGCGGCGGTGGCGTACGGATCGGAAGAGGTGTTGACCGTGCCATCGGCGAAAGTGAGCTTGTAGGAGTATGCGGTGCCGGAAGCGAGCTTCTTCACCGTGGCGCTCCACACGCCCTTGTCTTCGCCGGTCATATCGATGGTCTTGTCGACTTCGGCGTTCGGATCGGTGGACTTGTAGATGACGAGCTCTACCTTGGTGGCGGTCGGAGCCCACACCTTGAAACCGGTCCGAGCCTCCTTGAAGGTAGCGCCCAAATCGTCGCCATCATAGGCGTATGCCTTGTCGAAGGCGTCGGTACGCACCAGAGCGCCGGCGATGGCCGTCTGAGAGCCCATGCCCTCGATCTCAATGGTGTACTTGCCGGTGACGGCGAGCTTCTTGGCGGTCTTGATCTTCACCGTGCTCTTATTGACGGTGACGTCCTCGACATCGACCTTGTTGCCATCGGCGTCCTTGACGGCCACCATGGCCTTCGTGATGGCGCCATCGGCCGGCTTCTTCGACAGACGCGCGGTCAGTTCCTTGAAATCGGAGATCTCAGCGGACTTAAGTGCGATCTTCAGAGACGGACGGGAGGAATACACCGTGGGATCGCCGCCGACCAGCCACACTTCGGCGGAAGCGTTGCCGTCTGCGTCGAATACGAGCGCGTCGGACGGGATCATATGGTTGGCGTCATCCGGGTCTTTGGAAGCCCATGCGTCAGAACCGTACCTGCGCAGCATGCCGATGTCGGAATTGCCATCCGCGTTGCTATAGGTGTAATTCGGCACGGAATACTTCGCGACCTCGCCCCAATCGTCATGGGAATCGAAGGTGGCGTTGCCGCCGTTCCAATTGCTCGACCAGGTCCAGATATCCCACTGCGGCACGGTCACCTTGGTGTCCTTGGCATTGTAGTAGAGGCCGTCATCGCGGTAGTAATGCACGGTGACGTTCACGGTATCGGCCTTGCAATTGTAGTCGGCGGGAGCGGAGTCGAGGGTTTCCACTGTGGTGGATTCGCCCTTGTCCTCGTTCTTGGTGCCGTCGATCCACACTTCTGCGGTGCCGGTCTTATTGACCGTGGCCTTACGGTCACCACCGTACTTGTTCCAGTCCTCGGTGGTGATGATGAAGCCGAAATCGGTGAATTCGCCATCGAAGTCGAGCGTCGCCACCTTGCCCCAGCAATCGGTTCCGGTGAACGGATGGTTCGTGGCCGTGATATCGGTTCCGTCAGTGGAGGTGCCCCACACGTATACGCCTCGCTGGTCATCAGCCTTTGCGGGCTTGTAGTGCACTACGAGACGGGTCTTCTGCCCGACGGACTCGGGATTGCCGATGGACAGCTCCTGGCCGGCCACACCGACCTGGATGATACCGGCGTTGGCATGGTAGTTGCCTCCACCGTCCGGGTTCTCCCACTGATCCGTGTCGGCGTCATGGAACACGAAGTCGATCTTCTTGCCCTTCGTATCGATGGTGGCACGGTAATAGCCCTGCTCATCGAGCGTCATGTCGGCTTCCGGCTGGTTCCAGTCGTCGCCAAGACCATAGTGCACCTTCGGGGTTTTCCATGTGGAATCCGCGGGCTTGTAATAGATGGTGATGGTCTTGTCGGTGGCCGTCACCTCGTCGTCGATTTTGCTTACGTCCGGATCGGACGGATCGGTCGCAGTGGAGGCGGCGGGATGCGAGGCCTTGGTGGCACCTGCATACAGCGCGATCGCGGAACGTGCCGGAACCTTCGTCTCGACCTTGCCGCCCTTGACGGTCACCGTCTTGGAGCAGTCCATTGTGGCATACACGTCGCAGTATTCGCCGTCGGCGAGGGACGTCGTATAGGTGACGTCCTTCTCTTTCTTGCCGTTGTTGATGGCGATGAAACCACGGTCGTCGCGGGAGAAGGCGATGTTGTCGCCGCCGTCATCCTGCCAATCGGTCACTTCGGCGTCACCTACGTAATTATGGAAGGCGATCATGCCGCGGGTGGAGGTCCAACGCTGCTCGCAGTTCCATGCGGAGTTGTTCGTGGAGCATTCCTTGTTCATATCCACGTCCGGCACGGAAGCCACGGTGGCGCCAGGCGCACCGTCATCATTGTGGCCGTCATCCCACTTGTAGTCGGAGAGCAGTCGCGGCGTGCCGTAATCGTAGGCGAGCATAAACGCGTTGGCCAGCTGATATTTCGCACCGTCCTTGTAGGTGAGCGCGCCCTGGTTGCGGGCGGTGTCCCAGTTGGTGACGAACACGTTGGCGTCCTTGGAGGCCAGATCCTTGCTCAGTCTTTCGTTCAGTCCTTTGAGCTTGGCGACCTTGTCCTTGAAGTATTGGTTCATTTCGGACTTGAAGCCGAACTCGGTCACGGTGCCGTTCTGCACATAGTTGCCCGGCTGGATGCCTGCGGCTTCGGAGGAATTGCCGATGACCTCCTGAATCCAGTAGATGTCATTGGCGTTCTGGTCAATCTTCTTGGCGAACTTCTCCTTGATGGCCTTCATGCTGTCCGTGTGGATGTGCTTGACGGCGTCCATACGGAAGCCACGTACGCCAAGATTCCACAGCTTGACGAGATAGTCGGACTGGATGTCCTGCACCTTCTCGTTTTCGGAGTTGAAGTCCCACATGGAGCTCAGGCGGCATTCCTGCACTTCCTGCTGATTGGTGTAGTTGGAGATGTTCTTGTCGCAGCTGTGGAAGTCTGCTGCGGTGATGCCGTCCGGATACTGCTTGGTGGCGAATCCCGGGTAGTCGCCGGTGGAACCGTTGTATTTGCTTCCAGCAACGCCGGCCTGTTCGCCTTTGGCCACATCGGATCCGGTGGTTTGGTTCAGAACCACATCGGCGATGACGTTAACGCCGGCGGCGCTGCACTGCTTGATCATGCTTGCGAATTCCGCTTCGGTGCCGAGTTTGGAGTCAAGCTTGTAGCTCACCGGCTGGTAGCTCGTCCACCATTGGGTGCCTTGGATGGATTCCTGCGGCGGCGATACTTCGACGTAGCCCACGCCTTCGGGACCATATGTTTCGGTGCATTCCTTGGCGATCGTGTTCCATGTCTGTTGGAACGCGATGACCTGCACATCCTTTTTGGCGCTGACCTGCGCGTTGGATTGCGCTTGGGCCATAATCGGCGCCGCGACCAGCGAGGCGCACGCCATGGCTGCGGTGGCTCCTATTGCCACCACACGGCCAAACGGCCGGTTCGTCTGAACGACCATTGTTCTCCGTTCTCATCTGTGAGGCCGGTTCAAGC
>CAJLKD010000021.1:0-26998 GCA_905207115.1 Bifidobacterium angulatum | reverse complement strand
CCGAAGGACCGCGCGCACGGCGATTGGGCATCCAACGCCGCCATGCAGCTGGCCAAGAAGGCCGGCATGAAGCCGCGTGATTTCGCCGAACTGTTCGCCGCCGAACTCGTCAAGGCGGACGGCATCAAGTCCGTCGAGGTGGCAGGCCCCGGCTTCATCAACATCGTGCTCGACTCCGCTTCCGCCGCAGCCGTGGTGGATTCCGTGCTCGAAGCTGGCAGCTCCTACGGCAAGAACGATCACCTCGGCGGCGAAACCCTGAACCTCGAATTCGTCTCCGCCAACCCGACCGGTCCGATCCATATCGGCGGCACCCGTTGGGCCGCAGTCGGAGACTCCATGGCCCGCGTGCTCGAAGCCAACGGCGCCAAAGTGGTGCGCGAATACTACTTCAACGATCACGGCGAGCAGATCAACCGTTTCGCCAAGTCCCTCGTGGCCGCCGCACACGGCGAAACCACGCCGATCGACGGCTACAAAGGCGCCTACATCGACGAGATCGCACAGCGTGTGATCGACGAGGCCACGGCGGACGGTGTTGACATTCTGAACCTGCCGCGCGTGGACGGCGGCTCCGACGAGAACGGCGAGCCTCTGGGCGAGGGCGATTCCGAACAGCGCGAAGAGTTCCGCAAGCGCGCCGTGCCGATGATGTTCGACGAGATCCAGAAGTCCATGAAGAACTTCCGCGTCAACTTCGACGTGTGGTTCCACGAGAACAGCCTGTACTCCGATGGCGAAGTCGACAAGGCCATCGCCGATCTGCGTGAACGCGGCGACATCTTCGAAAAGGACGGCGCCACCTGGTTCGCCTCCACCAAGCATGGCGACGACAAGGACCGCGTGATCATCAAATCCGACGGCAACTACGCATACTTCGCCGCCGACATCGCCTACTACCGCAACAAGCGCCACCGCGAGGTCAACCCGGCCGACGTGGCCATCTACATGCTTGGCGCCGACCATCACGGCTACATCGGCCGCATGATGGCCATGTGCGAGGCGTTCGGCGACAAGCCGGGCGAGAACATGCAGATCCTCATCGGCCAGCTGGTCAACGTGATGAAGGACGGCAAGGCCGTGCGCATGTCGAAGCGCGCCGGCAACGTCGTCACCATCGACGATCTGACCGACGCCATCGGCGTGGATGCCTCCCGCTACTCGCTGGCACGCACCGACTACAACTCTCCGGTCGACATCGACCTGAACCTGCTGGCCTCGCATTCCAACGAGAACCCGGTGTACTACGTGCAGTATGCGCACGCACGCTCCTGCAACGTGGATCGCAATGCCGAAACCGCCGGCATCACCTACGAAGGCGCCGACCTGAGCCTGCTCGACACCCCGGCGGACGGCGAAGTGCTCGCCGCACTGGCACAGTGGCCCGCCCTGCTTCGCGAAGCAGGCGACCTGCGTGCCCCGCACCGCGTGGCGCATTATCTGGAGGATCTTGCCGCCACCTACCACAAGTGGTACAACGTCGAACGCGTGGTGCCGATGGAACTCACCGATCCGGAAGCGCGCGGCGAGGAGGCGGAAGCGCTGCGCATCGCCAAGGCTCCGGAACCGGCACGCGCCGCCGCACGACTCAAACTCAACGATGCCGTCAAAACCGTCATCGCCGAAGGCCTCGACCTGCTCGGCTGCGCCGCTCCGGAAAAGATGTGATCGCGTATGGCAGTCACCCCGATCTGGCCTGAAGCCAGCGCCGTCAACGAAAACGGCGAAGTCACCTTCCATGGGCGCACCGCGGAAAGCCTGCTCGGCGAGTTCGGCTCGCCGCTGTACCTCATCGACACCGACGAAGTGCGTCAGCGCGCCGAACGATTCGTCCGCGCCGCGGCCAGCGCCTTCGACAACACCGTCACCCATGTGAGCTTCGCCGGCAAAGCGTTCCTCAGCAAGGAGATCTGCCGCATCGTCACCAGCGCGGGCATGCTCATCGACACCTGCTCCATGGGCGAGATGCGTATCGCGCTCGCAGCCGGTGTGCCCGGTCGCAGGCTGGTGCTGCACGGCAACAACAAATCCGATGAGGAGATCGCGCTCGCCATCGAACAGGGCTTTGCCAAAATCGTCATCGACGAGCCGAACGAGCCGGCGCGCATCGCGCAGATCGCACGCAAGATGGGCAAGCGCGCCCGCGTCATGCTGCGCGTAACCTCCGGCATCCACGCCGGTGGCCATGAGTTCATCTCCACCGCGCACGAGGATCAGAAGTTCGGCGTCTCGCTGCTTCCGGCCGGTGCCGACACCTCCAAACTCGACGTGCTGGACGATCTGACCGATGTCACGCCGGCAGGCTCCAACGCGCGTCTTGCCGATAATGGCGGCGCCGCGAAGAACGATGGCGCAGGCACGGAACGCCAGCTGCAGTACGACATCAAATACCCGTACGACCTAAGCCACGAGAAGGTATCCGAAGGCGACCGCAAGCTTGCCGATGCCATGACCATGGTGGCGGACGGCCCGGCGCTCGCCGTGCTCAAGGAGATCTACCGGCATCAGGATGTGCTCGAACTGGTCGGCGTGCATTCGCATATCGGCTCCAACATCCACGATGCCGACGCGTTCATCCAGGCCGCCAAGCGCATGATGCTACTGCGTAAGACCTTCTATGCCACCGATGCCTATACATTGCCGGAAGTCGATCTGGGCGGCGGGTACTCCGTGGCCTACACCGATGGCGAGGATTCGATGGACATCGATGCGGAGCTTGGCCGTCTGTCCCAGGCCGTGTCGTCCATCAACCGTGCGCTTGGCATGCCGGCGCCGGTCATCTCCTTCGAGCCTGGGCGTTGGATTGTGGCCCCTGCGGGGGTGACGCTGTACCGCGTCGGCACCGTCAAGCCGGTCCAGTTGAGCGGCGACGTCACGGACAAGGCCGGCAACCCGGTCACCGAACGCGTGTATGTGTCCGTCGACGGTGGCATGAGCGACAACATCCGTCCGGCGCTGTACGGTGCCGATTACGCGGTGAAACTGGCGAATCGCAAGGGTTCCGATGAGACCAAGCTCTCCCGTGTGGTGGGTATGCACTGCGAATCCGGCGACATCATCGTGCACGAATGCCAGCTTCCCGCCGACATCAAGCGTGGCGATGTGCTCGCCGTGCCGGTTACCGGCGCATACGGCCGCACCATGGCCAGCAACTACAATCAGGCGTTGATCCCGGCGGTTGTGGGCGTATCCGAGGCGGGTGCGCATGTGATGATCCGCCGTCAGACCATCGACGACCTGCTGGGCTGGGACGTCAGCGAATAACGGTAGGTCTGCGAGCCGTTGCATCCCCTTCGCGGGCTGTTGCGGCATGCTGCGAACAACGTGGCGATAGACAAAGGCCGTCGTGCTGCTCCGATTCGTGGAACGGCACGGCGGTCTCGTCATATTGCGTTCGTAGAATGAACACGAGTCGCGCATGCGCAAGCACAGAAAGGTTAAGGGCTCACAGTGGCAAACGAGAACGAAACCCCCATCCGCGTCGGGCTTTTGGGCGCCGGCACCGTTGGATCGCAGACCGCACGTCTGATCGTCGAGCAGAAGGACGAACTGACCGCACGTATCGGTCGTCCGATTGAACTCACCGGCGTCGCCTGCCTTGATCCGGCGGAAACTGACCCCTTCCCGTGGATCGACAAGTCCATCGTCACCACCGACACCATGTCCGTGGCCACGAACAGCGACATCGTGATCGAACTGATCGGCGGCACCGGCGTCGCCCGCAAGTTCGTACTCGCCGCCATCGAATCCGGCGCTTCCGTCGTCACCGCCAACAAGGCCCTGCTGGCCAAGTACGGTCCGGAACTGTACGCCGCCGCCGAAGCCAAGGGCGTCGATATCTACTTCGAAGCAGCTGTAGGCGGTGCGATCCCGTTCCTGCGCCCGTTGCGTGAATCCCTCGTCGGCGACAAGGTGACCAGCATGCTGGGCATCGTCAACGGCACCACCAACTACATTCTCGACGAGATGACCACCAAGGGCCTCGACTTCGACGATGTACTCAAGGACGCTCAGGCCAAGGGTTACGCCGAAGCTGATCCAACCGGCGACATCGAAGGCTACGACGCCGCCAACAAGGCCGCCATCATGGCCACCCTCGGCTTCCACACCTCCGTCACCATCGACGACGTTTCCGTCGAAGGCATCACCAAGATCACCGCCGACGACATCGCCGCGGCCACCGCCGAGCACAAGGTCATCAAGCTGCTCGCCGTCGTGGAGAACGGCGATGAGGGCGTGTCCGCACGCGTCTACCCGGCGCTCATCTCCGAAAGCCATCCGCTGGCCAGCGTGCACGGCTCCTTCAACGCCGTGTTCGTCAAGGCCGAGGCCGCCGACGACCTCATGTTCTACGGTCGCGGCGCCGGTGGAGCGCCGACCGCTTCCGCCGTGGTGGGCGACGTGGTCACCGTGGCCCGTCACATCGCCGCAGGCTGCACCGGCCCGTCCATCCCGCTGTACAAGGATCTGAAGAAGGCTCCGATCGAGGCGTCCAAGGCCGCGTTCGCCGTGCGCTTCCTCATTCACGACAAGCCGGGCGTGCTGGCCGCCATCGCCGCCGAATTCGCCAAGCGCGGCGTATCCATCAACGGTGTGAACCAGGATCTTAAGCCGTCCGTCACCGATCCGGGCTATGACGGTGAGATTCAGCAGCTGCGTCTGGTCACGCACCTGACCGATGAGGTCACTTTGCGTGCGACCGTAGAAGCCGTGCAGGGGCTTGATTTCGTTGCCGGCGAACCGTCCATTCTGCGAGTGCTTGACTGATGAAGCCGATTTGCAATCGCGTCCATGTGAGCGTGCCGGCGACCAGCGCGAATCTGGGTTCGGGATTCGACACCGTCGGTCTGGCGCTCGACTATCACGACGAGCTCGTCTTCACGCTGAACGAGGATCCTTCGGACGGTGTCGCGCATGTCATCATCCATGGCGAAGGCGAGGATACGCTGCCACGCGATGAAACGCATCTGGTGGTGTCCACGTTCCGCCGTGCCTGTGCCACCTTTGGGCTGGGTAATCTCGGTTTCACGCTTGAAGCCACGAACAATATTCCGCAGGCGCGTGGCATGGGCTCTTCCGCAGAGGCCATTGTCGCGGGCATTGCAGCGGCCGCCGCGTTCGCGCAGGATGGCGAGTTGAATCGTGCCGCCATTTTCGACATGGCCGCGCATTTCGAAGGTCATCCGGATAATGTTGCGCCGGCGGTGTTCGGTGGGCTTACGGTGAGCTGGGATTTCGAAATGCCCGAGGGCGTCGGTTCCGTGCCGGTTCCCGGTGGCGATCCGTTGCATGGTGGTTTCCATACGGTCAACTATCCGGTCGATCCAGCCGTGACCGCGGCCGTGTTCGTGCCGGATTACGAGCTGTCTACGGAGAAGGCGCGTGAGGCGCTGCCGAAGGAAATCGCATACCGCGATGCGATCTACAACGTGTCGCGAGTCGGACTGCTGCCCGCAGCCATGAATCCGATCGACGGCGTCGAGCCGAATGCGCTGATGTACGTGGCTACGCAAGACAAGTTGCATCAGCAGTATCGTGCGCCGCTCATGCAGCCGTCCACCGATCTGATCGCGCTGTTCCGCTCCCATGGGTATGCGGCCGCCGTCTCCGGTGCCGGCCCATGCGTGCTGGTATTGCACTACGGTGACGCCCGCGATGCCATCGACCAGGTGGCCGCCGAGCAGCTCGCCTCCGGGCATTGGAACGTGCTGCATCTGCCGATCAACACCAAGGGTGTTGAAGTGGAACGCAGCTGATCTGCATTCCGTTCTCAACAGGGTCTTCCGTCCATCCGGATGGAAGACCCTGTTCGTTTCGTCCGGATGCTTCGTCTAGGCGTTCCAACAGGGGAGTGCGTCGCCCGGCCTTGCGGTGCCGCGTGCGCTATGCTGTGCTCAGCAACAGCTTCCGGGAACGACGGTTTCGGGAACAACGATAGAGGAGTTCGACACCATGGCCATTCCGCTGATTCTGGCATCCAAGTCCCTGCCTCGCCGCAATGTGCTGAATGCGGCTGGCGTATGCCCCACGATTCGCGTATCGCATGTGGACGAACCGGCCGCGTTACGAGACGCCGCGGCAAAGGCCGGCGTCAATGTCGGCGAATTGTCTATCGGCGATCGGGTTGCCATTCTTGCCGAGGCCAAGGCTCAAGCCGTGTACCAGGCGTATCGCAATGTCGCAGCCACGGCCGATGCCGCGAGCGGCGAATGCGTCGTCGGCTATCCGCTGAAGGCGGCCGGGCGCTCGGAAACCGATGATGCCGTCGAACGCGGCACAACGGAACCCGGCAAGCCGATCGACTATTCCACCGCCCACATCGCCACCACCCGCGACTTTTCCGGTGTGAACATTCCGACTAGAACCCAGCCCATCAACGTCTTCACCGCCGGTCGCCCGGGCCTGGTGCATAGCACCGTCGGCCCGTTGATTCTCGGCTGCGATTCCATGTTCCTTATGGATGGCGAATGCTACGGCAAGCCACATAGCGTCGAAGCCGCCCGCGAACGGCTGAAGCATATGAGCGGCGCTACTGGCGAACTGTGGACGGGCCATTGCCTTGTCGACTTCGCCACCGGCCGCGTGGTGCGCGACGCCAGCCATGCCGTCGTGCATTTCTCGGAATTCAGCGGTGATGACATCGAACGTTACATCGCCACCGGCGAGCCGCTGGAAGTTGCGGGGTCGTTCACGCTGGAAGGCTTCGGTGGGGCCTTCATCGACGGTATCGAAGGCGATCCGAGCGGCATTATCGGCTTGAGTCTGCCGTTGGTGCGCCGTCTTACGGAACGGCTGGGCATCGCATGGCCTGATTTGTGGAATGTGCGCTCCGAGCTTGCGCCTACGGAAAGCAAGGCCGAAGGCGCCGGGCATGCGGGCATCGAACCGCCCAAGGAGAACGTGCACCAGCCAGGCGATGGCTGGATCGATTGTGATTGCGGGCGCAAGCACTGGGGTGTGAACGGCGCTTCCGGCGTGCTGCTGGCCCGCCGCGACGAGCGGACCGGCAATGTCACGCATGTGGTGATGCAGCATCGTGCCGTCTGGTCGGCTGAAGGCGGCACATGGGGCATTCCAGGAGGCGCGACCGCCCAAGGGGAGACCCCGATCGAAGGCGCGTTGCGTGAAAGCTATGAGGAGGCGAACATCACGCCGGAAGACATCGACGTGGTCGGCTCCTATTGCGAGGATCACGGTCCGTGGGCGTATACCACCGTGTTCGCGTTCGAAAAGCCCGGGCACACGGTCGAGCCGAAGGCGAACGACGATGAAAGCATGGAGATCGCATGGGTGCCGATCGAACAGGTCGGCGGATTGAAGCTGCTCACCGCCATGCGTACCGATTGGCCGCGTTTTGCGGCACGTCTCAACGCGCTCGCCGCAACCTATCGCTGACGTGCGTCGCTGACATCACCGTTGAGCGTGCGGCATCTCGTCGCTTACCGTTCCCACGCCGGTGCCATATGCGGGCACGGCCTGTGGTCATTCCTTCGGATGAGGTCAGGCGCGTCGAATCCTCCCAACGTCCGATGGAGGGGAGGGCTTCGGGGGCATAGCGTGTGACATATGAAACGGAATCAGAACGTCAACGCATCGGTCGCCGCACCGAATGCCTATACAACGAACGCCTACGCGGCGAGCGACCGCACGGCAGCGCATGCCCTCATTCCCGGAGACAGGCCGGTCATCACCGCAACCAACCTCATCATGGACTATGCGGCGCGACGCAAGACCGCGAACTGTGTCGGCATGACTCCGATGAGTGCGCTCGCCAACACCGCACCGGCACTCAACAACGTGAGTTTTCGTCTCAACGTCGGCGAAACGGTCGCCATCATGGGCCCTTCCGGCTCCGGCAAATCCACGCTGCTGCACATCCTTGCCGGCATCGACCTGCCCACGTCCGGCCAGGTCACCTACCATGTGCGCAACAATTGCGCCTACGAGCTCACCGGCATCTCCGATCAGGATCGCACCATGCTGCGCCGCAACGCCTTCGGCTTCGTCTTCCAATCCGGGCAGCTGCTCCCCGAACTGCCTGCAGTCGAAAACATCGCGCTGCCGTTGATGCTCGGCGGAACGGACTACTCGCAGGCCACCGATACCGCCATGCTTTGGCTGGAACGTCTCGGCCTCAAACATCTCGCCTCGCACCGCCCCGGCGAGATGAGCGGCGGCCAGATGCAGCGTGTGGCCATCGCCCGTGCGCTCGCCACAAACCCTTCGGTCGTATTCGCCGACGAACCCACCGGAGCACTCGACCAAGCCACCGGGCGCGAAGTCATGGGCATACTCATGGACGCTGCACAGGCCAACGGGTCGGCCGTGGTTGTCGTCACCCACGATCCGAACGTGGCCGCCTTCTGCAGCCGGACGGTCACCATGCGCGATGGTAGGCTGCTCGGAGGCGAACAATGAACACCTTCACCCTATGGAAACTGTTCCACCGCCGAGGCGCTCGCGGCATAGGCGAACGTACATCGGCGCTCGCGGTCATTGCCTTTGCGGCGGCCACCACGATTTTCCTGACTGTGCTGGGAGGCGTGCACGGTTTCATCTGGCGTGCCTCCGCCGATCATACGCTCGGTTGTCTGATCAGTTCCGCTTCCTGTGCGCCCGGCACCCATGAAGCGT
The DNA here is from genome assembly GCA_905207115.1 of Bifidobacterium angulatum. Classification (GTDB taxonomy): domain Bacteria; phylum Actinomycetota; class Actinomycetes; order Actinomycetales; family Bifidobacteriaceae; genus Bifidobacterium; species Bifidobacterium angulatum_A. The sequence continues at coordinate 18,364 of CAJLKD010000021.1, read as the reverse complement.
GGGAACGTGCCAGGAACGAGGCAGGCATGTTCGTCGCCGCACCGGGAACGCGTTGGACCGCCGAACGTTCCGCGGCGGTTATGGACACCTATTCGGACGGCTATGTACTATTGGCCGCGTTCGCTTGCCTGATGCTCGTCGTTCCGTTCGTTTCGCTTGCGGGCTCCGCGGCCCGCTTGGCCGCATCCCGTAGGGATGCGCGATTGTCCGCGCTCAGGCTGGCCGGCGCGACCACCGCTCAAGTGGTCAAACTGACCGCGCTCGACGCTGCGATCCAGGCATTGTTCGGCGCTGGTATCGGCATTGTCGGTTATTGTGCGGTCATGCCGTTGATCATGCTGCTGAAATTCCAGAACCGTCATTTCATGTTCCAGGAATTGTGGGTTGGCCTGCCGGTGCTCGTGGGCGTGCTCGCCGGAGTCACCGTGCTCGCGCTGGTATCGTCGCTGATCACCCTGCGCCGCGTTGCCATCACCCCATTGGGCGTGATGAGCCGCGCCGCGCAGCCTCTGCCAGCCACATGGCGTGTACTGATCTTCCTAGTGGTGATGGCGGGCCTTTACATGCTGCTGAACAACGTCTCGATGTTCGCCGGTTTGGGTGAAAACGCGGTGTTCGTGCTGGTGTTCGGCGCGTTCTTCGTCGGATTCACGATGGTGAACGTGGTCGGTACGTGGGTGATTGCCAAACGGGCCAAAGCGCGTGCCCGTAGGCCGAAGGACGCAGCCACTATGATCGCCATGCGCCGCATCCTTGACAATCCGAAGCGTGCGTGGCGCAACGTGTCCGGTGTGGGATTGGCTGTGTTCATCGCCGTCATCACGTCGATCGGGACACTGGTGGGGCAGGGCCGTGGCGGCGATCCGCTCGACCCTTCGATGCTGTACATGCGCGATATCGGCACCGGTGGCCTGTTGACGCTCACGTTCGCCGCCGTGCTCGCCGCGGTCAGTTCCGGTGTGATGCAGGCCAGCAGTGTGTATGATCAGGCCGCCGAATACCGCATGCTGCGTCTGGAGGGCACCGATGAACGGACGCTGTCCAAGGCGCGATTCAAAGAAGTGTTCACGCCGCTCAACACGGTGGTGCTGGTTTCTGGAGGCGGTTCGGTGCTGCTGTTGTTCCCGATCGTTGCGATGACGCTGTTCGATCCGGTGACGTTGTTCAGCCTGTTCTCCGGTATCGCGTTGTGCTACGTGCTGATCGCCGTGGGCGCGTGGACCGCCAATCGTGCGGCCCGCACGCTGAACACGGTGGGGTACCGCGCCGACGACTGACGTCGGTAACATCGGTGACGTCGGTAACGCCTACCCGGCATCAACACGGTTCCCAAGCACATGGCCGGGATGGTTCACGCCATCCCGGCCATGTCGTTTTCCGTCGCGCGATGCTGTTTTCAGCTGAGCAGGGCCGCGATGATCGCGATGAAAATCGGCGAGGACAGCGTAGAGAACAGGATGCCGTCACGCGCGAACGAAAGTCCCACGTTGTACCGGGCGGCGTAGTTGTACACGTTCTGCCCGGTCGGCAGCGCGGCGAGCACCACGCATGCGTATAGCGTGGCGCCGCGGAATCCCATCACGAAGTAGCTCAGCAGGAATGCGATGATCGGCATTACGATGTTCTTCAGCGCGGCCACGGTGAAGACCGCGGGGATGTTCGACTTGTCCTGCAGCGGCTTGGTGCCGTGCAGCGACATGCCGAACGCCATCAGGATCATCGGCACGGCGGAGTCGCCGATCATGTCGATCGGATCGTAGATGCAGCTCGGCACCACGAACCAGCCGACTTTCGCGGAGATCGCGGATACTGCGATGCCCAGCAGCGAGCCGATGAGCAGTGGCTGGTGCAATGGCTGCTTGAGGATCTCCTTGGCGGATACCTTGCCTTTGGTGGTCACGTCGAGCACGGTCAGGCCGATCGGCGTGAACACCGCCTGCTGCATGACCAGGATCGGGGCGACCAGCGCGGGATTGCCCAGAATGTAGGTGGCGATCGGCAGGCCGATGTTGTTGGAGTTCAGGTATAGCGAGTTCAGTGCGCCGATGGTGGCGTCCGCGGCTTTGAGATGGAAGAACAGCTTGTTGAGGATCAGGAACACCACGCCCACGAGCACCGCCGAGAAGAACGCGACGATGATGGAGGAGTGGAAGATCTCGAAGATCTTTTCCTTGGAGAGAATGGCGAACATCAGGCACGGGCTTGATACGAAGAAGCTGAATCTGTTGAGCACCATCTGCGCGGTCGGTCCTCCGATGCGCATACGTGCGGCGATGTAACCGGTGGCGATCACGATACCGATGACGCAGAAACCTTCCATCGCGCTGAGTAGACCCGGCATATTCCTGTTCCTCTCCTGATCTCTTGACGATCAACCCTCATGACGATCAACCCTCAAGTGTGGCACGGCTGGGGTGGTCGCCAGCCGTTTTATCTCAAAACAGCGTCCGTATGCCGTACGCATGCCCGCTTTGGCGGATAATGAGACGCATGAGCGAATATGAGATTGGATTTGATGCCGCTGCGGGCAAGCAGGAAGCGCTGAACACCTTGATGGACCAGATCATGAACGTCTTTTCCGTCAGCGATGAGGAAGGGCCGCTCACCGATGCGGTCGAGGCGTTCCTTAAGCGGCAGCCACATCTGACGGTTCGTCGCCACGGCGACACGTTGGTTGCCAGCACTGCGTTCGGCAGGGAGCACCGTGTGATTCTGGCCGGTCATCTCGACACTGTGCCGGTTATCGACAATTTCCCGCCGAAGTGGCTGGAACCAGGCGATCCGCTGATTCGTGAGGATGTCGCCGCCGCGCATCCGGGCGAGCGTGTGATCTGGGGGCGTGGCGCCACCGATATGAAGGGTTCCGATGCGGTGATGTTGTATCTGGCCGCGACGCTCACCGATCCCAAGGTCGATCTGACCTTCGTGTTCTACGATCACGAGGAGGTCGCAGCCGAGAAGAACGGTCTGCGCAAGGTGGTCGAAGCGCATCCCGATTGGATTACCGGCGATTTTGCGATTATCGGCGAGCCGACCGATTGCGGTATTGAAGGCGGCTGCAACGGCACGATGCGCTTCGACGTGGTGCTGCATGGCGTGGCCGCGCATTCCGCTCGCGCATGGATGGGGCATAATGCCATCCACGACGCGGCCGAGGTGCTGAACCGGTTGAACGCGTATGAGAACAAGTGCGTCGAAGTGGATGGTCTGGCTTATCAGGAGGGCTTGAATGCCACGCTGATCTCCGGCGGCAATGGCACGAATGTGATTCCGGATTGGTGCCGTATCCATGTGAACTACCGCTTTGCGCCCGATAAGACGCTGCCTGAGGCGAAGGCGCTGATGATGGGTGCGGATGCCGGCGCCGAATTGGGCAATGGCGAGCATAAGGCCACTGGCGGCGTGTTCGAGGGGTTCGGCATTGAGATGAAGGACGAGTCCCCGTCCGCTCGCCCTGGTCTGGAGTCGCCGTTGGCCGCTTCGCTGGTCAAGCTGGTGAAGGAGCGTACGGGGCGTGACCCGTTGGCCAAGCTGGGCTGGACCGATGTGGCGCGTTTTGCGATTCTGGGTATTCCAGCCGTGAATCTTGGTGCGGGAAGCCCGTTGCTGGCCCATAAGCATGATGAGCAGCTGCCGGAGTCCGATCTGGTGCTGATGGCTGATCTGCTGGAGGATTGGCTCAGATAGTCGATGCCGTCTGCGGCATGCACGCTTTCCGGCCGGCTGTGAAGATATCGGCTTTGCCGATGCATGTATAATCCGTATGCCTGTTTTCGACACGGCCGGTCTTCAGTTGTGGCATACTGGAGAGTGGTGGTTCTGCAAACCGCCTACGTGCCAGATGGCGTTGATCCCCTTGCACTTGGATCGTGTTCCCGTGCAAGCGCCGGTGTCCGCCACTGGGCAGACAGACTTTGACTGGAATTGCCCCGTTAGCAGCAATTGATGCGCGGCCACGGTGAGAGCGTGGTGTGAGAGGCCGGCGGGGCCTGAGAGCCGACGCGATGCAGCGCGTCTGCAAGGAGCATTGTGCCCATTGTGAATAAGGGTGAGCTCGGAGAATCCGAGGCTCAGCATACCGAATCGCCCGTAACCACTGCCCGTCGTCGTCGTGGAGGCCGCCGCGTCGTTCGTGACACCGGTGCCGCTGGAGCTTCGCTCAAACTTCAGGTGGAGGATCATTCTGCACCGTTGTTCGAAGAACCTAAGATCGCTGCGCCTGCGCGTAGCGAGGCCACCGAAGAGCAGCCGGCTCGCCGTCGCCGCCGTCATATCGGCGACGAATCGGCGTCGACCGCGTCCAGTAAGGAAAGCGCTCCGCTCACTCGCCGTCGTTCGTCCTCCGCGTCTGACTCCGACGTGGATGCGCGCGCCAGCAAGATCGCCGAAGAGCTGTTTTCCTCCACGCCGCATGCGGCACGCACGCACGCGTCTCGTCCGATGACGTCGTTGCTGTTCCAGGAGCCTGTGATTCCTGCAGGCGGCGCCTCGGGCGACGGCCGTGGCGATCTCGACGATCGCGGCAGCGGCGAAGATCGTGAGGATCGCGAAGAGCGTTCCGCTCGCCGTCGCCGCCGTAACCGCAGCGAGTCCCGTGACGATCGCGAGCCCCGTGATGTTGACGAAGCGCGTGAAAGCCGTGGCGGGCGTGACGATGAACGTAATGAGCGCGGCCGTGACGGGCGTGCGGATGACGAGCGTGAGTCGACGTCGTCGCGTCGTGGCCGCAACCGCAGGTTGAACGCGCAGGAGCGTCGCGCCGCCGCCGAAGTCGAGCAGATCGAGGAGGACCTCGAGCTCGATGACATCAGCTATCGTCCGATCGACGAGGAGGAGGGCGCCGAAGAGGAGCCGCGTTCCACTCGCCGTCGCCGTCGCCGTCGCAGCAAGTCCGAGCAGGGTTCCGACGAATCCCGTTCCGAACGTGACGGGCGTGATTCCCGTGATGAGCGCGACGAGCATGAGACCCGTTCCGACCGTGAGCATGATGCGGATGAAGGTGAGACCGTTACCCGTCGCCGTCGCCGTCGCCGCAACAAGTCCGAGCAGGGCTCCGAAGACGATCAGCCGCTGACCCGCCGTTCTCGCAAGCAGCAGTACATCGACGAGATCACCGATGTGGAAGGCTCCACGCGTCTTGAGGCGAAGAAGCAGCGCCGCCGCGACAATCGCCGTGAGCGCAGCCGCCAGTCCCAGATCATGGAGCAGGATTTCCTTGCACGCCGCGAGAACGTCGAGCGTTTCATGGTGGTGCGTGAAAAGGAGAAGCACACCCAGATCTCCGTGGTGGAAGACAACGTGCTCGTCGAGCATTACGTGTCCGATATCCAGGAAGTGCAGACGGTCGGCAATATCTATCTCGGCCGTGTGCAGAACGTGCTGCCGAGCATGGAGGCCGCGTTCGTCGACATCGGCCAGGCTCGTAACGGCGTGCTGTATGCCGGCGAGGTGAACTGGGATGCCGCGCGTCTTGAAGGCCAGCCGCGGCGCATCGAACTTGCGTTCAAGAGCGGCGATCCGGTGCTCGTGCAGGTCACCAAGGACCCGATCGGGCACAAGGGCGCTCGTCTGACCTCGCAGGTCACGCTGGCGGGTCGTTTCCTGGTGTTGGTGCCGTCCGGCGGCATGACCGGCGTGAGCCGCAAGCTGAGCGAACGTGAGCGCAGCCGTTTGAAGAACATCGTGTCGAAGGTCGCGCCGAAGGATATGGGCGTGATCATCCGTACCGCAGCCGAGGGCGCTTCCGAAGACGCCATCGTCAAGGATCTGGAAAGCCTGGTCCGCCAGTGGGAACGCATCAACGCCAAGCGTGAGGAGTTCTGGCACGGCAAGCGTCCGAAGCTGCTGCAGGGCGAGCCCGATGTGGCCATTCGCGTCGTGCGCGATATCTTCAACGACGACTTCACCAAGCTCATCGTCGAGGGCGACAAGGTCTACGAGCGTATCGAGGAATACCTCGACACCATGGCCCCCGATCTGAAGACCAAACTGGAGAAGTGGGATCCGGCCGAGCACGAGGGCAAGGATGTGTTCGACAAGTGGCAGATCGATTCCCAGCTGCGCAAGGGCATGGAACGTCAGGTGTACCTGCCGTCCGGCGGTTCGATCGTCATCGACCGTACCGAGGCCATGACCACCATCGATGTGAACACCGGCCGTTTCATCGGCCGCGGCAAGTCGCTGGAAGAGACCGTCACCCGGTGCAATCTGGAGGCGTCCGAGGAGATCGCCCGCCAGCTGCGGTTGCGTGATATCGGCGGCATGGTGATGATCGATTACGTCGATATGGTGATGCCCGCGAACCGTGATCTGGTGCTGCGTCGTCTGGTGGAATGCCTGGCGCGTGATCGCACCAAGCATCAGGTGGCCGAGGTCACGTCGCTGGGCCTGGTGCAGATGACTCGTAAGCGTATCGGCCAGGGTCTGGTCGAGGCGTTCTCCGAGGAATGCCCGACCTGCAAGGGGCGCGGCTTCATTCTGCACGACAAGCCCACCGTCAGCGCCGAATACGACGATCCGTACGCCATGCGTGGCGGCGATCCGTTCGTCAAGACGAACAAGCATGGTCATGGCACCACTCCGGCTCCCGAACCGCAGGGTTCCTCGCCGGCGGTGAAGGCCAAGCTGGCGCAGATCGCCGCTGCCGCAGTGGCTGCGAACAATGCGGAGCAGGACGAGGAGTGACGCTTGTACCGGATTTGCGCTACCGTGCGTGTCGCGCTTGACACGACTTGCGTTAGTCCATGTACCCGTGTAAATTAATTTGCTGGTGTCTGGCCGTGAGCTCGGTGCTATCCGAGATGCCAGGCAAGGAAGCTTTCCCAAGAAAATAAAGGAACGATTATGTACGCGATTGTGAAGGCCGGTGGCCATCAGGAAAAGGTCGAGGTCGGTGACGTTATCCTTGTTAACCGTCTCGACGCTAAGAAGGGCGATACCGTGGAGTTCCCGGTCGCGCTCGTAGTCGATGGCGCCAAGGTGACTCTGGCTGCCGCTGATCTGGCCAAGGTTTCCGTCAAGGCTGAGGTTGTTGACGATGAGGCCAAGGGCCCGAAGATCAACATCCAGAAGTACAAGAACAAGACTGGCGTTGCTCGTCGCAAGGGTCACCGTCAGCCGCTGACCGCCGTCAAGATCACGGCGATCGCCTGAGATTTGGCAGTAGCTTAATCAGAGTCGAAAGGAACCAATCATGGCACATAAGAAGGGCGCGTCCAGCTCGCGTAACGGTCGCGATTCATCGCCTCAGTACCTCGGTGTGAAGAAGTTCGGCGGTGAAGCCGTTGTCGCCGGCAACATCATCGTTCGCCAGCGTGGCACCAACTTCCACCCGGGCCAGAACGTCGGCATGGGCAAGGATCACACCCTGTTCGCTCTCACCGACGGCTCCGTGAAGTACGGCGTCCGTCGTGATCGCAAGGTCGTCGACGTTATCGCCGCCTGAGCACGCGAATACGCTTACAGGAAAGCCGCGCCCCTATGGACGCGGCTTTTTCTGTACTTGCATCCCAGCAAATCCAATACTTTCCCAACGCGACAGATGGCGTACGCCTGATCGGGTCGCGGTAAGCAGACTTGAGCAAAGGCAACAATAATGAGTGATTTTGTGGATCGAGTAACCGTCCATGTCAAGGGCGGCGACGGCGGCAACGGTTCCGCCGGCATCCGTCGTGAGAAGTACAAGCCTCTGGCCGGGCCGAATGGCGGCAATGGCGGCGATGGAGGCTCCGTGATCTTCGTGGCCAGCCGTAATGCGACCAGCTTGTTGGATTACCGTTTCATGCCGCATCGTGTGGCTCCGGGCGGCACTATGGGCCTGGGCGACAACAAGGACGGGTCGAAGGGCGACGATCTGATTCTTCCGGTGCCGTGCGGCACGGTGATTTTCACCGCTCGCGGCCCGCAAGGCCAGCCCAAGCATCCCGGTGAGCAGCTTGCCGACCTGCGTCATGAGGGTGATCGTTTCGTTGCGGCTGCAGGCGGCGCAGGCGGCCTGGGCAATATCGCACTGGCCAACCGCACCCGTCGTGCCCCGGGCTTCGCCCTGCTTGGCGAGCTTGGTGAGGAACGCGATGTGATTCTGGAATTGAAGTCCATCGCCGATGTGGCGCTGGTGGGATTCCCCTCCGCCGGCAAATCCTCGCTGATCGCGGCGATGAGCTCGGCCAAGCCGAAGATCGCCGACTATCCGTTCACCACGCTGGTGCCGAATCTCGGCGTAGTCGTCGCAGGCGATACGCGCTATACGATCGCCGATGTCCCCGGCCTGATCCCGGGCGCTTCCCAGGGCAAGGGCCTTGGCCTGGAGTTCCTGCGCCACATCGAACGCACCGAGATCATCGCGCATGTGATCGATTGCGCGACGCTGGAACCGGACCGTGACCCGGTCAGCGACTATGAGGCGCTTGAAAAGGAGCTCGCCGAATACGCGGGGTCCTTGGAACTGCCGTTGGGTGCCATTCCGATCCCCGAACGTCCGCGCATCGTCATCCTCAACAAGGCCGACGTGCCGGAGGCGAAGGAACTGGCGGAATTCGTGCGCCCCGAATTCGAACAGCGCGGCATGAAGACCTTCATCATCTCCACTGCGTCGCATGAGGGTCTGAAGGAGCTTAATTTCGCTTTGGCCAAGATGGTCGACGAGATGCGTGGCGAGATCGCCAAGCGGGAAAGCGAGGAAGAGGCTGCTCGCGTGGTGATCAAGCCGTTGGAGCATGCCGGCCGTCGCCGCCGCAGCACCGATGAACGTGGCACTGCGCTCGATTTCACCATCGAGCGTAAGGAGCTTGGCAATGGCGATGTCTGGTTCGAGGTCACCGGTCGTAAGCCGGAACGCTGGGTGCAGCAGACCAATTTCGACAATGACGAGGCCGTGGGCTATCTGGCCGACCGTCTTGCCAAGCTTGGCGTGGAAGACGAGTTGCGCCGCAAGGGCGCACATGCCGGCGATGAGATCCGTATCGGCCATGGCGATCGCGCCGTTGCCTTCGATTGGGATCCGACCATCGCCGCGGGCGCGGAGATGCTGGACGGCACTCAGTTGGGTGCTCGAGGCAAGGATCTGCGACTGGACGAGGATGAGGGGCGTGCGCATCGTCGTACCAATACCGAGCGCCGTCGTGAATACCACGAGATGATGGACGCCAAGGCAGCCGTGCGTGAGGCCATGATGGCGGAGCGCAAGGCCGGCCATTGGGCCGATCCGAGCGTGGACGACGACCGCCACGATGAGACGAGCCTGTTCGGGCGCGGCGAAGGCGTGGAAGAATAGGCGTATGATCACTCCATCGCAGGCCGAGGTGCGCATGGCGATTGCCGAAGCGCAGACCATCGTCGTTAAAGTCGGTTCCAGCTCGTTGACCGCATCTTCCGGGCATCTTGATCCCGAGCGGTTGAATGCGTTAGTCGCGGCTTTGGCACGCGTGCGTTTGATGGGTGGGCGAGTGGTGCTGGTATCGTCCGGCGCCATCGCCGCCGGCTTCGGCTCGCTGGGTTTCAGTTCCCGGCCAACCGATGTGGCCGATCAGCAGGCGTGCGCGGCTGTCGGGCAAGGTCTGCTGATGGCTCAATACGAAACCGCATTCGCCCGCTACGGCCTGCGTGTCGGCCAGATTCTGCTTACCGCGTCCGACACCATGCAACCGCAGCAATACCGTAATGTGCGGCGCACCTTGGATCGTCTTCTCGATCTCGGCGCTGTGCCGATTATCAACGAGAACGATTCCCTGGCATCTAACGAGATTCGTTTTGGCGACAACGACCGTCTGTCCGCGCTTATCGCGAATATCGTGGTCGCCGACGCGTTGGTGCTGCTGACCGACGTGGATGCGCTGTATACGGCGCCGCCATCGCAGCCGGATTCCAAGCGTATCGCCTATGTGCCGAATGTCGAGGACGCGCTGAGCAGGGTCGAAGTGGGTGGCAGCGGCTCGAACGTCGGCACTGGCGGCATGGTCACCAAGATGGAGGCCGCGCGCGTGGCCGCAGTATCCGGTATTCCGTCCGTTTTGACCTGTGCGGCGAACGCCGGTCCGGCTATGATGGGCGATCCCGTCGGCACGGTGTTCGCGCCGATTAAGGACCGTGGCTCGTCGCGTCGTCTATGGATCGGTTTCGCTGCGCACCCGTTTGGCACGCTGGTGGCCGATGAGGGTGCCGCGCAAGCGGTGCGTGGCGGTCAGGCGAGTCTGTTGGCCGCCGGCGTCGTGGAGGTGCGTGGTGGGTTCTCCGCGGGCGACGCCGTATGGATCGACGATGAGGCCGGCAACCATCTGGCCAAAGGACTGGCCGGTTTCGATTCGGAGGAGATTCCGCAGATGCTGGGGCGCAACACCGCGCAGCTCAAGCGGTTCCTGGGCGAGGAATACGCGCATCCGCTAGTGCATCGCGACAATCTTGTGCTTGTCTGACGTTTCCGCCGCTTGCCTGACTGTGGCAAGTGGCGGTTTTCGTATTGCCGCATGATTGCCTGTGCCGGGCATGCGCTTTCCCGCGGCATTCGTCTCATTCGCATTGTGAGTATCTGCGTTTTTGGGTGTTCCTTTTCTCTTCCGCAGGGTCTAGCATGGCAACCATGACTATGGCTGATTGGCAAAGACTATCCGACCGTATTAATCATGTGGCGCCAAGCGCCACCCTCGCCGTTGATTCCAAGGCAAAGGCTATGAAAGCCGCCGGAATCGACGTTATCGGCTTCGGCGCCGGCGAACCGAATTTCGCAACGCCTGCCCCCATTGTGGCGGCTGCTGCCGAAGCGGTGCAGGATCCGAAGAACTATCGCTACACTCCCACCCCGGGCCTGCCCGAACTGCGCGAGGCCATCGCCCACAAGACCTTGCGTGATTCCGGCTATGAGGTGGATCCAAGCCAGGTTGTCGTCACCAATGGCGGTAAGCAGGCTGTATACGCATCCTTCCAGATTCTGCTCGATGAGGGTGATGAGGTCATTATCCCGACCCCGTTCTGGACCAGCTATCCGGAGGCCGTGAAACTGGCCGGCGGTGTACCCGTCGAGGTGTTCGCCGGTGCTGATCGCGGGTTCGAGCCATCCATCGAAGCCATCGAGGCCGCACGCACCGAGCGCACGAAGGCCATCATCGTGAACACGCCGAACAATCCCACCGGTGCCGTGTGGAAGCCGGAAACGGTCAAGGCGATCGGCGAATGGGCCATCGAGCATCACATCTGGGTCATCTCCGACGAGATTTACGAACATCTGAACTATGACGGTGCCAAGACCACCTATATCGGCGCTGCGGTGCCTGAAGTGCGTGGCCAGCTGCTGGTGCTCAACGGCGTGGCCAAGACCTATGCCATGCCCGGATGGCGCGTCGGCTGGATGATCGCCCCCGTCGAGGTTGCCAAGGCCGCTTCCAAGCTGCAGGGGCATATGACCTCCAATGTGAACAACATCTCCCAGCGTGCCGCGATTCAGGCCGTGTCCGGTTCTCTGGACGCCGTGTATGAGATGCGTGAGGCTTTCGATGCCCGCCGTCAGGCTATCGTCGCGGCGTTGAACGGTATTGCTGGCGTCAACTGCCCGACTCCGACCGGCGCGTTCTACGCGTTCGCCGACATCACCGCGCTGCTGGGGAAGCCGCTCGGTCCCAACGGCACCGTTTCGCATTCCTCCAGCGAATTCGCCGCGGCGCTCTTGGATGAGGCGCATGTGGCCGCTGTGCCCGGCGAAGCGTTCGGAGCCCCCGGTTATCTGCGATTCTCGTATGCGCTTGCCGACGATCAGCTGGCCGAAGGCATGCGGCGTATGAAGGCCTACGTCGAAGCGTGACACGCGCGGGAAGCCGTGTTATGCGTGCTTGATTTGTCTAAATCGCAACCTCCTGCTAAAGTATCGACTTGGCGGTTTTCGTCAGGCGAAGCGTTCTCTGAAGAGAGGCGATTCCATGGCGGAGGTTCACCTAGGGAAGTGGCGCAATTGGTAGCGCAACGGTCTCCAAAACCGTAGGTTGTGGGTTCGAGTCCCGCCTTCCCTGCCAAGTTTTCCTGACAGCACCTGAACGAAGAGGATGATTATGGCTAAGGCAAACAAGGCTGAAAAAGTCATGAAGCCCAACATTTTCATGCGCATCGGTTTGTTCATCAAGCAGATCATCGACGAACTTCGCAAGGTGGTGACTCCAACTGCCAAGGAGCTGTTCTTCTGGTCGTTGGCCGTGGCTATCTTTGTGCTGCTGCTAATGGCCTTGGTTACAGGCATGGATTACGGCCTGGGCAAGCTTGTTTTGCTTGTGTTTGGCTGATCGTTATTACTACGAACGCGAACTTAAAGGTGACTGACGCATGAGTGATGAAGTGAATTTCGAAAACGTTGATGCGTTGCCTGACGTTGAGAACAACGCCGAGGCGGCTGCTGTCACGGAAGAACCGCAGGAAGCGCCAGTCGAAGCCACCGAAGAGACCGAAGCCCCTGTCGAAGAGGCCGTGCCGTCCGTCGAAACCGAAAACGATGGCCAGGAAGAACCGGCTGATTCCTCCGAAGACGCTGCCGACGAATCCGATGAGCCCGTCGACGCCGGTCAGGCCGCCGTCGACGAATTCTCCAAGTCGCTGCGCACCCTCGAAGGCAAGTGGTATGTGCTTCACACCTATTCCGGCTACGAGAAGCGCGTTAAGACCAACGTCGAATCCCGTGTCCAAAGCTTCGGTTTGGAAGACAAGATCTTCCAGATTGAAGTCCCCATGGAAGAAGTCGAAAAGCATACCGAAAAGGGCAAGAAGGTTCTTACCCGCGTGCGCGTCCCCGGCTACGTCCTGATTCGTATGTGGCCCGATGAGGAAGCCCGTCGTATCGTCCGTGAGACCGAAGGCGTCACCGGCTTTGTCGGCCCGACCAAGGATCCGGCTCCTCTTTCCCGTAAGGAAGTCGTCTCCATGATGGCTCCGATGATCGCTTCCGAAGCCCTCAAGAAGGCCGGCGACAAGCCTGCCGCGGCCAAGAAGCGCAAGCTTGAGGTCTCCTACGCTGTTGGCGATCAGGTTACCGTCACCGACGGCCCCTTCACCACCATGCCCGCCGTCGTCTCCGACGTCGAGCCCACCACTCAGAAGCTCACCGTTCTCGTGTCCATCTTCGGCCGTGATACGCCGGTGGAGCTTGACTTTAACCAAGTCGAAAAACTCGCCTGAAAACACGAAACGCACACGCTGGCTGCGTTGCTCCTCGGTCGACGTACTTTCGTACGCCTCCCCTCGGTGCACCTTGCCTTCGTGTGCGTTTTGTGTTTCCAGCAGCGTAAGGTTCCATGCCATGCCGGTGCTGCCGGCACGCTCTCCGACCCCTCGTCTTGTGAAGGCCGGAGCCGGGAATGTTGTCCCGCGGAACACGCATAATAGGAAAGCTTGTGTCTGGAGGGGAGACCCGCTAGCACAGCACAGCGATATAAGTTGCGGGAGGAGACTGTTGCAACGTCACGCCGCATGGTAGGCAACGCAACGGCGACCGAATGTACCGCGTTATAGAAAGTAGACCATAACTATGGCTAAAGAAAAGAAAGTATCGGCGCTTCTCAAGCTCCAGATTCAGGCCGGCAAGGCCAACCCGGCTCCGCCGCTGGGCCCGGCTCTGGGTTCCCATGGCGTGAACATCATGGACTTCTGCAAGCAGTACAACGCTGCCACGCAGGACAAGATGGGCCAGGTCATCCCTGTTGAGATCACCGTTTACGAAGATCGTTCCTTCACCTTCATCCTGAAGACCCCGCCGGCAGCAGCTCTGCTGAAGAAGGCTGCAGGCATCGAGAAGGGCACCGAGAACCCGTTGACCCACAAGGTCGGTTCCGTCACCAAGGCCCAGGTCCGCGAAATTGCTGAAACCAAGATGGCTGACCTGTCCGCTCGTGACATCGAAGCCGGCATGAAGATCATCGAAGGCACCGCCCGTTCCATGGGCATCACGGTGACCGACTGATAAGGAGAAGGACAGATGGCTAAGCATTCCAAGAAGTATCGTGAAGCGGCCGAAAAGGTCGATCGCAACAACCTGTACACCCCTGATCAGGCCATCGCGCTGCTCAAGAGCATGCCGACCCGCAACTTTGATGAAGCCGTTGAAGCTGTGGTGCGTCTGAACGTCGATCCCCGCAAGGCCGATCAGCTCGTTCGTGGCACCGTGAGCCTGCCGAACGGCACCGGTAAGACCGTTAAGGTTCTGGTGTTCGCCCGTGGCCCGCAGGCCACCGCCGCTCAGGAAGCCGGCGCCGACATCGTCGGTGATGATGACCTCATCGCCAAGGTGCAGGGTGGCTTCCTCGACTTCGACTCCGTCGTCGCTACTCCGGACATGATGGGCAAGGTTGGCCGTCTGGGCCGCGTGCTCGGCCCGCGTGGCCTCATGCCGAACCCGAAGACCGGCACCGTGACCATGGACGTGGCCAAGGCCGTCAAGGACATCAAGGGCGGCAAGATCGAGTTCCGCGTCGACAAGAACGGCAACCTGAGCTTCCTCGTGGGCAAGGTCTCCTTCGACGAGAAGGCACTGGACGAGAACTTCCATGCAGTGGCCGATGAGATCAAGCGTCTCAAGCCGTCCACTGTGAAGGGCCGTTACGTGACCAAGGCCACCATCACCTCCACGATGGGCCCTGGCATCCCGGTCGATCCGGCTGCTCTGTGAGTCTGAACCCGTCAGCGGCTTCGCCGTGTGATGGTTGATTCACTGGTCGATACGAAGGCCTCCCGCATCATATGATGCGGGAGGCCTTCGTCGTAGTTGTGAGCAGGTCGAGTCATTGCCGGCGATTTCGCCCAGCGCAGCCAGCCATCCGTGCCGTACGGCTACAAGATATGCGGCTCAGGATTAACGCTGTTCGGCGTAAGCGATTCGCCCAAGCGCAATGGCGGTTGTCAGCACAGTGGCGTCGCGCGGATTGGTGGCATCCCATCCGGTGGTATCCGCCATACGCTTCAGGCGATACCGCACGGTGTTCGGGTGCACGTTCAACATACGGGCAGTGATTTCAAGAGATCTTCCGGATTCAAGGAACGAGGAAACCGTAAGCATGGTCGGGTCGTCTTCACCTTGGCCAAGCAGATTGGCATAGATGCCGTCAACCAGTTCATGCCGTGCATCCTCATCGCCGAGCAGTGCACGTTCCGGTAGCGCATCTTCCGCTCGTAGCAACGGTTGATGCTGCACTCGTGAGGAGGGTGTTGTTTCGATTATCGCGTGTAGCGCAGGAATGGTGCGCAGCGTGGTCAATGCCGCATGAATGGTTCGGGAAGCGCCGATGATGCCGCGTCTTACCGGTCCTAGGCAGAGGGGAACGTCGGAGGCAAAGGCTCCCGCAATCGCCGTGCAAGTGAGATCAGGGTTTGTGGCGCCCTGCAATCGGAATAACGCCACAAGTGTTTCGCCTTGCATGCCGATCAGCGGTTCTGCGCCGCCGATATCCGCAATGGCATGGCGGATCGTTTCACTGGAGGCATGCTCGGTTTCCGAGGGGCGGCCTGCGACTGCGCAGCAGGCAAAATCACCATCGAAACCGACGAGTCGCAGCACGGATTGCGCACGTTCGTCAACCACGTGGTTCAGCAGACATTCGAACGCGACAGCACGAATAAGGTGGATGGCGCTTGCCGTGTCCGCGCGATCCGGCGTGGTTTCGCAATCCGTATCGGCCTTGTCTCCCGCCAGAAGCATGTCCAGAAAATCTTGGGTCATATCAGGCCAGTCTAATCCTTCGTTGTGCAAGCGCGGGCACTCGTGTTCGCTGTGGAGACGCGGGCATGCGAATCACGCCAGAATGTCAGGCATAGGAATACGAAGCAGAAGGCTATGGGTAGCATGTGGCGTTCGAAGTTGTTCGCCGGTGCGGTGATCATCACGCCCATAAGCAGCAGCAACGGCAGATGCCATGCCAGTGTGCGCCACCGTCGCAGAATCACTTCCGCAGCACCGATGAGCAGCGTCAGAATAACGTAGAAGTTGCCGTGCAGCGGCCATCCAAGAACCGGTGTCCGGCTGATCTGCCTGGATGTATTCGCCACCCATGCGCGCCAATTCGCGTTGTAGTACTTGATCCATGTGGAGTTCGAAGTCACTTGGTCGTTATACACGTAATAGTCCATCGAAACGTAGGGAAGATCTGCGATGTCGAAGTATCCGAAGCATTTTGCCATCAGCGCGTCCACTGCCACCACAGGATTCGCGCGCACGGTCTCCAGCCAGGCCTCGTTGAAATGCTTCATGCTTTCCGGTGTGACG
This sequence comes from Bifidobacterium angulatum, assembly GCA_905207115.1. Lineage (GTDB taxonomy): Bacteria > Actinomycetota > Actinomycetes > Actinomycetales > Bifidobacteriaceae > Bifidobacterium > Bifidobacterium angulatum_A. The sequence continues at coordinate 2,142 of CAJLKD010000021.1, read as the reverse complement.
GACCGCCACCGGTAACTGACCTTCTTGGACTGGATGCCCGAGGATTTCACCGGATCCGCATCCTGCTGGAAGTATGCTTCGGCCATCTGGTCAAGATTGAAGACCGGCGCAAGCTTTCTGCGTGCCGACTCGGGGATGGTCTCGGGTGCCTTATTGGCGATTCGTGCGATCTGTTGCAACTGAACGCCGTGGCTTTCGATCGGATCGCCGCTGATAATGATCCCGGAATTGATGGCCATCGAGATGCCGCCGTGAATCAGCACCGTCGGCACAAGCAGTGCGAACACGTAGACCTTCCAATGCCTGCGATCTGCAATCAGGGCAAGAACAAATTCGAACAGCAGCACGTACCATGCGTATTTCGCGCTGATCAGCATGATCGCGTTGGCGGCAAGGAAAGCCAGGAAGGTGCGTGCAGGCAAACGGTGGAATCTTGCAAGGAACGGTGCGCCATGGGCCGGGGCATGACGGTCGCCGGATGTGGCGTACAGCTCGTACCAGATGCCGAACGCCCAAGTGAACGCAAATGCGAACAGCGGCGATTTGGTCAGCGAAATCGTGGAGAATACCGCCAACGGGCACAACAGGAAGAACAGTATCGTGATGATCCGTGCCGGCGCATGTGCCGATTGGGAAGGCAAAGTGGCGCGCATGCCCCGCTCGGGGCGTCCAAGGCGAGTCGGGGCGAATCGTCCGCCGCGTTCAGGGTGGGCGAAATCAACGTATTCGTTGCGCGCGAGCCAAGGCAGATTCAGGAAGCGATGCAATGTGGCGGCGATGCATCCGATGGCGAACAGCCATTGGATGGCGGCCAGCAGCACAATGCCCCAGTCGTTGGAACCGGTGAAATAGCGGGAAACGGCCAATGTGGAGCCATACCACAGCGTGAGCAGAATATTATGCTGGTCGGTCAGGTAGGTAGGGGAGTCCGGCCATAGGTAATGCGCGGTCGGGTAGATGTCCATCGGGGCGAAGGAGAAGAACCCGATATACGGCTGTTTCAAACCCGTCCACTGATTCCAAGCCCAGCTGAATTCACGGGCCTGGCTTCGTAGGTCCGCGCCGAAGGCGGCCAATAGCGTTGTCGGTACCCACAGCCATCCGACGACGAGCACCAGTGCGATTTTCCATCGTTTGTCGGTACAGCGCACAATCCAGCGGCCGCAGCATGCGCTTATGCGCTGAAGCCAGATGCCGGTTTTGGTGGTCCGGAACGTTGCGGCTCGTTTCCTCCATGCGGTACGCCAGGATCGCGGAATCAGTGTTCTGGGCGTGTGCTCGCCGGTGGCGCGGTCAGCCGTCCATCCGAGTGCCGGCTGGTGGTGTGCTTTGCGTACCAGCACCACCACGATGAACAGGTAGATGGCAAACGCGAGTATGCCGAATAGTGCATTGAGCGCGCCAAAGTTCGCAATGGAGGAATCGTTCCAATACAGCGGCCCGACTGCGGTGCACCAGGCCAGCCACAGACATGCCGCCACGGCGAGTGCCCATCGTGCCGTGGCTCCAATGCGCGCGAAGGCATTGTGCTGTGTGCGTGGCCGTGTTTGCCGGTCGATGTTGCGGCTGGTGGTGGTGCGGTTATTGCGTGTGGTTGCTGGCTTGATCATGGTGTTGTGCTTGATGTGGTCGCTTTGCTTGGCTGTGTTGGAGACGCGGTATGTGCGTTTGTTTCGTTCCTCGCCTTGTGTGCGGCGAACTTGTACGGTGTCGTGCCCATCCCGTGGCGAGCGATGCTATCGCTGGCTGCGGTCGGGGCACCCTCATGAAGGCCATTCTAGACTTTGCCCTGTCGTGGGCTTATGGGGCGTTGATGATGGTGCCTTGTTTCCCAGTGGCGTGTGGTGTGCGGTACCCATATGACTTGGATGGGCGTGGCATGCATGTGCGTGAGTGTTCGACCGTGATGCGCATATATAACGGCTATGTTGCTGATGCAAGTCGCAAGCGTTGTGGCTCTGTCGAGGCTCCGATACCGCATGCGGTTCGGTTGTGAGCTGGCTGCTGGCGATTTGTGCGGCTGAATGTTTGTGTGACGCGCCGTTGTCTGGTTGTTTGGTGGGTGGTTCCGGTGTCCCCGTGGGTGGCGTGGGTGTGGTTCGGTCTGGTTTCGGGGTGTTTTCGACACGCCGGTGTTTGCGT
>CAJLKD010000020.1:0-27460 GCA_905207115.1 Bifidobacterium angulatum | reverse complement strand
TGCGTGAGGATCGAAGGAGACGTTACGACGACGGGTTCCGGCGCGAGGCGCTGGAGCTCATCAAGTCCGGAGCCGGCGGGGACACGCTCGCCAGACGGCTTGCCATGCCCAGACAGACCGCGGAAAACTGGATCGGGCTGTACAGGTCCGGCGGCGAGGAGGCGGTCATGGGAGGCGGCGGCAGCAGACGCTACGACTGGGAGACGAAGGTCGCAGCCGCGCGCGACCACGTCGAGAACGGTCTGACCAAGGCGGAGGTCATGGCCATGCACGGGATCGCGAGCGTCGCACCCCTGGAACGCTGGTGCCGCGAGTACCGGTCCGGAGGTCCGGAGGCGCTCGGGCCGAGGCCCAAGGGCAGGCCCAGAGGCTCGAGATCCAGACCGAAGCCCGAACCGACGCGCGAGCAGGAGCTCGCCAAACGGGTGCGGCCGCCGGCAGGTGCGCATGTGCCTGGTCCACGAGTTCGGCACGCGCATATCCGCCAAGACCGTGCTCAGGGTCATGCGCCGTATGGGGCTGAGATGCGCCATCCGTTCCAGGAACCCGTGGAGACGCTACAGCTCGTACAGGGGCGAGACGGGCGACCGCGTGCATAATGTTTGTGTTCAATAAGAAATTAGTGTTTTAGTCACGAAAATTTTTCGGGTTTAGGCAAAGAGCATGCCGACCACCCACAGGCCTTAACTGGATGGTGCTTCGTATCTCCACCAGAAAGGGCCGGAAAGGCAAATGATCAGCATGCCCCAGATACAGTCTATCCGCCGTATGAGAAGGAACGGCGAATCCATAGCGGCGATAGCGCGCAAGCAGCACGTGAGCGAGCCCACCGTGCGCAAGTACCTCAGGATGGACGACCTGTCCGAGAAACCGCCCGTCAGGAGGACGCGCGGGTCGGTGATCGACCCGTACCTTCCCCTGGTCGAGTAATGGCTCGCCGAGGACCGCGCCAGCTGGCGCAAGCAGCGTCACACCGCGACCAGGATATGGGAGCGGCTGCGCGACGAGCACGGCGCCGAGGTGTCGTTGTCGACCGTGACCCGGGCCGTGGCCAGGCTCAGGCGCGAGTCGGCCGTGGAGCCGGGCGGCGCGTTCATGGACCTGGTGTGGCATCCGGGCGAGGCCCAGGCCGATTTCGGCGAGGTCGACGTGCTTTACAGGGGCGCGCCCCAGCGCATGCGCCACTTCGTTCTGGACTTCCCGTACTCGAACATCGGTCTGGCCCAGCTCATGCCCGGCGAGAACGCGGAGTGCACGTGCCAGGCGCTGCTGGACCTGTTCGAATGGCTCGGCGGCGTGCCCGAACGCATCGTGTTCGACAACGCCGCTGGCGTGGGACGCAGGACCGGCGGGGGCGGCGTCCGCTGGACCCGCCTGTTCCAGGCGTTCCAGGCGCACTACGGGTTCGAGAGCTCCCTGTGCTCGCCGTACGCCGGACACGAGAAGGGCGCGGTCGAGGCGAAGGTCGGCATGGTCCGGCGCAAGCTGTTCGTGCCCAAACCGAGCGTGTGGAACCTGGAGAACTTCAACTCCAGACTGCCGGACAGGTGCCTGGAGCTCGGCGGGAAGCCCCACCACGCCAAGGACGAGGAGGAGGCCGTCCTGTTCGCGGAGGACCGCGGGGCCCTGCTTCCCCTGCCCGGGAAACGTTTCGACGTGGTCACGTGGAAGCGCATGAGGACCGACAAGTACGGCGTGGTCACGCTCGACGGCAGGCACCGCTACTCCACGGACGGGTCGCACGCGCGCCGCGACGTGCTCGTGGGCCTGCGCGCCCTCGAGATAGAGATCCTCGACGTGGAGGGAACCCGGCTGGCCGCGCATCCGAGGGCGTACGGCCAGGCCAGCACCAGCAGCGAGGACCCGTCCATGCAGCTGGCGATGCTCTGCAACAGGCCGAACGCGTGGCGCAACAGCCTCGTGCGCGACATGCTGCCCGACCCGTTGCGCGAATGGCTCGACCGGCAGGACGAGAGGGAACGGCGCGGCGCGCTGCGGACCCTCAAACGGGTGGACAGGGAGTCCGGCTGGACGAACGCGGTCGAGGCGATGCTCACGACGCTCGAATCGACCGGCGGGGTCGACAGGGCCGGCGTCACGCTCCTCGCGGCCAGGCTCGCCGAGGGCGTGGAACGCGTCGAATACGACGACGACAGGCCCGACCTGAGCGAATACGACATCGCGTTCACCACCACGGACGCGGAAGGAGGGGAATGATGGCCGCGAGGAACGACGAGGGGCTCTACGCGAAGGCCAGGAGCCTGTTCATATCCAGGGCGACGATGGACGATTTCACGGGCTGGGCCACGCCGCGGCAGACCGAGGCGGTGTCCAGGCTGTTCGACACGGAACTGGCCAACAGGGAACGCTCGAAACGCGAGCGTCTCCTGCGCCGCGCCAGGTTCCCCGTCGTCAAGGGCCTGGACGGCTACGACTTCTCGAACGTGAGGCTCCCGGACGGATACGCGCTCGACGGGCTGCTGGACCTGGACTTCGTGCCCCGCGCGCAGGACCTGGTGTTCTACGGCAAGACCGGCAGGGGCAAGACACACCTCGCGATCGGGTTGGGCATGAGGGCCGTGGAACGGGGCCTGAGCGTGCGTTTCCACCAGACCGCGGAACTCGTGCTCCAGCTCGGCAAGGCCAAACGCGACGGGAACCTCGACGCGATGCTCAGGGACTTCGGCAGGGCCGACCTGATCATCCTGGACGAGTTCGGCTACGTGCCGTTCGACATCGACGGGGCCCGCCTGCTCTACCAGATCATCGCGGGCAGTTACGAGAGGCGGAGCATCGTGTTCACCACGAACATCGAGTTCAGCAAATGGGGCACGATCCTCGCGGACGACAAGCTCGCTGCCGCGATCATCGACAGGATCGTGCACCACGGACGCCTGCTCGAGTTCACCGGACAGAGCCACCGCGTCAGCGAGGCGCTCATGTTCGGCAGGACTCCCGCGGGACCCGCGTCCGGGTCCAAGGAGAAGACAAAGGAACAGGCCGGAACGCTCCTTGACTAAAACCGAAAATGTTTCGTGACTAATCACGAAACACCGACTTGACTAAATACAGTGCATAACCTGCCCGAACGCGACTTCGACTCGGCCCGTCCGTTCTCCAGGCTCGGCACCGACGTCACCGAGTTCAAGGTCGCCGGCTCCAAGGCGTACCTCGCTCCCGTGTACGACATGGCCAGCAAGGAGATCGTGGCCTGGGACGTGAGCTGCAGTCCGGACCTCGGGCAGCAGAAGCGCCTGCCCGCCATGCTCGCGGAGCGCCTGCCCGCCGGCGCGGAGCCGATCCTGCACTCGGACATGGGATGGCAGTACCAGCACCAATGGTGGAGGAAGGAGCTCGAACGCCCCGGCATCCGCCGGTCCATGAGCCGCAAGGGCAACTGCCTGGACAACGCGGCGGCCGAGCAGGTCTTCGGCCACTTGAAGGACGAGTTCTACCGCGGCCGTGTGTTCGACTCGTACGAACAGTTCAAGCGCGAGCTGGACGCCTACATCATCCATTGGAACACCAGACGACGCCAGATACGACTCGAGGGACGCACCCCGGAGGAGTTCCGGAGCATGTCCCTCGCGGTCTGACCCTGTATCCCAATTAACAACGTCCAACAAACGGGGCGCAATTCAGTCTCGTGGAGGCGTGCGTCGTCTCTTTTTGGAGGCGTTTGGGTTTTTCTGGTGGTGGCCTTGATGGATCGGCGTGTGCCTTTGGAATAATGATATTGAGGTTTCATCTCATTCGACGTCCGGCTGGGTTGCATTCGCGGGGATTAGCGCTATTCTGTAACAGCGAAATAAGCTGGACTTCGTTCGGTTCGCTGAGGCCATCCCGTGGATGCGGGGTGGCCTCAGTGCTTTCATCGCCGGATTGGGGGAGGTCGGATTCATGTCGTTGCGCAAACCCTACAGGAGTGTGGACGAACAGCTGCGCATTCTGCGCTCCCGTGGCATGGCCGTCGATGCCGGTGCGGGTCATGTGCTCAGGCGTGAGGGCTATTATCCGATCGTCAATGGCTATAAGGATTTGTTCCTCGACCGAAAGGCATGCCTGACCGCTGGTGATGACCGGTACGGGACGGGCGCGCTAACGAGAACGTGTACCAGGCCATCGGTGATCTTGGCTATTTGCTTGACAAGGACGATTACTTGGAATTGTTCCGTCGCTTCTCCGCATTGATCGCACGGGCGACCTCCGCCATGCCATCGCGGAGACAAGCGATCCTGTCTGCTATGGGCGTGCGCGAACGGGAACTGGCCGACAGGGCGGAAATCATACTGCGCAGCCGACCGTTCCTGCCATTGGGACGGTGGCGTCGCAGAAGGCTTTATACCATGAGCCAGCTGATTTGGGCTGTCTGCAATGGGCTTGTGGGATTCGGGATGGATTTGGGATGCCATTGGCGGCTGGGACGGTTGTATGGGCCGCGTATCGTTCTGTCTATTGTCCGCCATGGAGACGTGCTGCCGGGTGAATGCTTCTGGGCGCCACCCATGCGGAACATCATGAAACCACAGGGGGTATTGCACTTTTCCGTGCCGGTCGGCGAAGACGCTGAGCGCCGGCAGAGTGGTGGAACGTTCCCGGATTATTCTTGGGTGCCTGTAGGTGCCTCGTGGAAGACGAGACTGATCGGCAGGTTTCCCAAAAATTGAAAACCTTGGAATAAGACCAAAAACAGCTGACCACGATTATCATCGGAGGTGCGCATGATGATGGTAGTCATGGTCTTAAGTGTCTCATGGGCTTGAGACCGGACGGTGGGTGCATGAGCTATGCTCCTTGTGGGACCTGCCCGGTTGTGAGGACTACTCTCGGGAGAGACATGATGTTCGGAGCGGTTATTTCCAGTTGAATGTGTAGCTTTGGTCCGGCTGTTCCTCGCCATGGGTGGTGACGGTCGGGATGTTGCCGTGCCAGGTGACGGTGAAGTTGCCCGAGTCTAATGATTTGCCGTCGTTGTGCAGATCCGTTTTGATTTCCGTGACGTTCTCGGAACCGATAACACTGGGATCGGTGTCCCAAGAGACTTTGACCGTGATACTGCTTGGGCCGAAGAATATGGGCGAGCCGAGTTCGCTGATGGTCACTTCGCAGGTGCCGTCAGCGGATTTCGCGTTCACGATGCGATGCGACATATCCGTTTGCATCCATATGAGAGTGCAGCCTCCAGCCCAGATCAGCGCGATTGCGAGAATGATATGCTCAACGATGTGTGCCGCTTTATGCGAGTATCCTTCGGTCATAAATGTCCCCACGCTCGTGTCATCATGCCATAGCCTTCAACCGGAGCCTTTTCATCAGTCGTTGAAAAGATGGTTGGCGATATCGCCCCGACCGCCGAAGCCGGACGGCACGTCACCCGAAGAGTTCTTAGCGAAGTCGAACAATCCCATGGCCATGCCTCTTTACCTTTGGGAAACTAATATGCCTACCATATCAGTTGTCGGCGTCATCGCCGAGGCTTGCGATTTGCGGAAGTGGCCCATATCCATGCATCGCGTCATGAAACGGTACGCCGTCTCGCGCGTAATTCGTGCCTGTAGAATCTTTAAAGACCAAGTTTGAAGGGAGCGGAATCATGCCACGCAAGCTGATTATGTGCGGGGACCATCCGGTTCTTGCGTTCGAATACGATCCCGAGTCCGGTCGCGCGTGCTCCTCTGGCGAGGTCCTTGACCATGATCGTCTGCCCCTGGAGTTCACCACGCACGGCAAGAGCGCGCTGTATGCCAGGAGGATCGACGAATGGTGGAGGTCCCGCGCCATTCCCTCCACCCGTGACGGTATCCGCCGTGTGCTCGATTCGCTCGGCGCCGCATCGACCGGCGAACTGCTCGACAGGACCTACGGGCTGAGTCTGTCGGACCAGTACTGGGTCAGACGCGAGGACGATCCGGTCGAATGGAAGGACGTCAACTTCTTCGACAATCCCTTCGACGAGGCATTGGGCGAGATCCTGCTCACCTCGTACTCGTCATCCCATGACATCAGCCTCAACGCGCCCGACGTGTCCACGGGCGGCGACCTTCCCAAACGCTGGACGATCGACAAAAACACCGGCAGGAGGCTGCTCGTCAAGTCGGGACGCACGGGCCAGGAGCCGATGAACGAGGTCATCGCCTCGAGGCTCTGCGCGCGGCTGGGCGTTCCCGCCGTCCCGTATTCGCTGGCGCGCAGCGGCAACCGCTTGGTCTGCACGTGCGAGGACATGCTCACCAACCATGAGGAGCTGGTCTCCGCCTGGCAAGTGCTCCAATCCGTCAAAACCACCAATGGACTCAACTCACATGACCAGTGGATCCACGCCGCCGCCGGCTTCGGAGCTGACGAGCGCGCCGTGCGCGACGCCACGGACGACTGGCTCGTGGTTGATTACCTCATGCGCAACACCGACCGGCACTACAACAACTTCGGTCTGATCCGCGACATCGAGACGCTTGCGGTCCGGCCGGCCCCGATCTACGACACGGGCGCGAGCCTGTGGAGCGGCGAGCTCGATGTGGACGGCCGAGACTGGTTCGCCAAGCCGTTCTATTCGGCGACCGGCCGCCCCTCGGCCTTGCGGCAGCTCAAACTGGTGGAGGACTGGAGCCGGTTCGACCTGGACGCCCTGTCGGACTGGCCGGACGAGGTGGCGCACGAACTGTCGCGCATGCGCATGTTCGCGCCCGAACGCCTCGATGCCATCCGGGTACAGTTGGTAAAGCGTATCGGGATGCTCCGCAGGATCAGGGAAGGTGAGGTCCTTCGTGTTTCTGGCCCGATCCGCAATAAAACGGATTTGATGGACAGGTTCGGCGAGACGTTGCGGAAGAACCTTGGACAACGGGACGGGGATGCCAGAAGCGTCGGAACCGGACCGGATGCGTTGAGCCGTCATCTGAACCGCTAGCGCAACGAATCACTACTGGAATAATGGACTTTGCAACCGGAACACGAAAAGAGGAGCATGATGGCCAATCCCGAGCTGTCGCGGCACATCCAGGCCCTTCCCGACGAGCTGAACGCCCTTGAAGGGGGACGGGAGATTTCCGAACGCCTGCGGAGGGTCGACGCGCTGAAGGACCGGGCCCGCTCGCTGGAGCCGTTGGACGGTGTCGAGGACATGGCGTTGGCGGATTACGACCGCGACTGGCTGGTGCGTTACACCTACAATTCGAACGCCATCGAGGGATCCACGCTGACCCTGGAGGACACGTCGCTGGTGTTGGAGGGCGAGTTCGTCCCATCGGACTCGCCGGCCAGATACGTGTTTGCAGCGCGAGGGGTCGCTGCCGGCATGGCCTACGTGCGCGAATATGCCAAGGAGGGGCGGAAGCTGAACGAGGAGCTGATCCGTCGTCTACACGAGGTGACCGCATTGGATCTCCAGCCGTTCGCCCGCGGCACGTTCCGTCCCTATGGCTATTTGGCGCGGATCACCGCCACCCGAGTCAAGACCGCGGACCCGCTGGAGATTCGTGACGACCTGCAAGTCCTGGTCGACGTGCTGAACGGGAGCGGCGCGCATCCGCTGCTCAAGGCGGCCGGATTCCATGCGATGTTCGAGAACATCCATTCGTTTATGGACGGCAACGGGCGGACCGGCCGCCAGTTGCTCAACTTCATGCTGCTGCGGAACGGATACCGTCCCGTGGCCATCGAATACGATGCGGGTCGGGCATACGCGCGCGGCCTGGAGGCATGGCAAGTGGATGGCAAGCCGGATTCGTTCTGCTCCATTTTCCTAGACTGCGTGGAACAGGAGGAACAGACGCTCGTCGATCTGGTCGAGCGGCTTCGCCATCTGAGATAGGTCGCAGGAACACTCGCATGCTTCTTTCGTGTGCGTCGGTAAGCCGCTGATATGCACAGAAGAATGAGATTATTCTTGGGTGCCTGTAGGTGCCTCGTGGAAAACGAGCGTAACCGGCAGGTTTCCCAAGGACAGAAAACCTTGGAATAAAGCCAAAAACAGTTGGCCACGGTTATCATCAGAGGTGCGCATGATAACTGTAGTCATGGCTCCAAGTGTCTCATGGGCTTGAGACCGGCGTGGATGCCGACGGCACGGATACAGGACGGCGGATTGGTAGACGCGTAGTATTAAGACGGTGTTCGAACGGTCAAGAAAAGAGGAACGAACATGTCGATGAAGGACACGCTGAAGAAAGCCAAGATCGCGGCGATGAAAGCCAAGGACAAGGCCAAGCTCAACCCGATCAACCTGACGTTGGCGGACATCCAGAACCTGGAGATCGCCAACGGTCACGAAGCGACCGACGAGGAAGTGCTCAAGGTCATCCAGAAGGGCGTCAAGACCCGTCGTGAGACCGCCAAACTGTACGAAGACAAGGGACTGGCGGACAAGGCCGCTCCCGAAACCGCCGAGGCCGATTTCCTGGAAACCTTCCTGCCGGCGGCCGCCAGCGACGAGGACTACGCCAAAGCCGTCGCCGACGCCGTGGCAGAAGTGAACCCGGCCGGCCCCAAGGACATGGGTCGCGTCGTCAAAGCCGCTCGTGCCGCGCTTGCCGGCAAAACCATCGATGGCGGCAAGCTGGCCGGTCTGGTCAAGGCCGAGCTCAACAAGTAATCGTCTACGAGCAGCGTCTCTTTCCGCGTACGAAAAGCGGGTCCAAACAACAAACGTTTGGACCCGCTTTTCATAAGGAACGCGAATGTGCTGGCTCAACGCTCGTGATGGTCGATATGGTCGGACACCACGTCGCCGATGGTCTGCACGATCTGCACGAGAATGACGCACAGGATCACGGCAACGGTCATCACGTCGTACTGGTAACGCTGGTAGCCGTAACGGATGGCGATATCGCCCAGGCCGCCCGCGCCGACGGTACCGGCCATGGCGGAGAAGCCGAACAGGGTGATGAACGTCAGTGCCGCACCGCGCACCAGCGATGGCAGGCTTTCGAACAGCAGCACCTTGAACACGATCTGCAGGTTGCTGGCACCGAAGCTTTGCGCGGCCTCCACCAGACTGCCGTCCACTTCGGCGAGCGACTGTTCCACCACGCGCGCCACGAACGGAGCCGCGGTGATGACCAGCGGCACGATGGCGCCCGGCACGCCGAGCGAGGTGCCGACAATCAGTCGGGTCAGCGGGATGATGGCCACCAGCAGAATGATGAACGGCACGGAACGCACGATGTTCACGATCCAGCCGAGCACGGTGTTGAGCGGTGCGTTCGGACGGATGCCCTTTTTCGCGGACGTGATGAGCAGCACGCCGACCGGCAGGCCGATCACATATGCCAGCAGCGTCGCCACAGCAGTCATGATGATCGTGTCACGCACGCCTTCGACCAGCAGTTCGCCATAATCGGCGATGAATTGCGAAACCACCTGTCCCATCTCACTTCACCTCTTTCTGGGCGGAATCATCGGCCGCCCCATTCTTCGCGCCATCCGCCGTTTCGTGCGTATGCCGATGGTTCGTCACCTTCGCGTCGGCGATCAAAGTCTTCAGAATGTCGCTGTGCGGATCGGCGAACAACGCTTCCGTATCGCCCATTTCCACAATGCGGCCTCCGTCTATCATGGCCACACGGTCGCAGATGTTGCGTGCCACGGACAGCGAATGCGTGATGACGACCAGCGTCACATTAAGTTCACGGTTGATGCGACGTAGCAGGTCGAGGATCTGCGCCGTCGTGGTGGAGTCGAGCGCGCTGGTGGCCTCATCGCACAGCATGATGGACGGATTGTTGGCCAACGCCCTTGCGATGGCCACGCGCTGCTGCTGGCCGCCGGACAGCTGGCTGGGGTAGCGGTCGGCAAGGTCAGCCAGACCGACCAGGTCGAGCAGATACCGCGCACGTTCCTCACGCTTGGCTTTCGGCGTGTGGTTGAGTTCAAGCGGGAACGTCACATTGCGCAGCACGGTGCGCTGCTGGAACAGGCTGAAGTTCTGGAAGATCATGCCGATTCCGGCGCGTACGTCCGCCAGCTCCTTGCCCTTCACGCCGGTGATGTCACGTCCGTCGATAAGCACCTTGCCGGAAGTGGGGCGTTCCAGCAGGTTGATGCAACGCACCAATGTCGATTTGCCCGCGCCGGACGAGCCGAGAATGCCGAAGACCTCACCCGAATCGATGGTCAGGTTAATGTCGTGCAGCACCTCATGCGCCTCGGCGCCACTGCCATAGCTTTTGTGCAGATGGTCGATCTGAATCGTCATAATGTCCTGTTCCTATTGATGTTCCATAACAAGAATGCCGCAGGGTAGTATACCTGCGGCATTGAATTCTTGCAGCCGAAGCGGGTCTTAGAAGACCGGAACGACAGCGCCCTTGTAGTTCTTGTTGATGTAGTCGCGCACCTCGTCGGACTTCAAAGCCTTCTTGAGCTCCTTGGTCTTGGCGGTGTTCTCGTTGCCTTCCTTCACCACGAGGATGTTCTGGTAGGTTTTCGCGGCCAGGCCGTCGGCCTTTTCGGTGGCTAGCGTGTCCTTGGTCGGGTCGAAGCCGGCCTGGATGGCGTAGTTGCCGTTCAGGGCCGCGATGTCGACATCCTTGATGACGGTCGGCACGACGGCGGCCTCAAGCTCCTTGAACTTCAGGTTCTTCGGATTGGAGGTGATGTTCTTCGGCGTGGCGTTGATGTCCTTCGGATCCTTCAGCTTGATCAGGCCGGCATCCTGCAGCAGCAGAAGCGCGCGGGCCTCGTTGGTGGCATCATTCGGTACGGCCACGGTGGCGCCGTCCTGAAGATCCTTCAGCTCCTTGGTCTTGCCCGGGTACAGGCCGAACGGCTCGAAATGGATGCCCTCCACGGACACCAGATGCGTGCCCTTCTCCTTGTTGAAGTTGTCGAGGTACGGCTTGTGCTGGAAGTAGTTGGCGTCAACCTCGCCATTCTCGGTGGCGGTGTTCGGCTGCACGTAGTCGGTGAACTCCTTGACGACCAGCTTGTAGCCGTCCTTCTCGACGAGCGGTTTGACCGCCTTGTTCAGAATCTCCGCGTGCGGGGTCGGGGAGGCGGCCACGGTGATGGTCTTGTCGTCCTCCTTGGAGGCGGCACCGTTGGAACCGGAATTGCCGCAGCCTGCCAGGCCGAAGGTCGCGAGCGTGGTGACGGCGAGCAGTGCGCCGAGAATCTTCTTGTTACGCATGGTTGAGTTCCTCTCTCTCAATTTCGCTACACGGCCCGGACGCTTACTGCGGTTGCGGGCCAACGATTGACCAATATAGAGGAACCTGTGACGGCAACACGTCGCGCGCTTATCGGAATTATTTATAAAGGGCGCAAAAACCGCAGGAATATGCGAAAAACAGACTTGTGAATCGTAAATAATCTTGCGGAAACACCGTCATATAACGCCGAAATGCTTAAGCGCGTTGGCTATGCCGGCGTCGTCGACGCTGTCGGTGACGTAATCGGCCGCCGCTTTCGGCTCGTCGGTGGCGTTGCCCATTGCCACGCCGATTCCCGCGAATCGTAGCATGTCCACATCGTTGCCGCCGTCGCCGAATGCGATCGCATTGTCTTTCGTCCAACCGAAATGCTCCAGCATCACCTGCATACCAACCGCCTTGCCTCCATCGGCGGGAATCAGATCGGTGAAAGCGGGATGCCATCTGACGCCGCGCACGTTGCCGCACATGCTGGCGATTTCGGCTTCCATCGTCTCGTCCACATACGGGCTGATTTGGAACGTGGAATGGTTTGCGATGCGTTCGCGCGGATCATGCACGTCGATTTTCGGCGCGGTCTTGCCGAGACTGTTCCACGTGCGTTCCAATGCGGCGTTCGTGCGATTGAAATACCCGTAGTCGCTTTCCGCATAGTTGGCGACCACGTCGGCATGCGTTTCAAGCCAGTCGGTGATCAGCTTCACGTCGGCCTGGTCGATCGGATGCCGGTAGTCGAGACCGTCGCGCGTGGTGCAATACTGGCCGTTAAGTCCCACGATGCCGTCGAACGTGACGGGAATGGTATCAAGCACCACGCCCATGTAGGAGGGTGCGCGGCCCGAACAGATGAACACCTTCACGCCATTGCGCTGCAATGCATGCAACGCGTCGACGGTGGACTGCGGCACCACATGCGTGACGAAACTCGTCAACGTGCCGTCGATGTCGAAAAACGCCGTCTTGATGTCCTGAGCCATGCTGCCTCCATGAAAAACCATGTCAAACCCGGTATCCAGCTTACGAGGATATGTGCGAAAACGTCGTGCACGGCACGGAACACGACCACGAAAATAGGAAAAACGGCCGGATGTGCCTACAATCGTCAACCATGAGCGAACATATCGAAATCACGCCGGAGATCATCGAAATCAGGCACTATCTGCATGCGCACCCCGAACGCAGCTTCAAGGAATACGAGACCAGCGCCTACATTGAGAAGCTGCTGCGCGCACACGACATCGAAGTGCTCAACAATCCGCTCGAAACCGGCGTGGTCGGACTGATCCGCGGCGACCAGCCGGGACCACGCATCGCATTGCGCGCCGACATCGATGGTCTGCCCATCCAGGAAGACACCGGTCTGCCGTTCTCATCCGTCAACGACGGCGTGATGCACGGCTGCGGCCACGACCTGCACATGTCGTACATGCTCGGTGCCGCGTTCTGGCTCGCCAAGCGCCGCAAACACATCAAGGGCTCCATCAAACTGCTGTTCCAGCCCGCCGAGGAACTTGGCCTCGGCGCGAAGGCCATGGTCGACGCGGGACTGCTCGCCGACGTATCAGCCGCCATCGGCGCGCACAACAACCCGAACTACGCGCCCGGACAGATCGCCGTCGGCCCCGAACCGATGATGGCCGGCTGCGTGAAATTCCATGTAACCCTGCACGCCACCGGCACACACGCCGGCTATCCGCACAAGGGCACCGGCCCGATCGAGGCGCTCGCCACGATGGTCCTCGCATTGCAGACCATCGTGAGCCGTAACGTATCGCCGTTCCATCCGCTCGTGCTGTCCATCACCGAAATGCACGGCGGCCACGTGTGGAACGTCGTACCCGACAAGGCGAGCTTCCAAGGCACCGTACGATACTTCCACAAGTCCGACGGTGAACTGGTGGAGAAACGCTTCAAGCAACAGGTCCAGTCCATTGCGGCCGGTTACGGCATCACCGCCGACATCGATTGGGACGACTTCCAGAATCCGCTCGTCTCCGATACGGAACTTTCCAAGATAGTCGCCGACAACGTGCGCGATTACGCCCAGCTCGAACCCATCCACCCGTCGATGGCGGGGGAGGACTTCTGCGATTTCATGCCCGTCACCATGCCTGTGTTCGCCTTCATCGGATCCAACGGCGAGGAAGGCTGCCCGGATTGGCACAGCCCGCACTTCGTCGGTCTTGACGAATCGCTGCAAGCCGGCGTGGAATTCTACGCCAACGCGGCGCTGACGGTGCTCAACGAACTGTCGTGACGCCACGTGCGGAACGCCGTAATCGCAATTTTCATAATCGTAAAAACACAACATATCCAACAAATCAACGGTAGGTTAGGCAGCTATGACAGACATTCGCTTCGCACTCGCCCAAATCGACACCTGCGTCGGAGACCTTGATTCCAACGCCGACAAGGTCATGCGATACGCGCATCTCGCCGCTCAACAGGGCGCGCAGGTCGTCGTGTTCCCGGAAATGACATTGACCGGATATCCCATCGAAGACCTCGCACTGCGTGCCACCTTCCGCAAAGCCGCATGGGACAAAGCCAACTGGCTCGCCACCGAACTGGCATCCGACAGTCTCGGCGAACTATATGTGGTGGTCGGCACTGTAGGCACCGACCGTGAAACTTCCAAACCGCGCAACCGACTCGTCGTCCTGCACGACGGCGTGGTCTGGGCCGGCTACGACAAGCATTTCCTGCCCAATTACGGCGTGTTCGACGAATTCCGCATCTTCAGCCCCGGCAACAAATCCATGGTGCTCGACGTGAACGGCGCGCGCATCGGCGTGGCCATCTGCGAGGACATCTGGCAGGACGGCGGCCCTGTGGCCGAACTCGCCAAGGAGAACATCGACCTGCTGCTGACCATGAACGGTTCGCCATACGAGGAAGGCAAAACCGACACCCGTCTCGACCTCGCGGTGCGCCGCGCGGCCGAAGTGAACGCCCCGATGATCTACCTGAACCAAGTGGGCGGCCAGGACGACCTCGTCTTCGACGGCGGCAGCTTCGTTGTGGACACCGACGGCACCCTGCTTGAGTGCTCGCCGATGTTCATGGAGGATCTGAGCTTCTTCGACTTGGACACGTCCGCGGAGCATCAGAAGGTCGGTACGATCGCAGTCAAACCCGATCCGGACGAGGAAGTGTACACCGCCTGCGTGCTGGGTCTGAAGGATTACATGGCCAAGAACCATTTCAAGGGCGTGTGCCTGGGCCTGTCCGGCGGCATCGATTCCGCGCTCGTGGCTGCCATGGCGGCCGACGCGGTGGGCGGCGAGAACGTGTACGGCATCTCCATGCCGAGCATGTATTCGTCCGACGGATCCAAGGACGATGCAGCTGATCTGGCGCGCAATATCGGCGCGCATTATGACATCCAGCCCATCGAGCCGCTGTTCGTCTCCTTCCAAAACCAGCTGGAACTGGAAGGCGTCGCCGCCGAGAACCTGCAGGCGCGCATCCGCGGCGTCATCGTCATGGCCTACTCGAACTCCAAAGGACTGCTGGCCGTGGCCACCGGCAACAAGTCCGAACTGGCATGCGGCTATTCCACAATCTACGGCGATGCGGTCGGCGGCTATGCGCCGATCAAGGACCTGCTCAAGACCCGCGTGTGGGAGATCTCCCGCTGGCGCAACAAGGCTGCCGCCGCCGGCATGGGCATCGGCGGTCTGCATGTCGTCGGCAACGAGCAGGGGAGCGCGGGCACTCCGCTGCCGGATGGTGTGATGATCCCCGTCAACTCGATCGAGAAGGCGCCGTCCGCCGAATTGCGCCCAGGGCAGAAGGATTCCGATTCGCTGCCGGAATACGCGCTGCTCGATCAAGTATTGGCGATGTACATCGAGCATGCTCATGGCCGCGCCGACCTGCTGGCCGACGGCTTCGACGAGGCGACCGTCGACACGGTCATGCGATTGGTCGACCGCGCCGAATGGAAGCGTCGCCAGTATCCGCTGGGACCGAAGGTGACGGCGCTGGCGTTTGGGCGTGATCGCCGTCTGCCGGTCACCAATGCATTCCGCGAGTAGTCGGCGATCGCAAGTAGAACATCGAGAGCCGAAGGAAGCCGATATGGAAAAGCAGTGGTATTTCAACACCGTCACCGAGCAGCCGGAATTGGGCATGATCTCTCCGGCAAGCCACCGCATGGGGCCGTACAGAACCCGTGAGGACGCGCTCGACGCGTGGAAGATCGTGCAGGAACGCAATCTCAAATGGGAGGAACAGGACCGCGAATGGAAACGCTGGTCAGCGGACGGCTCGGCATCTTCCGAAAAGTGAATTCCATATGAAAACCACGCCCGATTGTGATTTATGTCACTAATTTCGGGCGTGGTTTTCAGGCTTTTCGCAGATGATTGCCGTTACAATCGTGAAGTAGCGACGGCGTAACGATGCGTCGCCAACCGACACCCAGTAAGGAGTGGAAATGGCAGCAGTTGATGCAACGGCGGTCTCCCAGGAGGAACTTGAGGCTAAGGCTTGGGAAGGCTTCACCGAGGGCAACTGGCAGAAGGACATTGATGTCCGCGACTTCATCCAGAAGAACTACACGCCATATGAGGGCGACGAGTCCTTCCTGGCTGACGCCACCGACAAGACCAAGCACCTGTGGAAGTATCTGGACGACAACTATCTGTCCGTGGAGCGCAAGCAGCGCGTCTACGACGTGGACACCCACACCCCGGCGGGCATCGACGCCTTCCCGGCCGGCTACATCGATTCCCCGGAAGTCGACAATGTGATTGTCGGTCTGCAGACCGATGTGCCGTGCAAGCGCGCCATGATGCCGAACGGCGGCTGGCGTATGGTCGAGCAGGCCATCAAGGAAGCCGGCAAGGAGCCCGATCCGGAGATCAAGAAGATCTTCACCAAGTACCGCAAGACCCACAACGACGGCGTCTTCGGCGTCTACACCAAGCAGATCAAGGTAGCTCGCCACAACAAGATCCTCACCGGCCTGCCGGATGCCTACGGCCGCGGCCGCATCATCGGCGATTACCGTCGTGTGGCCCTGTACGGCGTGAACACGCTGATCAAGTTCAAGCAGCGCGACAAGGACTCCATCCCGTACCGCAACGACTTCACCGAGCCGGAGATCGAGCACTGGATCCGCTTCCGCGAAGAGCATGACGAGCAGATCAAGGCCCTCAAGCAGCTCATCAACCTCGGCAACGAGTACGGCCTGGATCTGTCCCGTCCGGCGCAGACCGCCCAGGAGGCCGTGCAGTGGACCTACATGGGCTACCTCGCCTCCGTCAAGAGCCAGGACGGCGCCGCCATGTCCTTCGGCCGTGTCTCCACCTTCTTCGACGTCTACTTCGAGCGCGACCTGAAGGCCGGCAAGATCACCGAGACCGACGCACAGGAGATCATCGATAACCTGGTCATGAAGCTGCGCATCGTGCGCTTCCTGCGCACCAAGGATTACGACGCGATCTTCTCCGGCGATCCGTACTGGGCGACTTGGTCCGACGCCGGCTTCGGCGACGACGGCCGTACCATGGTCACCAAGACCTCGTTCCGTCTGCTCAACACCCTGACCCTCGAGCACCTCGGACCTGGCCCGGAGCCGAACATCACCATCTTCTGGGATCCGAAGCTGCCGGAAGCCTACAAGCGCTTCTGCGCCCGAATCTCCATCGACACCTCGGCCATCCAGTACGAGTCCGATAAGGAAATCCGCTCCCACTGGGGCGACGACGCCGCCATCGCATGCTGCGTCTCCCCGATGCGCGTGGGCAAGCAGATGCAGTTCTTCGCCGCCCGTGTGAACTCCGCCAAGGCCCTGCTGTACGCCATCAACGGCGGACGTGACGAGATGACCGGCATGCAGGTCATCGACAAGGGCGTCATCGACCCGATCAAGCCGGAAGCCGATGGCACGCTGGATTACGAGAAGGTCAAGGCCAACTACGAGAAGGCCCTCGAATGGCTGTCCGAGACCTATGTGATGGCTCTGAACATCATCCATTACATGCACGATAAGTACGCTTACGAGTCCATCGAGATGGCTCTGCACGACAAGGAAGTGTACCGCACCCTCGGCTGCGGCATGTCCGGCCTGTCGATCGCGGCCGACTCCCTGTCCGCATGCAAGTACGCCAAGGTCTACCCGATCTACAACAAGGACGCCAAGACCACGCCGGGCCACGAGAACGAGTACGTCGAAGGCGCCGATGACGATCTGATCGTCGGCTACCGCACCGAAGGCGACTTCCCGCTGTACGGCAACGATGATGACCGTGCCGACGACATCGCCAAGTGGGTCGTCTCCACCGTCATGGGCCAGGTCAAGCGTCTGCCGGTGTACCGCGACGCCGTCCCGACCCAGTCCATCCTGACCATCACCTCCAACGTGGAATACGGCAAGGCCACCGGCGCCTTCCCGTCCGGCCACAAGAAGGGCACCCCGTACGCTCCGGGCGCCAACCCGGAGAACGGCATGGACTCCCACGGCATGCTGCCGTCCATGTTCTCCGTCGGCAAGATCGACTACAACGACGCTCTTGACGGCATCTCGCTGACCAACACCATCACCCCCGACGGCCTGGGCCGTGATGAGGGTGAGCGCATCAGCAACCTCGTGGGCATTCTGGACGCCGGCAATGGCCATGGCCTGTACCACGCCAACATCAACGTGCTGCGCAAGGAGCAGCTTGAGGATGCCGTCGAGCATCCGGAGAAGTACCCGCACCTGACCGTGCGCGTCTCCGGCTACGCGGTGAACTTCGTCAAGCTCACCAAGGAACAGCAGCTCGACGTGATCTCCCGTACGTTCCACCAGGGCGCTGTCGTCGACTGAACGGCACAATCAGCCAAATGAAAGCCGCCGCATGAAACGACGGTAATGCGAAGGGACGGAGCTCGTGGCTTCGTCCCTTTCGCTTTTCCCATATCGTTTTCCCATATGATTGGGATGGCAGATGAAAGGGGACATTGATGTCTGAACATATTTTCCGTTCCACGACCAGACACATGCTGAGGGATTCCAAGGACTACGTCAACCAGACGCTGATGGGAGGCCTGTCCGGATTCGAATCGCCAATCGGCTTGGACCGTCTCGACCGCATCAAGGCGTTGAAAAGCGGCGATATCGGTTTCGTGCACTCGTGGGACATCAACACTTCCGTGGATGGTCCTGGCACCAGAATGACCGTGTTCATGAGCGGATGCCCTCTGCGCTGCCAGTACTGCCAGAATCCGGATACTTGGAAGATGCGTGACGGCAAGCCCGTCTACTACGAAGCCATGGTCAAGAAAATCGAGCGGTATGCCGATTTATTCAAGGCCACCGGCGGCGGCATCACTTTCTCCGGCGGCGAATCCATGATGCAGCCGGCTTTCGTGTCCCGCGTGTTCCATGCCGCCAAGCAGATGGGAGTGCATACCTGCCTCGACACGTCCGGATTCCTCGGTGCGAGCTACACCGATGACATGGTGGATGACATCGACCTGTGCCTGCTTGACGTCAAATCCGGCGATGAGGAGACCTACCATAAGGTGACCGGCGGCATCCTGCAGCCGACCATCGACTTCGGACAGCGTCTGGCCAAGGCAGGCAAGAAGATCTGGGTGCGTTTCGTGCTCGTGCCGGGCCTCACATCCTCCGAAGAAAACGTCGAGAACGTGGCGAAGATCTGCGAGACCTTCGGCGACGCGTTGGAACATATCGACGTATTGCCCTTCCACCAGCTTGGCCGTCCGAAGTGGCACATGCTGAACATCCCATACCCGTTGGAGGACCAGAAAGGCCCGTCCGCGGCAATGAAACAACGTGTGGTCGAGCAGTTCCAGTCGCACGGCTTCACCGTGTACTAAACGCCCGTCCTCTCAATGGCTTCCCCATATTCGCTGGATATGCGGAACGCCTCATATTGGTCCATGCCACCGACTGAATCGATGGCATGGACCAATTTATTCATACGCTGAAAAATCTTCACATTCGACGCGTGGCAAAGTGGTTCGAAATACTACGAAATGCCCTTCTCTGTCGTAGCCTTGAACTATGGCAGACATCTTTGATTTTCCACGAGATGCGCGCAACGTGGCGCGCGCCGATGGCAAGGGAGCGGATATGGGCGGCGAAGCCCCACAGACCATGCTTATGCGACCGCAGGGCGTTCCCGACCAAGTCTGGAACGCGGTGCTTTCCGTGGACCGTATGCGGCGTTTGAAAGGCATGACATACCGTGAGATTCCGGTGCCCAATTCCATGGCGAACTTCGGCATCGGCGTCGCGTTGGAATGCGATGAAACATACGCATCCGGCTGGATCATGATCCTGTATTCGCTCAAATTCCGAGAGGACTGGCATTCCCACTGGCGTTGCGTGGCTTTCGCATCCCTGCCACTGCCCGACAAGGAGGACGACTGCCTGACTCCGGGCATGTACTGGGACATGATGATGGAACGTCTCAATCCAAACGATTCCGAACATGTATCCGGCACCGTCACAGTCACCCAAAACACAGCATTCGGCCATGACCCCGACGTGCCCAGGGTGGGCTGCGAGATCCGGGTGTCTTGGACTCCACTAGACTATGCCGATGGAGGCCTTGACGCCGGCTCCCAAGTCGGACAGTGGGCGTCGTTCCTCCGGTCCATGACGCAATCCGAGGAGGAAAACCCCGTTGACTGACGAGCCGAAGCTGCTGGCGGAACCGCGCGAAGGCGTGCCCAACGTGATCGACACGTTGCCGGCATTCCGTGACTATTGCAGTGAGCTGGCTTCCTCACATGGCTCCCTTGCCGCGGACGCGGAACGCGCATCCGGCTTCCGGTATGGGCATGAGGACTGGCTGGTGCAGTTCAAACGCGACGGAGCCGGCATCGGCCTGCTCGATCCGCAGGCGCTCGCCGCGGCCGGGGCGGATTGGAACGATTTCAACCGTGCCGTCGGAGATGCGGTATGGATTCTGCATGATTCCCTGCAGGATCTTCCGGGATTCGCCGAACTCGGCATGGAACCGCAACGGCTGTTCGACACGGAAATCGCCGCGCGTCTGCTGGGATTGAAACGATTCGGACTCGCCGCCGTCACCGAGCATTTTCTTGGACTGACCCTTGCCAAAGAACATTCCGCGGCTGACTGGTCGTATCGTCCGTTGCCCCGCGACTGGCGAAATTACGCGGCGTTGGACGTCGAACTGCTCATCGAGCTTGAAACGAAGATGCGCGCCGAACTCAAACGCCAAGGCAAGATGGAATGGGCCCAGGAAGAGTTCGATTACGCGCTCAAAGAAGGTCTGGGACCACGCAAGGAGCATCCGATTCCCTGGATGCATGTCTCGCACATCACTGAAGTCATGCGTGACCGGCAGGCGCTGGCCATCGTCCGCGCGCTATGGACCCGACGCGACGAACTCGCGCGCGAATACGACATCGCGCCGACCCTGCTACTGTCCGACAGCTCCATCATCGAAGTGGCGAAACGCAAACCACACAACGCTGCGCAATTCCGTTCGATTCGCTCCATCAACGAACGCGTGCGCATCCATACCGATTCCGAACAGGACAAGATGTTCGAACGGTACGCGCCGATTCAACGCAAAATCAAACCGAGCATGTGGAAGAACATCATCCAGGACGCGCTCGCCCTGCCGCCAAGCGAATGGCCGGACGTGGACGGCGGCGCCGCGCGGCGTCATGAATCGCAGTCAGCCTCGGCTCCCAAATCGATTCGCGTGTGGAAGGAACGGTATCCGGAACGTCTGCAAGTGCTCAACAGGGTGCGCAAGGCGGTCTCCCAGATAGCGGAGGACACGCGCACGCCTGTGGAAATCGTCATCAAACCGCAGTATTTGCGTAACCTGTGCTGGACGGACGAACCTCGTAAGCGTGACGTCGCGCGATTCCTCAGCGAACAGGGCGCACGCGACTGGCAGGTCTCCCTAGTTGCAGAGTCCGTAAGTCGCGCTATTATATAGAGGTTGCCTAACGGCAGAAATATGAAGAACCGTATTTTTCAGGAGCGCAAGCGTGAAAATCAGCGTCAGGAATCTTGAGCCGACCAAGGTGAAGCTCACCGTCACCGTCGACCCGGAGGAGTTCAACCCGTATCTCGACGAGGCTCGCAAGGAAATCGCAAAGCAGGTCAACGTGCCTGGCTTCCGTAAGGGCCACGTGCCCGGCAAGATCATCGACCAGCGTATCGGCTTCGGTGCCGTCGCCGGCGAAGCTGTGAACAACGGCGTGCCGGAGCTGTATTCCAAGGCTCTTGAAACCAAGAAGATCCACCCGATGGCCCAGCCGGAGATCGACGTTCAGGACGTGCCGGAATCCGCCAAGGATGAGACCAAGCTGAAGTTCGTCGCCACCGTTGAGCGTCGCCCGGACATCGAACTGCCGGCTCTTGACGGCATGGAGATCGAGGTCGCCAAGGCCGAGGTCACCGATGAGGACATCAACAACCGTCTGGAAGCCCTGCGCCAGCGTTTCGGCACCCTCGTGAGCGTCGACCGTCCGGCCGCCAAGGGTGACTACGCCAACATCGACCTCAACGCCGAAATCGACGGCGAAACCGTCGACTCCCAGGAGGGCGTGAGCTACGAGCTCGGCTCCGCCACCATGCTCGACGGCCTGGATGAGGCCCTCGAAGGCCTGTCCGCCGGTGAGGAAACCAGCTTCGAAGGCACCCTCGAGGCCGGCAAGCACGAAGGCGAGAAGGCCCTGATCAAGGTCAAGGTCAACTCCGTCAAGGCCGAGGAACTGCCGGAACTCGATGACGACTTCGCTTCCGAAGCCTCCGAGTTCGACACCCTCGACGAGCTGAAGGAAGACCTGAAGAAGGTCGCCGCTCAGGACGCCGAAGGCCGTCAGGCCACCGCCGCTCGTGACGCGTTCATCGCCAAGCTCGAGGATGGCCTCGAGATTCCGGTGCCGAAGGGCGTCAAGGCCGAAATGGTCGAGCAGCAGCTCAAGAACGTGACCGCGGATCCGTCCAAGGCCACCAAGGAGCAGAAGGCCGAAGCCGAAGAAACCGTGGAGAAGGAACTGCGCGACCAGATGGTGCTCGACGTGCTCGCCGAGACCATGGACGTCAAGGTCTCCCAGGGTGAGGTCTTCAACTTCCTCGCCTCCATCGCCCAGCAGTACGGCATGGACCCGAACGCCTTCATCCAGGCCATCATCCGCAACGGCCAGATCGGTTCCGCCGTGCAGGAAGTCGGCCGCTCCAAGGGCCTGCTCTCCGGCATGCGCGCCGTGACCTTCAAGTCCGAGGGCGAGACCCTGGACCTGAGCGCCTTCCTCGGCGAAGCCGCTGAAGACGAAGAGTCCGAGAGCGTTGAAGCCGCTTCCGCAGCCGCCGCTGTGGCCGACGAGCTCGCCGCCGACAAGGACGCCGAGTGAATCGCTGCCGCCGATAGGCTAAAGCGCTGACAAACGCGTAAAGAAGGCTGGAATCCTTTGATGATTCCAGCCTTCTTCGTTTTTCTCTCAAATACTGGAGGTTCGACTCTCCTCAATGATGCAACCAATATTATGAATCAGGCGTCGGCGACATGTTCCGCCGACGATAGAGGGGAGAATCAAATGAAGGACGCTACGCGGGAGAACCCTGCGAAGACCACGCATACCGATTTGAAACGCAAGATGGAGGTACGCCACCTCCGCATGATTTCACTGGGAGGCGTGATAGGTACGGGACTGTTCCTCAGCTCCGGCTACACCATCACAACCAGGCGGGCCCATTGGGCACGGTCATCGCCTACGCTATCGACGCGGTGATTGTGTATCTGGTCATGCTCAGCCTCGGCGAGCTTTCCGTCGCCATGCCGGAAACCGGCTCATTCCATGTGTATACGACCAAATTCATCGGTCCTGGAACAGGCTTCACCGTCGCAATCCTGTATTGGCTGACCTGGACGGTCGCATTGGGGTCCGAATTCACCGCTGCCGGACTTATCTGCGCAAATGGTTCCCCGGCACGCCGGTATGGATTTGGAGTGCCCTGTTCATCGTGGTGATCTTCACCTCGAACGCGCTTTCCGTGCGCTTCTTCGCGGAAACCGAATTCTGGTTCTCTTTCATCAAAGTGGCGGCCATCGTGCTGTTCATCCTCATAGGCGGTTGCGCGGTGTTCGGCGTGCTGCCGATTCAAGGGTATGACCATGCGCCGCTATTCGAGAACTTCGTGAAGGACGGATTGTTCCCCAACGGGTGGATGCCGGTGTTCACCACCATGCTGACGGTGAACTTCGCCTTCTCCGGCACCGAGCTGATCGGCGTAACGGCCGGCGAGACCAAAGATCCTAACAAAGCCATCCCGAAGGCGAGCCACACCACCCTGTTCCGTCTCGTCATCTTCTTCATCGGTTCCATCGTGGTCATGGCTTCGCTGATTCCTTGGCAGGACGCCGGTGTGGACGAAAGCCCCTTCGTGCTGGTGTTCAACTCCATTGGTCTGCCTTTCGCCGGCGACGTGATGAACTTCGTTGTGCTCACCGCGATTCTTTCGGCTGCGAACTCCGGGTTGTACGCCTCCACACGCATGCTGTGGTCCTTGGCGAACGAAGACATGATCCCACACAACATCGCCAAAACCAATAGCAGGGGAGTGCCGATGACCGCGCTTCGCCTGAGCATGATCGGCGGTCTGCTGGCATTGCTGTCCAGCGTCGTGGCCGCTTCCACGGTTTATCTGGTATTGGTGTCCGTGTCCGGTTTGGCCGTCGTGATCGTGTGCTTCCAGCAATTCGGGCCATCCGACAGGTTACGGACAAGCCGATCATCGTGTATCCGAACAACGGTGACATCTACGATCCGAAAACCAAAACCTGGTCGCCTAATCCCACCGGTTCCGAACCGGCCTTCGCCCATCTGGTACCGCAATGGATCGACGCGGGAGCCCGACTCATTGGAGGATGCTGCCGAACGACTCCAGACGATATCCGAACCATAGCGCATGCCGCTTCGGCGAACGTCTGACGAGCAGCAGAGATAGCTAACCGGACCTTAACCGGACCTATATACTGGCAGGTGTGATGAATTCTCAAGGATATGCGGTAGTCGACTTCGAAACCACGGGTTTAAGTCCCGCAAAAGGCGACCGGGCCATCGAAATCGGCCTGGTGCATGTGGCTCCGGACGGTACGCTCGAAGACGAGCATGAGACGCTGATTCATGTCGATCGCAGTGTCGGCGCCTCATGGGTGCATCACATTACCGCACGCGAACTGCTGCATGCTCCCGATTTCGAAGGTATCGCGCATGAGCTGCGCGACCTGCTCGCCGGACGCGTGTTCGTGGCACACAACGTGTCGTTCGATTCACGGTTCCTACTTGCGGAATACTCGCGTATGGGAGCTTCCATTCCGGTCGATCAAAGCACCATGCTGTGCACGATGAAACTGTCGCGTTCCCTGATCGGACGGGGCAAGCTCGCCGACTGCTGCGAGTATTTCGGCATTGCCAACGAGGATGCGCATAGCGCGTTAAGCGACGCTCACGCCACCGCCATACTGCTCGGACGACTGTTGGAAGCCGACCCGAAATGGCCCGGCTTCCAACGTCGGCTGGACGCGGCCGGTGCCGCTGCGGAACAATGGCCCACATTCGCAACCCTGCCGAAGAAGGAATGGCTGCCGCGCGGCACGCATCTTGCGTAGTGACGACGGGCACTGAAACGCTGATTGGCGCTTATGAGAACAGGAATTTGATTTCGGCGAAGAACTCACGGACCATATTGTTGACCAGCATGTCCTTCGGGGAACTTGCCGCGATGCCCTGCGCCTGCTTCAGACCATTGGCATGTGCGATCTGCAAGGCACGGAACATGTGGAAATCATTGGTGACGATACCGACCGAAGCGTTCTCCTGCCGCATGAGCTTCTTGCTGTTGACGATGTTCTCCATAGTGGATTCCGACTTGGACTCCTGGATGATGCGGTTTTCCGCAATCCCATGCTTCTGCAGATAGTCGGCCATGCCCTGCGCTTCGGAGAACGGCTCGTTATGGCCCTGACCACCGGAAACGATGCAGATGGTATCCGGATTCTCCTCCAGATAATCGATGGTTCTGTCCAGCCGATAGCGCAACGCTTTGCTGGGGCCTGACTCGCGCACCTGCGCGCCCAGCACAATCACATAATCAAGATCCGGCTCGCCCTGAGCGTTCATATTGCCGATGATGCAACCCTCTATTGTGCAAAACGCGACAATGCCGATGGCCACCACAGCGATGATGGCGCCCCTGATGATCCGGGGAAGCGCCGCCCACCAGTGACATGCGATGCCAATCGCCAGCAATGCGAAAACAACGGCGAGAACCAGCCAGACCTTCCAAAATCCCGTGCCCGAATGCGTCCTCAACACGGCGAACGCGTAGGCCGCCGACAGCAACGCCAGCGTAACACACACCACAATCGCCAGCCGTCGCAGCATCATCTTCATCGCAAGCCTCGTGTCGTCATCGTCCTACATCACTTCATACCGTGTATCAGCGTAATGAAATCGTTCCCGCAGAGTGCCGTACCGTGCCCGAATGCGAACGATTCTTTCGCATTTGCCCTGAGCGCATCTTCGATAGGGGCGAGGTATAGGATGGTTGCATGACTTGTGAAACACCTACCATCCGTCCGTTGCGTCGCACCGATTTTCCCGCTTTGGAAGAGCTGATACGGCTCGCATGGTACGACGATGGCAACGATTCACACAACACGCATGACGAGGTCGGACAGACGTCAGGCCCAGACAAGCATCGCGCCGAACTACGCAAGGCGACCCGTCTGCGCAACATGCATCGACTTGCCGCAATCGACATGCAGGATTGCCTGGCCCGCACCACCAAAGCATATGTGGCCGAACTTAATGGGCAAGTGCTCGGCGTGATTCTCGGATCGCTGCGTTCGGATATCACCGGTCGGCAGCGGACACGCCATATGCTGCGCCGACATTGCCTCACGTTGCCGTTGCTGGCAAGCCACGAGGGACGTCACGGTCTGCTTGC
This sequence comes from Bifidobacterium angulatum, assembly GCA_905207115.1. Lineage (GTDB taxonomy): Bacteria > Actinomycetota > Actinomycetes > Actinomycetales > Bifidobacteriaceae > Bifidobacterium > Bifidobacterium angulatum_A. Next base: position 1,351 of record CAJLKD010000020.1, on the reverse strand, counting down.
GCAGCTGGCCATTCTGCAGGCCGACGAGGCGTTGAAACATGACGCGGGCAAGGAGTACGAGGCCGAAGTGGTGCTGTTCGTCGTTTCCCCGGCCGCACGAGGCATGGGAGTGGGGCGCAGACTGTTCAACCATATGCTTGGCGTATTCCATGACGCCGGCCTGCGCGAATACTTCCTGTTCACCGACAGCACATGCGATGTCGGCTTCTACGACCATCGCGGACTAATCCGCAAAGCCGAACGTGATGACCGGAACGATGGTTCCTCGCGGCCGAATCCGACAGACAGCTCGTCCAGCGGGTTGACAGTCGGCACGACAAGCCTTTTGGCGGATGACGAGCCCATGTCTTACTTCCTGTACGAAGGACGTTGCTGAAGTCATTCCCCACTGAAACAGTGCTTGCTCAAGCAAGAAGCCACGCATTTTGGACTGGATGCGCGGCTTCTTGGCTTTCCCACATGGCATCATACATGCCAGCGAGCGGCGAATTTCCTATGCGTTGAGGAGCGAAAACCGCCGGAACTCGGAGCATGGAACATTTTCGGCAACAATAGGCCGTATAATGGCGCGCGTCGTTCCTGCCCGGGCCGCGCAGGTCGAGGAACGGCCCACGGCGACCGCCGCGATCTCCAACTCACGGTGCGCGGCGTCAACCAAGGCAAGGATTCATCATGGCAGAGCCATCCTCTGAAACGATTACCCAAAAACCACGCATCCCGATGCTGAAGCATGCTCCGCAAACAACGGAGGAAACACGCAGATCCCTGAAATGGCGTGTCGTCGACATCGCCGTCGGAGCGGCCGTCGGCGTAATGTCCGGCGTGATGTTCTGGGTGTTCGATGGCATGTCCTATGGCTTGTTTCCTTTACTGACTCTGATACTTCCAGGCTCCGCGGCACTGCTGCACGCATTGTTCTATTTCCCCGCCACACTGGGCTTGCTGATCGTACGCAAACCGGGCGCGTCGGCCTACGTGCTGTTAGTCGCCTCGTTCGTGGAAGTGGTGCTCGGCACGAAATACAGTGTGAGTCTGGTAGTGATCGCGCTCGTGCAGGCGCTCGCCGCCGAAACGGTGTTCGCACTGTTCCGCTACCGCCGTTGGACGCCTGGCGTCACACTGTTGGCGGCACTGGCGGTCGGCATCGTCTACAACTTCTATCTGCTGTTCTTCTACTACCAGGCGTTCTCGTTCTTCAGCCCGCGCGGACTCATCGGCACCGCATGCGAACTGCTAAGCGCGGCCGTATTCGCCGGCTTCGGATCATGGGGACTATACCGTGCCTTGGCCAAGTCCGGAGTCCTCACCCGCTTCGCCTCCGGACGATGACGCATGCTCGGGGGAATTTACT
>CAJLKD010000019.1:0-29203 GCA_905207115.1 Bifidobacterium angulatum | reverse complement strand
GGCTCGTCTGGCCCCGACCCCGCTGGAGTACGAGCTGTACTTCCACATCTGACGGCCGCATAGGGCGGAACATAGCCGGCAGTAGGGCTTTCGCGGTATCCAGAATAGCCCACTGCACCTATGCTGCACCTATGGTGTTCTGAAGAACCCCACTTCGTCCACAATCGGACGCAAGTGGGGTTTCCTTATGCGTGCCAGGCAGGCAGCGCGTCGAGCCAGGCGTCCAGATCGGCGCGGCGGATGCGCATGGTCGTGCTGCCCGCCATGCGCGCCTTCAGCAGGCCGTTGCGTACCTGGGCGCGGATGATCTTGGCCGGCACCCCGGTAAGGGCCTCGGCCTCCGGCACGCCCAGCAGGGGGCGGTCGGTGATGGGGACGTAGGGCTTCTTCTTGGCGTCGTCCGGCTCCGGATCGGTCTCCGGGTCGGCGATTGGCTTCTTCGAATATGTCATACCGACCGCTATGCGTCCCCGCGCGACGCATAGCCACATGGTATGGGAACATCACAATCACGATTCATGGAAAAGGCGTCGGCCATGCTGGCCGTGCTGGCATGCCTGCTGGCCGCGTTCATTACGCCGTCGGCGCATGCGGCCGCCACGTACATCGGGCAGTTCGAGACGCCTGCGGCCTTCGCCGCGTAGAACGTCTCCAAGGATTCGGAAACTCATATCTCATGGCGGCCCATATGCGGCCGATCGGCCCAAAGCCCGCGAACGCCGGCGTGTCATGGCCTTATGGCGGAGTCAGGATGCCTGTCGCGGGAAGCAAACCGCCCATGTCTAATTGCGTACCCCCTCACGGAAAACGTGAGGGGGTACTGTGCCTCCGGTTGGTCGAAGACCGGCCGCCTAAAAGAGCGACGGGCTCTCTCATTACTCCTGCGCGCCCTTCTTCAGGTTGCAATCGCGGCAGAGCATCTGGCAGTTATCGGGTGTCGTATGTCCACCCCTGCTCCACGGCTTGATATGGTCGCCATGCATCTGCTCGAACTCGAACTCCTCGCCGCAGATGGCACACTTGTGCCCCTGACGCTCGTATGCCTCACGCTTCGTACGCTGGTCGAACGCGCGAATGGACAGCGCCTTCTCGCTGCCCGTCAGCAGATACTCATAGACGCCCGACTTCTTCTGTACGTCCTCGTCCGCCATCAGCGCGCTCACATGCTCCTCAAGCGCCTTCGGATTAAGGTCGCGGCGCTCATGATGCTCGTTATAGAACAAGCCCCACGGGAGACCCTTCATTTCCTTACGCTTCTTCGTGAACACAGCCTGCACCCACTCGATAACCGAGCGGAAGTAGCTCCACAGCGCCTGCGCCGTCGGATCGTTCTGATGCTCCGCCATATAGCCCTCGATGGACTTGCCCTCGGCGGAAGCTGCCCAAGAAATGGCCGTCTCCAAGAACTCCTGGCGGATGCTCGAACCCTTCAGGTAATCGTCCGCGAGTGTAGACGCCGCACAACCCGTCTTCGAGAAATAGCGCTTGGCGTCGGACACCCACGAACCCGCATACACCGCGTTGCGCAACTCTTGGTCGGTAAGCTGCTCGCCCGCGATGTTGATGATGCGGAACCAATCCAGCTTCTCGGAATCCGTTCCCTCGCAGACGTACACGAACAGCTCGTAATCGAGAATCTGCTTCTGCCGGTCACTCGGCAGGTTGTAGAAATACCTGTCGTCCACGGAGAACGACCCGTCAACGTACTCGCACAGCGAGATGGTGCGCTGCTGGCCATCCAGAACCTCATACCTCGGCTCGTCCGGGTCATCCTCGTACTGCTCGCCTCGGTCAACCCAGTACATGACGTTCAGGGGCAAGCCCTTCATCACGGTACGGATGACCTCATCGCGCTGTTTGTCCTTGTAGACGAACTCGCGTTGGTACTTCGGACGGATGTCCAACTGCTCGTCGTAGCCGACAACGCCTTCCTCGGCGTCGTTGAAATATCCTTCAGTGACCTCGCGAACGGTCACCTTGCGCTCTTCGATATGCATTACTGCTGTACCTCCTTCGGCTGCTCAGGATGCTTGTTCTTTATTACCAAGCGCTCGTATACTTTCTTGTACTTCGGTCCGCCTAAATCCAAATAGAACCGACCAACCTGAGGATAGGCTCCGTTCTTGCGGATATCATCAGAAACCGTGCGAACGAGTTCTCGACTAATGCCAACGATTTCAAACTGTTCGGGATTGTATTTATCCAGAAATGTAATCGGAACACCCATCTCATATGGATAATCGCAGGGGATGTCGGCCACGCTGGATACTTCGATTGCATCGTAATTGACATACTTGGGATACAACTCAGGGCTATAACGTTTGACTAAAATCAGTTCTTCGTGACGCTGTTTCACATCCAAATTCGTGTACCAACGCACACCCTTGACACGAATATACTTCCGTCCATCTTCGTCTACGCCGCAACCTGATGCATTAAGCGGGTAATCGTCTGGCACATAAAATGCACGGTCCCCCGAATGAATACTGGGGCCAATCCACATTTTGTTGTCCCTAAGAAGCGGAAATGTTTCCATGTATGAAATGGCATTCACATTACCAATGATGATGAACTTTTTCTCATGCTCCATCAGCGTTGCCACATACTCACGAAACAGTGAGAACGGCGGGTTCGTGACCACGATGTCCGCCTCATCGAGCAGTGCCAAGCACTCCTCGGAGCGGAAGTCACCGTCACCCTCAAGCTCGACAAGCTCGTTCTCATGGTTCTTGAACAGCTCGGCGACATCGAACATATCCACGCCGCCGTCCCCGGTCACATCGTAGACCTTCGTCACCACGGCTTTATAAGGCTTGTTGCGCTGTTCCTCCTCGCCACCTGCAACGTCAAACAACGAGAGTTGCTGTCCCGCAATAGGAGACGTGGCATAGCACGTGGCAATGAGCTTCTTCAACCCGAGACGGTTGAAGTTCAGCACAAAATACTTGAAGAAGTTTGATTCAAACGGGTCATCGCAGTTGCAGAACACCGTCTTGCCTTTGAAGTGTTTGCGGTAGTACCGCATCTCCTTCTCGATGTCCGTCAGCTGCGTATAAAACTCGTCTTTCTTTGCGCTTTTAGCATTTCCCATAGCTTTGCTTTTTGGCATTACTTCTCCACCTCCTCAAGATGCTCCTGCACCCACTCGTGGATGATTGCGGCAATCGTCGTATCACGCTCCGCAGCCATCATCTTGAGCGCCTTCTTGTCGCTCACGGTGAGCGACAGCGAGAGCGTCGTGCGCTTCTCATCCGCCGCTGCGTCAGCGACAACGGCCTTCTCTATCTTCTTCTGCTCGACCTTGCGGTCGGCAGCGTATTTCTCGAACATGTTCGCCATGGCTCGACCTCCTTTAATCATTTACACATTTGCACAATTATACACTACGCGACCTCGGTTTGTCCATACAAACCAAGTCTCTGACCTGCGGTTTTACAGCTCGGGATGCTTATTACGAACCAACAACCTGTGATAACCAACATTCGCGTAACCATCACAGTCAATCCAACACGGCTTAGCTCTTCCGGGCGTACCGCCTGTTCTAACCATTCCATCACGGACTTTCTGCAAAAACATATCGGATGGAGTACGAGCCATTCCTCCCGACAAATCAACAGCCGATGTGCAGCCAAGTATTTCGAACTGTTCCGGACTGTACTTATCCAAGAACGTTATCGGTACTCCCATAACGCCGTCGTAATCCAGCGGAATATTCGCCACCTTCGACACCTCGATAGCGTCGTAATTATCGTACTTGGGATACTCGTCCTCGTGACCTGCGTACTTCTTGACCAAAATCAGCTCTTCGTGGCGCTTTTTGATGTCCAGGTTGGTGTACCAACGGCACAGGCCGTTGACTTGTTTGGTGGTCCCCTCGCCGGGGATGGTGAAGTCGGACGGCGAGGTGAAGCCCAACCAGACCTTGTCATCGCGTAGGAGCGGAAAGATCTCCTTGTAGGTAATGGCGTTCTTGTTGCCCAGTACCACGAATTTCTTGCCGTGCTCCATGAGCGTCGCCACATACTCGCGGAATAGGCTGAACGGCGGATTGGTCACGACGATGTCCGCCTCATCGAGCAGTTCGAGGCACTCGCGGCTACGGAAATCGCCCGCGCCGTATGTTCCGTCGCCATGCAGCTCCGTCAGCTCGTTCTCGCCGGAGTCCAATAGGTTCCTGATGTCGTCCATATCCAACCCTCCGTCGCCGGTGGTGTCGCGGAAGACGTTGACGACGGCCTTGTACGCCCTGCGGTGGCGGCCGGTGCCCTCGTCCACATCATCGTCGAACAGGGACGGCTGGTACTCGCCGCCGGCGATGGGGGAGCCCGAGTAGCAGGTGGCGATGAGCTTCTTCAGCCCGAGGGGGTTGAAGTTCAACGCGAAGTACTTGAAGAAGTTCGACTCGAACGGGTCGTCGCAGTTGCACAGGACGACCTTGCCTTTGAAATGTTTCCGGTAGTGAACGAGCTCGTGCTCGATGTCGGTCATGCGTGTGTAGAACTCGTCGTTCTTGGCCTTCTTGGCGGCCGATAGTTGGCTGTTACCCATGCCCGTGGGCTATGCGTCGCGGACGGACGTCGCCGTCGGCGCCGAACGCGCTCCGACGCCCGGAAAAAGCGGCGAATACACTTAACCGCGGGTCGTTAACTGCATCGTTGCAGTTAACGATGGCCTTTGCCGCATGTCGAGAATGGCTTCATTCCGCCGTTTTCCGGCCTGAAATGCAGTTAATGCAGTTATTGCAGTTATTTGCCTATAAGAAAACGGAAAGGCATCCGGGCGATACGTGGGGGGCCATCGGCCTCCATGCCTTCACCGAAAAGAAATCGCAAATGACTACATTAACTACATTAACTACATTTACTGTCTGAAAATGGCTTCATTCCGCCGTTTTCGGGCTTTTCCGTTAACTGCGATCCGGACGGCGGCAACTGCTTTTTTGCAGTTAACGTCTTCAAGCCGGTCCCGGGGTGCCCAAATCGCCTTCACGCTGGTTGATTTTGGACGCGCCGTCAACTACCGCGACGACAAGCGTCGCGGCTTGGACGTGAGCGTGATTCCCGTGACTCTCCTCTAAGGGAGGTCGTCACAGGCACCCCATCCATCATGAAGCGGTTCGACTTCCCCTACATCCTGAAGGTCTACCGCTACGACGATTCGGACAACAGCTACACGATGGAGTACTGCGAGCACACGTTGAAGGACTACATCTCGCACAACAACCAGAAGATGTCCCCCTGGGCCCGTCGCAAGATGGCGATGCAGTTCCTGTACGCGATGAACTTCCTGCACAGGCGTGGCGTGTGCCACCGCGACCTCAGCTACAGAAATGTGCTCGTCCATACGTATAGGGGCAGCGATGCGTTCATGGTCAAGGTCTCCGACTTCGGGCTCGCCAAGGAGAAGACCTCGGACCTCACGAGCACGGGCTCCGCGATGAAAGGCTCCATAATAGATCCGGCCCTGAAATCGTTCAGGGACTTCAAGCCGGTCAACGACATATATTCGATTGGTTTCATTCTCAACTACATCCTCACCGGCAAGGAGAACCTTGTCACCGATGGATCGCGGCTGGGCTCCATCATCCAGAAATGCTCGGCCGCCAACCCCGCCGACCGGTATCAGACGGTGCGGGACATCATCGAGGATATGAAAAAGGCGGAATGCCTCGTCGGATGAAAACGGCCCCGGCGGAAGGAAATGATAAAAAAAATCCGCCGGGGCGGGCGCGTGCCCGGTGAAAACATAAGATCAAAAAAACACCGGTCTTGGGTCAAGTCTACCAGACCGGACGAGGGGAGCGGCGACGATGCCGCGCACGGCTCTGTCCGACGGAATGAGCGCGCCCGCTCTTGCCGCTCCCTGCGGCCGCGATGGATATGACGGAATGAGGTGCCCCGGGAGCCGTCCACCATTCATCCGGAAAGCCCGTCGACGAGGCCGGGCACGGGCTCCGGGGGACATGCCCGACCAAAGGCGCGCCCCTCCCGGGACCTAACGCATAAAAAACGGGTCCGGCGCGGAAAATGCCCGTCCGTGGGATGGAAACCTTCACCTAACGCGTTAAGACGGGTTTATGCGTAAGGTCCCTCAGCCCTACTGCCACAAGGGCTGAGAGGGTGTGCCTAACGCCTAACGCCTGATTCCGGTCATTGTTTTCAATTTTTCTCACCTGACGTCTTGTAAGCGTTAGGTGCGTTAGGTTCCGAAAAAACGTTTTCCTCCAATGCCCGTTCCCGGGCGTCATGGTTCCGTCCGCCGTACCCCCTTGCAGAGCCCGGTATCCCGGTTCGGGATGTTTTTCCGCGTTCCCATGAAAGAAGCCGGCCCTCCGGCCGTATGCCCGGAGGCGTTGCGGCAGTAGGCCGTATGCCGTTCTTCTCCGTTTTTGTCCGCGTGAACCGTATGCGGGGACGCATAGCCAGCGGCGTCAACGAAAACACAGGAAAGGACGGTAGGACGATGGATCATCTCCCGCGGATGTACACACCGGCCGAATGCGCGGATGTCTGGCGTGTCAAGCCCGACAACGTGCCGGCCATGTGCCGCCGCATGGGCATCGGGATCTACCGGTTGAGCCCGCACGCCGTGAGAATCGACGCCGACGACTTCGACCGCGCGACCCTGGAATCCCGGCAAGGCTAAAGAGAACCCCATGGCCGTTGGCGCGGCCATGGGGCGAAAGACGGACTTGCGCTTGATCCATCGACTTCCGCTATGCGTCCCGGAAACCGAACGCATGGAAGCCCTTTCCCTCCCCGAAGGAGGAAACACAATCATGAACGATTTGGACGAATTGAATTTCACGCCGCTCCCGCCGGTGACGGATCAGGACCTCGCCATGGTCCGCGGCGTCGTGAACAGCAACAGGCTCCATATGATTAAGGGGCTGGCCAGCGTGCCACTGTCGGAGGAATTCGACTTCCTCGGCTGCGACGGCCGGCCGATCCGCATCCCCGACTCCGTCCGCCATCCCGGGCATAAGCTGGAGGGCGCGGCCCAGGCCGCGCACATGCTGCGCCTGACCCTGACCGGCGATCCGAAGCTGGCCCTCGACTCCGAGGGGCAGTTGTGGGCGTGCTGGGAGGACAGCTGGCGGCCCACCTCGGACCTGCTCTCGCTGACGGAGGAGAGGGACAAGGGGTACGACAAGTTCGTCAGGGCCACGCTCGCCAAACATCCCGGGCTGCCCGTCCTCCAGCCGGGCGTCCGCTTCGCCAATGTCGGCCTGTTGCGCGGCGGCGAGGTCGTCATGCCCGATGATCCGCGGTTCAATGCGCCGTGGGCGATGTCGCTGGACGACGAGGAGTTCACGCGTGACCGCGCCATCCTGGGCCTCCAGGCGGCTTCCACGATCACCACGGACATGAACGACGCCCGCATGCTGTGCCGTGTTGCGGCGGCGCCGCTCATGCGCGACCATCTGCAGTACGCCTACGACCTGCTGGGCACGGGCGGCAACGGCAAGGGCTGTTTCCTCAAGGCCCTGCTCGATTTCTACGGCCCGTTGGGCTCGACGTTCAGCTTCGCCGATTTCGCCGGCATCGGCAAGGTCAGCCCCACCTCCTACGAGCAGGCGGGCGTTCCGCTGACCCAGCGGCTGCTCGCCGTGGACAGCGATGCGCCCGACCCCGGGCTCGGCGATCTGGGCCGTCTGAACAAGGCCATCTCGGGCGAGGAGGTCTCCGTCCGCCTGCTGGGCTTCAACGCGCGTATGGCGCGGGCCGTGGCCGTCATGGTCATCGCCTCGAACCGCACGCCCTCCATCGCCTCCGACCCGAGCCAGAACCGCCGTTGGCGGTTCGTCAATTTCGACCGCACCGGTTCGGTGGTCGATGACTGGCGTGTCGCGCTGGAACGCGACGCGCTCATGATCGACCTGTTCATGGCCGGTTGCGTCGAGTGGATGACCGACCCGGTGGGCGTCAACCCCCGCCCCAACCTGACCTCCGACCTCGACGACTGGGGCATGGAGACGCTGACCAGACTGCTCGGGGTGGGCACGCCCGATCCGAAGCTCGGCTTCGACCCCGACGCCTACCTGCCGACCTCCTGCGTAACCCTGCCGGAAGGTAACAGGGACAAGAGGGCCCAACTGGGCATGATGGGCCTGAGGTCCGAGTCGAAGTACGACAGGCTGAGGCTCGCCGGCGACGAGCCCAAGGTCCGCCGTTGCTACGTCATCGACGATCTGGAGAGGTTCGCCAACTTCGCCAAGCTCATCAGGGACGCCCAGCCCCAGCCCAACCCCACGCCCGAACCGGCGCCGGACGAGCTGACGGCCCTCGAGCCGCGCGGCCGCGACTTCGGCGCCGTGGAGACCCAGTTGGGCGCGATGGGCTGGACGGGCAACGTGTTCCCGTTGCGCGGCCAAGGCGACAACGCCAAGGCGCCGGCCGTGGCGTTGGAGCCGATGCTGAAAACGCCCGCCACGCATGTCGCCGACCATTGCGGACACGACGAGCCCATGCGCGGGTTCGCCCCCGCGCCCGGCTTCATGGTGCTCGACCTCGACATCCCGAAAGGCGCCGACGAGGGCAAGCCGGACGGTTACGGCGTGCTCCGCGCGTCGGGCGTCGGCATCGGCGACCCGGCGCTGGTCGTACGCACCGGCTCCGGCGGCTACCACCTGTACTACCGCATCCCCGACGGCGTCGACATCCCGCAGATCGCCCACAAGGGCGCGTCGACCCCATTGTCCGGCCTGCCCGCCTACGAGGGCGGCGTGCCGATCGACACGCGCGTCGGAGGACGCGGCTTCGTCGTGATGCCGGGCAGTTCGATGCCCGACGGCCGCAAATGGCAGGTGGTCCGAGAGGGCGCCATCGACGGTGACCACGTCCTGCCCTCCGGCTTGCAGGACCTTATCCAACGGCTGGCGCATCCGAAGGCGGAGCCCATGCCGCGGCCGGACCATCCGTCGACGCCCGTCGACGGCGAGTACGTGCCGCACATGAACACCACCCCGGTCGCCGAGGGCGCGCGCAACGACACCATGTCCCACCATGTTTGGGGCTGGTTGAACCGGTCGAAGGAGCGCGGCATGTCCGACGCCCAGCGCAATTACGGCCTCGACCAGATCCGCGAGCGGTTCCGTGAGAGCGGCCTGCCCGACAAGGAGATCGAGGCCTGCATCAGCCACTCGATGAGGAAGCTGGGCCTCTGACGATTCGGCTCCGGGACGCATAGCGTATGCCACGGCATGAGGCTTGATAACCGAATAGCCCCCGGCCCCGCGCCTTGGAATCGCGCGGCGCCTGGGGGAGGCTCTTGAAAAAGAGCGGAAAATCCGGACTCGGAGGGTATGGTCATACCATCGGAGGCCGCATTTTCATTACTCTCTTCCCCGCGTATGCGGGGGTAATTCCCATCAGCGAGCGGTTCGTGTCGTCGGGCAGCACTCTTCCCCGCGCATGCGGGGGTGATTCTTCTTCTTCCGCCCACTTCACGGCCGTTTCCGGCAAGCCACCGACCGTGCCGCTGCCCACGCTCGCGGTGGCGCGGTCGGTGGCTGGAACGTCAGGCGCCGTCTCGCCACAGCCCCATCGAAGGCCGGCGCCGGTTCCCCTCCATGGGGGCCGGCGCCGGCCTTTTTCATGCCCGGTGGCGGCCGGACCGCCCGTGAGCCCTACTGCCGCTTGGTCTCCAGCCGTGTTACCCCAAAGTTACCCCGGCTTTTCGTCCGTTTTCGGCGCATTGTCCCCAGGTCGGATACAATGCGCGTGGTTATGCATGGTCATGCGCGAAAACGCCATGCGAAGAGCTAGTTAGGGGGTATCAATGGCGGTGTTCGGCCTTCATCGCATAGGCTGGCACAACCATGCATAGCCGTGCATTTCTCCCTGCCACAAGGGGTAACTTTCCGCGAAAATCGGGACCCCTCGGAAACGGCGGAATCAAGCCGTTTCGGGCACCGTCCAGCGTCAGGGATGACGTGCCGGGTAACATCGGGGTAACATGGAAAACCACCGAATGGACTGCGACACGCCCGGAGGAAAATTGTTCAAAAATGCCCGTCCGTGGGTGTCTGGCCGAGCGCGTCGTCGAACGCGTCGGACACGGCGCCGGCGACCTCGACGCGGCGGTCGGCGAAGGCGGCGGCGTACGTGTTCAGGGTCACGGTGGCGTCCTCGTGGCCCATGAGCTCCTGCAATGTCTTGACGTCGGCGCCGGCCGCGATGGCGACGGACGCGAACGTGTGGCGCAGGGAGTAGAGGGTCAGGGTGCGCCCGTCGGGGTCGATTCCGGCGGCGGCCATGGCGGGGCGGAACACGCGCTTGGACCACTGGGCGTAGAGGAGGCGTTCGCCGCGCGGGGAGGTGAACAGGGGTTCGCCGCCGTCGCGGCCGGCGACCAGCTCCTCCAGCCCGTCGCGCAGGAACGGCGGCATCGGCAGGCGCCGGCGGCCCTTGGGGGTCTTGGTGTCGCCCTGCACGTACCGGTAGTGGCCGGCCTCGGCCTTGGTCATGGTCTTGTCGACGTTGATCGTGCCGTGCGCGAGGTCGACGTCGCGCACGTCGAGGGCGGCCATCTCGCCGGGGCGCATGCCGGTGGAGGCGAGGAGCAGGACGATGAGGCGGTCCATGGGCCGTCCGCACGGCCTGCCGGTCGGGGTGCGGAGCGTTCCGGCCGCGTCGGCGATGGCGCGCGCCTCGGCCGGGGTGAACGCGTCGACGCGTTGCATGGGCGCGCGGGGCAGGCGCACGCCCGCGGTCGGGTCCGCCATGATCCACCGGCGGCGCACGGCGTAGCGGAGCATGCTGCCGAGCAGGCGGCGCACGCCGGTCTTGATGGCGCCCTTCGTGTACGGTTCGCCGTACTTGGTGCGTATCGCGCCGGAGTCGAGGTCGGCGACCCATGCCTTGACGGCCCGCTCGTCGATGTCGCCGATGCGGGTGGAGCCGAAGCGCGGGCGGACCATGCCGTTGTAGTGCCTGATGTAGTTGTCGATCGTGGCCGGGCGCACGCCGGTGTGGTCGGCGAGCCAGAGGGGGAACACCTCATCCAGGGTGCGGTTCCCGCCGCGCGGGTCGACGTAGCGGCCCGACCTGATGTCATCGTTGAGTTCGGCGGCGCGCGCCTCGGCGGCCTCGCGGGTGGGCAGGCTCTCGCGGTGCTGCCGGCCGTCGGCGCGCCAGCAGACCTGCCAGCGCATGCCGCGCCCGTAGTCGGCCGTCCTGAGCGCGGCGGGCACGTCGGCGGTGTCGGGGTTGGCGGCGACCTGTCGTTTCATGCCGGTGGTGGGCGTCAGCTCCACGCCGTCGACCACCGCCTTCGATTTGAGCCACCGGTCACGTATCCACGCCTTCGCCATGTCCGTCTCCTATATATTAAGGTGTCTATTCGCCGCGCGCGAACGCCTCGATGGAGGCGCGGTTGAAGTACCACCGGCCGCACGCGGTGAAGCCGGTGATGCGCCCGTTCCTGACGAGCTTGTTGACTGTCCTCGGGTCCCTGACGCCGAGCATCCTCATGGCCGTGGGCCTGTCCACCAGCAGCTGCTCCTTCGGCAATCCGTCCGTGTCCATGTCGCGCATCCTTTCGCATGTGTGTGCATTGCTATGCGCGTGTATGCGTCGCGTAGGATGGATGCCATGAACAGGCTCAGGGGTTTCAGGCTCAGGGCGGGCATGACGCAGGCCGAGCTGGCCCGCGCCATCGGCACCACGCAAAGCCATGTCAGCGAGTACGAGAGCGGGGCGCGCCGGATCGAGACCATGCCCGCCGGGGAGTTCGTGCGGCTGAAGGCCGTGCTGGATGTCACCGACGCGCTGCTGCTCGACGCCGACCTGTCCGGCATCGATCCGGACGCCGTCGCGGCGGCCGAGAACAGGGTCGCCCGCCTGCGCCGCAGGCTTCGGCGTCGGCGCGACAGAGCCCCGTTCGATCTGCTCGTCGAAGCGGAGCTCGATCTGGCGCGCCGCATGGACGAGCGGGAGGAGGCCGTCGCCCGTGCCATGGGCTCTAGGGCATGACATCCTCGTCCAACGCGTCGGCCAGCATGCCAAGCGCCCGCACGGCCCGCGTGTACGGTTCGGGCGGGCCGGCCACCGGCTCCAGCGGGCGTTCGAGCCCGCAGCGCAGGCAGACCAGCGTGGCCGGGCCGCCGTCCAACGGGGCCGACCTGAACATCCTCGCCCAGCAGGCGGGGCAGTGCGGTTGACTTCCTCCCCCGTCTGAAGGCGGGGGATTCCTGCTCCGTTTGGCTTAATGAAGCCTTGCGGTTCGGTGGGTTCCCGCTTCACGGGCGATCGCGTCGCGGCCGGCCTGGGCCAGCCTCCGTCTCACATCGCCTCCACGGGCGTTTAGCGACTCCGCGAGTCCCGCGGCGTCCAAAATGTTCAATGCGGCGTTGTAGTCGCGGTCGAGGAACGCCCCGCACTGGGGGCACCTCCACTCGCGCACGTTGAGCGGCTTCGGGCCGTCCCTGCGTCCGCATTGCGAGCAGACCTGGCTGCTCGGGCACCACCGGTCGATGTGGATGGCCCTGCGGCCCCATTGGGCGCAGAGCGCATCGACCCTGTCGGTGAACATCGACCATGCGGCGTCGGCCACGCTTTTGCCCATCCGGGTGCGCATGAGCCCCTTGACGCACAACGTCTCCACGGCGACGGCTTGGTTCTCGCCCGCCACCCTGGAGGCCAATTGGTACGCCAGGTCCCTGCGTTGGGCCCCGATACGGGCGTATAAACGCGCCTTCGTCGCTCTGGTCTTCGAATAATTGTTCGAGCCGTGTCGACGGCGGCTCAGCTCCTTGTCAAGTCTTCTCAGCCTGCGTTCGGCTTTGCGCAGCGCCCTCAATGGGGCGACCTTCTCGCGCGTGCCGTCCGAATACACGATGGACGCCAACGACTCGAGGCCCATGTCGATGCCGCAGGCGTTGTGTCGGGGCTTCGGCGCGGGCTTTGGTTCCGTCTTGACGACGAAACTGGCCTCGTAGGTCCCATCCGCATGGAGCATCACCGTCACACTTGACGGCCTGGAGGGCAGATCCCTCGACCAACGGAGCTTGATCTCCCCGTCGATCTTCGGCAGTCGCAGGAACATCCATCTGGAATTGCGCTCATGGCGGATATGACATCTGTCCGACCTGGTGAACGTGGCGGCCTGCTCGCCGCAATGGCGGCTCTTGTGGCGCGGGTAGCCCGCCTTGTGGGCGTAGGCGCGGGAGTAGGCCGTCTCCGCATGTCGCAATGCCTGCGCCATCGGCCCCGACGATACCATCCAAAGCCACTTGTTCTCCGGCTCCCTCTTGAACTCGGTGAAGCGTCGTGACAATTCGGCGTACGAGGGTATCGGCAGATGAAGCCACCACGCCACCTTGTGCTGATCCAGATACCAGTTCCACGCGTACCTGCACGCGCCGAACAGACGCGACAGAGCCTCGCGTTGGCCCCTTGTGGGGTACGCGCGGTAGTTATAGCGCCTGATGGTCTCCATATTCGGCTCTATGCGTCCTGGCAGACTTCGACCACCCCCGCCCTGAAGGACGGGGCACCTTTTCGTTTTCGGGTGGCCGCCCCGGCCCTTGAACGCGTTCACGGCCGCACGCCCTCGATGCGCGTCAGGCCGTACGTCTCGCCCAACGCGAAGAATGCGTTCACCGCGGAGGTGCGGTCCAGGCACACGGCCATGCACGGGCCCGCGATGAACACGCCGCCGCCCATGGTCGGACGGAACACCAGTCCGCCCATGGGATACGGCTCGTCCTCGTGTCCGGCGTCCCAGCCGACCTGGTGCGCCGGGCAGACGAGCGTGATGGTCCCGTCGTCGTTCCCCTCCTCGTCCAGTTCGCGCCCGCAGGCCGGGCAGCGCCGCAGGTCGCCGTCGCGCATGGGGCGGGCCTCGTCCATGGAGCGCAGGGGCCGTTCGGGTATCCAGACGCGTTCGTTGTGGATGTCGATGTAGGGCATGTCTCTCCTCCTTTGTCGTCGTGCGCTCCACCTTGGCTCGCGCCATGCCCGGAAACGCGGGTCCGGTGTGGTCGTTACCGCTCCTTACCGTTCCGGGACGCATGCGTTCCGGCATGGAGGTACCGGAACTGATGACGGCCACGCAGGTGGCACGTATACTGGGCGTGTCGACGGAGACGTTGCGCAAGTGGCGGGCGAGGAGGATGTGCCTGCCGTACGTGCGCGTGGGGCGGCACATCCGCTACAAGGCGGCCGACGTGGCCGCATTCGTCGAACGGGGCACGGTCATGCCCGCCTAGCCCTCGATGGCCTTCTCCACGCCGTCGGTGGCGGCGACGAGGCGGTCGAGCTCGACGTGCGTGTAGATCTCGTTCGTGGTGGACACGCGGCTGTGGCCCATGATGGCGGTGCGTGTCACGTCGTCCAGCCCAAGCCGGTTCAGGATGGTCGCGGTGGTGTGGCGGGCCGAATGCGGCACGTACTCGTGGTTTAGTCCGACGCGGTCCAGCGCCCGGTACCAGCGCCTGCGTTCCACGCAGCCGGTCAGGGGCAGTCCCCGGTCGTCGTGGAACACCAATCCATCCCCGTTCACGCCGTGGCGTTCGATGTGGGCGAGCAGCTGGTCGGCGAGGGCCTCGGGCAATGGTATGGCGCGGCGGCCCTTCTCGGTCTTGAGGCGCGTGCGGTACATGCCGTTGCCGAGCGGCGTGCATTCGACGCCCTTGGGCAGTCCCTCGACCTCGCGTTTCGTCAGGTGCTGGGCCTGCCATTCGACCAGGATGATGAGCCGGTCGCCGTCGCGCCTGAGTTCGTCTTCGGTCAGGCCCAGCCGTTCGCCCTGGCGCATGCCGGTCATGAAGGCCAGCATCCACATGAGCCGCCAGGTGTCGTCGGTCTCCGCGGCGATGAGGTCGGCGGCCTGTTCGGGCGTCAGGGCGGCGCGTTCCTTCAACGCCACGCGGGGCGCGGTGCCCTTGACGGCGGGGTTGCGTTCGATGACGCCCTCCAATACGGCGTCCTCCAGAGCCTTGTGCAGGGTGCGCCACGCGCTGCCCGCGGTGCCGGAGCTTTTGCCCTGCTCCTCCATGACGTAGCGTTCCATGCGGCGGAAGTGCGCGGGCTTGAGCTCGTCGAGCCTGACGGCGCCGATGGCGGGCTTGACGTTGCGTTCGATGACGGACGCGTACGTGCCCCAGGTGCGGGGTTTGAGGTGGGGTTTGCAGATGTCGTTCAGCCAGTGGTCGCACCATTCGGCCACGGTGGGCGGCTTCGTGTAGCCGAGCCGTCCGACGCGCTGGAGCTCGGCTATCTTTTCGTTGAGCCTGCGCTCCGCCTCGGCCCTGGTGGCGCCGAACGCGGTGGCGCGCCGGCGGTTCCCGGTCGCGGGGTCGGGCGGGAGCTCGCGGAACGCCTTGACGCGTCCGCGCTCCATGGTGAATCCTCCGGAGCCCTGCACGCGCCTGCGCTCGGGCGTGGGGTCCAGCCGTTTCGTCAGCTGGCGTATGATGGCTCTGGTGGATTCGGCGGTGAGCACAATCGGCGGGGTCTGGTTGGTGGAGTCGATGAGCGTCAGCGTGTATCGCGGCATGTTCGTCTTCCGGTTCATGCCCCGTGGCTATGCGCGCACGCGCTGCACCTAATACTGCACCTAGTTGGCAGGTCCATGTCATCGCATGTCACGAAAAAGGGCGGCTGATAATTGCCGCGAAAGACCGCAAAAGCGTTGTCCCGCAACGCTTTTGCGGCTATATTACGCAGTTTCGGCGCGTCAAGCGGAAGACGGTATCCTCGGCTTCCACATCTGATTTTCGATTAGGTGAAACATAGTTGGCAGTAGGGCTTCGCTCTATCCAGCATAGCGCAGGTCACTTATAAGTCACTTATATCGTGACTTGATACACACGGCCTTTGTACGGTTCGAACGAGCCGTACAAAGGCCGTGTTTTTCGTTTATTGCGGCCGTTCGGGCAGACACGAGATCCAGTCGTCCAGGTCGCGCCGGCGGATGTGCGCGGTCGACGAATGCACGTAGCAGACGAGCAGTTCGCCGCGTTTGATGGCCGTGTACACCGCCTTCTCGGACAGCCCGCACAAGGCGGCGGCCTCGGGCACTCCCAGCAGCGGGCGGTCGGCGATAGGAACATATGGTTTCTCTGAAGCAGTCATGATATTGATTATGCATCTATCACGAGTGCGCTGCTGAAGGGTGACTTGAACAACACTGTTCACATGGGCTGATTGAAGAATCATGATCTATGAGCAACCGACGTCTGTTCGTCATTTTTCGATGTAGCGAAATCTGACGCGGTATTCCGCCGATATGTTTGGTTTAGGAACGATGCTCACCATTTGCAATGTGTAAATGAAATGTCATCGAGAACCGTATCCATCAGAAACGGATAACAGGTTATCGAAAATATGTGTAGCGGAATAAGGAAGAACGCCAACTTCTGCAATCTCACTTGGGTAACCTATCGATAGTTATCCATTCGAAAGGGGAGAGGAATGACGTTCAGCCTTCGTTCCCGCGCGCTGGCCGCAATCGTATCCGTGTGCTCAATCGCCGTACTGGCCACAGGCTGCGGCACAGGAAACACTGGCATCGACACTTCCGAAGCGTCGACAAATCAAATGATCACAGCCAACATCACGGAACCGTCCAACGGATTGCTGCCGGGCAATACCAGCGATATGTCCGGCTGGAAAATCGTCAGCCAGCTCTATGACGGACTCGTCACCTTTGACACCAAAGGCAATGAGGAACTCGTCCAAGCCAAATCCATCACGCCCAACACCGACGCGTCCGGATATACGATCAAACTCAAACCGTCCCTCAAATTCTCCAACGGTGAGAAGATCACCGCATCCACGTACGCGCGCAGCTGGTCATTCGCCGCCAACGCCGCCAACGGTCAGGTCGGAGCCTCTATTTTTGAAGACATCAAGGGATATGATGACCTGCAGGATGCCAATGGCGATAAGAACGCCCAACTTTCCGGACTTGACGTGGTCGACGATTCGACACTGAAAGTCACGTTGAAGGAGCCGAACTCCGCCTTCGCCTACAAACTTGGCGACATCGCCTTCCTGCCCGTCCCATCCCAGGCGCTGAAGGATCCCAAGACATACGGCCTTAAGCCCGTCGGCAATGGTCCATACAAGCTCAAGGAATGGAAAAGCGGTGAGGAAATCGTCCTTGAGCGTGACAAAAACTATAAGGGACCACGCAAAGTGAAGAACGCTGGCATCGACTTCAAGGTCTATCAAAGCCTCGACGCCGCCTACTCGGATTTGCTTGCCGGTAACTTGGACACGCTTGACTCCATTCCAACGTCCGCGTTGAAAACCTACCGTGATGAGAAGAACATTACGGCGATCAGCAAGGACGGACCATCGTTCAGCGACCTGACCATTCCACAAAACCTCAAGCATTTCCAGGGCAAAGAAGGTGTGCTACGACGTAGGGCCATCGCCCACGCGCTTGATCGCGAATCCATCGCCAAAGCCATTTTCGACGGCACCGTCACGCCGGCCGCGGACTTCCTGGCACCCGTCATCAAAGGTTACGATCCCAAACTGGGCGCCGACGCCCTCTCCTATAATAAGGACAAAGCCAAGAAACTATGGTCCCAAGCCGATGCGATCAGTCCATGGGACGGCACGTTCCGCATCGCATACAGCGCCGATGGAACCGACAAGGAGTGGGCCGAAGCAGCCGCGAATTCACTTGGCAACGTGTTGGACATCAAAGCCGAAAGCTATCCTTTCGCCACATCCAAAGAACTGCGCTCCGCGATTCAAGACCGCACTATCGGCGCGGCGTTCAAGTCAGGCATGTCCTCCGATTATCCGCATCCTGAAGGCTATCTGGTGCAGGCTTATGATTCCGCCTCCGCCGACGGCAAGGGCCTGAACAACGGCGATTACAAAAGCGCGAGATTCGACGCGCTCATCAATCAGGCCGCCAAACAAACCGACCTCGATAAAGCCATCGGCATCTACCAGGAGAGCGAGAAGGTACTGATCGAGGATCTGCCGGTGATTCCGTTGTGGTACACGAACGTGACCGCGGCCTGCGCGAAGGGCGTGCACGTGGACTACAACTACATGGGGGTACCTGAATACAACACCGTCACCAAGTAACCATGTGGACCGGCAACACGAATCATTAGCTCTGACGCTACGCTTTGCCGGTGTCTCGAATCCGTGCGGCATATACAAGCAGAGATGGGCTTGTATATGCCGCACGGTCACATTGTGTCGGGGTATGCGCGATGTGGCGACGGCGCTCCTATACTCGGTGGCATGTTGTTCCAAGCCGGATCTTTGCTACTCGTCATCATCAGCGTCTACCTGCTCAAACGCATCCATATCTTCTCCGACAAATCCTATAAAGTGGTTCAGGGACTGGTATTCAACCTCACTCTGCCATGCGCCATCATCATGAGCTTCGCCACGAACAAGCATCCGATGAACCTGCTGTGGCTTGTCGTATTCGGCTTATTTGCCTGCCTGATTCCGTTGTTCGTCGTGTATTTCGGATCGCGCGGCGACGAGCCACGCTACCGTGCTTATCAGATGCTCAACGCGTCGGGACTGAACATCGGCGCGTTTTGCCTGCCGGTGGTGCAGACCTTCATGGGTCCAAGCGCCGGCCTGCCGGTCATCATGCTTGATATCGGCAACGCCATCATCGCCACCGCTGCATCCCTGACCATCACCCGTTCGTTGCTGCACTTGGGGAGCCCCGCCAAGAATCTGCCGTTAAGCCTTAAGATCAAGAACATCGCGCACGATTTCTACTCGTCCATCTCGTTTGACTGCTACATGCTTATGCTGGTATTCATGTTTGCCGGGTGGAGCGTCCCACATTGGATCGTCACGCTTATCACGCCGTTCGCCAATGCCAACGCGTTCGCTGCAATGGCCATGATCGGCCTGATGATGGAGATTCCCGACAATCACAAGGACCGTTCGGAACTGGGCAAGGTCATCGCATGGCGTTTCCTGTTCAGCGTCCTCATCGCATTGGCCGCATGGTTCCTGTTGCCGTTGGACGAACGTGTCCGCGAAATCGTGGTCTTGGCCGCATTCGCCCCGGTGACGATTTTCTCTACGAAATTCACCGACTCGCTGACGGGCAATGCCAAGCTTGCCGGCTTCTCATTGACCGTTACCGCGGTCATCGGATTGACGATTATGACGATTCTGCACGCCGTTCTGCCGGTCGCCTGACTTAGACTTGCGGGCGTGCATGCCGTCCGTTAGGCCTGATGTGTGGCGATGATGTGTTCGATTTCGGTCAGATTCGACGCGAAATAGATGCCGTGCTGACGTTCGGACGTGGAGAAGCCCACGTTGATCATCCGCTGCAGGAACGCCTTCATATCATCGTAGAAACCGTTGAGGTTATAGAAGATGCACGGTTGGGACAGCTGATTCAGGCAGATCTTCGACACCACTTCGCTGACTTCCTCCAATGTGCCCGTGCCGCCGGGGAAGGCGATGAACACGTCGCCCAGTTCGATCATGCGGGTACGGCGTTCCGTGATGTCCGGCACGATGACCAGTTCGGTTAGTCCCTGATGCGCCACGCCCTGGTCGGCGAACATCTGCGCTTCGATGCCGGTCACCTCACCGCCATGTGACAGCACGGCATCCGCTATCACGGCCATCAATCCTTCATCGGAGCCGCCATATACCAGACGGTTGCCGTTGCCTGCGATCCACGCGCCCAATTCCTCGACGGCCTTTCTGTACGACGGATCGTTGCCTTCATGCGCGCCGAGATATACGGTGATGTTCATATTGCATTCTTCCTGCATCCATGTGCCGGAGCGTTTCGCGCCCCGTTATTCGTCATCAGTCTACCGGACCACATGACGAACAACGGGGGAGCGCAAAATACGGATTGGCTGAAAACGTCAACGTTTCCGTCGTTTGATGGGGGCCAATTCGAACACTTCGTCGGACGTCTTGGCCACTTCCGGACTGTGCGTCACAATGATGACGCAACGGTGCTCGTCATGCGCCAACATACGGAAGATGCCCATGATGTCGTCCTGCGTGGCCGGATCGAGATTGCCGGTCGGCTCGTCCGCGACGATGATGGAAGGACCATAGCTTAACGCGCGGGCGATCGCCACACGCTGCTGTTCGCCGCCGGACAGGTGCAGGATACGTTCGTTCGCGTATTCCTTCGGCAAATGCACCTGTTCGAGCAGTTCCTCGACGATCGTCCTCTTCGACTTGTCGAACGTTTTGCCGGACGTGTCCATCGACAGGATGATGTTCTCCGCGACCGTAAGGTTCGGCAGCAGGTTGAAGTTTTGGAAGATCACGCCGATGTCGTGGCTGCGGAAACGGTATCGGTCTCGTTCCGACAGGTCGGTGCCGTCGACCAGCACCATCCCTTCCGTGGGATTCGCCAGTCCCGAGATCAGTGATAGCAGCGTGGTTTTGCCTGCTCCGGACGGTCCGGTGATGGCATGCACTTTGCCGGCTTGGAAATCGTGGCTGATGTTTTTCAGCACGCGTTTGCCGCCTTTGGTGTAGGCATAACTGACGTTATCCAGCTGCAGCGTAGGCGGGTCGGTCTGCTGCGATTGTGCGCCGTTGGTCTCGACGGCTTCTTTTGCGATTGCCGTATTGGCGGTATTCGCGGAATTCGTTGTCATGGGAGGTCCTTTCCAGGAAAAACGTGCGATTGGATTGTCAGGAACGGTCGGCGAGCGATTTGGAGATGATGGCATCGCCATCACTGCTCGCGTCATAGCCGAACACCTTGCCCTTCACCATCGTGAAGCTGCCATTGGAGGCGTTGGCGACGGCCTCGTCGCTGGAGAAGCCGATTAGGGAGAAATCGCCGCTGACCATGCCCGCGCCGTCTTTGCTGCCCGCGACGTCGCCCATTTGTCCGTCGGGGCCACCGGACTGTTCATCCTGACGGGTGCCGTTATCCGTACCGGCGGTATCAGACGAATCCTTCATATTGGACGAGCCGGACGAGCTGGAGGAATCCGAACCGGACGAATCGGTGACCGGCTGGAAATCGTCGGTCGCCGCCAACCCCGTGGTCTCCATATAATAGTGGATTTCACCGCGGATGAAGCCTTCGCGTACTTCTGATAGTCGGCAAGCGAAAACTGCTTGTCGGCCAAAGCGGAACGCATGGCGTCGAAGTCAGGTTTGGCGGAAGCATCGGACGAATCGGAATCCGACTTGGACTGCTCGCGCGATTCGGAAATGAGTTTGCCGCGATCAAGGCTGATCTGCGCGGTGACGGTGGTGTTATCTAATCCGCTGCTTCTTGCGGTGGCAGCCGCCTGCCGGATGGATAGGCCGATTGTGGCGGCAGCGGCGATGATGGTCACGATGACGATGATGAGCATATTGCGTCCCTTGTTGCGGGTGACGCTTTTCCATGCGTTTTTGACGACGAACATGGCTGTTTCCTTATGTGTTTCGATAGATATGAGCGATTGATGGTTCCGCGCCGCTCGCGATCGGCGTTTATGCTGATGGTAAAAGTTGTATCTGGCATACAACAGAAAGACGCTTTGTTCGCGCTGGGATGTGGCTGGATGTTTTCTGGACGCCTCGAAACATGACATGGCCGCGTCGCCAACCGCTTCGAAGGTGTTAGGCTAACGCGTATGCCTATGAAATCCGAAGTCATTGCAAACCCAAGGGCCGAACGCGTCCGCAGGGTCTCCGAACTTGCCGACAGGAAAGGCCGCAAGCGGTCCGGCAGGTTCATGGTGGAAGGACCGCAGTCGGTACGTGAACTGCTCTCCTGGCATCCCGACATCGTCGAGGATCTGTATGTGGAGGTCGTCTCCGCCGAACCGGACGCGGCTTTCATCACGCCTACCGTGGCGCAGATGGCCGGCAAGGCCATGCAGACCGGTGCTTACGTGCATAAGGTGACGCATGCCGTCATGCAGCACATGAGCTCCGACGCGCAGGGAGTGCTCGCCGTCGCCGACATGCGCGCTTTCCTCGATTCCGCCGTCATTGATGGCGATTCCGACGAACGCACGATGGTCGCCGCGTTCTGGCAGGTGCGCGATCCGGGCAACGCCGGCACCGTGATTCGTTCCGCGGATGCGGCCGGTTGCGCGGGCGTGGTGCTGGTGGACGACTGCGTGGACATCTTCAACCCGAAGGTGATTCGTTCCACTGCCGGCTCGCTGTTCCATCTGCCGGTCGTCTCCATGGGCACGGACGAGTATTTCGATTGGTGTGCGGAACGTGGACTCGCCGTGTACGCCGCCGACGTGTATGGTACCGACGCACGGCCGCCGGAACCGCTTACGGACGTGCTTGCCGTACCGCAATCACTTGCGCAAGCCAAGACGGTGCTGTTCGGCAACGAGGCGCGCGGGCTGACCCAGGATGTGTTGGAACGCGTCGACAGAATCGTGTCGATTCCCATCTACGGCAAGGCGGAATCGCTCAATCTCGGCACCAGCGCGGCGGTGATGCTGCTGAGCTTGGCTATGTCGAGTCATGTTGAAAGAATGTGAAGTCGTAAAAACGTTGGAATTGCGCGTTTTATGCGTAAAACAAACGGTTGATAAGAAAGGTATCTCGTGGCAGAGGGTGCGGTATTCGACGCCCAAGCGGTAACCGATGCGGTTGCCGAGGGCATCGCGAAAATCGAAAACGCCTCCACAATGGAGGAATTGAAAGCCATCAAGACGCAGTACGCCGGAGCGGAATCCGCGATGACGCAGGCCAGCAAGGCCATCGGCGCGTTGCCGAAGGACCAGAAGAAAGACGCCGGTAAGCTCATGGGCAAGCTTCGCGCCGACTTCGGTCGTGCGTTCGGCACCAAGGAAAAGCAAGTCAAGGCCGAAGAAGAGGCCCGCGAGCTTGCTGCCGAAACCGTGGATATGACCTTGCCGGTCAACCGCAAGCCGCTTGGCGCCCGCCATCCGCTGCCGAAGCTGATGGAGGATGTCGAGGACTTCTTTATCTCCATGGGCTGGCAGATTTCCGACGGTCCGGAAGTGGAAACCGAATGGTATGACTTCGACGCGCTGAACTTCGGTCCGGACCATCCGGCCCGCCAGATGCAGGACACCTTCTACGTCAAGGGCAATCAGGCCAAGGACGCCGCGGGCTTCGTCGGCTCCAACATGGTGCTGCGCACCCAGACTTCGTCCGATCAGGTCCGTGGACTCATCACCCGTGGCGTGCCGTTGTACATCGCCTGCCCGGGCCGTGTGTTCCGTACCGACGAACTTGACGCCACCCACACCCCGGTGTTCCATCAGGTGGAGGCCCTCGCCGTGGACAAGCATCTGACCATGGCCGATTTGAAGGGCGTGCTCGACAAGCTTGCCGTGGCCATGTTCGGCCCGGAAGCCAAAACCCGTCTGCGTCCGAGCTACTTCCCGTTCACCGAGCCGAGCGCCGAGCTCGACCTGTGGTTCCCCGATAAGAAGGGCGGCGCCGGTTGGCTTGAATGGGGCGGCTGCGGCATGGTCAACCCGAACGTGCTGAAGTCTGCGGGCCTCGATCCTGAGGTCTACACCGGCTTCGCCTTCGGCGTCGGCGTGGAACGTACCCTGCTGCTGCGCCACGACATCAACGACATGCACGACCTGGTGGAAGGCGACGTGCGATTCAGCGAACAGTTTGTGATGGGGGAGTGATTGACCCATGCCAATGGTTGACATTGATTGGCTCAAGGACCATGTCGAGGTTCCGGAAGGCCTTACGTATGAACAGCTTGCCAAGGATCTGGTGAAGGTCGGCCTCGAAGAGGAAGAGATCCACACCTCCCAGGTCACCGGCCCGATTGTCGTCGGCTATGTGGTCGACGCCACTCCGGAACCGCAGAAGAACGGCAAGATCATCAACTGGTGTCATGTGGACGTCGGCGACGAATACAACGAGACCGATGAAAACGGCAACAAGGTGCCACGCGGCATCATCTGCGGAGCTCCGAACATGGCAGCCGGCGAGAAGGTTGTCGTGACCCTGCCGGGCGCCGTGCTGCCAGGCGATTTCAAGATCGAACCGCGCAAGACCTACGGCCACATCTCCAACGGCATGTGCGCCTCCGAGCGCGAGCTTGGTCTGGGTGATAACCACGACGGCATCATCCTGCTACGCAAGTACGGCTTCACCCCGGAGGAATACGAAAAGCTCCAGCCGGGCGATGACGCCATGCATCTGCTGCACCTGGACCAGCCGCTGCTGGAAATCAACATCACCCCGGATCGCGGCTACGCGTTCTCCTACCGTGGCGTGGCCCGCGAATACCACCATTCCACTGGCGCCGTCTACACTGATCCGGCAACCGCCCTCGGCAAGAAGGCGCCCGTCACTCAGGGTCTGCCGGAAGGTGTCAAGAGCGACATCGAAGTGATTGTCGACGACAAGAATCCGATTCACGGTGTGGTCGGCTGCGATCGCTACTACGCGCGCGCCGTGCGTGGTTTCGACCCGGCAAGCCACACGCCGAACTGGATGCGCCGCCGCCTAATCCGCGCAGGCATGCGCTCCATCTCTTTGGCGGTGGACGTCACCAATTACGTGATGCTTGATCTTGGCCAGCCGATGCATGCCTACGATCTGGACAAGATTGAAGGACCGATCGTCGTGCGCCGCGCCAACGAAGGTGAGAAGCTCACCACATTGGACGGCAAGGATCATGACCTGAGCGTCGAAGACCTGCTGATCACCGACTCGCCGAACGGCGAGCGTGGCTCTCGTGTGCTTGGCATCGCCGGCGTGATGGGCGGCCTGTATGGCGAGGTCACTGCTGAAACTAAGAACATCCTGCTGGAATCCGCTCATTTCGACCAAGTATCGATCGCGCGTTCCGCACGTCGTCACAAGATTCCGTCCGAAGCGTCCCGTCGTTTCGAGCGTGGCGTGGATGATCAGCTGCAGCCGGCTGCCGCCCAGATGGCCGCCGAGCTTCTGGTCAAGTATGGCAACGGCGAGCCGAGCGAGCACCCGACTGATTACAACACCGTCTGCAATCGTCGTCCGATTCTGTTCAAGGCGTCCGAAGTGGCCCGCGTGGCGGGACTGGACACTGACGTGAACACCATCAGCGACATTCTCACCGATATCGGCTGCACTGTGGCCGGCGGTGGCAACGGTGAGTTCTCCGTGACTCCGCCGAGCTGGCGTCCGGACCTCAACGAACCGTGCGATCTGGTGGAGGAAGTGGCCCGTCTGGTCGGCTACGATGAGATTCCGGTCACCGTGCCGCCGGCACCGGTCGAAGGCAAGGTCGGACTGACCGCCGAGCAGCTGCGCAAGCGCCAGGTGGCCGACGAACTCGCCGAATACGGCATGGTGGAGACCCTGAGCTATCCGTTCGTGGGCGACGAAGACTACAAGAACTTCGCACTTGACGCCGACGCCACCAAGAAGGTCAGCGTCGAAATTGCCAACCCACTGGCCGGCGATCGCCCGTTCCTGCGTCGCGACATCATCCCGACCCTCGCGCAGACCGTGCAGCGTAACCTGCGCCGTGGCGTGGAAAACGTGTCGCTGTACGAAATCGGACACGTCTACCTGTGGGATCCGAACGCTCCGGCCATTCCGGCATTGCCGGGTGCCGTCAAGCCAACCGACGAGCAGTTGGCCGCGCTTGACGCAGGCCTGCCGGACCAGCCGATGCACGTCGCCGGCATTCTGACCGGCAACGCCGTCGACTCCGGCTGGATGGGCGATCGCCGTGCCGTGGACTGGTCCGACGCAGTTGAAGCCGTGCAGCGTATTTCCGACCGCATCGGCGCAAAGCTCACGTTGGACCAGCCGAAGGCTGAGGACGTACCCGCGCAATGGCATCCGGGCCGTGCGGCACGTGTGATGGCAGGTGACACGTTCGTCGGCATGGTCGGCGAGCTTCACCCGCATGTCAACGAGGCGTTGGGCTTCCCGGCCCATTCCGCCGCGTTCGAACTGAACCTGACCGCGCTATTTGCCACCTTGAGCGGCAAGCCGGTGCAGGCCAAGCCGATTTCCACCTTCCCGCCGGTCAAGCAGGATCTGGCCTTCACCGTGTCGACGGACGTCACCGCCGCCGAACTCGAGAAGATCATCGTCGAAGCCGCCGGCAACAGCTTGGAAAGCATCGACCTGTTCGACGTGTACACCGGCGACCAGCTGGGTGAGGGATTGAAGTCCCTCGCATACGCCGTCACGTTCCGCGCTGAGGACAAGACGCTGACCTCCGAGGACAGCGAAGCCATTCGCAAGCGCATCGTGGATGCGGCCGCGAAGCTGGGCGCGCAACTGCGTGCCTGACACGTCAAGTCCATCGAAGTAACCAAAAAGATAAAGAGGATGACATGAACGAACCGGAGCAGAACCAGCCGATCAACCCCGACGAAGGGCAGGAGGCGGCCGGGGCTGCTCCGGTTTCGTCGTCTTCGTCGTCGGACCAGTCGGCACAGCCGGAATTCGGACAGTACAACCAGCCTGAATATGGCGCGATGTCCAACCAGTATCCGGCGAACTACAATCCATACATGTATGGGGCTCCCGAACAGCCCAAGCCGGAGGACGATGCACAACAAACGGCGCAGCGGCCGCAGACGAATCCGTATATGCAGAACGGGTATCCGGCGAATCCATATGATGCATCGGGGCGGCAGCAATCAGGCCAGCCCAATGGCTATCAGTATGGACCAAATCAATACGGGCCAAGCCAGTATGGGCCGAATCCATACCAACAGCCCGGCATATATCCCATCAACCCGAATGATCCCAGCCAGAACCCCCTGTACGGCCATTGGGATAGCTATGCGATCATCTCGTTCGTGTTCGCACTATTCCTGCCGGTACCGGTCATCCCTGCGGTGATGGGCGCCATCGCCATGTGGCGTACCAAAAAACTGCATATGAAAGGCTACGCGCTTGGCGTGGCAGCGCTGATTATCAACGTGCTGTACACCATTGCGGTGATTTGGATGACGGTTCACGGCATTTCCACAGCCGATTTGTATAACCAGATGATGCAGTACATGTTCGGTGGCAGTGGCCAAAGTGGTGATTCCAGCTCGATTTCCGCCTGAAACCAATCTTTTTATGTTCGTCTGAACGGTCCCGTTATGGGCGGTGACCACTATCCGACACGATTGAACTGCATAATTATGCAATGTAGTGCATAAAGTGTATGCTGAATGTGTTTCAACGAGTCAAGGAAAAGAGACGTGACATGGCCAAATACACGGTAGCCGTGGCCGGCGCGACTGGATACGCGGGTGGTGAGGCGTTGCGCATACTCGCGGCACACCCGAATTTCGAAGTGACCTGCGTCGCCGGACATTCTTCGGTGGGGGACAAGCTTGGCAAGCATATGCCGCACATTCCGCAGTTGGCGGACCTCGTGGTCGAGGACACCACGCCGGAAGTGCTCAACGGCCATGACGTAATCATCCTGGCATTGCCGCACGGCGCTTCTGGAGCGCTGGCTTCCCAGCTTGATCCGAACGCAGTGGTGGTGGATCTGGGTGCCGATCACCGCCTTGAGGAGAAGAGCGCATGGGACGCGTTCTACGGCGGTGACTTCTACCAGCATTGGACCTACGGCATGCCGGAACTCATCACCGGCATCGAGACAGACGGCTCCTACAGTCGTCAGCGTGAAGCGCTTCCCGGCACCAAGCGCATTGCGGGACCGGGCTGCAACGTCACTGCGACCACGCTGGCTTTGCAACCGGGCATTGCGCAGGGTCTTGTCGAACCGAAAGACATCGTGGCTGATTTGGTGGTCGGTTATTCCGGCGCCGGCAAGAACCTCAAGCGCACCAATCTGCTTGCGGCTGAGGCGTTCGGCTCCGCACTGCCGTATTCGGTAGGCGGTACGCACCGCCACATTCCGGAGATCCTGCAGAACTTCGCGCACGCGGCCGGCAAGAGTGCTGCGGAGGCGGACGATTACACCCTCGCCTTCACGCCGATTCTCGCGCCGATGGCGCGTGGCATTCTCGCCACCGTTTCCGCCAAACTCACCGACAAAGCGCTTGGCATGACGGATGCCGAGATCCGCCAGGTCTGGCTGGACGCATACGAAGGCCAGGATTTCATGGTGGTGCTGCCTGAAGGCGTAATGCCGGCCACCGCCAACATCATCGGTTCTAACGCGGCCCACATTCAAGTGGTCGTCGACCATCATGCCGGCCGCCTGCTGGCATTCGCGGCCATCGACAACCTCAACCGAGGAACCGCCGGACAGGCCGTGCAATCGCTGAATGTGGCATTGGGACTTCCTGAGGATGCAGGATTGACGAAGATTGGAGTGGCACCGTGAGCGTAACGTTCGCACAAGGTTTTTCCGCAGCTGGCGTGGCAGCTGGCATTTCCGCGGTCGAAGGCAAGAAGGATCTGGCTCTCGTGGTCAACAATGGACCGCTTGACGCCGCTGCCGGCGTGTTCACCTCGAACCGTTTCTGCGCGGCTCCTGTGCAGTGGTCGAGGAACATCGTATCCGACGGCCATGTGAAGGCCGTGATTCTGAACTCCGGCGGCGCCAACGCATGCACCGGCAAGCCAGGATACGAGCAGTCCAAGGCCACCGCTGAAAAGGTTGCCAGCCTCATCGGCGCCAAAGCCGAAGACGTGGCCGTATGTTCCACTGGTCTCATCGGCGAATTGCTGCCGCTCGACAACGTGCTGTCCGGCGCGGACAAGGCATTTGAAACCCTTGCCGATACCGCCGAAGCCGGAGCCGATGCGTCGCACGCCATCATGACCACCGACACCAAGCCGAAAACCGTCGAGCTGGAAGGTTCCAACGGCTTCCGTATCGGTGGCATGGTCAAGGGTTCCGGCATGATCGCCCCGCAGCTGGCCACCATGCTGTGCGTCATCACCACCGATGCCGTCGTGACCGCCGGACAGCTTCAAGCCGCCTTGAACGCCGGAGTCGAAATGTCGTTCAACCGCATCGACGTGGACGGCTGCATGTCCACCAACGACACCGTGCTGCTGCTGGCTTCCGGCGCGTCCGGCATCGAACCGGAACCGGACGAGTTCAACGAGCTCGTGGCCAAGGCCACCGCCTCGCTCGCCCGCCAGATCATCGGCGACGGCGAAGGCGCAAGCCATGACATCCGTGTCAAAGTTACCGGCGCGACCACCGAAGAAGCCGCTCTGGCATGCGGCCGCGCGGTCGCAGCGTCCAATCTGCTCAAATGCGCCATCTCCGGCAACGATCCGAACTGGGGCCGTATCGTCAGCTCCCTTGGCACCGTGCCGTCCGACGTCGCACCATACGATTCCGAAAAGGTCACGGTGGACGTCAACGGCGTACG
>CAJLKD010000018.1:0-32051 GCA_905207115.1 Bifidobacterium angulatum | reverse complement strand
GCCCTTGGAAACATTAGGTTTTCAAGGGCTTATTTTTTCCGTCGAAAACAATCCGCATACAAATGCATACAAACGCCGCGGAACCTCCATGCCCGATTCACACGAGTTCGCGCTCGCGGAGGGCTCCGATCGCGTCGGCCACGTCGTCCAATCGTTCCGGCCAGAGCGCCGTGTAGGTGTTCAATGTGATGCTGGGAGAGGAATGGCCGAGCTGCATCTGCAGGGTCTTCACGTCCGCGCCCTGGGCGATCGCGAAGCTCGCGTATGTGTGGCGCAGACTGTGTATGGTCACGCCAGCGTCCTCCATGCCGGCCGCTTTG
Organism: Bifidobacterium angulatum; assembly: GCA_905207115.1. Taxonomy (GTDB): domain Bacteria; phylum Actinomycetota; class Actinomycetes; order Actinomycetales; family Bifidobacteriaceae; genus Bifidobacterium; species Bifidobacterium angulatum_A. Next base: position 31,731 of record CAJLKD010000018.1, on the reverse strand, counting down.
ACGGCCTTGTTCCATATCCTTGTCCGCCACGTGTTCGTCCAGACGTTCCCGCCACGGGTGGCACGGAACAGCCAATCGTCATCACCCATGCCATCCATCTGCGCCTTGATCTGCGGCATAAGGAACCGTGGTATCGCGATGTTGCGGGCCTTTCCGTTCTTCGGTGTGCCGAGCATGCTGCCGCCGTGCCCGTCGTCAGTCCATGTGCGGCCTATCCTGGCGCGCCGCCTGTCCACGTCCACGTCACCGACCTTGAGGGCAAGCGATTCGCCTATGCGGCATCCCGTATAGGCCTGCCATCTGACCAGCAGACCGTCCACCGGCTTCCCGATCTTCTCCGCCTCGTCCGCGAGCAACTCGACCTCGCGGACCGAGAGGAACACCATGTCGTCGTCGGAGACGATCTTCGGCACGGTGACCCTGTCCACAGGATTCTCACCGATCCACCCGTTCGAGACGGCGTAGTCAAAGATGCCCTTGAGGACGACTTTCATGATATTGCGGATGCTTCTCGCGCTCAGCGGCTTCGAATCACGCCCGTCCGGCAACGCGGCCGGATAACCACCGTCCATGAGCTGGCCGACCCACTCCTGCAGCATGTCAGGGCGCAGCTCCCGCAACGTCATGCCACCCCATTTGGGCAGGATGTACAGGCGCAGCTCCCTCGCATACCGGCCTGCGGTGCCGGGTTTCAGATCAACCTTCGACGCGAGCCATTCGCCGGCCACATCATCCAAGACACGAAGCTCCTGACGAGGATCGCGGTAGCGTCCCCGCCTGATGTCGTCCTCCATGGCCGCGGCATATTCCTGCGCTTCGGCGAGCCTGGCGAACTGCTTCACCCTCTGCACACGTCTACCATCCTTGACGATGGTCCAATGACAACGCCAGCGCATCCCGACTCCATAACGGCTTTTACGCCACTTCTCAGGCACATTGGCCTTCATCGGATCGCGTGAGTTCGCCAAAGAGCGTTTGGCCGCGCGACTCGGCGGATTGCCATCATCGTCATTCTTGAGCCACAGATCATCAATGGTCACTTTCATGGCGCTTCTTCCCACATGTTCTTCACCACGGCGCTCGCGGTATTCGTAGACACAGGCGGCTTTTAAGTAGAGTCCCGACAATCATTGAGCTGTACATCGGGACTCGAACTATTTTCAAATAATGCTGTTATAGAAGGCGGCGCACCTCTTCGCGAATCTGCTCAGAGTAGGCATAGATACCGTTAAGCGTATCGATAGGCATGCGCTCGCAGTTTTTGTTTTCGTCGAAAACACCGAGATATTTCTGCTTAGTGTTGAAATAAAGACGAACAATTGGCTTACGGTTGTTATCGTCGAGGAATATTGCGCAGTATTTCTTTGCATCTCTCATCGTTACACGTTCCGGATCCACATCGCTGCATGCGATGGCTTTGATGATTCGGTAACCGGCGATTTCCTCCTCGGTGGTGACGATTCCATCGTCGTCGTTGCCGTCGGATTCGTCTCCGTCGTTTGTTTCCTCGTTTGCGTCTGGCTCGATTGTGTCGATCTTGATATCATCAGCGCCGAGTGCCGTCTTGAGTCGATCGTTGACCTGATCTGACAGATACTGCTTCAGCGCCTTCGCCACCAATGGCCTGAACTTCTCCATGACCGACGCATAGAACGCGCCTTCGTACACGTGCGAGGCGAGCAGCTTTACGAACTCGTCCGACGGCTCTTTGAACTCGTCGCCGACGGCCCTCTTGAGTGCACCTACGTATTTGAGCTCTTCGGCACTGCTGGCGATGGAATCAAGGTCGAACGCCGGCTTGGTCAGCTTCTGCAACGCCGGGATTATCGTCGGATCGATATCCAATAGATCCAGCACCAGGAACGGCTTCGAGTCCATGCGGTTCGGCTCATCAATGTCCATGTAGAAATTCCATACCTGGCCGTTGGTCAGAACACCGATGCGCGCGTTCGTCACCGCGAAATACCGGTACAGCTGGCTTGCGTTCTCCAAGCTGAGCGGTACGCCAATCTTCTTGCATTCGATAAGAATCTGCACTTGACCGTCATGCACGAGCGCGTAATCAACCTTTTCGCCTTTTTTGACCCCAACGTCGGCGGTGAATTCCGGCACGACTTCGGTTGGGTTGAACACGTCATAACCGAGCACTTGACCGATGAACGGCATGATGAACGCGTTCTTCGTGGCTTCCTCTGTTTCGATGCCCTCTTTGAGGTCGCGTACCTTTGCTGCGACCTGGTTAAGGCTCTCTTCAAATTCCATTGTTCTCCCTTCCTATCTGGTTTTAATGGAATCTTCGCTTTTGATGCGGTCGGCCCACTTATCGATGTCGATATCTTCGTGAGATGTCTCAAAATCGCTTACAACTTCTGGGTCTTTGCTGAGTTCATCCGCATCGGCGATGATCTGCGCCAGAGGTGTTCGCAACGCCGTCGAAATGCGTTGCAATTGCTCATAATCGGCAACGGTGTTCAGTTCGAGGATCCTCCGTAACGTCCCGTAGGGGACGCCTGATTTCTCAGCGAGCGACTTTACTTTCAGTTCTCTTGTCGCCATTGCCCGTTTGATCGCTATCGACAGCGCCTTTGATTCGATAGTCGGGATTTTCTTTCCTGTTGCCATGTGTTTAGATTACGTCATTTTCCCCGTTTTTTGTCTCATATGAGACACGCCGAGTTTTGCATAAGGCAAATATTTATTTATCATGTCTCATATGAAACAAATAAGTCTTAAATAAAACTTTGGAGGTTTGGTTTGAAGCAAATTGAAAATGTGACATCTCGACAAATTGGTGATGTCCTCAAGAGCACCATAAAACACGCTGGGCTCACGCAGGATGAGGTCGGAATAAAGGCAGGCATTCCACGCAACAGTCTCAACCGCAAACTCAATGGCGGGACGTTCAACTTCGACGAGCTTGCCCGCATCAGCCAAGTCACCGGACGCAAGCTCTCCGACATCATCAAAGACGCCGAAGCGCTCGCCGACGGAAGCGATCGAAGAACAGAATCAGGCGCTCGCCGATGCGCTGGAAAACGCGACAGCCAACAATGCCAACAGCAAGGAGGAGAACTGAAATGAACACGTCGTTCGATATCACCGACATCGACTGCGCGCCCAAAGAACTCGAGGACGCTCTGGGCGTGAGCGGGAGAACGCTCTTCGACCCCACGGAGCATCCGATCCATGTGGACATATGGGACGGCAAGGCATACGTGACCTTGGCTGAAATGATCGAGCTCGAAGGCGACGCACTGTGCCACTTCCTGGCTATCGTCTTTCCGGCATCGCCATCGGCAGGTCCATACGTTCCGTCGCCTGCGGGGAATCGAGCCAACTGATGATGACATTATCCGCTCGCCCAAGAACGGCGGCGACGAACTCGAACTTGCGCGACGACCCCTTTGCCATGTCGCCCAACACAACCGGTTCGCACCCATCGGCCTCCAAGCGCACGTCATACGCGTCGAACGTGTTGCGGTTCCTGATCACGAACATGACGTTGTTCGGGCTCGGACTTGGATGCTCGATGATCCAGTCCGGAACGGACACCTTGCGTTCCAATAGATTGACCTGCCTATGCAGCGAATCCGAAGAGTTCCGCATGGCGTCCAGTTGCTCCGAGAACAGCGAGAGACGTCTTTCGAACCTTTCCGTATCGGTCTTCCCACTATTCGCGGCCCTTCTCCCTGTGATGACCCAACCGGCGACGGATACGCCGATAGTCACCGCCCATCCAGCGATGGTCACCCATAACCCATTCATTGATTCTTCTCCTAACTGTTCGGTCCGCACGTCGCAAATGCGGGATGACACCGATTTTAGGAGAGGGCCGGGCGGTTCTCCTAACGCCGCCCGGCATCACACACGCAAAGGAGGCGCGTGATGGATGACAAAGAGGTGTTCGCCGCATTGGCGGCGGCGTTGAAGCCGATGAACACAACGAAGGACATCGCGGACAACTGCGGCATCAAGGAAGGCACCCTGGCGTACTGGCGTAGCGCGGGCATCGGCCCGAAGTTCGTGAAGGTGGGACGAATCGTCATGTATCCGAAGGAGCAGATGATCGCCTATTTCGCGCAACACCTGTACCAGTGCACGGCCGAATACGAGGAAGAGGTGGGCGCGTGATGACCGACAACGACTGGCGTACCGATACCCCGTGGCCTGACCCATGGGAAGAAAAGGAGGACAAATGACCGACATCCGCAAAACCTGCGTCGAAGCGATATTCAGGGAATTTGAGGACCATGGCGACGCCATCAGTCCGGCCTGCGGCGACTTATGGGACGAAATCGAAGCAAGGCGTTCGCTCGGTCACATCGTCGGATACGTCGACCTCGACGTGGCCGACCTCGTGGACATCGTTATCGACACCATCAACAAGGAGCTGATGTGATGAAGGCCCTTGCCCACGTCATCCTGCACCAGCTGCTGTTCGCGGTGTGGTTGCTGGCCATGTGGGTGCTGTATTGCACGCCGGCGTGCACGCATCCGATCGAACATCTCATCGCCGCGCCGTTCGCGGTGCTCATTCCGACGGCCGTCATCATGCGTTGCCTGTGCTCCGACCCCCGCTTCGCGCGCTGGCTGGACGAGCAACGGCAGTGAAGGACTTGGACGGTTCCGCACACATTGTGGCATGGACGTGGTTCGTCATGCGCGGCCATGCCGGAACCGCCCGCGCGTCAAGGAAAAGACGTTAAAACCAGCCGGACGGGTCGTCTTCTCTCTTCTCCTCCCGCCCGGCCCTCGCCGGGGCCCGCGAACGGATGCGGGCGCCATGGATCGGCGTGTTGAGGTCACGTCGGCGGATGGATGCGCGGTTCGAATCCGCGCCCCGGCACGACATCAATCCAAAGGAGGCAAACGTTGCCAAGCAAAACACCAAGCAGGCCAGAAGGCGAGAAGTGGTTCGAATGGCCACTCACGCCGACCAGCATCGGCATGACGGCGGCAGAGCTCATCAGCGAATTGTACGAGACCATATCCGCGCTCAACCGCGACCGTGGCTGGAACCTCACCATGGTCGCGCCGGCGCGCTTCGGAGACATCATCATCGACCGCGAGGCCGGATGCCTGCGCGCGAAATGCGCATGGAAGGCCAAGGATCCAAGCCAGCTCGGCCCGGAGCCAGCCGGATACGTGAAGGGAGCCTGACATGGCCATCGGAGAGACCGTCATCACCATCATCGGCAACCTCACCGCGGATCCGGAGATCAGGACCACCAGCCAGGGCGCGCAGGTCGCCAGCTTTACCATCGCCAACACGCCACGCCAGTACAACCGGCAGACCGGCCAGTACGAGGACGGAGACGCGCTCTTCCTCCGCTGTTCGGCATGGAACGACCTCGCCCAGCATTGCGTGCGGTCATTGGCCAAGGGCATGCGGGTCATCGCTCAGGGCAGACTCCGACAGCACTCGTATCAGGCGCAGGACGGCACCAATCGGACCGTCGTGGAGCTGCAGGTCGACGAAATCGGGCCATCGCTGCGGTACGCGACGGCGCAGGTCGCCCGCATCAGCCGCCAGGGCGGTCCCGTCTACGGCAACCCCGCATCGCCGCAGCCGACCGTCAACACCGGCGTCGGTGGCTGGAGCCAACGGCCGCAACAGTCGGCGCAGACACAGCAACCCGCCGCGCCGCCGGCCGATGATCCGTGGGGCGCGCCGGCGGCCGACCAATCGTCATTTGGGGACTTCGGCAAACCGGATCCGGAACCGGAATTCTAAAGGAGGAAGCAATGAAAGCCAGCGAACAACAGGCGCTCATCCCGCAGGAAGCGACACCGGACACGCTCATCGACCTCATCGGCAAGACGCAGCAGGTCACCAAGGCCGCGGCCGTCGTGCTCAAGGCATGCCGCAACGTCATGGACACCAAAAACAAGCAGGAGCACATCGACAAGTGGGGCGGCATCCACGCCATCACCGAAGCCGTGTACGACTGCGCAGACCTCGCTCAGCGCATCCTCGACGCCGGCCTGGCCATGGAGAACATGTGCGCCAAGCCCGCCACGTCACGGCAGATGATCCTCATCGACGACCTGCGCCGCAGCCTCGACATGGAGGATGGCGACGTGGAGGCGTCCATTGACCCGGACACCGGCGAGATCGGCTAAGCCTCCAAGGAACCCGAACCACGGAAGGAGAAGAAGAATGTGGTTCATCATCGACGACCAGATGGCCGACGACAGGCGCATCCGACGCCTACCGCTCGCCACCGTGGGCCTGTGGGTCAAACTCTGCGTCATCCACTCCAAAGGCGTCTCGATGCAATCGAAGGACCCGTCGGCGTATCCCGGCCACTTCGACCAGTTCGACCTCAAGGACGCCGGGGGCACCATGCGCCAGCTCCAGCAGCTCATCGATGCGGGACTCATGGAGGAGCACGACGGCGGATGGCGTCCCGTCTACGCCGAAGGCATCTGCAGGGAGCCACGAGTACTGACCGAAGAGCAACGCGAGGCGCGCCGAAAAGCCGGAAGCAAGGGAGGCCGCCGTAAGGCCGCCAACCAAAAGGCCAAGCAAACGTCGGGCGACTTGCCGGAAAACAGCCAAGCAAACGGAGAGCAAAACGGTAGCAAACCTTCTAGCAAGTTGCTAGGGGACAGCCAAGCAAAAACATGGCATAAAACCGATACCGATACCGATATACCCTCTCCGACCCCTCCCGCCGGCAAACCGAAGCAACCCGCCACGCCGGAATCCGGCTTCGACCATTTCGCCGAAACCTATCCCGGATCCGTCGGCGCGAAAGGCCGCAAGACCGAAGTCGAAGCCAGAGCCCTGTACGCGGCCATCGCCGGAAACCCCGTCGAACTGACCCGACTCCAGACCGCGCTCCGCCGCTACAAGCGCGCCGTCAACGACGGCCAAATCCGCAGCGGCCACATCCCACGACTCAACACATGGCTCCGCGACCAATGGGAGACATGGGCGCCGGAACCCATCACACCCGCACGCCAGCACAAGCACACCTGGAACTGCGAACACGTCCACCAGCTCATGGATCCACATGAGGACGCATACGACCACACCGGAAGCCTCCGCGACGGACACCCAAGCGAATGGTGGAAGGCATGCCAGGCATGCGCAGACGAACTCAACAACCAAGAAACCAGCAAGGAGAAGCAATGAGCAACTACCAAAGCGATCAGATCAAGCTCATCAACACCAGCCTCATCGACCCGCACCCAGACAATCCACGAAAGCAGATCGGCGACGTGACCGACCTCGCGGACAGCATCAAAGCCAACGGCCTGCTCTCGCCGCTCTCCGTCGTACCCAACGGCGAGCGCTATCGTGTCATCGCCGGCCATCGTCGTCTCGCCGCATGCAAGCAGGCCGGCACCGGAGCCGTGCCGTGTTTCGTGCTTGACTTAGACCCGTTGCAGCAGTTGGAGGCCATGGTCACCGAAAACTGCCAGCGCGAACAGCTCACCGTCCTCGAGGAGGCTGACGCCATCCAGGGCATGCTCGACCTCGGAGCCACCACCGCCGCCGTCGCGCACAGGCTCGGCCGAAGCGCCGACTATGTGCGTGACAGAGCGAAAGCGGCGAGCATCAAGGCGGACGTCAGGAAGACACGCGACGACTTCGACCAGCTCACCATCGGCCAACTCATGGCCATCGCACGATACGACGGCCAGCCGGACCGTCAGGAACGCCTCGCGCACGCCGCGGGGACCTCGAACTTCGACTACATCCTCCACAACATCGAAGTGGAAGATCGCCGGAGCCAGTGGTTCGCCGATGTCTCCGCGCTCCTCGCCACCGGCACCACCGGTCTCAACGTCATCGAGGATCCCGGAGAGACCTTCTCGGATTCCGAATGGCATTACTCCGGCGCCATCTTCCCCGCCGCGGGCACTCCGGAAGAAACCATCGAAGAGCTCCGCAAGCAGAATCCAGACGCGGTCTCCGTCCATGAAGCGACGCAGACGATATATCTCTGGGATCGTCGTGATGCGGCCGCCGAAGCCGAAAAGGAAGCCCAGCGAGCCGCCGAACAGGGCGAACGCGACGCCCGACAGCACGTGCTCGAGGAATACGCCGCCACGACGGCTGACAAGCGCATGGCATGGCTCCACGGCCATCTCCATGCCATCAAGCGCGCCAAGCTCATCGAGACCACGGCAAGGCTCGGACTCCTGCAGACAATTGACCCGGACCCGACCGGCTTCACCAAAGACCTACACACCTGGAACGACGCCGCATGCGCCCGGGAACAGTTCGCCGCCATCGCCGGCATCAAACCGGAACAGGCGCTCGCGGAACTCCACACGCACCTCGACTCACCGGACTGGCCGACATACGCGGTCATGATCCTCACCGCCAGAATCGAATGGTTCATCAGCCCAAATGACTGGGACTGGAGTGGCGACGACAACGTCAGCCGCCGCATCCCCGGCTATTACCTGATCCTCCAAGACCTCGGCTATGAGCCATCCGACGACGAGACCGAACACCTCGACCAGCTTGTTGCCGCCATCACGGAAGAAGACGAGGAGGAAGACGAATGACCAAGGAACAGATCAACAGACTCGCCCAACTCATCACCGACACCGCGGAAACCGCGGCGAACATCGAACTCCAGGCGCTCGCCGGCGGCAAGGCCGATAACGGCATCGCCGCGATGGCCTCCGGACTAAGAACGAACTGCACTTCATGTCTGGTGCTGGTCAACGGCCTGATGCAGGAAGGAGCGCGTTGTGAGTGAGTTCGAGGACTCGAAGCGCATCGCTTTGGAACGCCAGGGCTGGCATTGCCTGCGCTGCGGGACGAACATCCACGATCCGTCACGATGGCCCGGACGAAGCGGCCATCACCGTCAACTGCGTCGCGCGGCGAATCCGGATGTGCGACATAGTCCCGTCAACATCATCGAGCTGTGCGGCTCGGGGACGACCGGCTGCCATGGGTGGGTCCACCAGCATGTGGCTGAGGCCGAACGGCTTGGACTGATCGTCCCGCTCGGCATAGATCCTCTCTCCACCCCAGTGCGCGACTGGCAGGGGAGATGGCTCTGGCTCAACCAGGACGGCACGGCCACGCCATTGACCATGCGCGAAACATTGACAATTCAAACGGAAGGAATGACAAATGCACGAGAATAACGGCAAACCGGAGGCGCTGCTGTGGATCGACTTTGAGACCACAGGCGTGGACAGGCGCAAAAGCCTGCCATTGGAGATCGGTATGGAATGTACCGACATGCTGGGCGAACAAAAGTTCGGATCATTGTCCCGCATCATCCGCCCGGACAGACTCGACCTCCTGTCCATGAGCCCCGTCGCCTTCTCCATGCACACCGACAACGGCCTGCTGTTCGAACTCATGGGAGGCTCCGTGCGCAATGACAGCATGGTCGTCGTGGCCAACGCCGTGGAGGAATTCCTTGACTCGCTCTCCCAGCGCTTCTCCCTCGTCCCCGCGGGGACCAACGTGGACTTCGACCTTGACTTCCTCCGCCGACTCAACCTCAACCCTGACGCGTGGCTCACCTACCGCAAATACGACATGGCCACCATCCGCCGACTCGTCACCGTGCTCGGCGTCCCGGATCCATACCAGGGCGACAGCGGCCCGCACCGGGTGAAATCCTGCATCGCACGCGACATCAAAGACTACAAGGCCATGCTCGAGACACTCGCCGTCAAGACGGGAGACCACAAGTGAGAAAGACCATCAGCCACCTCGCCGACCGGCTCGGAGACGCCATGGCCACGCTGTTCACCCTCCTCGCGCTGCTGCTCATCCCGCACGCCGTCATCAGGGCGATCATCGGACAGGCGCTCCACCAGTGGACACCAATCACGTGGCTCGCCATCCACACCGCACTGACCATCGCGGCGCTCGCCACCAGCCTCGCCAGCTATGCGATCGCCGCACTGCTCGCACCGCCAAGACCGGAGACCTACCAATGACCGAAGACCAGCAAGACCAGCTCGTCATCAGCCTCGACACGCAATACGCCGTCGCGCACGCCATCTACAACCGATTCCACGCCAACGGCCACCGCAAACACCTCACGTGGGAAAACCTCGACGACGACGGCCGCGAACCATGGCGCCTGATAGCCAAGGACGCGATCACCGAGATGCTGGCCAGCCCGGAGATCGGAGGAACGGCATGAGCCACACCGCGATAATCCTCCTGGCGCTCGCCTTCCTGATCGGCTGGATGGGTGGCCGGGAATGAGCATCATCGTCCCATTGCACAAGTGGCGGTCGGCCGACCCGGCCATCCTGATCGGCCGCCGCTGCATCGCCCAAACCGACCAGGACGTCATCATCGACGGACGGCTCGAACTCATCCGACATCCGGACGGCATCGCCAGCCTCCGCTTCCAGGGCATCGGAAACGACATCATCGCCCACGATCCGAACACATGTTCCAACAGCATGAGCGACGGCATACGAAGCCTCGCCATCTACGGAAAGGAATGAAATGCACACCGTCAGAATCGCCACCAACCCACGCAAATGGCGCAGACCTGCGCCCTGCCCGGCATGCCGCAAGTCCCGGCCGCTCATCCTGACCCTCGGCACTATCTACAAACTCCGCACACGCAAACCGGTCAACACTATCTACGGCTGCATCTGCCCCAACTGTCGGCACAAATGCATCCTCCACGTCGACGGCAGAAGCCTCAAAAAAGCCATCCGCCTCTGGAACCACCACGCCAGCCATCAAAGGAACGAACAATGAGAAACACCATCTGCGCCACACTTACCGCCATCACCCTCACCCTCTGCACCGCGCTCGCAGGATGCGGAAGCGCGTCCAAGACGTCGGCCCCGGCCCACGCCATCGCCGCCGTCGGCACCACATGCTCCGAAGAGTCCAGCGACGAACGCATCAAGGAATGCATCGTCACGCTGTCCGAGACACGACGAGTCGACTGCGTCATCACCACCGGTAGCCACGGTGTATCCGGAATCTCATGCGACTGGTACCACGTGAGCGGCGCGGACAAGGAGCCGGCAAGATGAGCTACAACGTCGTCACCACGGAAGGCGTCAGAACGTTCGAGAACATCGACGATGCCGGCGACTACGCGCAGGCCATGTCCTTGAGGACTGGCGAGCCAGCCAAGGTGTTCCATGCCGAGACCGGACTCGTCGCATTCACCGTCCGCCCAACCACGAAGGGCACGAAATGAGAATCAATTTCAACAGCAAGGATGGCGTTTTCGCCATCAAAGCCGAAAACAAAGAGGAAAAAACCCAGCTCAAAACGTCGGCGGTCGCCATCTGCAATCTCATCATCGATTTTTTTGACGGTGAAGTCCAAGAAATGAAGGCGGCGAAGGAATGAAACGCATCCCACTCAAGGACACAAAATGAGCAATCGAAGTTATTTGGTGCCAAGGCCGCCAGCGTTCGACCATGAGCATCCCAGACCGAAGGAGGAAGGCGAGGTGCTGTACTGCGGAAATTGCCAAAAATGGTACGTATCATGGTTTCCCCTCACCGAAGTCAAAACCATATGGGGCCGCCGCCCCGAATGGTGGATACGCATCTTCCACCGCAAACCATACGAGACGATCATCCAGCAAATACGAAGGGAAACGAAATGAAAGTGAAGAAAACCCTCATGGACATGATCATCAAATGGCATCAGGCCGGATACAGCCTCGATGAGATCTCGCCACTGATGCCACAAGTCCCCAAAGAGGAAATCAAAGCGATAATCCAACAGCGCCACGAATAACAAGAAACCCGACCTTCCGGCCGGGCTCCTGACACCACCAGAAGACTACCACGCCGGAGGGAATCGAACAAATGAACGAACAAAACAACGAATCCCAACCAACACCAAACCAGACACAACCAGCACAAACCAAACAAAACAAGCCAGCGCTCGCCGGCATGTGCCGAGTGTGCGGCGGGGAGTGCCGTATCCAGGCCACGATGTGCGACAAGTGCGAGACCGCTTTGAGGGGATGGATCCACGACTATCCGTCATGGATCCAAGCCCTGCGCGAGTTCCTGGATTCGACGGCGCATTACGGAGGCCACCAGCCTGGACGTGTCAACCTGCAGTCCGCGCCCACGCCGATCAGACTCTCGGTCGTTGACCATCTGCAGGAGATCGAGGATGCGGTGACGGCGTTGTGGTGTCGATTGTATGCGCCGCCGGCCATGCCATGGGCCACAAGCATCGCGGTCCCGTCCATCGTCGACATGCTCAAGGCATGCTGGTCATGCCAGCGGTTGAACCGACTGCCGGACATCGGTTTGATCTGGCATGACTGGGAGCGGTTGGTGCGCAAGACGCTGGCCATCATCGACGTGCCACCATCCAGGCACGGCATCGGCAGGTGCCTGAATCCTCTGTGTGGAGTGGAGCTGAGTGCGGAGGTCGGCGCGGTGAGCGTTGATTGTCCGGTGTGCGGCAACGCTTATCGCGTGGTCGATGTGCGATTGGGTTTCCTGCGGGAGTGCATCGAATCGGGCAGGGCGTTCACGGCGGGGGAGTGTGCGGAACTGCTGCGCGAATGCGGATTCCAGTGCAACGCGAACACGATTCGCTCATGGCGCAAGCGCGGCAGGCTTCAGCCGGTCGGTGAGAACGATAAGGGACGGCCATTGTACAGGCTTTCGGACGTGCATCGGCAGGTGCTGCGGCGCGATTCGATTTGACAAAATCGAAAGTGCAACGCAGAATTGTCAGTGGATTAGAGGGTTCAAACCGAGGTGACTTGGTTTGAACCCTTTTCATATCCGCCATGGATTCTCCTAACTCCCTGTGTTGCAGTCCCGTCCTGTCCGAACGGCATATCGGACACGCTCCGCCCACTCCCGTCAGAGTGGGCATACCTCAATGTGGCAGGCAAGCCAATCCCGTGCTTCCGTGATGCGGTGATGCTCAAACCGCCTGTCCATGCCTTCGTAGAAATCAGCGGTAGATCGCACTGGCCACGAGTTCTTAAACTCTTTTCCTTGCGGCCACGTGTATGCGCGGGTTCGAATCTCGCCGAAGGCACTTAAGCGTAGAATCAATGGCATGGCTTCAAGAATCTGCTGGCACTGTCATCAAGTTGCGCACATGACCAGAATGGGCGACTCATATCAAACCGATAAGGATTCGATTTGGGCCGCTTTCTTCAAATGTGATTATTGCGGATATCCGAATATCGCATTAATGGCTGCGTATGTAGACGATGGCTTTGATCGTTTCGATGCGAATTCGGTATTTTCTAAGAACGACGGGAGCCAACCGTTCGTTTGGCTCCCAGATGAGCCTTTAGGAAAGGAGTTCGAAGACGTGCCGCAACATATCGCAGATGCTGCTAGCGAGGCATATGCCTGCTTTAGTATTCGTTCCTATCGAGCTGCGATCCTTATGGCCCGCAGCGTACTTGAAGCGACGGCCAAAGACAAGAAAGTGACGAAAGGCAATCTCGCTTCGAAAATTGATGAGCTGGCAGCCAATGGCGTGATTAGCGAGCAGATTAAAGATGAGGCGCATGAGATACGTTATCTCGGCAATGACATGGCTCACGGCGATTTCACTGAACCTGTCAGTGAGGAGGATGCTGATGATATGCTCGGATTTCTTGCAACGTTTTTGAATTATGTCTATCAGATGCCTGCCGCTATAAGACGGCGGCAGGAGGCGCGCAAGAACAGGCGTGCGAATCCGAATGTTTAAGGATTCCGGGGTATGAAACAATCCCCAGTAGTGGCGTTAAGCAATCCGGGAGGGGTAGTAACCGGTATTCGCAGATGATGGGGAGCCTACAAGACGCGGGAGTGTCCATATACGGGAGCCCTATACCGGCATTCCAGCAAGCCAACGGCGAAGATAGTCATTGACAAATCCATAACGCCCCAGGCCCCATACACGTGGGAGGCCACATGAGCAAGCGGCGCAACGAGCGCGTCAGTAACGGCTGGCGGCGCAGACAACTCAGGGCAAGAGTGCTAGCCGCATACGATGTGTGCGCCATCTGCGGCAAGCCAGTCGACAAGACATTGAAGACACCACATCCGATGAGCGCCGAAGTAGACGAACTCATACCAGTCTCACGAGGCGGCGATCCATACAGCTTCACTAACTGCAGGCTCACTCACCGCATCTGCAACAGGATGAAGAGCGACAAGACCGACGAACACGCACGAGCGCTGCTGGCCGGCAAGCAGACCATCAAACCAAGCTCGATGCCGTTCAAAACGTTCGGCATCTGACTCCGATACCAGGGCGGGGACCCCGTGTACACCCCCTCCCGGTCGCCTCGGGTGCAGTGCCGATATCCCTCCCGGAATGCAAACGTCGGAAACAGGGAAACAACGAAAGGTCGGAAAGCGAGGGAAGCGCCGATGAAGTGCGAACTCTGCGGCAAGGAATTCCAGCCTTCCGGCCATGGGCGGCCTCAGAAGTACTGTTCCAAGTCCTGCCGCCAGAAAGCCGATTATCGTCGGAAAAAGAACAGGCCCGCACAGGACCGGAACAGTAAGCCGCCCGTCAAAGCCATGGAAACGAAACAGAAGCCGGAGCAGGATCTCGACCAGCGGAGTTTCGAGAGGATGATGGACGGCAGCATGCTGGACATGCTGCGCGCCAACCGCGACCGACTGCAGAAGGCCATGGACGACACGTCCACACCGGCAAACGCACTGCCAGCGATCAGCCGCCAGCTCATCGACGTATGCGAACGCATCGAATCGCTCCAAGGCGGCGGTCTGACCGACCTGCTGGACGATGAGGAAGACGAGGTGACGGACGATGTCGGAGCGTCGATTGTCTGAAATCGCCAAGGTCCTCCGCCAGCCGGAAGGCATCGTCGGCAGCGAGTTCACTCGAATCAACAAAGCCGCGCGCAAGGCTGGCATCCGTTTCGACTTGTGGCAGCAGGGCTTCTTGTGGCTTCTGTTCGCCAAGAACGCGGAAGGCAAGTATGCGTGTGGCGCGGACGGCGCCGTGCTGTCCAGCTGCAGGCAGATCGGCAAGACCTTTACCGTCGGCACCGCGTTGTTCCTCAAGGCGATACTCACGCCGAACCTGAAAGCCATCTGGACCGCTCACCATACTCGCACCAGCGACGAGACATTCGCGGACATGTGCGAGATGGAGCGCAATCCAGTGCTCGGCCGGTACGTGGAACGCATCCGCAGGGCGAACGGCCAACAGGAGATCACGTTCACGTCCGGCAGCCGCATCATGTTCGGCGCCCGCGAAAACGGCTTCGGCCGAGGATTGCACAGCGTGGACGTGGCCGTGTTCGACGAAGCGCAGATCCTCACAGTGCGCGCGATGGACAATATGATTCCGGTTTTGAACACGAGTCCTAATCCCCTGGTCGTGTATATGGGCAATCCACCCAAGCCGGGAGACCAGTGCGAGGCGTTCACGGAGAAGCGCATGCACGCGTTGAACCATGACGGGAACCTCCTCTACGTGGAGCTCGCCGCCGACAAGGATGCGGATCCGGACGACCGCGAACAGTGGGCTAAAGCGAATCCCAGCTATCCGAAACGTACAAGCGAACAGGCAATCATGCGCATGCGCAACAACCTGTCGGAAGATTCATTCCGTCGCGAGGCGCTTGGCATATGGGATGAGACCGCCACCGCGTACGCCATCAGCCCGGACCTGTGGCAGGCCGCGGCCATCGACGACGTGCCTGATGGGGGAACCGTGAGCTTCGGCATCGACATGCCTCCGGACAGGAGCGTGCTGACCATCGGAGCCGCGCTACGGTACGCGGACGGTTCGGCCGTCATCCAGATGGCGAACATCAAGGACGCACGGCAGGCGGGAACCATGTGGGCCGTGGACTGGCTCGCCGAACATTGGCCGAAGACCGCCAGCGTGGTCATCGACGCGCAGTCGCCCGCTATGAGCCTGCTGCCCGAACTGAAGAAGGCGCATGTGAGGGTCACGGTGACGAACATGCAGGAGATGGGCCGCGCGTGCGGACGCTTCCTCGACATGCTCAAGGCCGGAACGCTCAAGCATCCACGGGACGAATACCAGCCGCAGCTGGCCGCAGCCGTCAAGGGCGCCACCACGCGGCCTCTTGGACAGTCCGGCGCGATCGCCTGGAACAAACTCGGCAGCGATGTCGACATCACGCCGCTCGTGTCCACCACTCTCGCCCTGTATGGGGCGTTCACGACGAAACGACATCCGGGAAGACGACAGGAGGTGATGTTCTGATGGTGTTCTACATGGCCGACGGCACAACGGTAAGTGTCGCTCCGAAATTCACCGGCAGCAGCTACCTCGACACCGCAAGCGGAAACGTCGGCACCATCCTCGGCGTCGACGACGAGGACATGCCCATCATCCACGAACTGTTGCGCGTGTGGCGTGAGAAATACCCACGCAACCTGATCCGCGGAGCCTACTACGACTGCAAGGAACGATTCAAAGACTTCGGAATCTCCATCCCCGACCAGATCAAAAACAAGGTCGAGGCGATGATCGGATGGCCCGAACTGGCCGTCCGATCATTGAGCGACCTGAGCGACCTGGAAGGGTTCAGCGTATCCGGCGACGACACGATGGGCGTCAACGACCTGTTCGAGGACAACCAATTGGACGTGGCCACGTCAGAACTGATCGTATCCGCTTACAAGCACTCATGCAGCTTCCTGACCATCGCCGCAGACCCGGAGAATCCGGACCGGATCAGCATGATCCCACGCTCCGCCGACTGGTCCGCTGGAATCTGGGACCGACGCAACCACCGTCTGGCCGCGGCATTGACCATCACCGAGGACGACAAGGACGGACGAATCTGCGCGTTCAACGTGTGGCTCCCCGGCAAGGTCTACGAATGCTCCGGCCACCTGACCCCATGGCGGGCGGAGAAAATCGAAACGAACTTCGACCAGCCGACTGCCGTCGCGCTCGCCTACGACAGGCAGATGGACCGGCCATTCGGCCACAGCCGCATCAGCCGTTCGCTCATGAGCCTCGTCGACGCCGGATTCCGCACCGTGGTCCGCATGGAGGCGTCGGCCGAATTCTATTCCGTTCCGAAACTCTGGTTCATCGGAGCGAACAGGGACGCGTTCAGCAGCAACACATGGACGAGTCTCATCCAGGCGATCAACGCGATCACCGCGGACGAGAACGGAGAGCTTCCCCAACTGCATCAGGTGCAGCAGGCGTCCATGACGCCCCATTCGGACATGCTCAAGACCTTGGCCATGCTCGTCGCCTCGTAGACCCGAGTGCCGGTCGACTATCTGGGCATCACGTTGGACAATCCGACCAGCGCCGAGGCCATGGCATCCGCCGAACGACGGTTGACGCGCATCGCCGACAAGCAGAACGTGGCCTTCGGACGGGAACTCAAACGGGCCATGGGCATCGCCGTGGCATTGCGCGAAGGCGCGAACACGATACCCGACTCCATGCGCGACGTGCATCCGGTATGGGCGCCCACAAGGGAAATCTCCGACGCGGCGCGCGCCGACGCGTTCACGAAGATCGCCGACAAGATCACCGGCTACGCCGACTCCGATGTCGGACTCGAACGTCTCGGCCTGACCCGCGAGGAAATCACCCGCCTACGCGCCGACCAGCAACGGCAGAAATCGGAACAACGCATCGACCAGCTCATGGACAGAAGCGCGGCGTCCTCGGAGGTGACGGATGGATCTGAACAATCTGGATCTGCCGGAACCGGCGAAAGCGCAGCTTCGTCAGAAACTGGAGAAACTGCATAGGGATTACGAGACTGATCTTGAGAATCTGACAGACGACGCCACCGACGCGATGGAATCCGCGAAACCGTTGGAACGACAAGACATAGTGCTCAGGTACACCCGCGATGCGTCCGAACGATCACGCAGGTACTACACTGACACCAGGAACCTGTGGCAGAAATACGCCGGCATCAAAATGCCGCCCTACGTCTCATCTACTTGCGACGAATATGAAGTGCTATACCGTCAGGTAGGCGGTTTCACTGGAACCGATTGGAATGGGCATAACTACACTAATTTGAAGCATGGCAACGCCAACGGGCTGACTGTTGAAGACCTTTGGCCCGACCTGAAGACGGTGGACGACTGGCAGCAGTTCATTGCCGACATGATGAGCAGGTCTGTACGATTGACCACGCAGAACAACCGCGACGCCGACGAGACGCATCCTGGATGGGCACGCGTCCCACGAGGCTCCAATCCTTGTGCATTTTGCGTGATGCTCGCCAGCCGAGGATTCGCATACACCAGTGAGGAAAGCGCGGACTTCGGCGGCTCTTTCCATAACGGCAAATGCCGTTGCATTCCCGTGTGCAGCTGGGGCAAGGACAAGATCTTCGGCTATGACCAAGCGAAGTATAAAGCCATGTACGATCAGGCCGTGCAAGCCATCAACGGCAACGCATTGGGAAAGAATTGGAAGTCCTCCGCCGAGGAAGCCGGAATCAAGTTGGATTCGGCCGACGCGAATGCCGTCACATTCGTTATGCGTCATAAGTTCCCTAAGCAATTGAGCGACGGGATCATGCCGAAGAAACGTGCGTCTTTCAAAGTCGAACATGATTTCACCGGCATGCGCGACGAGAAATCATTAAGCAAGAAAGGATGGGATGGAAGGCAGAAGGCGCTTGGCGTCCCAGTAGACGCAGACGTCCTTGAGATGCATGAAATCGTGTTCCTGGAACATTTCAAGTCACTCGGACAGCATTACGAATGGATTCCACGCGATACTTTGGGGCACAAATCGACGAATGACTTGAAATGGATTGAGCAAGACCTTGAGTGCGAGGTTAAGTCATCTCGGCAAAAACGCCCAGACTACGGATCCATTTCGAAGAACATCTCAAAAGCGGTATCCAAAGCCGAGCAGCATGGTGTCGTGAAGGATGCATTCATTGTGGATCTCACTGGATACTCGGCTCCGGAGAAACTGGTGACGCAACTTTCCCGCTATAACGCGCTGCATAAGAAAAACAAGATCAGACGTTTGTTCCTATTGGACAACAACGGGATGAGAGAAATCGAGCTGCAATAAAAACCCGGAGGCACTCCCGCACGAATAGGCTATTATTTCAAGTCTGCACGGGACCTCCGGTACTTCTATTTTACCAAAAACCATTGATTTCGGTGGATTGCCAGAGCAGACGAATGGACCCGACTGTAACTCGGGCGCTTCACAGCCGCGCAGGTGCGAATCCTGCATCCACCACTCGGCCAGCCATTCAGGTTGGCGGCGACCATGCGCCGTATCGCGTGGGAGGACCATACAGCGCACCGTGGCGCGGTCGAACTCGAATCCACGGGAAACAGCAAAGGAGAGCAGCATGTCCATCAGATTCCGATTCCCGGCACACATCCGTCTCATCGACGGCGGTGGCGACGAGGGCGGTTCCAATGACGGTGGCGACGGCGGTGAGCCGAGGTCGTTCACCCAGGAACAGGTCGACCAGATCGTCGAGAAGCGACTGGCCAAGGAGCGCGGCAAGTACAAGGACTACGACGAGCTCAAGTCCAAGGCCATGAAACTCGACGAGATGGAGAACGCCGGAAAGAGCGAAATCGACAAACTCAAGGAATCGAACGCGGCGCTGCGCAAGCAGATCGACGACGCCGCGGCCGAGAAGCAGCGCGCGGAATGGGTGTCCGAAGTCGCCAAAGACAAGGACGTTCCGGCCGAACTGCTGCGCGGCGGAACCAAGGAGGAACTCGAGGCGCATGCGGACCTCCTGCACGCGGCGCTGCATCCGGCATCCAAGCCGCCTCAGGTGAGGAACCAGACGGGCTCTCCATCGCACCAGAACAACAACAAGGACGCCGAAGAGCTCTCGTACATCCACCAGCTCCTAGGCGAATAACCCAACCATCCGAAAGGACAAGTCATCATGGCGATGAAAACAGACCAGATCAAGCTCCCCGTGAGCGTGGCCACCGAAATCGTGAACAAGGCCAAGGACACCAGCACCATCGCGTCCCTGAGCCCCAGCACGCCACAGATCTTCTCCGACGCCGACTACCTCGTGTTCAACGGCAAGAGCGAAGCCGAGGTAGTGGCCGAAGGCGCGGTCAAGAGCAGCTACGAGCAGACCGTGGACTCCGTCGTGGCGAAGCGCTTCAAGGTGCAGACCACCACCCGCGTCACCAGCGAACTCCAGTGGGCCGACGAGGACAACCAGCTGCAGATCATCCGCAGCATCCAGGCCGATCAGGCAGCCGCACTGGGCCGCGCCCTCGACTACGTGATCTACCATGCGATCAACCCCAAGACCGGTGAGGCGCTCTCCGGATTCGACCCATTGAGCACGTCCGCCGTGCAGGTGATCGCCACCGAGGATGAGATCGGCAACGTGGACGCTTTGGCCGACGCGCTGAACGACTCCTACGACATCAACGGTGTCGCCCTGTCCAAGACCTGGGCGTCCCGCCTGCGCAAGCTGCGCGTCCCCTCCACCGGCATGCGCTTCTACCCGGAGATCCCGCTGAACCTGCAGGCCGGCAGCCTGGACGGCATCACCGCCGCGACCTCCGGAACCGTCAACGGCCGACTGGCCAAGACCCCGACGAAGGTGCTCGCGTTCATGGGAGATTTCAGCCTCATCAAATGGGGCATGGTCCGCGATCTGACCAGCGAGATTATCGCCTACGGCGATCCGGACCAGACCGGCGTGGACCTGAAGGCCCATAACCAGATCGCATACCGCACCGAGGCGATGTACGCGTTCGCGATCATCGATCCGAAGGCGTTCGCCGTACTCAAGGCCACGGAATGAGGTGAACGATGAGTTTCCCCATCCAGACCCTTGTGGTCAATCCGTCAGGTAAGAAGAAGCATACGATCGGACCGTTGGACGCGCAGGTGAGCCTTGTCAACAAGGATGGCACGGACTTCTCCGCCGGATCCAGCGCCTACGAGCTGCCGGCGGCCGGCGAGGACACCCTCGGCGGCATTAAGCAGTACGCGCCCGAACAAGTGATCGGCAACGTCGACAGCAACATCGCCGAGGCCGCGGCGGACACTCCGACCAAGGACGAATTCGACAAACTCGTCACCGCGTTCAACACGTTGGCGAAACAGTTCGACGACATCATCGCCGGCCTCGTATCCGCCGGGGCGGTCAAGCTGCCGGACAAGAAGTGACCATGACGGACGAACCGGACATGTTCGCCACCTCCGACGATCTCGAACGGAGGTGGCACAAGCTCACCGACGAGGAACGCGAGAAAGCCGACACGCATCTCGCGGACGTGACCGACTACATCAAGGAACGCTCGCCCATCTGGCGGCGGCTCCTCGAAGAACGGCCACGACTGTTGACGAAGATCACCTGCGACATCGTCCGCAGGATCATGCAGGCCGGCCTGTACGACATTCCCGGCGGCATCACGCAGATGAACCAGACCACCGGCAGCTTCAGCGAACAATACAGTTTCGGAGCGCCCACCGGCGATCTCTGGCTGCGCGACGACGAGAAACGCATCCTTGGCATCAACGCTCAGCGCGCGTTCAGCGTCGACATGGCAACGGGGGAGACGTCCTAGTGGAAACCATCGAAGTGTGGCGCGGCCAGTCCACCACCGACACGGACGGCAACCCCATCCAGGGCAAACCCGCCCGCGTCGGCACGTTCCAGGCGATGGTCGCGCCAACCTCCACCACCGACCAGACCGAGGAGAACGCCAGCCCGCAGACCACCGAATACACGATCCACATCCGCGGAAACCAACCGACCGGCATCCAGACCACCGACCTGATCAAAGTCAGGGGCCGGCTGCTGCCCGTCAAGGGCAAGCCGCAGGTGTGGGACAACCTCCACGGACGCCACATCGGCGACGTCATCACCGTGGGCGAACGGGAAGGATAAGCATGGCCAAACGATGCAGATTCGTATTCAACCGCAAGGCGTTCAGCCAACAGGTCCTCAAAAACGAGACATTGCGCTCGCGCATGAGGGACGCGGCCGAAGCCGCCGTAGAGGATGACCGTTGCATGGTCCGCGACCATGACGGCAAGAACCGCAGCGGCGTGGCGATCATCTGCCCGGCACCGGTGGAGAAGGCGCACGGCACGCTAGAGGACACGCTCGGAAGGATGCGCGTATGAGCATCCCGGTCACTCCCCGGCGCACGGAACCCCTGCTCCTGCCCAAACTGAGGACACTGTTCCCGGACGTGACGTTCGACACCATCGAACGAAGCGACCTCGAACCTCCCTTCACCGAAGCCACGCTGGCCGACTCCATGCAAGGCATGAGCACCCCAATCTCGCAGTACGTGCGGCTGCGGCTGAGCGTGCGCTGCATGAGAGAGGACCATACGGGCGACTGGGACAAGGCCGCACGCCTGTGGGCCGACATCGCGAGGGAGATCATCGGGCTCGGAAACGTCGCGCCGCTCATCGACGCGTCACTCGAATCCGGGCCGGTACGCATGACTGACGAGGACAAGAGGCTGGTGTGCGCGTACGGAGTGCTCCTGCTCGAGGTCACCGTCAACTGAAACACAACAAAAAAAGACGTGCCGCCACACGCGAAGAACGAAAGGCAGACGAATGTCTGACAATAGTAAGAACACGGCCGTCGAACAGGCGGCATCCGAAACCAGCACGCAGGCCGCACAGGGAGCGACCGACTACGGGTACGTGTCCAACGGCAACAATTCCGGCAACGTGCGACTGATCAAAAACTACGCGCTGTTCCTGTTCCCCAAGGGCGACAGCACGTTCGTGGCTCCGACCGGCGTGAACTGGACCCCGCCGGCAAGCAAGAAGCCGATCGGCTACTCCACGGAGGACGGCGCCGTCCTGCATCCGGAACCGGGCGACAGCACCGACTACAAGGCCCACAACGGCGACATCGTCCTATCCGACACGGATCCGGGCTACTGGACCCTGCAGCTCGCCGCCATGGAAGGCCGCAAGGATGTCGTGTCCGCCTACTTCGACGTGGACGTCGATTCGGACGGCGGCATCAGCATCAAGGGCGCCGGCCTGAAGAAGGAGTGGATCCTCGTGCTGGTCGCGCTCGACCAGCAGGACCGTCCGTTCCTCCTGTACGGCACCAACGCGAAGGTGAGCGACCGTGACGACGTGAGCCTGAAATCCAGCGAGATCATGAACTTCAGCATGACGTTCAAGATGCTCAAGGGCACCAACGGCGAACAGTTCCACGCATGGGGCCTCGTCACCGAAGACGCCAAGTGACCCATCGATTCTTCCCGTGCGGCCGATGGCGGTCGGCCGCACGGGACACCCATTCAACCGCCAACCATTAGAACGGAGCCAACATGAGCGACAAAGAATACCACGTAGTGGACGTAGACCTGACCGAAGCGGAAGAGCTCAAACCCGACGTGCACCTCGAGGTCGCCGGCGTCAAACTCGACCTGCCGAACCTCAACAACGCGGAACTGCCCATCGAACTCGTCCAGGCCATCCTCCTGATCAAAAGCAAGTCCGTATTGTCCGACGAGGAAACCACGGCCTGCGTGAGCACGTTCCTCGCCTACTTCCAGACGATGCAGCCGAACTTCTGGAACGTGCTGCGCAAGACCAAACGTCCGATGGCCTACCTCACCGCGACCATCAAGGCGTGGGCCGAGGAATCCGGACTGGACCCAAAAGCGTTTACCTCGCCCACCTCTGGAACAACAATCGCGCGGCACTAGCCTACGACTGGATCCGAGCGTACGGGCAGATCTACAGGCCCGTACGCTTCCGGGAATGGGTTGAAGGCCAACGTCCACGAGTCGATTGGGGACTCGCCTGGGCGTTGACCCGCGAAATCCTCAAAGACCATACGAGCCACTCGTGGATGGCGTTGCAGAACGCCGTCTACGCGCCCGACGGAGCCGAACAGGCGGTCTGGACGCTGTCCGGACAACGCAAACGCCCATGGTTCGACCACGAGCACGACCCGCTCCGCCCGCCAACCCCGACGCACAACCTCACCCGCCGTCAACGCGAGGACAGGGAACGGCTCAAAGCCTATTTCCACATCAACGACGACCTCTGACTCCGACCGCCATCGGAATCCCAACCTACGAATAAGGAAACACGATGGCAGCACAGGACATAGGCGTCGCATACGTCCACGTCGAACCATCCGGCAAAGGATTCGGCAAAAGCATCGAAGGCGACATCGGCGACGCCGTCAACAAAGCCTCCAAGAAAAGCTCCAGCACCCTCATCTCGAAGATCGGCGGCGCGTTCGGCAAAATCGGCAAGGTCGGCACAGGCGCGATCGCCACCCTCGCCGGCGGCATCACCGCCCTGGCCGCCAAGGGCGGCTTCACCCGCGCCCTCAACATCGAGAACGCGCAAGCCAAACTCAAAGGCCTCGGCCACGACAGCGCCAGCGTCACCGAAATCATGAACGACGCGCTCGCCTCCGTCAAAGGCACCGCGTTCGGACTGGGCGACGCCGCGACCGTCGCGGCCAGCCTGTCCGCCTCCGGCATCAAGGAAGGCGACCAGCTCACCAAGGTCCTCAAGACCGTGGCCGACACCGCGCAGATCAGCGGCAGAAGCCTCACCGACATCGGCACGATCTTCGGTTCCGTCGCCGCCCGAGGCAAACTCCAGGGCGACGACATGCTCCAGCTCATGTCGAGCGGCATCCCAGTCCTCCAAATGCTCGGCAAGCACCTGAACAAGACCAGCGCCGAAGTGTCCGACATGGTCTCGGACGGCAAAATCGACTTCCAAACCTTCGCCGACGCCATGCAGGAAGGCCTAGGCGGCGCCGCACTATCCGCAGGCACCACATTCACCGGCGCCCTGGCCAACGTGAAAGCCGCGTTGAGCCGACTCGGAGAAACAGCCGCCACACCAGTCCTCGACGGCTTACGCGGCCTGTTCAACCAAGCCATCCCACTCATCGACACATTCACCGCAGCCGTCACACCAACCCTGCAAAAAGTCGGAGCGGCACTCCAACAAGGTCTCGAGAACGCGATACCCGCCACACAGGCGAAACTCAAAAACCTTGGCGACACGATCTCCAACATCCCCGGCTTCCAGATGCTCGCCTCGGCGACGGCCAGCCTCAAAAGCCAACTCACTGGCCTCTGGAACGCAATCACATCACTCATAGGCGGACTCAACAATGGCGGCGAAGCCGCCACAATGTTCTCCACAACCGCCGGCGCGCTCGCGGGAATGGTCGCTTCGGTCGCGCAGGCGTTGTCGAACGCGGCGGGATGGGCGAAGACGTTCGTCAACACGTTCATCGAGACGGGCGCGTTGCAGCCGTTCCTTGAAAGCCTGACCGGCGTCATCTCCGGATTGGGCTCGCTGGTTTCCGGATTGGCGGCCGCGGTCTCGCAGGCCTTCGGCTTCAACGACAGCGCGCGCACCGCCAGTTCCGCGGCGCAGAGCTTCGCCGGACTGTTGAACACTTTGACCGGCGTGCTCATGACGGTGGGAGGCTGGCTGCAGTCGGTCGGACAGTGGGCGCAGCAGAACGGCGCACTGGTATCCGGCGCGTTGAAAGCCATCACCATTGCATTGCTCGCGGTCAAAGGCTGGGATATCGTCTCGGCCGGGCTGAAGACAGTTTCCGGTGGACTGAAGGCCATTTCCGCGACTGCCTCCGGTGTGGAGAAGACCGCTACGGCCACGTTCGATTTGATTGGCAAGATCTCCGACGCGGGAAGCGCGGCTGGAGCACTGAAGCAACTCGCCGGCTCGTTCAATATTGTCAAGGCAGCTCAATCGGCGTGGAGCGCGGTGACCAAGGCTGCTACCGCCGTGCAGCTGGCATTCAGCGCTGCCTTGGATGCGAATCCGATCGGCATGCTTGTCGTGGCCATCGGCGCGGTCGTGGCCGCGCTGACATGGTTCTTCACCCAAACCGAAACGGGCAAACGACTCTGGAACAGCTTCGCCACATGGTTCATGGGAATCTGGAACCAGATCAGCACCGCATGCCAGCCAATCCTGCAAGCCATCGCCATATTCATCACCCAGACCATGAGCCAAATCCAACAAATCTGGCAAACCGGATGGACACTCATCACCACCATCCTCCAAAACGTCTGGAACACGATCGGCCCCATCATCATGACCGCGCTCACCGCGCTCATCACCGGCATCCAAACATTCATCACCACCATCACACCACTCCTGCAAGCCGGAATACAGAACATCCAAACCATCTTCCAAACCGCCGTCACAATCATCAGCACGGTCTGGAACGGACTCTGGAACACCATATCCACCGTCGTACAAGGCGCATGGACCATCATCGCCACAGTCATCAGCACCGCACTCGCCGTCATCCAAGGCATCATCCAACTGGCGCTCGCGGTCGTCAACGGGAACTGGAGCGCCGCGTGGTCGGCCATCCAGGGCATCGTGTCGGCAGTGTGGGGCGGCATCCAAGGCGTCGTCTCCGCCGGCATCGGCATGGTCAGCGGAGTGGTATCCGCCGCATGCTCGACAATCCGGAGCGTGTGGGCCGCGTTGTGGAATGGCGTCGGAAGCATTGTGTCGAGCGTCTGGGGCGGCATCGTCGGCACCGTAAGCAACATGGTTGGCCGTGTCGGGAGCGTCGTGAGCGGGATCGGCGGAACCGTCCGGAGCGCGGTGTCCGGCGCGGGAAGCTGGCTCGTCAGCGCGGGACGCAACATCATCCAGGGATTGATCAACGGCATCACAGGAATGGTCGGCTCGTTGTATTCCAGCATCACCAACGCGTTGTCGGGCTTGGTGGACAAGGCCAAGAACGCTTTGGGCATCCATTCCCCGTCGCGTGTGTTCCGCGACGAGGTCGGCGTGATGGTCGGACGTGGCATGGCATTGGGCATCGACGATTCCGCGCATGTGGTCAGCCGTTCCATGGATTCGCTCGTCTCCACGATGAGCCTCTCCGACGCGGACTGGTCGAAGACCGGCAGGCTGAACGTCACGGCCGGCACCGGCGCCAATGCCGGCGACGGCGATCTGCGGGAACTCATCACGGCCGTCGAATCGCTGCACGACGACCTCGGATCGATCATCGCCCGATACACGCCGACGATAGGGGACCGCGACTTCGCAAGGAAGGTGAGAAGTGCAATCGCTTGAATACGTGTGCGCGGCCACAGGTGAGCGCATCGGCTTCGAGGGGCCGCTGTACGGCGAGACGCTCACGGGACTGCGAGCCCGCGTCTGGGACTACAGCCTCGCCTCACGTGGCATGACGGGCATCACCCGCAAGGCACGCGAGGCGACAGTCACCGTGAAGATCCACGATTCTCCAGCCACGCTCGACCTACTGCGCCGCCTCGCGGACGCCGACATGGCATCCGGAAACCCGGGCACGCTCGTGGCCGACGGCGAATGGGAAGCCAAAGCGTGGATCACGAAAAGCGAACCGCAATCCATCACGCCCACGATGGTCGAGACGCAGTTGACCATCGTGCTGGCCGATGGCGTGTGGCGCCGTCCGACCATGACGCATTTCACGCCGCGATACGATTCCGGAACCGCCGACCTTGACTATCCATATGATTATCCGCATGATTTCGCCGGCATGGCATTGGGTGCCGAGATCGTCAACGACACGTCCATCCCGCAGCCGGTCAAGCTCACGATATTCGGACCATGCGCGCAACCGTACGTCATCATCGGAAACAACCGGTACGAGGTCGACGTGACCGTGCCATCCGGCTCGCGTCTGGAAATCGACGGCACCGGCGATGTCAGGACCGTCACCATGGTCAGCGGCACAGGTCTCGTCACAAACTGCTTCGCGCAGGCCGTGCGAGGGTCGGGCAAGGATTCCGGCCGGTACGTGTTCCAACCGCTCGCGCCCGGAACACAGCCGATCAGCTGGCCGGGAGGATTCCAATTCGACTTGACGGTCTGCGAGGAAAGGAGCGAACCGCCATGGACCTGATCGTCACCGACGCCACAGGCAAACCCGTGGCGAGCCACGCCTCATACACGCTCGACCTCGCGTTCGGTAGCGGGGAGAACGACTTCGACCTGCAGGTCGAAGACGCCGCGCTCAAGGCGGGGAGCCGCATCATGATCGACGGCACCGAGTACGGCGGCATCATCGACGACACGGATGTCGACGTGGACGGAGGCCTGTCCACCGTCACATGGCATGGCCGCGACTGGCATGGAGTGCTCGCCTCGAAGATCATCGAACCGGACAGGAACAACGATTACCTCACCCTGTCCGGCACGATTCCCGTCATTATGCGCACGCTCGTCAGCCGTGCGGGATTGCAAGGCCTGTTCACCGTCACCGACGAAAGCGCCGACCACAAGACCACCTGCCAGTTCGACCGGTACGTGGACCTGTACAGCGGTCTGGTCAAGATGCTCAGGGCAAGCGGACTCAAACTCCGGTTGCGTAATGACGGCGACAAGGTATCCATGAGCGCCATGCCCGTCCGCACGATCGGCGACAGCATCGACTCGGACCTCATCGACTTCACCGCCAAACAGGCGGCGCACCCGATCAACCATCTCATCTGCCTGGGCAAGGGCGAACTCAAGGACCGTACCGTCATCCACTGGTACGCCGACGCGAACGGCACGTTCAGCCACACGCAGACCCTCAAAGGCCTTGACGAACGCACCGCCACATACGAGTTGTCCAACGCCGAAGCCGACGAGCTCGAGGACAAGGGCAGGCAGAAATTCCAGGAGCTTCGGAACACCAGCACCATCGACGTGGACATTCCCGACGGCATCGACGCGGACGTTGGCGACCTGGTCACGGGTCGTGACAACAACACGGGCCTCGTCGTCACTGCCGAGATCTCCAAGAAGATCGTCAAGGTTTCGGGAGGCGTGCTCACCGTCACCTACGAATCCGGAGGTGCCAGCGCCGGCGGCAACAGCGGAGAATCCTCCATCGGGGATGGTGGCCACGCCTACTACGCTGGAGCCGGCCTCAAACTCGACGCCTGGACGTTCAGCGCCGACGTGACCAGAAACGACATCGACTCGCTCAACAACGCATTGTCGGGTAAACAGCCGAAAGGCGACTACATCACCGGCCTGAAAATCGGTTCGGTGGACACGCTCGCCCCCGGTGCACAGGCAAGCGCGTCGCTTACGGGCGCCGGCAGCGACAAAACCTTGAATTTGGGGCTTCCGAAAGGCGACCAGGGTCCGCAAGGGGAGAAGGGCGACAAGGGCGACGCAGGACCACAGGGGGCCACCGGAGCGACCGGACCCACCGGTCCTCGGGGAGAGAAAGGAGCGATCGGGGAGCGAGGGCCGCAAGGCGTCGCCGGTCCCGAAGGCCCGCAGGGACTGCAGGGGATACGCGGCGAGAAAGGCGATAAGGGTGATGCCGGCGCGATCGGCGCGGCGGGACCGCAAGGCCCGACGGGTTCCACAGGTCCGCAGGGTCCCACGGGTCCACAGGGAGCGACCGGCCCCCAGGGCAGACAAGGCATCCAAGGTTCCCAAGGCATCCAGGGCCCGCAAGGGGAGAAGGGTGACAAGGGCGACAGCGGCGTATCCGCCCCCTCGAACGGCTTCTTCACGCTCAGCATGGAAGGCGACGGCGACCTGTACGTGAACTATCCGGACAACACGAACCCACCCTCGTTCGTCTGGGACTCCGAGAGCGGGAACCTGTACGTGGACATCCCGGAAAGGTGACACATGGCGCGACTATTGATCGGCAACATCAAAGGCCCCAAAGGTGACAAGGGCGATACCGGGGCCACCGGCCCGCAAGGCAAGCAAGGAGCGCAGGGCGTTCAGGGAGCTAAAGGCGACGTCGGCCTTCCGGCGCTCGTGATGAAGAAATCCCTCGTCGGCGAATATCCGGTGGGATCCACTTTCACGGGGAACGTGAGCGAATGGTTGAACCGAACACCACTCGCCAACGAATATTCGACCGCATTGTCAGGTGGCGGAAAATACAGCATCGTCTGGCAGTGCGTTTCACAGTCCGGCAGCCTATTCACGGGAAAGACGATTTCCCGTCAATCCATCATCGGAACGCAAGGCCCTGCCGGACCGCAAGGTCCAAAAGGTGACGTCGGCCCACAAGGCGTGAAGGGCGATACCGGCGAGACCGGGCCTAAAGGAGCCACTGGAGCTGCCGGCCCTACCGGCCCGCAAGGTCCTGAAGGGCTGAAAGGTGACAAGGGTGATAAAGGCGATGTCGGACCCGCCGGAGAAGGAGGCCCTACCGGCCCGCAAGGTCCGAAAGGCGACACCGGCCCTGCCGGACCTACCGGAGCAACAGGCCCCACCGGGCCGCAAGGCAAGCAGGGAATACAAGGTGCGCAGGGACTGCAGGGCCCACAGGGACCGACAGGACCGCAGGGTGCCAGCGGCGTGACGGCGCCAACTTCCGGATTCTTCACACTGCAGGTCGACCCGAACGGAGACCTGTACGCCGTGTACGCGGATACGACCACCGCGTCGGCGGCTCCCGTCTCCTACGATCCGGCGACGGGCGACCTGTACTACATGATCAATGACGGAAAGTAAGGAGCGCATATGACGAAGATTCTGCTCGGCAACGTCAAAGGCCCCAAAGGCGACACCGGACCGCAAGGCAAGCAGGGAGTGCAAGGACCGCAGGGCCCTGCCGGCGCCACTGGCGCGACCGGGGCCACCGGAGCGAAAGGAGAGGCCGGCCAACGCGGCGAGACCGGGTTGCCTGCCTTGATCATCACACGCATACTATCCGGATACTGGACGTCCGCATGCTCGGATTTTGACTGGCGGGCACTCAGTTTCAACCGTGCCCCGGTCGTAGGCGAATACTTCTTCGCCATGACCAATGGCGGCAAGAACCTGATGTACGCGCAGATCACAGCCACCGGGAAAAACGTGACGTTCAAACCGGTTTCCAACACAAGCCTCGTCGGACCGAAGGGCGACAAGGGCGAGACGGGCATGAGCGCAAGCCAGGCGTTCATCGCCGCCCACCCGGTCGGCTCCCTCTACTGGACCACCGCCACAACAAATCCGGGAACCACCTACGGCGGCACTTGGAAGGAATGCAACACCATCCTTCCAGGACACATCTACCAGCGCACAGCCTGAAAGAGAAAGGAACATCAATGGCACGAACCACGAACATCACCAGATACACCTGCGACCGATGCCACGCCTCCGCATACCTCGCCGACGGTGACCCACGCACCTCCAGCGACTGGCACGACATCACACACACCACCGTCGACGGAGTCGCACAGGGCGCGCTCGTCTGTACCGCATGCTGGCAGACGTTCAAAGCGCTGGCAGCCACGCAGGACGCCGCCTACGCCGCATACCTCAACAACACAACAGATAGGAAGGAATGACCATGACCATGAATCTCATCACCGGCAAGGCCGGCGCTCCGCACATCACATCCAGCGACCAAGGAGCCATGCAGGCCGGACTGGTCGGAAACGGCAACTACCTGCTGCAAGGCAGCGACGGCAAATTCCCCGCCGTGACCATGCAGTCAGCAAACAAAGCGCTCATCCCGGTCCTCAACCTTGTGATCGAAGGACGATACGCACGCGTCACCGCGGCGGAAACCGTCACCATCGAAAGCGGAGTCACAGGACAGAACCGCAACGACCTAATCTGCGTGAAATACACGCGAGACTCGAACAACATCGAAACGATCGCGCTCGCGGTGCTGAAGGGCACCGCCACCAGTGGCACGGCGGCTGACCCCACGGTACCGTCGGGTAGTATCCTGAACAATTCCGGCACCGTATGGATTCCGATCGCCCGTATCCCGATCAGTGGCATCACCGCTGGAACTCCTGTCATGCTTGTCAAGCAGTTGCCTCCGATGAGCCAGCTGTGGGATTCCGTAACCC
>CAJLKD010000017.1:0-32277 GCA_905207115.1 Bifidobacterium angulatum | reverse complement strand
CCGTATTCGTTCTGGTCTTCCTCATCGCGAGGAGCCTGATTCGCTACGCAAATTCTCTAAAGAAAGGAGGCGGTCTTTCAAAGCAGGCAGCAGAAGACAAAAAATCACTCTTCATGATTTATAAAAAACGTTGCCAGATATATCGAAGTCAAAAATCGTATTATCGACGCCTTGCATGGCAGAGCACCTTATTCCCTTGGCGGCTCGGACATTCGTGGTGCGTCCGCGGGGCGGAGCCGGAGTGTCCGTTGCGCTTTTTAGGCTGGAGTCATGGATACGAATGTGATTATTGCGATTGTCGCTGTTGTCGTTATTGCGGCAATTCTGGTGATTGGTGGTTGGTGGCTCGGTAAGACCCGCAAGAACGCCGTCAACAAGTCCACTGAGGATGCGAAAGCGGCTGCTGATGCCCGTCTTGCTGCGGAAGCAAAGTCGGCTGCGGCTGATTCTTCCACGGTGAAGCCGTCCGTTGATTCCAATGTTGATGCAGCTGAAAAAGCTCCGGCTGAAAGCCAGCAGAAGTCCTCAGTTCAAGCTTCCTCTTCCGAAACGGCGGCTCCTGCACCAGCCACCGAAGCCAAGCCCGAACCGGTTCATGAAACCCCCGAATCCGCAGGCTCGCGCATGCAGCGTCTCAAGGCACGCTTGTCCAAGTCCGGCAATCCGTTCGGCAAGGCACTGTTCAATATTCTTGCCAAGGATCAGCTCTCCGAATCCGATTGGGAGGATGTCGAAGATACCCTGCTGCTTGCCGATGTCGGCGCGGAAGCCAGCGAACAGCTGGTGGAGGAGCTGCGTAACGACGCCCGCATCGCAGGTCAGTCCGATCCGGCCGAGGTGCGTGCCGCGCTGCGGGACAAGCTGCTTGATGTGGTCGGGCGTGATATGGATCGTCGTCTCAACGCCGACAAGGAGGGCGCGAACAGACCGAGCGTCATTATTATGGTCGGCGTCAACGGTACGGGCAAGACCACGACCACGGGCAAGCTTGCACGCCTGTTTGTGGCGGATGACAAGAAGGTCATGCTGGGTGCGGCCGATACGTTCCGTGCCGCTGCCGCCGACCAGCTGGAAACCTGGGGCGCCAAGGTGGGTGTTCCGGTGGTTCGCTCCGACAAGGACGGCGCCGATCCGGCGTCCGTCGCCTTCGAGGCCAGTGCCAAGGCCAAGGAGGAGAACGCCGACGTGCTCATCATCGATACGGCCGGGCGCTTGCAGAACAAGTCGAATCTGATGGATGAGCTGGGCAAGATCCGCCGTGTGACGGAGAAGAACCTGCCGGTCGACGAGGTGCTGCTGGTGCTCGACGCCACCACCGGGCAGAACGGCATGGCGCAGGCCAAGGTGTTCGCCGAGGCGATCGGCATCACCGGCGTGGTGCTGTCCAAGCTCGACGGTTCCGCCAAGGGCGGCATCGTGGTTTCCGTGCAGAAGGAGCTGGGCGTTCCGGTCAAGCTGGTCGGTTTGGGCGAAGGCCCCGACGATCTCGCCCCGTTCGACCCGGAGGGCTTCGTGGACGGCATTCTCGCCTGACCGATGCGCTGGGCGTTGTAAGACGTTGGGATCATTGGCCGCATGCGTTCGCGCATAACACGCTTTTTACATGTTTAACACATGTGTAACGTGCTGTAACGTGCAGAAAACGCGTGCGGCGTTCACTACACAACTGTAAGCCCGGTTAGGGGCCGAATAACTGACAAAGCCCGATGTATGGGCGTTGGATTTAAGAGAGGGAGGGTGACATGGATACCGGAAATGCCGCATGGATATTGACCTCCGCATCCCTGGTTTTCCTCATGACGCCAGGCGTGGCGTTCTTCTATGGAGGCATGGTTCGTGCGAAGGCCGTTCTGAACATGATGATCATGGAGGCCGCGGCTCTGTCGGTCACCATGGTTGTCTGGGTGTTCTGGGGCTGGTCGATCGCGTACGCCGGCAAGTCCATCGGAGGGATCTTCGGTGACCCTGCCAGCGGTTTCCTGCTGAAGGATTCCATGATCGCCAAGGATGGCGTGTTCACCGCCACCGGTTTGAACGACAATAAATACCCGGTGAGCATTGATGTGGCGTTCCAGGCTGCGTTCGCCATGATCACCGTCGCATTGATCTGCGGCGCCATCGCCGAGCGTGTGAAGTACAGCACATGGATGATCTTCGTGGCGCTGTGGATCACCTTCGATTACGCTCCGCTCGCACACATGGTGTGGAATGGTGGTCTGCTGTCCTCAGACGGTGCGATCTCCCAGGCCATTGGTGCCGCCGCCCACGATTTCGCAGGTGGTACGGTCGTCCATATCAACGCCGCAGTCGCCGCACTGATCATCGTGCTGATCATCGGCAAGCGTAAGGGCTTCGGCATGCAGCCGTTCCGTCCGCACAATGTTCCGTTCGTCATGCTCGGCGCCTTCCTGCTGTGGTTCGGCTGGTTCGGCTTCAACGCCGGTTCCGCGTTCGCCGCCAACGGCACCGCCGGCTACGCGTGGGTTTCCACGTCCGCCGCCACCGCCGCCGCAATGCTGTCCTGGGGCTTCACCGAGAAGATCCGCACCGGCCATTACACCGCGATGGGTGCTGCTTCCGGTATCGTCGCCGGCCTGGTTGCCATCACTCCGGCTGCCGATGTGGTGTCCCCGCTGTGGGCCATGGTGATGGGTGCTATCGCCGGTGTGCTCACCTGCCTGGCCTGCGGTTTGAAGTTCAAGCTCGGTTACGATGATTCCCTTGATGTGGTCGGCGTCCACGGCGTGGGCGGCCTCACCGGCACCGTGCTCATCGGCTTCTTCGGTGAGGGCACTGGTCTGCTGGCTGGTGGCGATTGGCGTCAGCTGGTCGTGCAGCTGCTCGTCGCGCTCGTGGCCATCATCTGGTCCGCCGTGATTACCGGTATCATCGCCTTCGCACTCGAGAAGACCATCGGTTGGCGCGTCACCGAAGCCCAGGAGGTCGGCGGTATCGATCTCGCCGATCAGGGCGAACGCGCGTATGATTTCGCTGGTACTGCCAGCTCCGTTCTCAAGGAGGTGAGGTGAGATGAAGCTCATCACCGCTATCATCCAGCCGCATAAACTCGATGAAGTCAAGGAAGCCCTTGCAGCGGCGGGCGTGCATGGCCTGACCGTTTCGGAGGCTAACGGGTATGGCCGTCAGCGCGGCCACACCGAGATCTACCGTGGTGCCGAATACACCGTCGATCTGATTCCGAAGATCCGCATCGAGGTGCTGTCCGACGATGCCGATGCGGAAACACTGGTCGGTGTAATCGTCAAGGCCGCGGGCACCGGCACGATCGGTGACGGCAAGGTCTGGGTCGCTCCGCTGGATTCCGTGACCCGCGTGCGTACCGGCGAAACCGGTTCTGCCGCGATTTGATCCGCGATCGCTTCGAAATGATATGAATCCCCGCATGTGAGCCGGTCTCCATGCGGGGATTCGTGTACTCGGAGCGGATTGCGAGGCTATGGGTTACGCAGGGTCGTTGATCGCGCACGACGCGCACATGGAAGTGGAAAGAAAGGGATGATGGGCGATGACTTCGGCGGTTGACGGGCTGAAACAGCGGTTCATGGAGATGAGCCGCGCCGACGGGGACGGCGTGTACCGCGATGGGGCGGCGAAACGCAAGGCCAGAACCGATCTGGCGATGGCGTGCCTGCGTGACCTGTGGGATGAGGCGTGCGAGGCGGTGGCATTCGACGTGCCGAAGACGGGCGTGGGCTTGGGGGCGGTGGGATCGTTGGCTCGCGGTCAGGTGGGCCCGTGCTCGGATCTCGACCTGGTGCTCATCTACGACGCCAAGGCGCTGAACGACCAGCAGTTGAATGCGTTGGCGAACAAATTGTGGTACCCGGTGTGGGATTCGGGACTTGATCTGGACCAGTCAGTGCGTACGCGCGCGCAATGCGAGGCGGTCACCGACCATGATCTGCCTGCTGCGATGGGCTGGCTGGACGTGGTGCCGATCGCCGGCGATGTGGAGCTGATCCGTTCCACGGCGTTGTCGATTCTGGAACGGTGGCGTAAGGCCGCCCGCAAGCGTCTGCCTGAACTGCTTGATTCCGCCAAGGCCAGACTCGATGAATTCGGTCGCATGGAATACCTCAATCAGCCCGACATCAAGGAGGCGCGCGGCGGTTTGCGCGATTCAGTGCTGGTGTCGGCGCTGGCCGCGTCCTGGCTGGCCGACCGCCCGCATGGGCGCTATGACGATGCGGTTGAACGGTTGCTTGATGTACGCGACTGCATTCATCTGGTGGCCGGCAAGGATGCGAACAGGCTGCTGTCGCCCTACCAGGCCAAGGTCGCCGCGATGCTGGGGCTTGCCGATCCGACGTTGCCGCAAGGCGAACGCGAGGCGAAGTCTGTCGACGATTTGCAGACGCTATTGGCCCGTCTTGGCCGGCAGATCGCGTTTTCGCTTGATGCCACAGCGTCCCGTGCCGGGCATTCGCTTACGCATGAGAAGCCGCGGTTCGCGTTCTTCCAATTGGCCAAGCCCTGGGCGCATGGCAAGCGTGAGGCGCCGAAGTTCGAACTGCTCGCCCCCGGCATCGCCAAGCATGAGGGCGAGGTGGTGCTTGCCCCCGGCGTCGACCCGGCAGCGGATGCCACGCTGGCGTTGCGCGTGGGTGTGGCCGCCGCCGAATCGGGGCTGCCCATCGCGCCGGCCACGCTGAATAATCTCAGGCGTTGCCCGATTCGAGACAGCGTGTGGGATGAGGAATCGCGTGGGCTGTTCGTGCGGCTGCTCGCCTGTTCCGATTCGCTGCTCACCGTCTGGGAGGAGCTTGATTTTGTGGATATTCCGGGGCGATGGATTCCCGAATGGCTGGGCGTACGCAATCGCCCGAGCGCCTCCGCCGCGCATCGCTACACCATCGACCGTCATATGGTCGAGGTGGTGACCAGGCTTGGCCGTATGTCGCCAAGCGGAACGCCGTATGACGACGCGCACTATCATGCGTTGCTGCTGGCAGGCATCCTGCATGATATCGGCAAACGCCCTGGGGTGCGCGATCATGCGGCCGAGGGCGCCCGCCATGCCGGTGCCATTCTGAAACGTATGGGGTATAGCGCGGATACGGTCCGGTGGGTGACGGTGCTGGTGCGCGAGCATCTGACGCTGTCCGGCTATGCGACCGGCAGGAATCCCAATGATCCCGTGGTGGGCGACGATCTTGCCGCATGTGTGGACCGCGACCCGGTGCTGTTGGATATGCTGTTCGATCTCACACGCGCCGATGGCTCGTCATTGGGTGCCACGGCGGGGGAGACGATCGGCAAACAGTACGGGTGGAGCAGGTGGCGTGAGAGCCTGGTGCGCACCATGTACGCCGCCGCGCGCTACCACATGTGACTGGGGGCAAAATGGTTGGAAAATAAGGGTTTTGGTGAATACGTCGAACGATTTACCATGGAATGTGCATTTCTGCAACTCGGCTGATCGTTGTGGAAAAGTTATCCTCATGTTATACACCGACTTATCCCCACTATGTGGAAAACCGCATACGTTATCCACACAGTTATCCCCGAAATGTGGATAACTAAAATTTCTATCCACATTTATGGTCCGCGCGTGTTGCGTTTGTCATGCGCTGTTCAACTTTCATTCATATATGCATACCGTCAATGTGTGTTTCCGTGAGGGCCTCCCGCTGCTTTGCGCCAACCCGCGGCCACCTTCCCGCACCTCTCCTATACTGGGGAACCATGGCTCAGGAACCTTGGGAAGACGATATGCAAGACGACGCAGCCGGCGGCTATGTGCCCGGCAGAACAGGCACGCCGGTGCGCGATCCACTATTCGACCGTGTACCCCCGCACGATGACGACGCCGAGATGGCGGTGCTGGGCGGCATGCTGATGAGCAAGGACGCCATCGGCGAGGTCAGCCAGATGATCGAGGTCACCGACTTCTACCAGCCCAAGCATCAGACCATCTACGAGGCCATCATCAACCTCTTCTCCGCATCGCAGCCGGTGGACGCCGTGCTTGTCGCCAACGAGCTGATGAAGCACGGCGACCTCGACAAGGTGGGCGGCACCGACTACCTGCATTCGCTCGTCGCATCCGTGCCTACGGCGGCCAACGCCACGTTCTACGCCGAAATCGTGCATCAACGCGCCATCCTGCGCAACGTGATCGCAGCCGGCACCAAAATCGCGCAGCTCGGCTACTCGGCCGAAGGCTCGCAGGCTGAAGACGTGGTCAACCTCGCACAATCCGAGGTCTACGAGATGTCCGTGGGCAAGGTACGGCAGGACTACACCGCCATCGGGCCGGTGGTGCATGACGCGCTCGACCAGATCGACCAGTTGCAGCAGGGACTGGTCAATAAAGGCGTGCCGACAGGCTTCCGTGACATCGACGACCTGACCCAAGGCCTGCAACCCGGCCAGATGGTCGTCGTGGCAGGCCGACCGGCTATGGGTAAGTCCACGCTCGGCATCGACTTCGCCCGTGCGGCCGCGCTGCACCACCACCTGACCACCATCGTGTTCAGCCTGGAAATGAGCAAGGTGGAGCTTGCACAGCGCATCATCTCCGCCGAAACCGACATTCCGCTCGGCGCATTGCGCCGCGCCGACGAAATCACCCCCGACCGGTGGGCCACCCTGAACAACTTCTGGTCCAAGCTCGACAACGCCCCGCTGTTCATCGACGATTCGCCGAATATGAGTCTGATGGAGATCCGTGCGAAATGCCGCCGACTCAAGCAGACCAATGATTTGAAGCTCGTCGTCATCGACTACCTGCAGCTCATGACCTCGGGCAAGCAGGTGGAAAGCCGCCAGCAGGAGGTCTCCGACTTCTCGCGTGCGCTCAAACTGCTCGCCAAGGAGCTTGAGGTGCCGGTGGTGGCATTGAGCCAGCTGAACCGTGGCCCGGAAATGCGCAACGACAAGAAGCCGCAGCTGTCCGACCTGCGTGAATCCGGCTCGATCGAACAGGACGCCGACGTGGTGTTCCTGGTGCACAGACCCGACTTCTACGATAAGGAAGACAGACCGGGCGAGGCCGACATCATCATGGCCAAGCACCGTAACGGTCCGACCGAAACCTTCCATCTGGCGTTCCTTGGCGCAACATCGAAGTTCAAGGACATGCCACAGGACTACGCGCAAGGAGTGTGATCCCTTTTGTTCGCAACAGTAGCCATAGGGCGATGCGTACGCCATCTCGCACGCCTGACCCATCACGGCGGCAGCGCCCTGCCAGGCAAAGTCGTCGAACGCATCGACCCCGGATTCCTCGCCCGCACCCTAAGCCAACTGCCCTACGGTGTGGTGCTGGTCTCCGGCACGAACGGCAAAACCACCACCACGCGCATGGTCGCCTCCATGCTCAGCGACCTGGGATTGCGGGTATTCACCAACCCCACCGGCTCGAACTTCACCCGTGGCGTGGTCTCCGCACTGCTCACCGAAGTGAGCCTGACCGGCAAACTGAACGCCGATATCGCCGTGCTGGAACTCGACGAAGCCTATGCCGTGCACTTCGTCAAGCAGGTCAAACCCCGGTACAGTCTGCTGCTCAACGTGATGCGCGACCAACTCGACCGATTCGGCGAAATCGACAACACCGCGCGCCTCCTCGGGTACGTGGCCGAAGCGACCACTGGAACCGTGGTGCTCAACCGCGAGGATCCGCGCATCGCCGCGCTCGCCGGCAAGGTGCCGCACGACACGGCCGTCAGGTATTTCGGTTTGGCGAAGGCGCTGAAGCACTATTTCCCGACCGATGACGAGATGAACGCCGAACTCACCGGCGCGGCCAAGATCGCAGGGCATGCAGAGACCGCAGCGACCGCCGCCGGGAACGCCGGCGACGCGGAACAGGCACAGCCCGGGCAGATGCCCGCAAACGAGCATTGCGCCGACGTGACATTGGTGGAAGTGCGCAACCACGCGGCCACCTTCCTGATGGATGGGCACAACCACGATACCGCCGTCAAACTCGAAGGCGTCTACAACCTGTACAATGCCGCCGCCGCGCTCGCCCTGGTGCGCGCCGTCGCCGCCGATGTGCCGCAAACGGCGATGCGCAGCGACGCGGACGCGCTGATCAAGGCCGTATCCGGCGTCACCCCGGCCTTCGGCCGAGGCGAAGTGATCGAGGTCAACGGTTCGCCGGTGGAACTGCTGCTGGTCAAGAACCCCATGGGATTCAGACTGTCGCTCGCCTCGTTCGCGCCGGAAGGTTGCGACACCATGATCGCCATCAACGACGAATACGCCGACGGGCGTGACATGAGCTGGCTGTGGGACGTGGACTTCACCTCGCTGCGTACGGCTGGCGTCGCCATGGTGTCGGGCGTACGCGCGTGGGATATGGCATTGCGGCTGGGCTACGAGGAGGTGCCGGTGGCCAAGGTCGATACCGACTTCGAACACGCCGTCACCGAATTCGTAACCGCTAATCCAGGCAAACCGAAACACATGTATTGCACGTACACCGCCATGCTCAAGGCGCGTGCCGTGCTTGGGCATATCACCGAAGTCTCCGATGCGGGGGTGGGCAGATGAGCAAACAGATCGACATCGTATCCCTGTACCCCAAGGATATGAACATCTACGGCGATACCGGCAACGTGCTCGCCATCACACGCCGCCTGCGCCTGTACGGGTACGATCCGCAGGTGCACCTGGTCAACCAGGGCGACCCGTGGCCTCAGCACGCCGACATGGTGCTTGGTGGCGGAGGCCAGGACACCGGCCAGAAAAAGATCATCACGGACCTGTTCGCCCGTGCCGATCTGCTGCGTTCACTGGTGGAGCAGGGCGTGCCGATGCTCATGATCTGCGGTCTGTACCAGCTGTTCGGCGAATACTTCGAAACCGTGGACGGCACCAGGCTGGACGGCATCGGCGCGATCGGCGCGTACACCGTGGGCAGCGACGTGCGGCGCATCGGCAATCTGGTCGAACAATCCGAGGATTTCGGCAGCATCATCGGCTACGAGAACCATTCCGGCCAGACCTTCCTGCGCGAAGGGGCCAAGCCGCTTGGCACCGTGGGCGAAGGCCTGGGCAACAACGGCGAGGACGGCACCGAAGGCGCACGCGTGCACAACATGATCGGTACCTACATGCACGGTTCGCTGCTGCCGAAGAACCCGGCGATCAGCGATTTCCTGATCCGCACCGCAGTGGAACGCCGGTACGGCGGCTTCGACCTGTCGGAGCAGACCGACGCCCAGCGTGACGAGCTCGCACGGCTTGACAACTACTGTGCCAAAGCCCGCGAGGTCGCCGCGTCCAGGCCGCGCTGATCGCCTCAATGGCATCGGCCTGACAATCCCGGCGTTTTGTTCATAAGCCCGCGCCGATTCGGTGCGGTAGGCTAGAACGTAGCGATGCGGCATGCGGCCGCACCCACACTGCAACAAGGAGGGCATCATGGCTGATCTCAATCTGGGCGACGGCCTGCGCAAGATCGTTCTGGCCGGCATTGGCGCCTTGGCCACCACATACGAGAAGAGCAGCGAAATCGTGGACGAACTCGTCAAGAAAGGCGAGATCACCGTCGAACAGGGCAAAGCGCTGAACACCGAGCTCAAACGCAAGGTGAGCGAAGTCGTGGACGACGCGAAGGCCACCGCCGCCGAAGCCGCCGACAAGGCCGCTGCCAAGGCCGATGACGAACAAGGCGAGCAGGCCGAGTGAGCGATTCCACGCCACAGCCCACCGAATCCGCAACGGATACGGTGGATCTTGAACGAACCGTGCAGCGGGAAGGGGAGACCTTCTCGCTGTTCGGCTTGCGTCGAGACAGCTTCTCCGAGCGCTACCATCTGACCAGGCGCGGCAAGGTGAAGCGGCTGAACCAGATCATCCATATCGCCAGGCAGTTCGACATCTTCCACGGCCTGACACCCGTCAAGATGCGCCTCATGTTCGAAGCGCTCGGACCCACCTTCGTCAAAGTCGGGCAGATCCTGTCGATGCGTTCCGAAATGCTGCCGCAATCCTTCTGCGACGAACTGTCCAAACTGCGCGCCGACGCCGACCCCATGCCCTACCAGGTGGTGATCGACACGCTCGCCGAGGAATACGGCAGACCCATCGAGGAGATCTTCTCCCACATCGACTCCAAGCCGTTAGGTTCGGCCTCCCTGGCCCAGGTGCATCGCGCCACCCTGGTGACCGGCGAGGACGTGGCCGTGAAGGTGCAGCGCCCCGGTGTGAGCGAAACCATGGCGCAGGACGTGTCGATCATGCGCTCGCTGGCCAAGGTGGCCGCGAAACTGTTCCCCGATGCGCAGATCGTCGATTTCAAGGGTGTGGTCGAGGAACTGTGGGACACCTTCGAAGCGGAGACCGATTCGCTGGTCGAGGCGCGTAATCTGGCCGCGTTCAAGCGGTTTTCAAAGCCATACAAGTACATGGATTGCCCGGCGCCCTACCCGGAGTTGTGCACCGAGCATGTGGTGGTGATGGATTACATCGACGGCATTTCCGTCTCGCACCCCAAGCAGCTGCTCGCGGCCGGCTACGATCTGAAGGAGATTGGCACCAAGCTGGTCGATAATTACGCCACGCAGATTCTGGACGAGGGCTTCTTCCATGCCGACCCACACCCGGGCAACATCATCGTGCGCGGCGGGCAGATTGTGCTTATCGACCTTGGCATGACGGGGCGTTTGGATCAGCGCACCCGCACCGTGCTCAAGGATATGCTCTTCGCGGTCGCCCAGCAGGATTCGCCGGCTTTGGCGGACAGCCTGCTGCGCTTCGCCAACACGAGTCCGGATGCCGAGGATTACCCGGCGTTGCTTGACGATCTTGACATGGTCGTGCAGGAATACGGCAAGGTCGATCTGGCCGAGCTGGATATCGCCGCGTTCCTTGCCTCGCTCACCCAGCTTGCCGCCCGTCATGGCATCGAGATACCGAGCAGCATCACCACGGTGGGGCGTGCACTGATCACGTTGGAGGGGCTGCTGGATGAGTTCATTCCCAACGTCAATATGATTCAGATCATCTCCAATCACATCGCCTCTTCGGAAAGCCGGGAGACCATGGTCAAGAAGGAGGCGAAGTCGCTGGCCATCGAAGGTCGGCAGGCGTTGCACAGCACGCTGTCGGCCCTGACCGAGCTGAAGCATGCCACGCGGATGCTCACTCGTGGCAAGCTGCGCGTCAATATGGAGCTGGTCGGCTCCGAGGAACCGTTCCAGCAGCTGTCGGATATGGTGAACAGGCTGACCATGGCGCTGATTGTGGTGGGGTTGTTCATCGGCTCGTCCATCGTGTACTACGCGGGTATCAAGCCGGTGGTGTTCGGCATTCCGATCGTCGGGTTCATGGGCTATATCGTGGCGTTCGTTCTGGGCTGTTGGATTGTGCTCGACATTCTGATCAAGGGGCGCAAGCGCAAACGCTGAGCGGCTGGCAGCTCTCCAAAGATCCGGTCGGCACCATGGCGCAGCTGGAGGAGATCAAAGCTGATGGTGCCGGCAATGTGAGCGGCGAACTCAGACAGTGCACGGCGAAGGTGAACGATCTGCCCTTCACCGGCGGCGAGACGATGCGCGGCGTGCTGATCGCCGGCATACTGATCGCCGGTCTGGCCGTGGTCTCGTACGCGGCATACCGCAAATACGGCGATTCCTCGCGCAGACGCGGCACTCGACTGGTGTGAGCGTGGCCGGCATGCGTTGCATCTGCTGAGACGCGGCGGCAATGAACAGGCATAACAAAACTCCCCTGCACAGGTGCGGGGGAGTGGAAGTGTAAATGCGCCGAACCATGAAAGCGCCTGTCGGCGCAAAGGCCGCTCGCAGCGGCAAAAAATGGAGCCCGGGGCTTAAGCACGGCCCGGCGCAGACAACAGTATACGCACTATTCGAGTTTGCCACACCGCCACAGCGCGGCGCCGTGATGGAAATCCTTTGCAGTCACGCTCAGATTGCCGGCCGTGTGCAGCAGTCGTGCCGCCTTCGTACGTATCTGCTTTTCCGATTCGGGGTGCATCTGCACTGCTTTGGTTGTCATGATTTTCGCTTCGATACGCAAGCCAAGCGTCACCACGTCTACGAAGGCGGCCGCACGGTCGAGCGCCACGGCGAAATCGCCGGTGAACGCACCGGAGAGAATCGAATCCGCGGTTCGTGCGATATCCTCTTCGGTTGGCGCCTGATCCACGCCGGCAATGGCGGAGGCGCTGGTCGCCACGGGTTCGCCGACGCGCCACAGGCGTGCGATGCTGTCGCGGTGTGTACGCATCCAGGTGCGTAGCAGATACAGGCGCCACAGGATGCCAGGCAGCGAATCGGGCTCCGATTTGCTCCACAGTTCGGCGATTTCGTCCACGCCGACCGTCTCTACCAGTGTCAGCACGCGGTGGACCACCTCGGGGTCCTCGCTGTGCTGCACTCGGTCGAGCAGTGCCGCGGCGGACAGGTGGCTGATTTCGCTGATGTCTTGCGGATCCATGCCTCCGGCGATATTCTCGGCAACGGCCGGGCTTAACTGGCCGGGGCGTGAGGGGCGTGACGCCCCAAGACGTGCGGGGGCGAAGCCGGTGCCCGAAGTGCGTAGCGACGCGAATCCCGGGCCGTTAACGGTGTAGCGGGCGGCGCGTGACGCGGCTGCGGCGGAGGAGGAGTTCGAGGAACCGGGGTCCTGTGGTCTAGTAGACAAGCGGTACCACCTTTTGCAGATCGATGATGGTCAATGTGCCATCGCTTTTCGGGATGGCGAATACGGCGATGGCCGTTCCGGTGGCCATGTAAGGTGTTTTGGCGATAAGTTGTTTGGCCAGTGATTTCGTGGCGCAGATGCCGCGCATATGCTCGAACATGCCGCCGATGACCGGCCTGTGCATGCAGATCGCGGTCGGTGTGCCGGAACGTACCGCGTTCAGCATTTCCGTATAGAAGCATTCCCATGATGTATGCGGGTTCTGCGCGAACGCGTCCTCGGTGAGCTGCGGCAGGTGAACAATGCTCTGATGGGTCTGCCACGAGAACATGTCCAATGTTTCCAGGCAGCGAATCCAAGGTGATGAGACGAGTCTCGTCGGGTTGAAGCAGGCGAGTTCGTAGCTGAGCGCGAACGCGTACGCGGCGCCGCGTGGGGTGATCGGGCGATGGGCCTCCTCGCCCTTCCATGCTTTGCGCGCCTCGGCCTTGCCGTGACGGACCACAAGGAACGCGACG
This sequence comes from Bifidobacterium angulatum, assembly GCA_905207115.1. Lineage (GTDB taxonomy): Bacteria > Actinomycetota > Actinomycetes > Actinomycetales > Bifidobacteriaceae > Bifidobacterium > Bifidobacterium angulatum_A. The sequence continues at coordinate 19,117 of CAJLKD010000017.1, read as the reverse complement.
GCCTGTTCGGCTCCTTCGCTGATGCGATCCATAAAGACGGCGAGCAGGTCCTTATCGGTGGAATGGGTGAGTTTCTTGCGTGCCTCGGCAGGGGTGAGCCAGAGCACCGAGTTGATTTCGCCCACGTCCGCACGGTGCACGGGACCGAACGCCGCCGACCGTTTGCGATCGTCCTCGGTGCTGATCGGCGTGGCCATCCAGAACTTCACATGTTTGAGTACGGAAGCGGTGCCTTTCGCCTTGCGGTTCTTCTTCCCCTCGTCGCTTAACGGGTATTCTACGTCATCCAGGTAGGGGCCGAGCACAACCGGCAGGCCCGTCTCTTCGCTGATTTCGCGTACTGCGGCATGCCGATGCGATTCGTTGGCGTCGAGTTTGCCTTTCGGCCAGCTCCAATCGTCGTATTTGGGGCGGTGCACCAGGCATACTTCGAGTTCGCCTGGGTTGCCGTCTTGGCTTGCGCGTCTGCGGTATACGATGCCGCCGGCGGCCTCAACAATTCGTCTCACAATATGCCTTCTGTCATGGGTTGGGAAAACTGTGCGCGGGTGTGACGCGGCACAACGCAGCGCCAATGGCAAGGGAAGAGCCCGGGGATACCGGGCTCTTCCCTTGCCATTATGCAGTCAGTGTGCGATGCCGGTCAGCTATGCGTCACCGGACGGCGCAGATGCTGCTTGATGAGGTATTCCTGGCTGTCGATCAGCGGCCTGCCCTCCTCATCCTTGGAATGATGCACGTACGTGCCATCGGCCTGCATGTGCCAGCTGATCGTCGAATCGGCCATCTGCATGTCGATGTACTTGATGAGTTCGTTGATCTGTTCGGGCGCGGTGATGCGGACCAGCGCCTCGACACGACGGTCGAGGTTGCGGTGCATCAGATCGGCGGAACCGATCCACACTTCGGGGCCGGACAGCGGACCTTCGCCGATCTGCGGGCCGTCGGCGTTGCAGAACGCGTAGATGCGGCTGTGCTCCAGGAAACGGCCGAGAATCGAACGGACGCGGATGTTGTCGCTCAACCCGGGAACCTCGGGCTTGAGCGAGCAGATGCCACGTTCGACGATATCGATCTTCACGCCGGCCTGGCTTGCGCGGTACAGAGCGTCGATGGTCTTCTCGTCCACCACCGAATTGACCTTGATCTTGATCCACGCCTCCTTGCCGGCGCGTGCGGCCTCCTCCTCGCGGCGAATGCGCTGGATCAGGCCGGTGCGGATGGTGCGCGGTGCGACCAGCAGACGATGGAAGCTTGACTTGGGCGCATAGCCGCTCAGCTGGTTGAACAGACGGGTCATATCCTGGCCGACGACCGGATCGCAGGTCAGCAGGCCAAGATCGGTGTACAGTCGTGCGGTCTTCGGATTGTAGTTGCCGGTTCCCACATGGCAGTAGCGGCGCAGGCCATCCTGCTCCTGGCGCACCACTTCGATGAGTTTGCAGTGCGTCTTCAGACCGACGATGCCGTACACCACGTGCACGCCGGCACGTTCAAGCTTGCGGGCCCAGTTGATGTTGGCATCCTCGTCGAATCGGGCCTTGATTTCGACCAGAGCCAGCACCTGCTTGCCGGCATGGGCTGCGTCGATCAGCGCGTCGATGATCGGCGAGTTGGAGCTGGTACGGTACAGCGTCTGCTTGATGGCCAGCACCTTCGGGTCGGCGGCGGCCTGTGAGAGGAACGCCTGCACCGAGGTGGAGAAGGAATCGTACGGGTGGTGCAGCAGAATGTCACGTTCGCGGATGGCGGCGAAAATGTCCTGTGCGCGGCTGGATTCGACTTCGGCGATTTGACGGTTCGTGGTTGGGATGAACGGGCGGTTCTTCAGATCCGGACGGTCGATGCCGCCAAGCTCGAACAGCACGGTCATATCCAGCGGGGCCGGCAGACGGTAGACTTCGTCGACGCTGACGCGCAGCTGGTCCGCGAGCAGCTGAGACAGGAACGGGCTGGTCTCGTCGGAGATTTCCAAGCGGATCGGCGGCCCGAAACGACGGCGCAGCAACTCCTTTTCCATGGCATTGAGCAGGTTTTCGGCGTCATCTTCCTCAACGTCGATGTCTTCGTTACGGGTGACGCGGAAGGAACGTGCCTCCTTGATGATCATGCCCGGGAACAGCGATTCAAGGTGCGCGATGATGAGGTTCTCCATGGTGATGAAGCCGTAACGCTCCTCCTTGGATTCCTCATCGGTCATGTCATCCACCGGAACCAGGCGGTTGAGGTTGTCCGGGATCTTCACGCGGGCGAAGTGGGACTTGCCGCTGGTCGGGTTCTCCACCAATACGGCGAGGTTCAACGAACCACCGGAAATGTAGGGGAACGGGTGGGCCGGATCCACCGCGAGCGGGGTGAGCACGGGGAACACCTGCTGGCGGTAGTAGCGGGAGAGACGCTCCTGCTCCTCGGTGGTGAGTTTATCCCAGCTCAGCAGCACCACATGTTCCTTGGCCAGCGCAGGCAGGATGTGACTGACCACGTAGTGGGCGTGCTCGTCCTGCAGGGCGTGCGCCTGGTCGCTGATGGCGCGCAACTGCTGGCGTGGGCTCAATCCGGAAGCGGAAGGAACCGCGATGCCGGAGTCGATACGGCGTTTGAGACCGGCCACGCGAACCATGAAGAACTCATCGAGGTTATTGGCGAAGATCGCTGCGAAGTTGGTGCGCTCCAGCAGCGGCTGATCCTCGTCCTCGGCAAGCTCCAGGACTCGCTTGTTGAACTTCAGCCAGCTCAATTCACGGTCGAAGAAACGATCGGGAGGCAACGGTGCCTCGCCTTCCAGCGTCTCTCGTCTGTCGTTCTTGTTCGTCTCAGCGATGTGCTCTGCAATCTGACTACGCAGAATCGCCTTTGAGGGTGCGTCAAAAATCTGTGCCATAGGTCTTATCGTAGGCTTTCCAAGGTCTATACGTCCAGTTTGGTTCCACAAAATTCAAAAGGGGTTTACATTTTCGATAACCAACGGTATGTCGCTTGGTGTCTAACTGCTGAAGGCATCTCTGTCTGTGCTTTCGTGCATCTTCTGTCCATTGGGGTTTAGAAGGCGTTTCCCGTGTGGCCGGTGGGCTCGCCGAGCAGTTGCGTGCATGGTTGTGTGCACGCTGTTCAGCTGTGTGCACGCCGTTCAGGCGGCGAATGAGGCGATGGCTGGGATAATGCCGATGAGGATGAAGGCCGGGAGGAAACAGAGTCCGGTGGGGCTGAGCAGTTGGATGGAAAGTCGTGCGGCGGATTGTTCGATGGCGCTGCGCTCGGCGCGTTCATGTTCTGCAACGGCAAGACGAAGCTGTGCCATGGGCGACGCGCCATGATGCCATGCCGCCTCCAGACAGTTGGCGATCAGCATTGCCTGACGGCTGATATCGCTATGGAAATCGTTGCCGTTGCCGGTTCTGTTGCCAGCGCCAGTGCCATTGCTGGTGCTGCTGCCGGTGCCGGCGTTGGCAACGCCATCGTTTTTGCCGGCGCCTTTGCGTGCATGTCTATTGGCGTTTTTGCCGGCGCATATGCCGTCGATGCTTCTTACGGGGATTCCTTCCGGCGTGGCGGAATAGACGGGCCTTCCCCGTACATGGTGTGGGCTGTGGGGCTGTCTCCGGTATGCGCTCGCACATGCCCCGGTCCACGCTTCGCGCCATGTTGTCTGGTTCAGCAATGCCTCTCCCGCGTTGCGTAATACCGTGGCAATTCCTCCCGTTCGGTTCCCTTCGAGGGCTTGCCCTACGGCGGCCAATGCCATTGGTATGGGCGATCCCTGCGAGATGGCGGCTCCGATCATCTCCAATGCCAACGGCACTGGCGGCCCGTCGTGCCAACCTGCATTGAATCGTGTAAACAGGCGGCGTATCCACAGCAGTCCGAGAACGTACCAAACCGATCCTGCGACAAGGCAGGCCAATCCGGTGGGCGAGCTGAACAGGAATGTTATCGGGTGCGCTCCCATGAATTCGCCGAGCGCCACTGTGGCGAGGGGAAGCGCGCTCATCAGGCGGATGGTCGCCTGAGGTGCGGCGAATGCCTCCTTGCGTAGATCGCGCGCCTTGCATTCACGCTGGTATGAGTCGGATACCGATTGCAGGCAGCGGTGCACTTCGCAGCCGAGTCGCTCGCTTAATGCGCATGCCGAGGCAAGATGCCCGGCAATACGGGTGATGTCATGCTCGGTGTCGTCATCGGAGGCGTGGCGGCGCAGTATCATCGCGATGCGTTCGGTGGTGATGCGCGGGGTGGCGAATCGTGCGCCGAACTGTTCCTGGAAGGCTTCGAGAGCGCTGCCTCCGCTGGTTGTCCGTGCGATGATCGCGGCGATGACGGAACCGATGCCCGAAGCGTTCGCGGGCGGTGTTGTGCGTGCCATGGTGAGACCTGCCATGCGGTGTTGTTCGCAGCGTAATCGGATCCAAGGGATTGTGAAGGCTGTGGCAACCATCGTCACGGTGATGATGATGGGCAGGGTGTGCATGGTACGCATGGTGTTTCTCCAATGCCATGATCGGAATATTGCGGTCGGCTTGGCCATGTGACCGGTCTGGCCGTGCAACCAATCTGGCCGTGCTGTCGGTCTGACTGCGTGGTTGATTTGGGTGTGCTGTCGATCTGGTCATGCGATTGGTCTGACTGCCAATCGGTGGTGAAGCGGCCTCAAACCAGTTTCGAATTGTTTTTCAGGGGCTCGGTGCTGGCTCGGAATCGATTTCCCTAAAGTCTCCATGTCAATGGCAAGTCCCAGCCGGTTGGTTTTCAAGCTGACAAACCAGTCTCGACGGTTTTCGGACGGGCTTCGCGTTGTTCTTCTGCTGTCTTGCGGGCGGCTTTTTCTCGGCATAGGGCCTTTCATACGATTGCCATCTGCCGGCGAAGCGGTTCCATTCCGCTGAATACGAGGGTGGTCCAGTGCCGCTCCAGGTCGATAGGGGGATGCCGGCGAGCTGTGTTCCGGCACTGCCTAATACGCCGAGTTGTGCGATGTGTCGGTGGCCTGCAGTGCGTTCAAGATGAATCACTATGTCGAACGCCCCTTCGATGAGCAAACAGAGCGCTTCGGGGCGTAATCCCGCGAGCATGCCCAAAGAGGTGAGTCGTGAGGGGACGCGTGCCACGCCGTCCGCATGTAACGTGGTCATGCCTCCGCGGTGGCCGGAATTGTATGCGCGAAGCAGGTCGGCGATTTCCTCGCCACGGCATTCGCCCAGCACGACTCGATCCGGGCGCATGCGCAGCGTGGCCTTAACCAGTTCCGGCAAGCCCACGGCGCCGGAACCTTCCACATTGGCCTCGCGAGTGGCCAATGCCACATGATTGTGCGAGGTAATGTCGTTCAGCTCGCGTGTCTCCTCCACGGTGACGATGCGTTCGTTGGGTTCGGTTTCGTTCAGCAGTGCCTTCATCAGCGTGGTTTTGCCGGTACCGGTGCCGCCGGTGATGAGTATGGTTGCCTTCTGCCGCACCAGATTGCGCAGTACCGGCAGCCATGGGGTGGGAAACATGCCTTGGCGAAGCAGCGCGTCGAGCGTGGGGTTGGATCGTGCGGGGAACCGGATGGATATTGAGGCGCCTTGCGGTACCAGCGGTGCGATGGCCGCGTGCACGCGCACTCCGTAATCGTCGGAGGCGTCGGCGATCGGGCGGGCGTCGTCGAGCCTGCGGCCGAGCTGCGAGCATAGCTGAACGGCGTATTCGCGTACCGTTGCGGGGGAGCGCAGTGGGATGCGCGGATGATATTCGCTCATTCCGTTGCCGCGATCCACCCAGACTCTTCCTTCGCAAGTGATCGCCACATCGGTGATGCCGGGGTCGGCGCCAAGCTCTTCCAGCGGTCCGAGCCGTAATACCGTCATGATCGTCTCCTGTGTCGACTGACTGTGTACATGCTTTGACTGTGCATGCTTTCCTGCATTCGCGCTGCCTGCGCCGGGGGATTCTCCATCGCTTCGTGATCGGCATTGCTTCGTGGTTGGTCTCGCCCAGGCCTGGTCAGGTCTGAATGTTTGCGGATTGCACAATCCGCTCGCTTAGGGCCTCGATGGTGGGGCGGTTGCATCGAGGGGTCGATTCAATGCCAAGACCTTCCAGGATGTCTGCGCATAATCGGGGAACATGCTGTATAGGGCCGAGCGCGTCACCGCCAAGGTAGGCTATGGCCTCCGTGGTGGCGATGGCTGATGATGCCGATCGTTTTGGCGCCCCACGTGGTTCGGTAAACACCACAATCGGTGCGGGGTGGTCGATGTCGTCTCCCTGAAGCTCCTGGCGCAGTCGTTGGAGCCGTGCAAGGTGTGCCTTGGCACGGGCCAGGCCAAGCACCGACAACTCCACGGCGACAACATGCTGTGCCATGAGCAGTTCCGGCACGTATTCCCAAACCGTTCCGTCGCCAACATCGGCCAGTACCATACGGTTGGCTTCGCATAAGGCCTGTATGGCCGCCTGCATCTGCCACCATTCAGGCAGTTGCCCGCGCCATGATGCGCAGGCGAGCACGTTGATGCCTTCCCAATGAGGCAGTTCAAGATTGAAGGCCTTGCCGTCGATCCGGCCCAGCGGGGCGTCGATGTCCTGCAGGCTGAGTCCCGGCTCGTGCTCTATGCCAAGCAGAATCCCCAGACCTCCATGCGGGATGTCGGCGTCCAGCAGTGCGCAGTCGATGTCTTGCATGCTGAGTGTGAGCGCAACGAGTGCAGTGATGGTGCTGAGCCCGATGCCGCCACTTGGAGAGGTAAACGATATGAGATTCGAGTACCGTGGCGTGGCGATGATGCTCCCATAGCCGGTATGTGGCATGGGCGTATGCGCGTTGGCGATCGACGATTGCCTGCCCGCCGACGTATGCGCCTGCAGGGCGGAGCTTGCCGGTGCCGGCCGCCTGTATGTGTTGTTCGAGAATGATGCCATAGTCATGCCTCGATTGAATCCTGTGATTTCGGTAGAGCACAACGGCGTTCGGGTATTGTGGTCGACACTCCCATTGGTTATCCACACCCCGGCGTGTTATCCACCGTCCTGATCCACGGATGCCATGTGATATTACGTGTGGATCTGTCTTTTTCTGTGTGTTTGCGCGATCTATGTGAGCGAAAAAGACGATGAGGGCAGACAAGGGCAGCGGAGCGGAGGGGCTAACGGAAACGGGGGATGAATGCCTGTTTCAATCGCTGGGTGTATGGAAACAGGATGTGCGCAAACGATATTGGACAAGGGTGGACCAGACGCATGAAAAAAGGGAACCCGCCGAAGCGGGTTCCCTTCCAAGTTCAACCTGAGCAGAATCTCTGCACAACATCATCGTTGCAACGGTAAGTCTATCCAATGCCCGTCCAACGTACCAGTCCTTATGACCATTACTTCTTTGTGGGCTCTGCTCTGTTCTGTTGTCCTTGTACCTCACAATTTAGGCGCGTTCGAGAGCCTGCGCAACCTGGTCGGAAACCATGTTCGCTTTCGTGCTCAAATGGTGCAAATCGACAGGAAAACACAGTGATTTGAAATGGAATGTGCACTTCGCTCCATCCATATGTTTCCTTGTGTGCATTTGCGCGATATTGACGGCGTGTCGGTTCAAGGGAAACGAACGGAACACAACATTCGCCCTAGCCTGATTGCGGTGGATAACACGCCGGGGTGTGGATAACCAGGGGGAGTGTCGACCACAATCCCCCAACGCGTTGCCGGCGCCCGAACTCATTGGGCACAGTGATGGGGCCGGTCGAAACAGATCGGCAACGGACTACAGCCAAGGAGGGGCAACATGCGCCAGACATCTGCATCCAATACCGGGAAAAGCCCGGGATTCGCAAACCGGGCGGAACGACACATATCGACGGTGCGAGAGAGAATCTACGGGAAGTTGTGCCTGATGGACGCCAAAGCACGGCTCGGGCGCATCGAACCGGAAGAAGGTGCGGCAACCGCCGAATATGCGGTCGTACTCGTTGCGGCCACGGGTTTTGCGGCACTGCTGGTCACAATCATGAAATCGGAAACAGTGCGGAAAATGCTGCTGGACATTGTCAAGCAGGCACTCAGCATGGGAGGGTGAGCCGACCATGACGCGTACGGCTCATCGCGCTCGCCGCCCGCCCAACGAATTGATTGGCCGCGCGCCGCGGGCGGTGCCATTGCCGCATGCTCCGCTCGAACGAGGCTCGGTTACCGCGGAGTTCGCCACAGTGCTGCCTGCCGTCATGGTGGTGGCATTGCTGTTGCTCTCGTTGGCTCGCCTGGTGGGGGTGTCCATTGGCTGCCAGGATGCGGCATCGGCCGCGGCACGTGCCGCCGTCGCCGCTGGCGGCGGTGCGGATGTGTCTGTGGCGGCGCGCAATGCGGTTGGTGACGGCATCGCCTTGAACGTCAGTACTGCAGGGCAGCGGGTGAACGTTGTCGCTCGCTGCCCGGTACTGCCCGACCCAAGAGGCGTGCTGCCTACCGTGGTCGAAGGCCGGGCAGTGGGAATACTGACATGATTGCACGTAGCCAATTGCAGCGATTGCTTCTGCCGATCCGGCGGTTCTGCATCCGTCTGCACCGGTCGGATAAAGGGTCTGGAACCGTGGTGGGCGTCGCGCTGGTCATGGTGGCTGCAACACTCGTCAGCGTGATGAGCGGAGCGGGGCATGTTGCGGTGCGCCATGCCCAGGCCAGATCTGCGGCTGACCTGGCCGCATTCTCAGCGGCCCTTGCCTGGCGAAACGGCCGGCGTGATCCGTGTTCGCTGGCGGGAGCCGTGGCTGAGGGGAATAACGCCAGCATGGTGTCATGCCATATGGAAGGAGAGCATATGGGCGATGTGGAGGTGAGCGTAACCATGCATGTGGGCGTACCCCTGGTTTCCAAGGTCGTCGCTTCGGCGCGTGCCGGTCCCTCGGCATGCGATTGACTGTCGCATCATGCGATGCGTATCGTGTGGTTATGAACAAGCAGAAACGGCATGCGATCGTAGCGGTAGTCGGCAATCCGGCGTCAAACAACGGCAAAGGAGCCAAAGCCGGCAGCCGTGTGCTGGATTTGCTGAATGAGCGAGGCAGGGCACACGGTTTTGCGGCGAAGGACCTGACCGGCGAAACTGTTGCCGAATCCATTGCCAACATGCAAGCCGCGCAAGGAACCTACGATTATCTGATTGTGGTCGGTGGCGACGGCATGGTCAGTCTGGGTGTCAATGCCGTTGCGAATAGCGGCACGCCAATGGGCATTGTCGGGGTTGGCTCCGGCAATGATTTCGCCAGGGGACTCAAGTTGCCGGTGAACCGTATCGAGACTGCGGTGGAGGGCATCGTCGGGGCCATCGTATGCGGCTCATGCATGGATATCGACATGGGGTATGTGAGCGGGCAGAACCTGGCCGATGCCATGCCGGGTACAGGTGACGCCGGGCTTGGAAACGGGCGTTTCTTCGCGGGAATGCTGTCCTGCGGCATTGATGCGAGCATCAATGATCGAGCCAACCGTTCACGACTGCCGGGCGGATCGTTGCGCTACTTTGCCGCGGTGCTTGCGGAACTGCTGCATATGAAGCGATACGGGTACCACGTCGAGGCCACCACGGCCGACGGAACCGTCGAGGAATGGGATATGGCCACACCGCTGCTCACCGTGGCCAATTCAAGGCATATCGGCGGCGGCATCGAGGTTTCGCCGTATTCGTCCCTCGACGACGGATTGCTTGACATGGTGTGGATGAATCGTATGCCTGGCTGCGTTGAGCTTATGCGAGCTTTGCGCCACGCATATGATGGCAGGTTGCTGGCCTCGCAATTCCTGTCCTGGCAGCGCGTGCGATCCGTGAGCATCACGCGGTCGGCTGATGGTGACGGATCGCCTACGGCGATGGCCGATGGTGACGAGCCGCCTACGGCGATGGCCGATGGTGAGTGCGTGGGGCCGCTGCCGTTGCATGTCGAATCCCGCAAACAGATGTTGCGCGTACTCCTTCCTCCTGCGGTTGTCGACTGGCATCGAGGTCGGCGCGGCAAGGAACAGATCGATCAGGCCATCGCACGCGATGGCCGTGCCATATGAGCCGGGAACGCATCGGAAAAACATCCCGGGATTACGCCGGCACGAAGCCGAGACTGTTTAATCGAGGTGAACGTAATCGTTGAGATGCAATGTTTGCGCGATGAGCTTCTTCACCGTCAGATTCGGCACGTCAGGGTGCGAGCGGATAAGCGAGATCATTCCGGAGACCAGCAGTATGAACGTTTCATGCACGCAAATAATCGGCATGCCATAGTGGGTTTCGAAATCCTGAACGGTGGTCCGCTGCAACATATCGGCTATGCGGTCGGTGACACGGTCGAGAAAACGGATGTACAGCGCGGCGTTGCCATCCTTGACTATTCGGTTCGAGAAGGGGCTTTCCTCCACGATGAGTTTGCGAATGAGCTCGACGAAGTCGTTCAACGACCCGTCGATGTCTCCGGGTTTGCGGGAGGCATCCCACTGCTCCAGCTGCGCGAGAATGTCGCCGACCACATCGTCGAGAACCGCATCCGCCACCTCGTCTTTATCGGAAAAATAGTGGTAGAACAGGGAGCGTGTCATATGTGCCCGGTTCGCGATGTCGCTGACAGTGACTTTGGAGAAGCCCTGTTCGGCGCATATGTCGCGTGTCGCGCGCACGATGGCTGCGCGCCGGGCATCGCCCTTTCCACTGGGCATTGGGGTATTACCGGAGCTCATAGCACCAGTGTACGGGATGATGCAGGATACAACCGTACGATGGGCTGTGGTGTTGGCAGGCGGAAATCAGTACAGTAGATGTGTCGTGCGTCTTCCCCCTTAGCGGGCAAGACGATGTTGAGACGGGAATGCGGTAAGGTGACGGTGCGTATGCGATGCGTGCTGGCTAGTACCGGAAGGTGTTGAGAATTATGGCGTTGGCCCTTTATCGTCGTTATCGCCCTGATACGTTCGAAGGCGTTATCGGGCAGGAGCAAGTCACTGTGCCACTGATGAGGGCCCTTGACGAAGGCAAGCTGACGCACGCCTACCTGTTTTCCGGACCGCGGGGATGCGGCAAAACCAGTTCCGCGCGTATTCTCGCGCGTTGCGTCAATTGCGCTAAAGGCCCCACCTCGCATCCCTGCGGCGAATGCGAGTCGTGCAAGGATCTCGCTACCGGAGGCCCCGGTTCCATCGACGTGGTCGAAATCGACGCGGCTTCGCACAATGGCGTCGATGACGCCCGCGAACTGCGCGAGCGTGCCGGTTTCGCGCCGGCTCGCGACCGCTACAAGATCTTTATTCTCGACGAGGCGCATATGGTTACGCCGCAAGGTTTCAACGCCTTGCTGAAAATCGTTGAGGAGCCGCCGGAACATGTGATGTTCATCTTTGCCACCACCGAACCGGACAAGGTGATCGGCACTATCCGCTCACGTACCCACCATTATCCGTTCCGCCTGGTGCCGCAGGAGATCATGGGCCCCTATCTTGAGCAGATCTGCGACAAGGAAGGCATCAAGCCTGAGCCTGGTGTGCTGAAACTGGCCATGCGCGCTGGTGGCGGATCCATGCGAGACACCTTGTCGGTGCTTGACCAGCTGATGATCGGTTCCGTCGATGGGGTCATCACGCATGACGCTTCCGTGGCATTGCTGGGTTTCACGCCGGAAACGCTTATCGGGCAGGCCGTCGATGCGGTTATCGACGGCAATGGCGAAGCGCTGTACGACGTGGTGCAGAAAGTCGTGGTCGGTGGTTTCGACCCCCGTCGTTTTGTCGAGGATCTTCTGGCTCGTGTACGTGATCTTATGGTGCTTACGCTGGCTGGCGATCGAGCGGAAAGCGTGCTATCCGACTCCGCCGAGGGCGAGGATCTGGACGAGCTGCATCGTCAGGCCAAGGCGCTCGGTCTTTCCGCACTTACGGTAATGGCCGACACCATGAACTCCACGTTGAGCACTATGACCGGTGCCATTTCGCCGCGTATGCGATTGGAATTGCTCGCAGCACGCCTGCTGGCCGAGCATGAGAGCGGATGGTCCATCATGCAACAGACCGCTGCCGTTCCAGTCGCGCCCGGCGGCAATGCCGCTGCTCACGATACGAAGCAGGCCGTCACACCGGGCGCGCATACCGGTTTCGCCGGAGCTTCACGTCATGCCAGCGCGCCGGCGCAGGGCGGTTTCGCCGGCGCGGCCCGTAATCAGGAGCATGACCGGGGAAACGCTGGGGTGACGGTTTCGCCGTCACCCTCGGCGACGGTGCCCGTACAGGCGGCCGATGCCTCGGAATCCGCACCTGCCGTAATATCGGCTCCCGCGAATCTCCAGGCCGATGGCTGGGCGATGGGAACGCAGCCGGATGCCACTGTGCCAAATAACCGCACCCCGGACGAAACATGGGATGCGTTGGTGCGCGATCTTCCCGAGGACGTGCGTCGGTACGTGTCCCGCAGCAAAGTACTGCGCATCAAGTATGAAGCCCAGTCGAAATCCGGCAATCCTCGCCTATGGCTGAAATTCGATAAGGCATTGAGCAAATATGCGTTCGCCCTGGCCGTGGCCAAGGAAGAAATCGACGGCACCACCAAGGTCGTGGACATTGTGCGTGCCGAAGTGCGTAAGGCATTCGGCGAGCGCGTTGAAATCGCTCCTACCAGGCTGACGGACGATGGCGTGCGTGCGCCGGCGTTCAAGCAGCTTCCGGCGAGCGAACAGCAGCGTATCAAAGCCCAGGTGCTTCAGGAGAACATGCGTTCCACGGCGGCTGGTGCTTCGCAGTGGGCGGAGAATTCCAATGATGCCGACCGTGAGCAATCCGACGCGTCGAACGAACAGCCGGGAGCGTCCGACGATGGTGACTCCCATCGATCGCTGAACGGGTTCGCCCCGGAAAGACCGGTTTCGCAAGCATCGGAGCAGAACGGAAATGGCTCGTCTCAAGCTGCCGAAGCGCAATCCGTAGCGGGGGACGACGATGACCCGTGGGCGACGCCCGCAGTGCCCGCTGTGCCGGTGAACCCCGATCGTCAGGGCGAGGGGCAGCCCGAACATCAGAGCGAGCATGAAAGCAAACATGTTGCGGTGCCGGATGTCAGCGATGGCATCGATCCGTGGGCCGTACCAGCGGCATCCGCACAGTCGGCATCTGCACAGTCGGCATCTGCACAATCTGCATCGTCCGCTTCGGAACAGTCCGCAACGGTGACGGCACCGTCTGCAACCGGTGAATCCGTGACGGGCGATGCGAGTCGTCATAATGCGCAGGGGCGTGATTACGCTGCCCAGGAACCGCATTGGGGTGCCTCCGCAGGCGAGCATGTCCAGCAGCAGGAGAATGCCGGCACCAGCCAGCTCGCGGCGACTGACCCATGGCAGGCATCAGGCGAACCTATCCCTCCGGGGCCTGAACTGGCTATCGACCCGGCGGTGGAACCTGACCCGTGGGCTATGTCCGCAGCCGCAGCCGCGCCGCCTCAGCCGCAGGTTGCCGCGGACGAGGATGAGTACTCGATGAGTGACGAATCCCTGGGGGAGGCTACGGCCATGAGCATGGACGACATCAAGCGCCTGTTCGAGGTCAAGAAGGTCGAGGAGTTCACGGCCGACGATCCGCACAATCCGCGTAACATGCACCAGACGACGAAGCATACGGAGGAGTGATGTATGGCATTGGCTTATGACGGTGCGATCCAACGGCTGATCGATGCTTTTTCCAAACTGCCGGGAATCGGTCCCAAAGGCGCTCAGCGCATCGCTTTCTACATCTTGGGCAGTGACGAACGTGAGGCGGCCGATCTGGCAGATGCCATCACCGAGGTGAAAGCGAAGGTGAAGTTCTGCGAGGTGTGCGGAAACGTATGCGAGGCGTCGCCATGCCCGGTATGTCTGGACCCGCGCCGCGATCACAGCATCATCTGCGTGGTCGAGGAGCCCAAGGACGTGATGAGCATCGAACGCACCCGCGAATACCACGGCCTGTACCATGTGCTCGGTGGCGCCATTAACCCCATGGCGAACGTGGGGCCCAACGATCTGAACATCGCCAAGCTGCTGGAACGATTGGGCGACGGCAGCGTTATCGAGGTGATCCTTGCACTCGACCCGAATATCGAAGGCGAGGCCACGACCACCTATCTGAGCCGGTTGCTCAGCCAGGTCGGCATCAAGGTGACGCGTCTGGCAAGCGGGTTGCCCGTGGGAAGCGATCTTGAATATGCCGACGAGATAACGCTCGGCCGTGCGCTTTCCGGTCGTAGGGAAGCCTGATGATCAGCTGTATTACTGGCATCGGCATCGTCCCAAATCGTGAACGAGGTCAAGAACGGTAATACGCTTCTCCATATAATCGTCACACTTGCGTACTATGAGACGCGGGTTTGAAAACTTTCAAGACAGAGGATAGGACAGCAGTGGCTCTCATCGTGCAGAAATACGGCGGCTCCTCCGTGGCCGACGCCGAATCCATTAAGCGCGTCGCCCGCCGTGTTGTGGAGACGAAGAAAAAGGGCAATTCCATTGCAGTGGTCGTTTCGGCCATGGGCGATACCACCGACGATCTCATCGATCAGGCGCTGAGTATCGATTCTAACCCGCCCGAGCGCGAGATGGATATGCTGATGACCGCAGGCGAACGCATCTCCATGAGCCTGCTCGCCATGGCCATCCACGCCGAAGGCGCCAGCGCACGTTCCTTCACTGGTCAACAGGCCGGCTTCTTCACCGACGCTCGGTATGGTGCGGCGCATATCAAGTCCGTGAAGCCGGATCGCGTGAAGCATGCGCTTGAGGAAGGCGATGTGGCGATTGTCGCCGGTTTCCAGGGCATCAACGCCAACGGCGACGCCACCACGCTCGGTCGTGGCGGGTCCGATACCTCCGCAGTCGCTTTGGCAGTTGCCCTCGATGCCGATGTGTGCGAGATCTACACCGATGTGGATGGCATTTTCACCGCCGATCCGCGCATCGTCCCGACCGCCAAGCGCATTCCCAGCATCGACTACGATTCGATTCTTGAAATGGCCGCATGCGGTTCGAAGGTGCTTGCGCTGCGCTGCGTCGAATACGCCCAGCGTTTCAACATGCCGTTGCATGTGCGTTCGTCCTTCTCCCACAGGCCGGGCACGCTGGTCGTGCCGAATGGTGTGGACCCGCGCACGCTGCCGAATCTCGACTAGTCAACGAAACCCCCATCCCAACAGAAGCGAAGGCAAGAGAACATGAGCGATAAGAACGAATCCATGGGCGACCTGTTCCCCGATCTTGGCCCGGAGGCCCCGGTCATCTCCGGTGTTGCGCACGACCGCAGCGAGGCTTTGGCCACCGTGCGTGGCGTGCCGAACGAGCCCGGCATGGCGGCCAAGGTGTTTACCGAGCTGGCCATGGCCGGCGTGAACGTCGACATGATCGTGCAGGCGGGCGCTTCCGTCGGCACCGCCGACATTTCCTTCACCGTGCCCGAATCCGCGGTCAAGCAGGTGCAGGAGATCCTCATCGAAAAGCACGATGTACTCGGTTACAAGTCCTTTGACGTGGATTCCAATGTGGGTAAGGTCGCCGTGGTGGGCGTCGGTATGAAAACCCATTCCGGCCTGGCCGCCAAGTTCTTCAACGCATTGAGCGACAAGGGCATCAACGTGCTGATCATCTCCACTTCCGAGATCCGTATCGCCGCCCTGGTGCCGCTGGATCAGCTCAACGACGCCGTCAAGGCGCTGCACACCGCCTACGGTCTTGACGCCGACCAGGTGGAAGCCGTGGTGTACGGCGGCACCGGTCGCTGATTCGGGTTCCGACTTGACGTTTTCCGCATGAGGCGGGTTCCACGCAAGCGTGTGGGCCCGCCTCAAGTGTTATGTAAGCATGTTTGTGTGTTTGCATATTTGCGTATTCGCGCATCATGCTGCGTACCGTTTTTCGCATCGAGCCTCCCTGCAAGCCGTGCTGCGCGGCATCAGCCATATAAGCGCAGAAACGGAGGCCGGATCGGTTTTACCGACCCGGCCTCCGTTTTGCGATGTATTGATGCGAACGCGTGCGTTATATGCGGCGCATTGCAGCATCGCCGCGAATCACTTCTTGGTGATGTAGCCCAATGCCTTGAGCATTTCGGCGCTTTCCAGAGCGCCGCCGGCGGCACCACGCAGGGTGTTGTGCGCCAGTCCCACGAACTTCCAATCGAAGATGGAATCCTCGCGCAGGCGTCCGATGGAGACGCCCATGCCGCCCTCGTAGTCCACATCCTTGAGCACCTGCGGGCGATCATCCTCGGTCAGGTACTGGATGAACTGCTTCGGGGCGTGCGGCAGGCCGAGTTCGGCGGCCTTGCTGGTGTAGTTGACCAGACGGTCGATGAGCTCATCCTTGGTCGGGTTCTTGCCGAAGTTGATGAACACGGTGGCGGTGTGGCCGTTGAGCACGGGCACGCGGATGCACTGCGACGTGATCTTCAGCGGGCCGTCGAACGGCACGATCTCGCCCTTGGCTTCGTCCACGTGGCCGAAAACCTTCAGCGGCTCCTTCTCGGACTTCGCCTCTTCGCCGGAGATGAACGGAATGATGTTGCCCACCATTTCCGGCCAATCCTTGAAGGTCTTGCCAGCGCCGGAAATGGCCTGGTAGGTGCTTACGATAACCTCATGTGGCTCGAACTCCTGCCATGCGGCCAGTGCCGGGGTGTAGGCCTGAATGGAGCAGTTCGGCTTGACGGCGATGAAGCCGTGCGTGGTGCCGAGACGCTTCCTCTGGTGTTCGATGATCGCATAATGCTGCGGATTGATCTCCGGCACGACCATCGGCACGTCCGGCGTCCAGCGGTGGGCGCTGTTGTTGGATACCACCGGGGTTTCGGTTTTCGCGTATTCCTCTTCGATGGCGCGAATCTCGTCCTTTGGCATGTTCACTGCGGAGAATACGAAGTCGACGTCCTTGACCACGTCTTCAACGTCGGCCACGTTCTTGACCACCATGTTCTTGACGAACTCGGGCATCGGGGTTTCCATCTTCCAGCGACCGCCGATGGCTTCCTCGTAGGTCTTGCCGGCGCTGTGCGCGGATGCGGCAAGGGTGACCAGTTCAAACCACGGATGGTTTTCGAGCAGCGTGACGAAACGCTGACCGACCATACCCGTAGCTCCGAGAATGCCGACTTTGATTTTTTCGGACATAACAACCTCTCGCTTACATGATGGAATTGTTGCAAATTTCGTATGATTCACGCTTGAGGTCGACCAGCCGGCCCCAAACGACGTCGTGGGCGGCCACACGCGTTGTTTAATTCTACGAAAACGTGCAGTCAAGCCGTTTCCGCTATCCGTATGGTGGTCTGCGCGTCGATGCCTGCCGGGGTTTCGGCTGGTTTTATGGTTGTTCGGCGGTATGATTCGCATGCCGTGGGTCTGGCGTGGTGCTGCGCTGGAGGAAACGCTCGTGCATGGTGCGTACACTGGTAGACATGTCGAAGGCATCAGAAGAGGCGCAAAAGCAGCTGGATCGAATCGTGGCGTTGGGATACCCGGATGTGGCCGATATGTCGGCCGACGCGTTCCGTGCGCTGGCGCGTCCGCTTATCCGTGCGTTGGAGGACTCCGACTTGGGGGCTGAGATTCTGCTGATTCCCACACGTGAGCTGGTGTCGCCCGAATCGTTGATCGCCCGAACCTCCATCAATCGCATGGCCGGGTTCACCACCATGCCGCCGCGTGATATCGCCAGTTTTCTTCCGCAGGACGGATTCGAGCCGCCTGAGGGGCCGTTCTATCTGGCGATCGAGCCGCATACCGGAACCTGCTATCTCAATCGTGAGCCCGATGTGGCGCGCAAGCTCATCGATGCCGACGATCGCCTCCCGCTTACCCTTGAGGAGGGGCTTGCCATCGCCACCCAGCATCCTGACTGGCTGGAGGTTAAGAACGGGTTCAATCTGCTTGGCTCGCGGTCGACGGATGGGCGTGTGCCGAGTATTTGGATGAGTCAGAATGCCCCGCGTCTTGGCGCGGTCTGGCCGAACTCCCGCCACGCGTGGCTGGGCAACGCCTACTGTGTCGCCCGTCGTGGTATCAGCTTGTTCCGTTGACTCTGCCGCCCTGCACGCATGCGCCGAGCGGTTCGATGTCCATCCGCGAAGCAAAGGGCGTTCATCAGGCCTTGTGAGGGCCGTTATGTGCGTTTTCCCCGGCGGAAGGCGGTGCATTGGTGTTTTCCCGCATATGCATAAAGTAAAGGTGTTGTCTGGTTGGGCTGCCGTATAGGTTCCGTAGGTGGTTTTGCGGTTCCGTAGGTGGTCAGATGTAGTACCGGACTTGAGAAACGGCTTACATAAGGCCGTTTCTGTTGTGGTTTTCAACGGCCAACCACCTACGGAAGGCGTAAACCCCCTACGGAACCATCCGTGTTTGCGAAAGACGCCGTCTCGCATCACATCGGGGCCGACCGGCAAATATACTGGCATACAGTGAAGGGTTTGCCGCACCGTCAGAGAGGGGATAGGGACGTTCTGTACGCAATGCGGGAGCAGGAACGGCGAATACGATAGGTTCTGCACCAGTTGTGGTGCCGCCTTGGAAGCTGTGTCTCAGGAAGATGCGCTGCGGGATCAGCCTGGGGAAAATCTGGGTGACCCGGCGATTTCGGTGCAGGAACCTGCGCAAGGCGACGATGCCCTGCCGGCGGATATCGTGGGCCGGGGCGTTGCCGGGGTGAAGGCGGATCTGGAGTCCAGAGGCTACACCGTCAAGACGGAGAAGCGGTTGTCTTCCAAAAAATACGTGGGCAAGGTATCCGGTTCCATTCCCGGCACCGGCAGCAAGCTTAGTGACGGGCAGACCGTGACCTTGTATGAGGGTCGAGGCTTCGATGGGTGGGGCGAAGGTGCCGGGTTCAAGTGCGAATGGTGGCGGACCGCCGTCATATTGGTCGAACTGTTGTCATATCACGAAACGCGGTTAATCATTGGCGCGGGGAGCCGCTAGGATTAGCCCAAGCGCATAGGTAACATGCGCGTAACAATTGATGGCCGGAGGAACCGGCAAAACCAAGATAAGGAGGAGTGATGGGTCAGGATCAATCGTCTGTGTTTGATCTCGCGGCTGTGGCTGCGGCGTCCAACGGAGGTAACAACGACCCGCTGCTGCCTCCGGCGCGTTTCATTGGAGCTCCGCAAAAGCCCAGCAAGA
>CAJLKD010000016.1:0-32670 GCA_905207115.1 Bifidobacterium angulatum | reverse complement strand
CCGCTGACCTAACGATTTTCAGTCGTTCGCTCTACCAACTGAGCTACAGAGCCATAGAGTTGAAAAAACCCGGCGAACCGGGTTCTGACAATTCTAGCGACCCCGGCCGGACTTGAACCGGTGACCTCCGCCGTGACAGGGCGGCGCTCTAACCAACTGAGCTACGGGGCCGTGTTGTTTTCGTTCTTGCGAAGCAACGAGATGTAATATTACTGACTTCTGGAGATAGTGCAACTCTCGGCGTGTCGCGTTTGGCGTAATGTACTCAAAACGGCTATTTTTCAACGATTATGGCGTAAAAATGCAGTGAGGGCCCAATCTGGGCAGAGCGCATGGATAATAGGGAGCTATGCAAGAAAATAACGAAAAAAACCAGGAAATTCTCGACATGCCGGCTGACTCCGGTGCCGAACAGGCGCAGCATGGGCATCCCCTTCATAAGGTGCTCTCGTTCGTGCGTAGGTCCGGGCGGCTGGATGCGCGCCTTCAGCGGGCGTGGGACAACTATGCTGCCGATTATCTGCTTGACGTCAATGCCGGCGAGGGGTCGCTCGATGTGCGTGAAGGCTTCGTGCTTGACGGTGATTATGTGCGCAGCGTATGGGGGAACGCCAATCCGCTGATCGTGGAGATCGGCTCCGGTCAGGGTGAGAACGTCGTGGCGGCGGCGCAGGCGAATCCGGATGTGAACTTCCTGGCTTTGGAGGTGTACGACCCCGGTGTGGCCCACACGCTGCTGCTCGCGGGGAAGAACGGTCTTGGGAATCTGCGTGTGGCGCAGGTGAACGCCCCGGAGCTGTTCAAGGTCATGGCGGACGGCGTGGCTGCCGAGGTGTGGACGTTCTTCCCGGATCCGTGGCCTAAGAAGAAGCACCATAAGCGCCGCATCGTGCAGCCGGAGCTTGCCGGACAGGTGCGCCGTGCGCTGGCTGATGGGGGAGTGTGGCGCATCGCCACCGATATCGAGGATTATGCGTTGCATGTGCACGAGGTGATGGATGGTCTTGACGGCTGGGAGAATGCCGGAGGGGTTACCGTGAGTCTGCCGGTGGAGCATGTGGGCAAGGGCAATGCCGATATGGCGGCCGATATGCCACATGCCGATTTCGCCGAATCCGAGCGCTTCGCTGGGCGCGTGCTGACAAACTTCGAGAAGAAGGGGCTTGCCGCCGGGCGTGTGATTCACGATTTCACCTACCGCAAGGCCTGATTGCCGGCCGCTTGGTGTGCGCATTCAGGTTCGGTACCGCTGGGGTGACAAAGCTTGTGTTTACAAGGTTCTACAGCCTTCGACGCATAGTGCGACACGCCGAGACGTGGTCTTGATTTGCATGCGGAGGCAACTCGTGTATTATTAATCGAGTTGTTAGCCCCCTTCGTCTAACGGTTAGGACACCAGACTTTCAATCTGACAACGAGAGTTCGACTCTCTCAGGGGGTACCGATGAAGCCACTGGAAACAGCGGCTTTTCTTATATTTTCAAAGGTTTCCATTTCACATCCACGGTGATGCTCAACCAATCACTAACCATCAGCGAAATATGGATAAAATGCAAGCGTGAAATATGTTGTAATATTGGCGGAATCACAACATACCTACGTCGTAACCCCGCCAATATCAGTTATTGCGCTCGTTGTGGCATGGAAAGTGCCCAAATCATCAGGAGACTCATCTACCTGCGTGTTTGAGCGGACTATTTATTTTTTCCGAAATCAGGCTTGTAAGATGTCGTTCGAAGTCGGATGATGCAAAGGGCTCCGGAAAGCAGCAGTGCACAACAGGCAAGAATGACTCCGGCGCTTACTTGATGTTGACTTGCCAATGTGCATGCCAGCCATTCATCACCTCCAAGAGGCGGCTTTATTCCTGCTTGCCAAGTTGTAAAGGCGCTATCGATGCACATGCCCCCGGAGACCGTGGGGGTAGTGAAAAACAAGAGAACTCCTGCTGCGCTGAGGGCTAGTTGAACTAGCCCTATCGCGATCTTCCACATTTTCCCTCGGAACAAGGATGGTATTATCTGCATAATGCCGATGATTGGCGATATGCAAATGATGCAGTACGGCAGCCAAATTTGCCAACAATATGTGGGGAATGGCATTAGATAAACCTGACTTTTGCGTTGGCCGATAGCCCAAACCATGAAATGGTGTCTTTGGGATGTTTCTTGTGAGCGTATGTCATTTCTGTAGATAGAGGCACTGCGTTACGGTTGTTGCTTTTTTGACAAATAATGGGCATTGGTTCGTAGCCAGCATGAGAAGAACTGGGAACAGGAATATTGTCGATAACGAACATGACATGATCGATGGTGTGATCCGACGTCCAATCAGCGTATATCAGTCCCATTTGCGGTGTCTCATAAATATTGTTTACCCTATTAGACCAATTCGCATAACCTCTCATGTGGAAGTAGTTATCTTCTGCTAAAGACCAAGTGTTTGAAGGTGTGTGACCGCCAAAAGCTCCCGAGAGCTCCCATGTCCAGATATCTAAGTTCTTTCTTTGCCCTATATTTCCTTGGACTTTGGGCAGTCCACCCGTATAGAGTATTTGAGACGCAAAATTGGCGTAATTTTCCCCATAATACGGGAAAGCAGGGTTATAGTCTTCTTGCTTATCGTCATCATATGGGGCGGAAGTCCATTTCAACGCATAATTAACTGCTTTGGAAACGTTGATGGTTTCTTTATAGGTAGAACGAGGTGAAGCCGTTGTCTGTTGCGGCATATGAGCTTGGGAAATATCAGTCGAGGATGGATTGGGCAAGAGATATTGATTGAGAGAAGATGCCTCATCTGTGCTTTCTGTATCTAGGATTTGATCGGAGAGCACTGTGTAATGGGATTTTGCTAACGGATTGGTGTAGTCACTAAATGTTATTCGGTGATAATCGCCAAGGCTGGAGTGCAGGATTCCATTGGGCGCGATTGTGGAAGTTGTTCCTTCTGGAAGTTTGGAATCAATTTGGGTGGTCAAATATGCAAGTATTTCAGATGTTCCGTTGTCGGTATGTAAACACGAGACAAAATGCGATTCTGTCGATATGCTGTTTACTGTGAATCCATAGTCGGAAAACGAGTCTTTAAGACTTGTCGCATTTTCGAGAGCTACGGAGTCAGACCCCTCTTGCGTTTGTGGTGATGGAGCATCCCTGATGGTTTTGACGTAGGCTTTATTCAAGTCGGCCGTGTATGAAGTCAGAGCAAATTGTGGCTCATCGTCATTGGTATTTGTTGCGAATGCTTGTGGGATGATGCTTGTGCACATGGTTGTTGCGCAGAGCGTCGCTACTAATGGACGTATTAACTTATCCATTTTATGCTTTCTCTCTGATCTTTTGAATGATACGGCTTCATAATAAGCCTTGACGTTTTGGCTTTGGAAGTAAAGCAACGAATGTTGTTATCGTGGATTTGTGCTCGCGAATGGGAGGTATGGCGAAGCATAGTTGCATATCACAAAGGCCCAGCAGGAAGTCATCCTTGTTGGGCCTGTAATCATGCCGGGCATGCGTAGCCGTCTCAGAGGCCCGCCAGCAGCGGTTTCATGCGCTCGTAGCATTCCACGGTCTGCAGGGCATCGCTCAAGCCGCGGTGCTCCTCCTCGTCGGCGATGCCGAAGCGTTGGATCAGGTCCACCAGTCGATGCTGACGCTCCTGTGGGAACAGCGCACGGCTCAACCGCAGCGTATCGATGAAATCGTATGAAAACGGCTTGCCGAGCGTGCGCATGCAGTTGTCGTACAGGAAGTTGATATCGAAGTTCGCGTTATGCGCCACAATCGTATCGCTCGGGCGCAGATGGGCGAGAAAATCCGGCAATACAGCCTCGATGGGGGAGGCGTTGCCCACCATCTCGTCGCTGATGCCGGTAAGACCGGTGATGAAGCCGCCTACGGGCCTGCCGGGGTTCACCAGCTTGCTGTATTCGGCGGTGACAGTGCCGTGTTCGACGCGCACCGCGCCGATTTCGATGATGCGGTCGCGTGCCGGGCTGATGCCGGTGGTCTCCAGATCGACAACCACATAATCGTCCGTTGCAATAAGCAGACTATTGCCTTTGAAGTCGCGTTGGATGGCCATGAATGCTCCGATATGGTGTTGTGCGTGATCTCACTGCTTGTCCGCACCGGCCGGCTGGGTGCGCTTGAGCTCGTCGCGGATCTCCTGCAGCACCGCAAGCGTCTGCTCTTCGGTGGTGGGCTCCGTGTTCTTCGCTTCCTCGTTCGCTCTCATATCACGCAGCTTGTTGATGGGCAGCACAATGCAGAGATACACGGCCACGCCGATAAGCAGGAAGTTGATGATGGCGTTGAGAATCGCGCCGAAGGAGATGGTGGCGCCGTTGAAGGTGATCGTCAGCACGCCGGACATGTCCGGAACGCCGCCGATCATACCGATCAATGGGCTGATGAGATGGTTCACGATCGAGTTGACCACGGTGGTGACGGCGGAACCCATGACCACGCCGACTGCCATGTCGATCATCGAACCGCGGGAGATGAACTTCTTAAACCCCTTGATCGGGCCCTTGTCGGTCAGGGAGACCACCTTGCGTGCGGCCTTGTCCACGTTTTTGGCGAGATCGGCGGCCATATCCTGCGGATTGATGGGCGTATTGCTGCTATCGCTCATAAAAACTCCTTGCATCATGCGGTTGAATGCGTCCGTTCCATTATGCCCAACCGGGCGAATGGTGGGACGGGCGGGCAGAAAAACACGAACGGTGCAGTGCGTTGATGTTTCCGCTCACATTGCGTGCGCGTATACTAGGTGATTGTTGGAACGCGTGATGAAGCGCGCAACCAAAGTTGAGTATCGAACCGGCTTTCAAAGGAGAATACGAGCATGGTCTATCGCATGATTTTCAACCAGACTGCATATTTCGGTCGTGGAGCGATCAAGGAGATCCCCGGTGTGGCCAGGTCCCATGGCTTTACCAAGGCGTTCATCGTCACCGATCCGGTGCTGTTGGAGACCGGCACCGCCAAGAAGGTCACCGACGTACTGGACGAGGCCGGCATGCCCTATGAGGTGTTCAGCAATGTCAAGCCGAACCCGCCGGTCGAATGCATCCAGGACGGCGTGGCCAAGTTCGCCGCTTCCGGCGCGGACTTCCTGATTGGCTTGGGTGGCGGCTCCCCGCAGGATACCTGCAAGGGCATCGGCATCGTCACCGCCAACCCGGAGTTCTCCGACGTGCTGAGCCTGGAAGGCGTGGCGGATACCAAGAACCCGTCCGTGCCGATCTTCGGCGTGCCGACCACTGCAGGCACCGCATCCGAGACCACCATCAACTATGTGATCACCGACACCGCCAACAAGCGCAAGTTCGTCGCCGTCGATCCGCATGATATCCCGATCGTCGCCTTCGTGGACCCGGATCTGACCGATTCCATGCCGCGTGGCCTGAAGGTCGCCACCGGCCTGGACGCGCTGACCCACGCCATCGAAGGCTATATCACTCCGGGTGCCTGGAGCCTGTCCGACTGCTTGTCGATGCAGACCATCCGTATGATCGCCAAGAATCTCGCCAAGAGCGCCGACGGCGATGTGCCGGCCGGTGAACAGATGGCCTACGCCTCGTACATTACCGGCATGGCCTACTCCAACGTCGGCCTTGGCCTGGTGCATGGCATGGCACACCCGCTGGGCGGACGCCTCGGTGTGGCCCATGGCGTCGCCAACGGCATTCTGCTGGCTCCGGTCATGGAATACAACAAGGACTACACCGGCGAGAAGTATCGTGACATCGCCGATGCCTTCGGCGTGGAAGACGCCTACACCGGCGATATCGAGAAGGTGCGCGAGGAAGCCGTGCAGGCCGTGCACAAGCTCACCGTCGATCTGGGCAACCCGACCACGATCTCCGAGGTCGGCGCCACCGAAGCCGATCTTGAGCCGCTGGCCCATGACGCCTTCCACGACGTGTGCACGCCGGGCAACCCGCGCCAGGCCACGCAGGAAGACATCCTCAAGATCTACACCAGCCTGATGTGATTTTCGTGCGGCGCCTGCGATACCTACTGCAGTCGCCGCGCCATTGTGTGCGTGCCCATCGGTCGTTGTGCGATTCGTGCGACCGGTGGGCATGTTGTGTTTGGCGATAAACGGCAGCAAACGAGGAGGGGCATGGCTCGCAATGAGCCGTGCCCCTCCTCGTTCATGGATGAGGAATCAGTAGCAGTGATGCACCTGCCAGTAGCTGTAGGCGCCCTGCAACGAACCGTACCGCTGGTTGCAGTAGTTGACGAACCACTTGAACTGGGTCTGGTAGTTGGTCGCCCAATCCGCGCCTGCGGAAGCCATCTTGCTACCCGGAAGCGCCTGCGGCAGGCCATAGGCGCCGGAAGATGCGTTCGTGGCGTCCACACGCCAACCGGACTCATGATTGATGATGTACACGGCAGCGGTGAAATCAGCCTCGGTGTATCCGTTCGAAATCAGATAGTCGTGAGCCCACGACTGCATTTCGGACGCGGGAACCGTGGTGCCCAGGCTGGACGCTGCGCTCGACGAGGACGAGCTCGACGACGAGGAGGCGGTGGAACCGGTACCGACCAGAATGATCTTGTCGGTAGGAGCCGTCTTGACATAAGAGGCGAACGTAGTGGAGGAAACGATCTTGCCGCCGGCGCGGGTGACGAGGTTCGTGGCCTCCATCACACCGTTCTTGCCTTCCTGCTGCACCTTTTCGGTGCCCTTCGGCAAGGCGTCCGTTTCCTTCTTGACCACATTGAACGTGATATCCGAATCGGTGGTTTCCAAAGTCGCGCCGGCGCGTTCGATGGTAATCACCGTGGATTCGGTGACCTTGGTGGTCAGCGAGGGGGAGATGGTGTCTTCCGGTTCAAGCACGATATCGCCCGCATCCAGCACGGATTTGACATCGGTGAATTTGGTGCCCAGAACGGTACGTGATTTGCCGTTGATCTTGACGGTGACATACGACGTGCCATCCACGGCGCCACGCTGGCCGCTACGGGAGACTTCTTTGGATGCGTCCGTGGCGGAGAACGAAGTCAGCGACGCATGGGACGACGAGGAATCCTGATAGAAATTCTGAGAGACGACACCGGCGCCTGCAAGCAGACCCACTGCTCCCACCACCGAGACGAAACGCATCCACTGACGCTTGCTCAGGGATGCAAGAGTGGGGGTGCTTTTGCGATGTTTCGCCATCTTACTCCTTAACCATGAATGTGCCTCCGTGGCACACAACCTCTTCCATAGTAGCTAGGGCAAGGTACATGGGTGCAATGTCCTCGACGAAAAAACAGGCCCCGGCCATCCGAGCGATGAACCGGAGCCGTACAGTGGATGCGCCGTACTCAGCCCTCGACCTGAACCGCCTTGGCCTGGGCGATCAGATCGTCCAGATCGGCGGACTGGAGAGCCCCGGCCTGCTTGAAGATGATCTGCCCCTTCTTCACCACCATCAGCGTGGGAACCGCCTGGATGCCGGCGGCCTGCGCAAGATCCTGATTGGCGTCGATGTCGATCTTGCCGAACACGACGTCGCTGTTCTCGGGCTTATTGCTGGCAGCCTCGTAAATCGGCCCGAATGCGCGGCACGGTCCGCACCACGTTGCCCAGAAATCAACGAAAACCAGATCGTTGCCGGTGATGGTCTGCTCGAAATCGGCGGAAGAAAGCTGAGTGGTGGACATAGATACTCCTTTTGCGTGCGGACTGACATGCGAATCGTCCGACTTCAATGTTCCCACAATAGTAGACGCAAAATCAATCATTGAGCGACGGGCGAACACGCGCATGACGGCAAAACGCGCCATAATGAGACGTATGCCAGTGATGAATGATGAAGTGCCGGAAGAGGGCGATTTCGACGCCGGACGGGCACGTGGAGAATTCGATCATGTCACCCCCGAGGATTTCATCCGCGGAAGCGGCCACGGCAACCCGCCAGGGTGGCTCGGTTCCGAAGAGATCAACCGCGTGCGCGGCGAGATGCCCATCGCCTACATCTGCGTGGTGCCGGTACGCACCGACGAATTCGGGCGTATCACGCAGATCGGATCGTTGCTCCACGTCACCGACGACGGGTCGGTGGAACGTGCGCTGATCTCCGGAAGAGTGCTCTTCCACGAAACCCTGCGGGAAGCCATCGCCAGGAACATCTCCAAGGATCTCGGCGACCTGGCCCTGCCCGTGCTGCCGGTCAGCCCGCAACCCTTCACCGTGGCCGAATTCTTCCCCACGCCGGGAGTAAGCGAATACTTCGACCCGCGGCAGCACGCCATAGCGCTATGCTATGTGATTCCGATCGCAGGCGACTGCCATCCGCAGGACGAGACGCTGGACGTGGAATGGGTCGACCCGCATGACGACAAGCTCAGTATCTTCCTGCAGCAGATGTGCAACGGGCACGGGCGCATCGTCCAGGCTGCACTGCAATGGGCTGGCATCTGAACCATACCGGGCTGCGCGACGGCAGGCGGGACGACTACGCTGAACGACTGTCACGACTGCCATGATCGACGAGGCCGAACAGACGCATGGATCACTCTGAAACGAAGAGAGGAAATCAATGTTTGCAATCCACAATCGTGTGATACGCCAGGGAGACGGCGCCAGCACACCGCTGATTCTGACAAACGCCTACCCGGTGGACGGACGCATGTGGGAACGCTGCGCCGCACGCATCGCAGCGCTCGCCGACGAAGCCGGACTTGCCGATTTCGCCATCTGGGCGCCGGACATGCCGGGATCAGGCCTGTCCTCCACGCCCAGCGACGAACAATCCGGGCGCCGCGCCCCCAACGGCTCCTACCCCGACGCACTGGACCGCATGGCCGAATCATATGTGGCCATGCTGCACGAAGCCGGGTACGGCAAAGCCGTTTGGGTGGGACTATCCATGGGCGGATACCTGGTCACCGATCTGTACCGGCTCCACCCCGAAGCGGTGGCAGGCGTGGCGCTATGCGACACCATGGCATCCAGCGACGGCGTAGGCGGCGAAGCGCGCCTGGAAACCTCCAACGCCTGCGAATCCACGAATGGCGTGCAACCCGTCATGCACTTCGCGCAGGCCGGTCCAGGCGATTCCACCGTGAAGCGCTCGCAGGCATTCATCGATCAGATGACCTCATGGATCCATGACCAGACCCCGGCGGGCCTCGCCTGGCGTCAGCGCATGACCTATGGGCGCCCGGAACTGGCAGGCGTGCCGGAACGTATGGATGTGCCGGTCGCAGTGGTGTCCGGCGAACTCGACCCGACCAGCAATCCGAGCGTGATGAAACCCCTTGCGGAACGCATCGGTAGCAATGCGGTATTCACCTCCATTGCGGATTGCGGCCATTTCAGCGCCGTCGAACACCCGGACACGGTGGCTGCGGCGTTGGTCGATCTGATGAGACGGGTGGACTGATATGGCATTGAATCCTTTGGCACTCACGCAGGTGCTTCCCTTCCTGCCGCTGGCACAGGGCGACATCGATTATGAAACGGAACGACGCGGCGAACCGGATCTGCTGCGCAAGGTGCTGCTCGAACCCTCCACCACGGTGATGCTGACCTGTGACGGCAGAGTAGCGGTGCCTCGTGGGCAGGGCGTCAAAGCCGACTATGAGAATGCGGCGATGCGCCTGACCACGCTGCCCGGCGCATATGTGTTGGACGCTTTGGAACGGCACCCCGGAGCCGTGGGCATGTTCCTTGGTGGCTACATGGGGTTGGCCGGCGGCCAGCATGTGGTTGCGGTTGACATCACGCGTATCGATGGCGAATCCGATGAGGACTGCAACGCCAGCGATGCCGGAACCGTGGACGGGCAATTGGCCGGTTATGGTCAGTGTGCGGCGAATGGTGCCGATAATGCCGGGAACACTGGGAAAGCGGATATTCTGCAACAGGCGACTGCCCGATTCGATTGGGTCGATCTGCGTGGATTCGCCCCTCATGCCAATGCGCGTGAAGCCGGTCAGGCCACCAGTGCGGTGGCACTGAGCGTGTGGCATAACCGGCAGCGTCACTGCCCGGTATGCGGTGCGCCGGTCACGCCGGCAATGGGAGGATGGGCACAACGGTGCTCCAGCAGCGCCGACGGCAACAGACTGCTGTTCCCACGCGTGGAGCCGGCGGTGATCACCGTGGTGGTGGATTCCGCCGACCGTATGCTGATCCAGCACAATGCCGCATGGAACAATCCCACGCTGTATTCGGTGTCGGCCGGATTCGTGGAGGCCGGCGAGAACCTGGAGCATGCGGTACGGCGTGAAGCGCATGAGGAGACGGGCATTACGCTGGGCGAAGTCAAATACCTCGGCTCGCAGCCGTGGCCGTACCCGGCGTCGCTGATGATGGCGTTCAAAGCCCATGCCCTCGGCACCGACATCCAGGTGGACGGTTCGGAAACGGTGGACGCCCAGTGGGTGACCAGGGACGAATACACGGCGGCGATTATCAGCGGACGCATCAGTGCTCCGGGCAAAGCGACCATTGCGCGGTACATGATCGAGCAATGGCTGGGCCATGAGCTCGGATAAGGCCCCGCATACCCCCTATCGCCAGTCGAAGCCCTGATATTCCAATTGTTCTTTGCGGTTCAATGGGGTGGCGTCGTCGTATAGTCTTTGAAGTTACGTTAGAGAGAGAACAAGAACCGAACGCAAGGATTACGATGATGCCAAAGAACACGGAGCAACTGCATTTGCAGGATCTGGCTGATACTACGGTCATTAATCCGGTGGATGCAAACGGTGCTCGCGGTCTTGAAGGGCTTGGGGCATTCCCGCCTGCAGGCGGCGATGGCTTCGCAGGATTCACCGCTGACGGCGGTGATGGGGGGAACATGCCGCTCGAAGCCAAGAAATCCCATAAGGGGCCGATCATCGTACTGGTTTCGATTGCGGTCATTCTGGTGGCGCTTATCGCCGTGTTCTTCACCATGCGCTGGCATTACGCCGATCGCGTCGCCCCGGGTGTGAGCTTCGGCTCCGTCAAGGTGACGGGGCAGACCCGCGGAGACCTTACCGCTACGGTGAATAAGGCCGTGAAGGATTCCTCCATCGTGGTCAAGGGCGACAACGACAGGCAGGTATCCGCGACGTTGAAGGATCTCGGCGTAAGCGTGGACGTCAAGAAGACGGTGGACGATCTGCTGGCGGCGAAGAAATCCGAGAACCTCTTGCAGGATATCGTCCGCGTCAACCCGTTCTCGCATGAAAGCGTCAAACTTGCCGCAAAGGTGAACACCTATGAGATGAGCCGATTCCTGTCGGACAAGCTGATCAGCGACGACGAGCGCGCCGTGGCGTCTTCCATCTCCTACGACGCCAATGCGCAGGCGTTCGTCGTCACCGAAGGCAGGGACGGCGATGCGCCGGATATCCAGCCGGTCGACGCGGCTGTGGAACAGGCCATCAAGAATCCTGGCAATTCCGCCACGGTGGAGATCACCAACAAGCAGGTCGACATGCCGATCA
Source organism: Bifidobacterium angulatum (assembly GCA_905207115.1). Classification (GTDB taxonomy): domain Bacteria; phylum Actinomycetota; class Actinomycetes; order Actinomycetales; family Bifidobacteriaceae; genus Bifidobacterium; species Bifidobacterium angulatum_A. The sequence continues at coordinate 21,217 of CAJLKD010000016.1, read as the reverse complement.
CCACGGAAGAGGCGCAGAAAACCGCCGATGAAGCGAATCAGCGTCTGACCAACAAGATCGTGCTGACCAACGGCGACACCAAGCAGTTCGAGCTGCCCGTCGACGAAGTGGCGAAGTGGATCAAGCCCAACGGCGACCCGTCGAAGGGCCAGATCACGCTCGACTACGACGCCGTCGCCATCAAAACATATCTTGCCGCCGTGCTTCCGCAGCAGCTCAATCAGGAACTCGTCCCGCAGGAAGACATCGTCGACGACAACAACAAGGTCATTCTTGAAGCCGCGGTCAAGGGCGTGAACGGCCTGACCGTCAAGAACACCGACAATACCGCAGCCCAGGTGGTTTCCGCGTTGAATGCCGGCAACGGCGCCACATTGCAGGTGGAATCGGATGTCAAGAAGTTCGACATCAAGCAGAAGAAGAGCGAATGGCGCATCGTGGTGGACAAATCCAGCCAGACCGCCACCGTGTACCAGAACAATCAGGCCGTGAAAACCTTCCCGGTGTGCACCGGCACAAACAAGCACGAAACCGATTCCGGCGCGTTCACCATCTACCTGAGGTACGACGTGCAGGATATGACTGGCCTCAACGATGACGGCTCCAGGTATCTTTCCAAGGGTGTGAAGTGGGTCAGCTACTTCAACGGCGGCGAAGGATTCCACACTGCCAGCTGGAACAACTATGGCATCGCCCACGGCGACCCGGTGAACTACGGCTCGCACGGCTGCGTGAACATGTATGAGGCCGATTCCAAGTGGATCTACGACCATTGCCCGCAGGGCACCATCGTACAGGTGGTCGGCTCGCAGCCATCCGGCGCGGTTCGCTGACGGCGCAAGCGCGATACCTCGCAATGAATTCGATTTCTTCTGTTAGGGTGTGAGTCATGAGCGAAGCACAGGATATGCAGCCGTTGAACCTCGACGTTCCCGATCACCTGGAATACACGCAGGATCATGTGTGGGTCGACGCCTCCGGCGATCTTGCCGTGATCGGCATCACCGAATACGCGGCGGATCAACTCGGCGAACTGGTGTATGTCGATCTGCCTGAGCCGGGAACGCAGATCGAGGCCGGCGACGAAGTCTTCGAGCTTGAATCGTCCAAGGCGGTAGAGCCGCTGATCGCCCCGGTATCAGGCACCATCCGCTATGTGAACCAGGCGGTGAGCGACGACCCCAGCGTCGTCAACGGCGACCCGTATGGCGAAGGCTGGCTGCTGAAGGTCGAGCTTGATGACGATGAACCCGACCTGCTGAGCGCCGCGGAATACCTGAAGGCTGTTCGATGAGCATGCCAGGCGGAACGACGGATTCGCAGATCGATGACATGCCCACGGTGCCGATTCCGGCACGGCATGCCGTTACGACCTTCGACGCCGCTTCCTCCCGTGAACGCATCGAGCTGAAGCCGCCGTTGGTAAGAGCCGCACGTCGCGGCATTACCGGCGCATTCGGCCTTTGGGCACATGCCGCTACCGCAGTAGCGAAGAAGCTTGACTGGTTCCCCCGAGTCAACCCCTACGTAGGGTATGGCACCGAGGAATACTCCAGATTGATCTGCCGCACCGTGTATGCGCCGGAGCGCAGCGAATACGGGCGTGCCACCCGTGGCATCCGCGGTATGCTGACGATTCCGGCATCGTATGTTCAGGTGAGGATCCGCATAGACGAAACCCCGTTGGAAACAGTGCAGGTAGGTGACAGAGAAACCTACGACAGGCCTGGCAACAGCCCCGACATCGACAGCGAATACGCGATTTCGGACCGTTCCGGGTACCTGGATCTGCTGGCAGACCATCATCTCGAGCCCGGCATCCACAAGGTCTCCTACCGTGTGAACGGCCGTAAGCCGGTCACATCCCATCTGTATACGATTCCCTCATCGGCGAAAGTCGGTGTGATCAGCGATGTGGACGATACCGTGATGATCACACAGGCCCCGGTACTGTGGAAGGCGGCATGGAATCTGCTGTTCCTCAACCCCTTCAAACGCAGTTCCGTGCCCGGCATGAGCGTGTTGTTCAACAAAATCGCGGATCTGTTCCCGGACGCACCGTTCTTCTACCTGTCCACTTCCCCCTGGAATGTGGAAGGTTCGATTCGCCATTTCATCGCCAACCATGGATTCCCCGAAGGCCCGCTGCTGTTGCGCGATCTCGATCCTAGGCCCAAAAGCTTCGTCCCCTCCGGACCCCAGCACAAACTTGAGTTCGCCGAACAGCTCATGTCCGATTTTCCGGATATGAAATTCATCCTGGTCGGCGATGACGGGCAACGCGACCCGACCACATACGCCACCATCGCCAGAAGATACCCGGGGCGTGTGCTTGCCATTGCGATCAGACAGCTTACCCCGCGGGAGAATTCGCCATTCGGCATGAGCACCGGATTGACGGCGACACAGCCCATGCCAGTTACCGATGTGCCGGTGTTCGTCGGCACCACCGGGGTGAATCTTATGAAAACCATGCTGCCGTATCTGGCCACGCAGCTGGATTTGTAGCCTGCCGCAAGGTTGGGTATACGGGGTGTGCCGGGGTGCCGGCATACCCCGCGTCGGCTTGGCCCCGTGCGCATCAAAGCGCTGCCGAGGAACGGGAACCGGTGCGCCTGCATCGGGGGGAACGCTACAATGGACGGCTATGACCGAAAGTGGGAACAGAGACGTACCGGTAGCAAAGCAAGTGCCGTTCGAACGGGAGCATCACGGCGACACATTCGTCGACCCCTATGAGTGGATGCGCGACAAACAGTCGACGGAAGTGCAGGAGTATGTTGCGGCGCAGAACCGTCTGTGCGAGAACCGCAACAAGCCGTTGGCGTCGTTGCGCAACACATTGTTCGACGAGCTGAAATCCCATGTGCAGGAAACCGATATGTCGGTGCCGACGCGCATGGACGGCTATTGGTATTTCACCAGGACGCAGCAAGGCAAGCAGTATGCGGTGCAATGCCGTATGCCGATTGCCGGGCCGGACGATTGGGACCCTCCGCAGGTCGATGCCGTGGGGGAGCCGGGGAGCATGCCCGGCGAACAGATCGTGTTCGACGCCAACGCCGAATCCGAAGGGCATGACTTCTTCCGTATCGGCGGCATGGATATCAGCAAAGACGGCCGGTGGATGCTGTACGGCGTGGATGTCGAAGGCGACGAACGCTACGATTACCGCATTCGCAATCTGGAAACCGGTGAGGAATTGCCCGAAATGTTTACGGGTATTTCCGGAGCATGCTTCACGCCGGACGCGCAGTGGGTGTTCTATACCGTGCTCGATGATGCGTGGCGCCCATGTGCGGTGTTCCGGCATCGTGTGGGAACGTCGATAGACGAGGACGTTGAGGTGTTCCGCGAACATGACGAGCGATTCTGGGCCGGCGTCGGCATGTCGTTCGATGAACGCAGCATCGTTATCGGCACCGGGTCGAAGACGACCACGGAGGTGCTGATGCTCCCGGTCGACACTCCGGAAGGCGAGTTCAAGGCGTTCATCCCCCGCGAAGACGGTGTGGAATACGACGTAAGCTTCGCCTGTTTCGAAGGGGCGGGGGAGCATGGTTCCGATATTCCGATCGCCGTGGTGTACCACAATGCGCTGAACCCGAATTTCGAGATCGATGTGATCGATATGCGTAAGCATGAGCCGCCATACCGCTTGGGCGAAGGCGTGTGCGTGGCATCTGGATCCCCCTATGGGTGCGAGCGGGGCGACGACGTGGAACCAGGGGCTTCGGCAAAGCCCATTGGGGCTCCCTACACCAAGCCGGGGAACCCGGCGATCATGCAGGGGGCGCACGGCCTGGGCATCGAGGGGATCGCCATCCACCGTAATTTCGTGACGATGTCGTACCGGGCCGAAAGTCTGACGCATCTTGCGGTGATGACCAAACAGGCCGCTGCCGAGGATTTTCTTGCCCGGCGCCCATGGCGGTTCACCGAGCTGGTGCCGCCTGCGCTCGAAGGCGACTGGGACGTGGACGAATCCGTGGACGAGGTAAATGAGGAGCGTGCCGCCGTCTGGCAGGCCGTGGCTGGTATGGAGGACGATACCGCCGGACCTCATGCGGTTCGTGCCGCCGCCGGTGTGATCGACGATTTCCAGCGTGCCCAGGGTGATGGGCATGCCGTGCATGGTGCGTCCCGTAGGGCGATGACATCGTCGGATGGGGCGACCGCCGACGCGATGCCGGGCGAGACGCGGCGTTTGTATTCCATCGGTGCGGGTGGGAATCCTTCATATGATGCGCCACGCATGCGTTACTCGTTCTCCAGCTATACCAGGCCGGGGGAGTTGCATGACATCGACCCGGCCACGGGCGAGGATCGCCTGTTGAAACGTGCCACCGTCCTGGGCGACTTCGATCCGCGCGATTACATGGAACGGCGGGTGTGGATCACCGCACGCGACGGTGAACGGATCCCCGTGTCGCTGGTGTGGCGCAGGGATGTGCCGACCTGCGATTCGGCCATGTTCATCACCGGGTATGGCGCGTACGAGATCAGTTCCGATCCAGGATTCTCGGTGGCGCGCATCAGCATGCTCGACCGTGGCGTTTTGTACGCGGTGCCGCATATCCGAGGCGGCGGCGAAATGGGGCGTGCCTGGTATGAGCAGGGCAGAAGGCTGAACAAGAAGCACACCTTCGAGGATTTCGTCGATGCCGCGCGTGCCTTGCAGAACGCCGGGTTGGCGAATCCGGCGCGTACCGTGGCCGACGGCGGTTCCGCAGGCGGTCTGCTGATGGGGGCCGTGGCGAATCTTGCGCCGGAATGCTTTGCCGGCATCGAAGCGGATGTGCCGTTTGTGGATGCGCTGACGTCGATTCTCGACCCGTCGCTGCCGCTCACCGTCACCGAATGGGACGAGTGGGGCGATCCGTTGCATGATGCCGAGGTGTATCGGTACATGAAGTCGTATACGCCGTATGAGAATGCGCCGAGTAGCGCCGACGATCCGCGAACTGCGCATTTCCCGAGGATTTTCATCACCACATCGATGAACGACACCCGTGTGCTGTATGTGGAACCGCTCAAATGGCTGGCGCGGCTGCAGTCGGCCGGTATCGACGCCATCGCCAAGATCGAGGTCGAAGCAGGTCATGGCGGTATCTCCGGGCGCTACAAGCAATGGCAGGAGCTCGCCTACGAGAATGCATGGTGCCTGAGCGTGATGGGGATCATGCATTAGGCGGCATGTCCACGCAGTGAACTGCTTCGTGAGCGGTGCCAACGGCGTGTGTAACGTTCTAAGGCATGAGCGAAACAGCAAAGAAGTACAAGATCGCCGTCATTCCCGGCGATGGCATTGGCAAGGAAGTTACTCCATGGGCTCAGAAGGCCTTGGAGAAGGCCGCTGAAGGCGTGGCCGAGTTCGAATATGAGAAGTTCGATCTCGGTGCCGAGCGCTACCTGCGCGATGGTGCGATCCTGCCCGAGGGCGAAGAGGAACGCATCAAGAAGACGGATGCCATTCTGCTGGGTGCCGTCGGCGATCCGCGTATCAAGGCCGGCATTCTGGAACGCGGCCTGCTGCTCAAGCTTCGTTTCGACCTGGACCAGTATGTGAATCTGCGCCCGTCCAAGCTGTACAAGGGCGTCACCTCTCCGCTCGCCAACCCGGGCGATATCGACTTCGTAGTGGTGCGTGAAGGCACCGAAGGCCTGTATTGCGGTGCCGGCGGAGCCGTCCGCCGCGGCACTCCGAACGAGGTGGCCACCGAGGTTTCCATCAACACCGCCTACGGCGTGGAACGCGTGGTGCGCTATGCCTTCCAGCTGGCCATGAAGCGCAGGAAGCACGTGACCCTGGTGCATAAGAAGAACGTGCTGGTCAACGCCGGCGACATGTGGCAGCGCATCGTGGACAAGGTGGCCGAGGAATACCCGGAGGTTTCCCACGATTATCTGCACATCGACGCGACCACCATCTTCATGGTGTCCAACCCGTCCCGCTTCGACGTGATCCTGACCGACAATCTGTTCGGCGACATCATCACCGACGAGGCCGGTGCCGTGGTTGGCGGCGTCGGCTACTCGGCATCCGGCTGCATCAACGCGTCCAACGAGTATCCGTCCATGTTCGAACCGATCCATGGTTCCGCACCGGACATCGCCGGCCAGAACAAGGCCAACCCGACCGCGGCCATTCTGTCCGCCGCCATGCTGCTTGAGCATCTCGGCTTCGACGATGCCGCCAAGAGGATCCATGCCGCTGTGGAGGCCGACATCGAAGAGCTCGGTTCCACCACACGCTCCACCGACGAAGTGGGTCGCGACATTCTCGCCCGCATGTGAGCCATCGTTAGTGGCATGAGCCTGTGGCGCAACGCACGATATGGTGTGTTGCGCCACAGGCTTTTATATTGTGCGGCGCCATTGCGAACCGCTATGGCATGAACGGTGCGCACGATTCGCTTATAGAAAGATGCCGGATGCTATATTCAGGTCATGAACGATTTCAACGATCCGAACAGTCAGATTCCGTATGATGGGGGGAACGCCGAGGAGCCCCGGCAATCTCAGGAAGCAGGGAATCCTCAGAGCGGCCAGATCCCATCATCACAGCAGTACATGCAGTATCAGTCGTATGACCCGCGGCAGGAGCAGCCGTATGGACAGGCTCCCCAGCCGCAGTATGGGCAGACTCAATATGAACAGCCCCAATACGGCCAATCCCAGCCCCAATACGGTCAGCCGCAGTACGGTCAGTCCCGGCCTCAATATGGCCAAGCACAATACGGTCAGCCTCAGCCGGGCTATTCCCAGCAGTACGGTCAATTCGGCTATGACCAGCAGGCATACCGGCAGATGCCGGGCTATCAGCCGCAACCGCAGCAGCCTGCATATTACCCGCAGCCGAAATCCAAGCTGGCAGCAGGACTGCTGGGCATCTTCCTCGGCGCGCTTGGCGTGCACAACTTCTACCTGGGCTACACAGGCAAGGCGGTGGCCCAGCTGCTGCTGACACTGGTCGGCTGGGTGCTGTTCGGTCTCGGCCCCGTCGTCGCGTGGGTCTGGGGCCTGATCGAAAGCATTCTCATCCTATGCTCCACATACGGGTCGAACTGGCATAGGGACGCCAAGGGATTTGAGCTTTCGGATTAACTCCGGCGCCACCTTGCTAGGCTGAACATATGCGAGGAGAGTATAAAACCCCCGGCGGCAAGCTCGTCGGGGTTCGCGTGACGCATGACGGGACCGGCCGATGGCACTGCCATGTGGACGGCGATTTCTTCATCGATGGCGATGACGCCGAAACCCTGACTGTTGTCAGTGCCATGGAACGACAGCTGGAACGGTGCGCTTGCCTCATGAATGGCGGCACCGATGCCGATAACGGTCGGAACCTCACTGTGGAACGGCGTGTGGAACATTCGTTGGCCGCGGTACTCGACGACCATCCGACTATTCGACTGGTGGGGACCGGCGTCGGCGCCATCGCCACGGCATTCATGCGGGCGTTCGATTCCGTCGATCCGGGCAGCGCAATCAAACCGACCGCCGCGCAATCGCAGTCTTCCGTATCGCTGCAGTCCTCCGCGCAGACCAGCCGAACCACGTCATCGGACCAGCTTGACGCCATGCAGGAGCAGTGGCTGCAGCGCTGGCGCGATCTATGCCCGGATGTAGTACTTGACAGGCCACGCACGCCAGCCGAGCAGATGGACGCCGATATGCGTTGGGCCCGTGAGGTTGCGGCGGGGGAGCGCAGACCCGTCATCCGCTTCTGGCAGTGGGCCGCGCCATGCGTGGTGGTGGGGCGATTCCAATCCATACGCGACGAAGTGCATGAAAGCGTGGCGCGGGCACAGGGGATGCAGGTGGTCCGGCGTTGCACGGGCGGTGGCGCGATGTTCATCGAGCCTGGCAACACCATCACCTATTCGCTGTATGCGCCGTTGGAATTCGTAAGCGGTGTCAGCATCGCCCGGTCGTACCAGCTGTGCGACTACTGGCTCATCCATGCGCTGCGGGGGCTTGGGCTTGACGCCGGTTTTTCCGGGTTGAACGACATCTCCTCGCAATATGGCAAGATCGGCGGCGCAGCGCAGCGCAGATTCCCCGCGCCGCACGGCGGCAATGGGGCAGCGGCCGGCGCGGTGCTCCACCACGTGACACTCGCCTATGACATCGATGCCGAGGCGATGGGGCGTGTGCTGAACACTTCGCGCGAAAAGATGCGAGACAAGGCCGTGCGATCCGCGGTCAAACGCGTCGACCCGTTGAAACGGCAGACGGGAATGAGCCGTGACGCGCTTGTCGAATATCTGATGGAATCGATTCGCGCATTCATACGGTAAGTCATGCGCGATCGCATAATGACGGATACCGGCGACGGAAAAGCGGGTATTCGAGAAAGCCGCCGAAGCACGCGCTAGAATATGACGAGCGGTTGTGACACCGTCTGACCATAGGCGGTTTTACGGAAAGGGTGCACAGTGTCGGATAAGCCGAACGCAATGCCAGAGCAGGAGAATATTCTGTTCCACACCGCGTTGTTCAAGCAGGTGTCTCCGGAACAGGCCGGTGAACTGATCGAATATCTCAACCAGGGGGTGTACAACAGGGGCGATGTGATCTTCCGCCAAGGATCGACGGATCATCGCATGTATCTTCTGGAATCCGGCCGGGTCAAACTTATCAGGGAGTCGGCGGATCGCCGTGTGCAGCTGCTGTCCATCCATGCGCCGGGCGAGATGCTCGGCGAGATTCCGGTGTTCGACCCCAAAGGCGGGCCTCGCACCGCATCGGCGCTTGCCATGCACGACGGAACCCAGGTGGTGTGGCTGGAACGCGAGGTGCTGTTCCATTGGCTTGACGAGCATCCCAAGGTCGCGGTGGATATGCTGCAGGTGATGGCCGGCAGAATGCGGGATAACAATGAGCGCATCTCCGATCTGGTGTTCATGGATGTTCCGGCCCGTCTGGCCAAGACGCTGATCAATCTTGCCTCACGGTTCGGCGAACCGATCGAAGCGGGGGTGAAGGTGCCTCACGACCTGACTCAGGAGGAGCTGGCGCAGCTGGTCGGATCGAGTCGTGAAACGGTGAACAAGGCGCTGATGGATTTTGCGAATCGAGGTTGGATCGCACGCGATGGACGGTCCATTGTGATCTACCAGCCCGGTATGCTGATCAGGCGTTCGCGCAGATAACGCTTCGCAGCCGCGCGAAGAGAGGTTTGCGAACAGCTGGTTGTGAGATGCCTGAATAGGTGCTGAGCGTTGGAATATGCGCATTGTGCGGCAAATATGTAAGTTGCGTGCATGTTCCACCACGACGCCGCGAGTTCATGCTTATGCGCGGTGAAGCGGTACAGTCGCCCCTATAGTATGGGCACCATGCCGAAAAAGAACTCCCTGACACTCCGTCGCGTGCTCTCATTGCTGCTGACCTATGTAATGCTGTGCCTGGGCGGCGGTGTAGTCGTGGCCGCGCTGTTCGCCCCTGGTGTTTTTCTGGCGAACGAGACGACCAAAGCCGTGGTGCCTTCCCTGAAAGTCGAAGGCGTTGATTTTGATGTGACGTCCCTGCCGCAGAAGTCCGTGATGTATGCTTCCGACGGCACGACGAAAATAGCCGAATTCTATGCAGACAACCGTACCGTCGTACCACTGAAGAAAATCTCCAAACCCATGCGTCAGGCCGTGGTGGCCCGAGAGGATCGTCGATTCTTCCAGCACCATGGCGTTGACATCCAAGGCGTGATGCGTGCCTTCGTGCAGACCTTCATCAAGAAGGGCAGCATGCAGGGCGGTTCCTCGCTCACCCAGCAGTACGTGAAGAACGTGCTGTCCATGCAGGCGCGAGAAAGTGGCGATTCCATCGCCCAATACCATGCCTCCGAGCAGACCATCGCGCGTAAGGTGCGTGAGATGCTCATCGCCGTGCAGATGGAAAAGAAATACACCAAGTATGAGATTCTGCAGGGCTATCTGAACATCGCCCAGTTCGGAAACCACAATCTGTATGGTGTGGAAAGCGCCGCGAAACGGTATTTCAACACCACCGCGGCGAAACTGACCATCGGCCAGGCCGCGACCATCGCCGCCATCACAAAGAACCCGGCGAAGTACGATCCCTCCGAAGACGGCAATCTGAAAGAGGCGCAGAATCAGCGCGATATCGTGCTCGACCTGATGCTGCAGGAAGGGTACATCAGCCAAAAGCAGCATGATGAGGCTCAGAGCGTTCCCCTCAAAGACATGCTGGATATTCAGAATGTCGATTCCGGTTGCCAGGTGGCCGGTGATGCGGCGTTCTTCTGCGATTACGTGACCCGCCAGATTCTGAAGAACAAGGAGTTCGGTGCCACCGAAGCCGAACGCAACAAGCTGCTGAAGGAAGGCGGTCTGCGCATCGTCACCACCATGGATGTGAAGGCGAATACGGCAGCCATGAACGCGGCGCGTGAAACCATTCCGCCGGACGATCCCTCCGGCTTCGAAGTGGCGATTGCGGCCATCAAACCAGGTACCGGCGAAGTGCTTGGATTCGGCTTGAACCGCATCTATGACGCTACCGACCGTGCGCAGACGGATTCCACCCGTACCGCGGTGAATTATGCCGTTGACGAAGCGGACGGCGGCGGCTGGGGCTTCCAGGTCGGTTCGACATGGAAGCCGATCAACCTGGTCGCTTGGATGCAGAACGGCAAGCCGATCAACCAGGTATTGAGGACTTCCACGTCCTACAACATCGCCAGCTTCAGCTGCAACGGCTATGGATTCGCCGGAACATGGTCCGTGCAGAACTCTGGTGGCGGCACGGTGGCGAATGAAAGCCCGCTGCAGGGCTTGGTCATGTCGCATAACACCACCCAAGGCGCGATGGCCCAGCAGATCGGCCTATGCTCCATTGCGGATGCGGCGAAGTCCATGGGCTACCACAATTCCATCCAGGGCAAGGAGGACGTGTATGATTCGAACTCGTTCCAGGCTCCTATGACCATCGGCTCGGTGCAGGCATCTCCGCTGACCATGGCGAACGTGTACGCCACCATCGCGGCGAACGGCGTGGAATGCACTCCGATCGCCATCACCGAAATGACCAGCCAGCGCGGCAAGTCCTACAAGGTCCCCTCCGCGAACTGCCATCAGGCCATCGATCCGAAGATCGCCCAGACCGCTGCATACGCGATCAATCAGGGCGTGACCACGGCCGGCGGCAACGCGGTGGACGCCCAATTGGCGAATAACCGCAAGACCTTCGCCAAAACGGGTACCAACGAGGACACCTACATGCTGACGGCCGGCTTCGTGCCGCAGGTCGCGACATTCGTGGGCGTCGGCAACGCGGAAAGCCCGCAGTCGTTCAACTACAAGACGATCAACGGCGTGACCCGCCCGACATGGTACGGCATGTACATCGCGGAACCGGCATGGAAGAAGTTCATGCAGACCTACCTCGATTCCGCGAACATCCCGATCGACAACAACTACGGCGATGCCGATCCGAAGTACATGACAGGTACCGGTTCGAAGACCGGCACCAGCGTGTCGTCCGGCACCACCACGTACACCAACAGAAGTACGACCAACGGTACGACGGCCAATAACGGTACGACGACCAATAACGGCACCACCGGGAACACCAATACCAACACCACGAACTAGCGCTCGTAAGGTTCGGTGGTTCCTTCCCGGCTATAGGGTTTCGCCCGTCATGCAGCGCATGGCGGGCGAAACCCGTATGTGGGCCATACGTTAGAATGGGTGCGGACCGTCGCACATGGCAAGGAGGGCGCATGGCAGAGGAGTTGGATTTCGATTTCCGCGGTTTTGGAGGCTCCGATCGCCAGAAGGAATCGTTGAAGCGCATCGAAGGAGAACCGGTGAACGCAGGCAGGGAAGCCGGTAATAATTCCGGTAAGGGTAAAAACGCCAAGTCGAAGCGTACTGACGGCAGGAGCGCCAAGGGCAAGAAGATGAAGAAGAGCAAGCATAGCGACTTCCCGGCACTGTTCGAGCCGATGACATTGCGCGGGCTGACCGTGCGCAACCGCATCTGGCTGCCGCCGATGGACATGTATTCCGTGTTCGAGCGTGACGGCCGCCCGACGCAGTTCCATTACCAGCATTATGTGTCGCGCGCTTTGGGTGGCTTCGGCATGGTTATCGCCGAAGCGACGGCTGTATGCCCCGAAGGTCGTATCTCGCCGTTCGATACAGGATTGTGGGAGGACGATCAGATCGACGCCTGGCGTTGGATTGCGGACGGCATCAAGCAGGCCGGGGCGGTGGCTGCCATCCAGCTCAATCATGCCGGGCGCAAAGGGTCGACCGGTTGCTCCGGGCTTGGCTATATCGCCAATACCGTGCCTGCCGAGGACGGCGGTTGGCCCACCGTGGCTCCAAGCGAGATCGCCTATGGACGGTATGCCATGCCTCGCGCATTGAGCGTGGATGAGATTCACGGCATCACCTGGGCGTTCGCGGCGGCCGCGCGCCGTGCGGTGGAGGCAGGCTTCCAGGCGATTGAGATTCATGCCGCTCACGGCTACCTCATCTCGCAGTTCCTCGACCCGCTGAGCAACGTGCGTGACGACGAATACGGTGGCGGGTTCGAGGGGCGTATCCGCTTCCTGGTGGAAACGGTGGACGCGGTTCGCAGCATGATCCCGGAAGACATGCCGTTGCTGGTGCGCGTCTCCGCAACCGATTGGGCGGCCGGCGGCTGGGATCTCGACCAGACCGTGCGGCTGGCCCAGGTACTGAAGGAGCATGCCGTCGATCTGGTGGATGTGTCCACCGGCGGCATCGTCTCCGGCGTTTCCGTGCCGGTCAACCCGAAATACCAGGTGCCGTTCGCTCGGCAGGTGCGGGCCCGTGCGCAGGTGCCGGTTACTGCGGTGGGGCTTATCACCAAGCCCAAGCAGGCGGAGCGTATCGTGGAGAAGGGCGAGGCGGATGCCGTGGAGATTGGCCGTGCCGCGTTGAGGGATCCGTATTGGCCGTTGCGTGCCGCGCATAAGCTCGGGTTGGCGAAGAACCAGGCTCCCTACCCGATGCAGTACGTGCGTGGGGCTTACTGATTTGTGGCGTACACTGACGTGTGCCATTGCAATGCGAAAGGACGATTATGAGCTACGTTTCCGAGAGTTTCTGGCATGATGCCGTGAACAAGGCCACTACCGACCTGTTCACGTTCGGCTACAAGAACATCATCAAGCCGAATTTCGTGTTCAACGTGCCGCCGGATGAGGCGCATGACCGCATGATTACGTTCTGCAAGGTGGCCAAGCGCGTACCGCCGCTGATGTGGGCGTGCCGCGAGATGCTCAACTACACCGATCCGGTACTGGAAACCGAGGTTATGGGCGTGGAATTCGCCAATCCGTTCGGCCTTTCCGCAGGCCTTGACAAGAATTGCGAGATGCCGGTGCTGCTCGACAACGCCGGGTTCGGCTTCGAAACCGTGGGTTCCACCACGTCGCGCCCGTGCGCCGGCAACCCCAAGCCGTGGTTCCACCGCCTGCCTGAATACGATTCGATGATGGTTCATGTCGGCTTGGCCAATATCGGTTCCGATAAGGTGATCGATCGCGCGGAACAGGCGTGGACGAACGCACGCGACATGCAGGTTTCCGTATCGATCGCCCGCACCAACGACGACAAGGTCGGCGACTTGGATGAAGGCATCGAGGATTACTGCATGTCGATGCGTCGTGCGGCTGGCCGTACCGCCATGGTGGAGGTGAACGTCTCCTGCCCGAACACCACGGCAGGCGAGCCGTTCACGCAGACCCCGGAGAACCTCGATCGCCTGTTCGCCGCGCTGGACGGCATCGACCGCCCACAGCCCACGCTGGTGAAGCTGCCGCTGAACAAGTCGTGGGGCGAATTGCATGAACTGCTTGACGTGCTTGCTGAACATAATGTGCAGGGCGTTTCGCTGGCGAATCTGCAGAAGGACCGTACCGGACTCGATATTCCGCGTGAATGGGAGGGCGGCCTTTCCGGCGGCCCATGCACACGTGCCTCCGAAGCGTTGATCGCCCAGGTCCGCCGCACTTACGGTGATCGTTTCGCAATCGCCGGCATCGGCGGCGTGTTCACACCGGAACAGGCCTATGCGAAGATTCGCGCGGGTGCCGATCTGGTGATGTTCATTTCGTCGCTGATGTACCGTGGCCCGCAGCAGATCACCGTGCTGAAGCGCGGTCTTGCCCAGCTGCTGAAGCGTGACGGTTTCGAGCATGTGGCTGATGCCGTCGGCGTTGACCTGTAAACGGACAATGAACTGAAAACTGCACATAATCCGACATGAAATCGCACATGCTGTTTTGATTAATGGTGTGTTGCGTGCGATAATGTGCACATGATTTCGTCGCAACGTCAACACCTGATTCTCAGCCGACTACGTACCCGTGGTGCCGTTCGTATAACGGCGCTGAGCAAGGAGCTTGGCGTGTCCGCGATGACTATCAGACGCGACATCGCGGAACTGGCGGACAAAGGACTGCTCAAACGTGTGCATGGTGGTGCCGTCACCACCAGCACACTGCTGAGCGAACCCCTGTTCTCCGTCAAATCGCAGATGGACATCGGACTGAAGGACGCCATCGCGCAAAAAGCCGTGAGCTATGTGTCGCCAGGCGATGTGATCGCCATCGGCGGCGGCACCACGGCATACGTATTCGCCCAACACTTGCTGGAAAGCCAGCAGGCCAGCGGCATCACCATTCTCACCAACTCGATTCCCGTCGCGGAACTCGTGCAGGCATTGGAGTCCAAGGATGTTGAAGTCATCGTCACCGGTGGCGTGATCACCCGCTCCAATTCGCTGGTCGGACCCATCGCCGACAAGGTGATCGCTTCACTGCGCGTGAACACCGTATTTCTGGGCACCCACTCCGTATCGATCCCCAGAGGCTTTCTCATGCCGAACTCGCTTGAGGCCGCCACCGATATGGCGATGATGGACATCGCCGACCGTACGATCATTCTGACCGACCACACGAAGTGGAGCTGCACATCGCTGTCGTTGTTCGCCAGATTCGAACAGGTGGACACCGTGATCACCGATGATGGTCTCGACGCCGATACGGCGGCGAAAACACGTGAACTCGTACGTGAACTGGTGCTGGCCAAGCAGATCGAGCCCGAAACCGAGGAAAACGCTGCCTGAAACCGGCCTTGACGCGAGTGCCCGGCGAGACTAACGATCCGATTGCCGCCCGGTATGCGGATCGTTAGCCGGAAGCATGCTGCGTGCAATGGATCGAAGCTCCGTCTTCTCCGCCTCGCGTTCGTCGAACATTGACTGCGCCTGGCCGATGAACGCGGCGCAATACATCAGGATCTGGGCGATGAAGCTGAACCAGATCAGCACACCGATGAACACGCTGAACGGGGCCAGCAACGGATTCGATGTCGCACCTCCCAGCAGGCGGCTTCCCAGCAGCTGAAGTACGGAAATCACCAGGCCGCCGATCAGGCAGACGAATACGGTAAGACGCTTGTCGCACCGGATGCGGGCCACGAAACAGAACATCAGCGCCATAAGCAGAATATTGAGCACCAGGCCGATGAGAAAGCCGGAAAGATCAAGCAGCATCGAATTCGCAAGCGTGGTGTTGGATTCCGGCAGCATGGCGAGATCGTGAAGCAGATTGACGATGCGGCGTACAATGCCGCCCGAAATTACGCCGGCGATACTGGAGACGACGAACATCAGCGCCACCAGAATGAAGGCAACGGCATCGAAGAATCGTATCTGGATCGGGTCGAAGAAAGGCTTGGGACGATCCATCATCGTCCAGGCGGCGTTGCGCCACGCATCAAGACAGCACAGCACCTTCCATATGAAGATGCAGAACGTCAGCACACCGGTCCAGGTCATGGTCGACGAGATTCCATCCACCATCGAATCGGTGATGCTCAGCCCTGGAATAGTGCGTTCAAGAGTGGAGATGAACCAATCGAGCAGCGTGGTGTTCTTGGTGAAGAACAGCGTGACGACGGCGAATACCGTCCAGATGCCGGAGAAGAACGCGAACAGCAGGTTGTAGGCCATGCCGTTGGACAATGTTCCGCCGTTGCGCTTGGCGAAACGATTGATGACGCTTCCGGGAAACGAATTGTTCCAGAACACGAACGCGTGGTCGATCAGCGTCAATGCCCGCGTGATGATGCTTCTCATGACTCCACTGTAAATGACTTTTCGCCGCCGCGCCGGGTGCGGCACGAGTCTTGCGGTTTGTGATCCGTGGATTACCGATAGGTACGACACGCCCGGCTGGCTTACGAGGAATGTGTATTCGTGATAGGTTGACCACTGTTTTCCAAAACCGCATGGCATAGCCGATATACGAGGTGTGTGCCGTGCGGTTTTTCTTTGCCCCGAGAACAGGCAGTGAGGCCCGGATCCGCATATGGCGATCCGGGCTTTTGCATGCCGGCATGCAACCACATGCGGATGCGCAATGCGGTGACTGGACGGCTCGGGCGAAAGAACCATTGGGATAAGACGAACGAACAAGACGAAAAGAAAGACGAAGGGAAACCGTGTCACAAAGCGCAGCAACGCAACACGCTCCATCGAATCATGATCAACCCCAATTCAAGCATCCGCATAAGGTGATGTTTGGCCTGTACATCGGCGCGTTCCTGGGCATGCTGTCCGAAACGTCCATGAACATCGCCCTGCCCGACCTGTGCGATGCGTTCGGCATCACCACCGGCACCGTGCAGTGGATGGTTGTCGGCTACATGCTCGCCATCGGCGTGGTGCTGCCGTGCGTCGGATTCCTGCTCAAGTGGATCAAGGCCAAGACGCTGGTGCTGTTCGCATTGGTCTGCTTCGCCGTCGGCTCCGCGCTGTCCGCATGCGCTCCGGTATTCGCACTGGTGCTGTCCGGTCGAATCATCCAGGGCATCGGCACCGGCATTGTGCTGCCGACCATGTATGCCGCGATCATGCGCGTGTTCCCGCCGTTCATGATCGGCGCCGCCAACGGTGTGGCCGGTCTGGTGATTATGTTCGCGCCGGTGATCGGCCCGACCCTGTCCGGCATTCTGATCGGCGCGTTCTCCTGGCGTGCGATCTTCGTGCTGTTCGCCGTTGTGGCGCTCGTTGCCATTGTGTGCACCGTGGCCTTCTTCGTCACCCCGATCGAAACGACCCGCCCGAAGGTCGACATCCTATCCGTCATGGCATCGGTGATCGGTTTCGGCTGCCTGGTTGCCGGCGTGAGCCTGGTGGCCGATATGGGCTTCTCCGCGCTGGTGGTCGTGCTGCTGGTCGTCGGCATCGTGGTCGTCGCGTTCTACGCGTACCGCCAGCTGCACATCGACAATCCGGTGCTGGATCTGCATGCGTTGGGCATCGCGTCCTTCCGTACCCCGGCGCTGATGGTCACCTGCTCCTTCGCCTGCACGTTGGCGATCATGTATCTTGCCCCGCAGGAACTGCAGCGTGGCCTGGGGCTTAACTCGTCCGTCGCCGGCATGCTGATGCTTGCGGGCGGCGTGATCAACGCCATCTGCTCGTTCGCCACCGGCCGCATGTACGACAAGGTCGGCGCACGCCCGCTGGTGCGTGTCGGCGCCGTGGTGGCCATCATCGGCTCCGTGTTGTTCCTGGTTATCGGCGTCACCACCGCTCCTGCGTTCTTCGTGCTGGCGCACGTGGTGTTCATGATCGGCATTCCGCTGATGCAGCAGTCCGCGCAGTCCGCGGCATTGAAGGGTCTGCCGCGCGAGCTCGCCGCCGACGGCTCCACGATTCTCAACACCATGCAGCAGGTGTGCGGCGCCATCGGCACCGCCGTGGCCACCTGCCTGCTGGGCATGGGGTCCGGGGCGAGCGAGGCGCAGAGCTTCGTTGCCGGTTCCCGGTACGGCTATGTGTTCGGCCTGGTTCTGGTCGTGATCGTATTCATGTTCTCCTTCTTCCTGAAGGAGGGCCGCGAGCAGCGGTAGGGGCTTCCCGTAGGTCTGCGGTCGCGGCCGCCGCGGCTGTGACCGTGATTATGGCGTCGGGTGCATGTGGATATGCGCCCGGCGCTTTTTATATGCTGCTGGGCACCGTTATACGTTGTGGGCGTATCCGAACCTATGCCGATTGTCGCATAGTGCGACAGGCCGGAGACGGAGCCTGTGCAGCGGTGTCCTTTTCGGGGGAATCGGCCATTCGTGCGGGCATGAACAGGGGAGAGTCGGACGGTTCCGCCGAATCGGGCAACTGTGGAGCAATCGGTTGGAATGATGGAATCGTATGGTGTGCCGATGGTTATGCATGGATGACGATATATGAGTGTGCCGGTGATGAGCATCAAACCATTAACGGCGTGTCGTGATTGGGTTTTGCGGCAATTGAGGGCGGAAATGGCGGGGTGGTGCCGATGTCTACGTTTGCATGATGTGGCGGAAATGACGTTATGAGAGCGCTAACAGTTGGAATAATCGTTTAACGTTTGACATTAAACGATTAACGATTTATGGTGTTAACCACAGCAAGAGCACAACGCACGTGATCTTGAGGTTCGCGTCGGGGCGTACCCGATGCGGGAGGAATATTAAGGAAGAAGGAACATCATGGCACGAAGGAGTGTACGCCTGATCGCAGCCGTCGCAGCCGTCGCAACTCTGGCCGGCGCTTTGACCGCATGCGGCAACAAGCAGGCTACCACCGACGAGAACGGCAAGCCGATCGTCAATATTCTTGTCCGTCGTAACGTAACCGACCACCCCATGCAGGACACTCAGTACTCCAAGGATCTGGAAGCCGCCTGCGACTGCACCATCAAGTGGCAGGAAGTCGCCGACAATGCTTGGGACCAGCAGAAGAGCGCCAAGATGGCCGCCGGCGAATTCCCCGACATCGGCCTGAGCCTGTTCAGCATGGTCGACGCGGCCAAGTACAGCACCTACTTCGAGGATCTGAAGCCGCATCTGGATAAGATGCCGAACGTCAAGAAGTTCCTCAAGAACAACAAGGGCGCCGAAAAGTACGTCACCGACGGCACGAAGATCGCCATGCTGCCCTCCGATCGAGGCAAAGGCTACGAGGTCTCCGGCACCCACATGTTCATCAACAAGACCTGGCTGGACAAACTGGGCCTCCAGACGCCGACCACCTGGGACGAGCTCGAGAACGTGCTCAAGGCCTTCAAGAGCGACGATCCGAACGGCAATGGCAAGGCCGATGAGATCCCGATGAACATCCGCAGCGTCGGCTTCGGCCTGTGGAGCCCGCTGACCCTGATGAACTCCGAAGGCGTGGTCACCTCCTTCATGGGCGGTGGCGCCTCCGAGCAAGGCTATTATGTGGACAACGGCAAGGTCAAGAGCTACTACACCTCCGAAGCGCTCAAAGACGTCGTCTCCTACCTGCACGAGCTGATGGCCCAGGGGCTCATCCCGAAGGACGTGCTCACCCGCGATGATTCCCAGTACAGTTCGCAGACCGTCAGCGACGGCAAGACCGCACGCACCGGTGTCTCCTTCGGCTGGTCCAACTACTCCGAGTACGGCAACGCGCTTAGCGATCAGTACGTCACCCTGCCGCCGCTGAAGAAGGACGCCTCCACCCCTGACTCCCAGGTCAAGTGGGATTACTCCCAGGACGCCGCACGCTGGGCCTACTCCGGTTCCGGCCTGACCGTCAATCCGAACGCCGCCAACCAGGACGCCATCTACAAGGTGATCAACGCCATGTACGGCGAGAAGCTTTCCGTGGCTGGATTCTTCGGCTCTATCCCGGATATCGTCTCCGATGACGGTGACCACCAGTACACCATCGACAAGGCTAAAGCCTACGCCGAATATCCTGACACCCGTGCCATCGCATTGCAGGATCGTTTCGGCGGCTGGATCCGCGACGACGTGAAGATGGTCAACGACACCAACGCCGATCAGGTCACCGCATCCGATCTGGCCGTACGTGAAGCACGCAACCGCGTCGACGGCATCAAGGACGTCGTGCCGGTCTACGTGCGCCCCGACACCGAGGATTCCAACACCCTGCAGAACAACAACACCGCCATCTCCAACTACGCGAACAATCAGATCGCCAAGTGGGTTCAGAAGGGCGGCGTCGACAAGGAATGGGATTCCTACGTGAAGAAGGTCAGTGAGCCGACGCTCGGCCTGGACGCCAACATCAAGATTTGGCAGAAGTGGTACGACAAGTACACCAAGTAGCCATAGTTAATCAGGCAGGGTTTGCGGAACGATTTTTTTAATCCCTTTTTGGAATCAATCGGCAAACCCTGCCTTTGTTTGCCAAACAATCATTGGAGTTTCGATATGCCTGCAATGCAATCATCGAAAGGCGCCGCGCTACAGACCGGAAGCGTCAACGCAGCGGCGGCACGCAATAAGCCCGGTCTGTTCGACCGCATCGCCGACCACTTCCGCCGCTACTGGCAGTTGTGGATCCTCACCGCTCCCGCCCTGTTCTTCGTAGGCCTGTTCGCCTACGTGCCGATGTGGGGCATCCAGCTTGCCTTCCGCGAGTTCGACCCGACCAAGGGCCTGACCGGCGGCAAGTTCGTAGGGCTCAAATATTTCAACGAATTCTTCCATAACCCGCTCTTCGGCGAGATCATGACCAACACCGTCCGCATCTCCCTGTGGACGCTGGTCATGGGCTTCATCTTCCCGATCATTCTGGCCCTGCTCATCAACCAGATCGGCTCGAAGAAGATCAAGGGCTTCGTGCAGACCATCACCTACATGCCGCACTTCATCTCCGTGGTGGTCATCGTCTCGATGCTGAACATCTTCCTGTCCCCGGGCTCCGGCATCCTGGGCCGCTTCTTCGGTGACGAATCGCTGATGGGCTCCACCAGCGCCATCACCGCCGTCTACTGGATCTCCGAAGTCTGGCAGCACGTCGGCTGGAACTCCATCATCTACCTGGCCGCGCTCGCCGGCGTGGACACCTCGCTGTACGAGGCCGCGAAGATCGATGGCGCCGGTCGTCTGCAGCTGATCCGCTACGTCGACCTGCCGGCCATCATGCCGACCTGTGCGATCCTGCTCATCATGAACATGGGTTCCGTGCTGAACGTGGGCTTCGACAAGATCTACCTGATGCAGAACTCGCTGAACATGCCGGCCACCGAGGTCATCGCGACCTACACCTACAAGATCGGTATTCTTAACGGCCAGTATTCGTATTCGACCGCTATCGGCCTGTTCAACACCCTGATCAACTTCGTCTTCCTGATCACCGCGAACGCGATCGCCAAGCGCGTTTCCGATAC
>CAJLKD010000015.1:0-33112 GCA_905207115.1 Bifidobacterium angulatum | reverse complement strand
AGCTGCCGATCGTGCAGACCGAGAAGAGCCCGTTCTCCATCGACCAGAACGTGTGGGGCCGCGCCATCGAGACCGGTTTCCTCGAGGATCCGTGGAACGGTCCGACCAAGGACTGCTACTCCTACACCGACGATCCGGCGTTCCCACCGGTCGAGGATGAGGTCGTCATCGAATTCAAGCAGGGCGTCCCGGTCAAGATCGACGGTCATGACGTCACTCCGCTGCAGGCCATCGAAGAGATGAACCGTCGTGCAGGCGCGCAGGGCATCGGCCGTATCGATTTGATTGAGGATCGTCTGGTAGGCATCAAGTCCCGCGAGCTGTACGAGGCTCCGGGCGCAGTGGCGCTGATCACCGCCCACCAGGAACTCGAGAACTGCTGCCTCGAACGCGAGCAGCACCGCATCAAGCGCGACATCGACAAGCGCTGGGCCGAACTGGTCTACGACGCGCAGTGGTTCTCCCCGGCAACCCAGTCCCTGAACGCCTTCATCGAAGACACCCAGAAGTACGTCTCCGGCGAGATTCGCATGGTTCTGCACGGTGGCCGCGCCATCGTGACCGGCCGTCGCTCCGACAGCTCGCTGTACGACTACAACCTGGCCACCTACGATTCCGGCGACAGCTTCGACCAGAAGTCCTCCAACGGCTTCATCGACATCTATGGTCTGCCGAGCCGCGTGGCCGCAGCCCGCGACGTCAAGTTCGGCAACGGCATCGAGGTCCCGGAGAACAGCGTCGAGTAAGCATCATCCGGATTCACGTTGTGAATCGTCTTGATAATGGGGGAGAGCGTACCGTCGGGACCATCCTGACTGGTAAGCTCTCCCTCAGTCATATCTGCAAGGAGATTTGGAAAAACAATGACCGAGAGCACTACTAATGGTGAGCATCTTGCCCTGTGGGGCGGCCGTTTCAAGTCTGGTCCGTCGCCGGAACTCGCACGGCTGAGCAAGTCCACCCAATTCGACTGGCGACTCGCCGATGACGATATCGCCGGTTCGCGCGCCCATGCCCGTGCACTGGGCCGCGCCGGACTGCTGACCGCCGATGAGCTGCAGCGCATGGAAGACGCCCTTGACGAGCTGCAGCGCCGCGTGGATTCCGGAGCATTCGCTCCGATCGAGGATGACGAGGACGAGGCCACTGCACTCGAACGCGGCCTGCTTCAAATCGCAGGTGACGAACTCGGCGGCAAGCTCCGCGCCGGCCGTTCCCGCAACGATCAGATCGCCGCGCTCATCCGCATGTGGCTGCGCCGCCACAGCCGCATCATCGCCAAAATGCTGCTCGGTCTCGCCGCAACACTGATCGAGCAGTCCGAAAAAGCCGGTCGCACCGTCATGCCGGGACGTACGCATATGCAGCACGCCCAGCCAGTTCTGCTTGCCCACCAGCTCATGGCCCACGTGTGGCCGCTGCTGCGTGACGTGGAACGTCTCGCCGATTGGGATAAGCGCATCGACGCCAGCCCGTACGGCTCCGGTGCCCTCGCCGGCAACACCCTTGGCCTCGAACCGGTGGCTGTGGCCCGTGAGCTGGGCTTCTCCAAGGTGACCGCCAACTCCATCGACGGCACCGCCAGCCGTGATCTGGTCGCCGAATTCGCCTTCATCGCCGCCATGACCGGTGTCGATCTGAGCCGCCTGTCCGAAGAGATCATCATCTGGAACACCCAGGAATTCGCGTTCGTGCGTCTTGATGACGCCTACTCCACCGGCTCGTCCATCATGCCGCAGAAGAAGAATCCGGACATCGCCGAACTCACTCGCGGCAAGTCCGGACGACTCATCGGCGACCTGACTGGCCTGCTCGCCACCTTGAAAGGCCTGCCGACAGCCTACGCGCGCGACCTGCAGGAAGACAAGGAAGCCGTATTCGACCAAGTGGACACGCTTGAAGTGCTGCTGCCGGCATTCACCGGCATGGTCGCCACCATGGTCTTCGACAAGGAACGCCTCGAAGCCGAAGCCCCGACCGGTTTCGCCCTCGCCACCGACATCGCCGAATGGCTCGTCAAGAACGGTGTGCCGTTCCGTCACGCGCACGAGCTTTCCGGCGCATGCGTCAAGATTGCCGAAGACCGCGGCCAGGAGCTGTGGGATTTGACCGACGAGGACTTCATCAACGTGTTCAAGGACTTCCTGCCGGCGGACAAGGCCCCGCAGGTGCGTGAAGTGCTGTCCACCGAAGGCTCCGTCTCCGCCCGCAACGGCAAGGGAGGCACCTCCCCGCTGCGCGTGCGCGAACAGATCGTTTCCGCCAAGACCACCATCGAGCAGCTACGCGCCTTCGCCAACTCCGTGTCTGACGGTTCCGCATACAAGTCGCCCGAATCCCTGCTCAAGTAATCCCTATTAAGCAAGGAGCAAAAAGCGGTGCTGTTGACGCGCACGCAGATACGACGGCTGGTCTACGCGCACGGCCGGGAGATTCTGGAACATGACCACATGGCCATCGAAAGGGTCTGCTACCAGCATGGCGTGGTCACCACATTCGCCCATTCCATTCGTGTGGCTTGTCTGTCCGTCTGGCTGGCAGACAGACTGCACCTGTGGAATAGGGTTGATCTACGTTCGTTGATTCGCGCCGCTTTGCTCCATGATTACTTCCTTTACGATTGGCATGACTGGGACAACGGCACCCATCGGCTACACGGATTCACACATGGTGAAACGGCCATGCGCAACGCCATACGGGATTTCAAACTCAACCAGATCGAACGGGACAGCATCGAACATCACATGTTCCCATTGATTCCCTATCCGCCGAAGTACATCGAAGGATACCTTGTCACCGCGGCCGACAAAATCAGCGCCACGAAGGAAACGCTCTCTTTCGATCGTTTCGACAAACCCGCATCCGAACAACCGACGGACAGGAGCTGATGGCTGTGGCGCTCACACTCGAATATTTGTTCCTTTGGTTCCTGTTATACGCTTTCATCGGATGGGTGTACGAGTCGGTTCTCGTGTCCGTTTCGGAACGTCGATGGGTCAACCGTGGTTTCCTTAACGGGCCGTTGTGCCCAATTTACGGATGCGGCGCGGTGCTTGCGATCGTGCTGTTGCATGACTTCACGAATCCCATCGAGATTTTCCTTATCTCCTCATTCGGCGCGAGCATACTCGAATACATCACCTCTTGGGGCATGGAAAAGCTGTTCCACGCCAGATGGTGGGATTACAGCCATTACCGATTCAACATCCAAGGCCGCATCTGTCTGCTCGGCGCAATCGTATTCGGATTCGGCGGAGTATTGATCATCGATGTGGTCCAGCCGCAGGTCGAACGGCTCACCGCCATGATTCCGCTGCTTGCCGTGCACGTGATATGCGCGGTCGCCGCCATCGTCGTTATCATCGACACCATCGTCACCGTGGTGGGCATCGTCGGCCTGTCCGAGCGTCTCGCCAAATTCAGCGAAGCGGTGCAGGAGCGTGCGGAGAAGGCCGGAGACTCCTGGCAGTGGGGCAAAGAGGAATTCCGCGAGAAGATGCATGATTTGTCGGAATCGTCGCAGGAACGTGTTGCCAATATGCGTCAGCTTGTCTCTTCCGCGTTGAATTGGCAGCAACGTCGTATGATCCGCTCCTTCCCACGCATGCGTTCCACGGACTCCACCAAATACAGCAAGATCATGGAAACCGTGCGTGAGATGCTGCGCCGAAAGTAAGTTTCCACCGGCCACACGTGTCGTATAGCATGTGTCCAAAAACGATTTGCCCCGCCAACCTGCGTTGCGCACGCTGACGGGCAAAATCCCTTTATGCATCACATCGGATAGGGGCTACGATACTTGCGATGTGGCCGACCCCTTGTAATCGGTGATGCCGGCACCAATGTTCGGATGCTGCGCCGAATACGCCTGGTCCACACAGTAGAACGCCAGAAGCACGACGGCCACAACGGTGAGCTTTCTTGTATCGATACGACTCAGCAAGTTGTCCAATGCAGGAGCCAGCAGATACACGATCGCCAAACCGCCCAAACCAAACGTCAGCAGACCCTCGGCACAGATACGACCATTGAGATTGAGAAAATAACCGGTGTAATCCCACCAGCGTTGTCCTCCGTGGGTCTTCTCCAGATACCAGGACGAAAAGTACTCCAACCCGCCACACAAGACCATGGCGGCCAGGAACTCGAACAAGGGCTTCTTCCTCAACTTCTTCAGCAGAATAAGGATAATCACTCCGCCGGTGCCATAGATCGGCAGCCATGGCCCATGCAGCGTGCCACGATTCACGAACGTTCCTTCGGAAATGAAGGCGAGGCTCACCTCCCATACCCATCCCACGAAACAGAAGATGAAGAACATCATGACCAGATTGACCAACGAATAGCTGCGATCGGAGCTGACGGTGCGGGATTCGCGGAACCGGAACGCCATCGGCGCCGGAGCCAGACGACCAGGATAGATAGCGCCGTCCAGAATCTCCCTGCCGGTATCGATCTGGTGCAGTTGCTCGCGATACTCCTCATACTTGGTCACCGACCGCGTATGCAGGATACGCACGCCCAACCATTCGGACAGGAACCCGACGAAACCGTTCGGCTTGTCCACCGGAACAAGATTGCTGGACAACTGCTCCACCGTTTCGGCAACATCACCATACGCGGCATGCAATGTCTCAGCGGAGGCCTTGCTGTGCAGGTATTCGTCGCTGAGCAGCTCGCTTCCCTCCAATCCCGAATCCTTGGACAATCCGCGCACATGCACGTAATATTCGACGAAAAACGCCGCGTTATAGCCGTTGGAATAGAAGATGCCGCTCAAACCGAGCGTGAACAGATTGAGCAGCCACCAGCCAAGGAACGACAGGTCGGCCACGAAACACTCCCACTTGTGACCCTTCATCATGCGCCTGGACAGGCTGATGGCCTCCCGTGCCCCGATATTCGGATTTTCGGCGACGATGTAGGGTAGGAATACGGTTTGATGAACGCGCCGATGATGGTGAACGTCCACAGGAACAGGAACACGTTCTCGAGCAGCATCACCTTCGCCATCGACAACCATTTGCGCGTGGTGATTGGGTAGAGGAAACGGCTCACGGGAAGTTTGTCGTAGGTCCGCCCCTCAAGCAGCATGCGCATCATGACCACCCGGTATGTCTGCTGGACGAACAGCCATACGAAAAGGTAAACGGCCAGGGACACGACGATCGGTACGGCCACGGCGACGCCGTCATTATGCACGATGGAATTGGCCGCATCGGCCATCGACAGAATGACCGAACCCGATGAGAACGAGTTGAGCAGAGACGCGAACACGCCGCGTTTACGCCCCATCATGGCATTGGTGTCGTTTTGCACGATCTGCTCCTGATTGTGCTCCACTTGCCTGCGTGCCTGGCTTTCATCGCCGACAAGCAGGTTCTCCAACACTTTCGACACGTTGTCGGATTGCGCTGTGCCATCCTCCTGCACGGTTGCGGACGGGGAACTGGCGTTCACCGACCATGTCGAAGAACTGTAGGCGACACCGAACACCGAAGCGAACAGGCAGATGACGACTATCATCCAATAGTGTCTCTTATAGGCTTTCCTTGCATTGGCCTTCATGCCTTTGCGATCCATGCAGACCTCCCTTCTTCTCGTCGATGAGATTCCATTTTCGATTTTAACCGGCATGTTCCGTGATCGCTTTGATAAAAACATGGAAAACGGCACACGCGGCTGTCTGTGTCTTCTGCGAAACTGTAAGGTGCGTAAAACGCGGTAATGTCCACAATTCGATAGGGAGAAAGCACAGTTATGGCTCACGTCATCGATTTCAAGGAGGCCGGTTTCGATTCCGTCCTCGATGAACTGGAATGGCGCGGGTTGATTTCCCAGTCCACTGACAGGGATCGACTCGCCGAAGCGTTGAACGGAGAGCCCATCACCTATTATTGCGGCTTCGATCCGACCGCCGCCTCCCTGCACATCGGCAACCTCGTTCAGCTCATCAACATGCGCCACCTGCAGGCCGCAGGACACCATCCGATCGCGTTGGTCGGCGGCGCCACCGGCCTGATCGGAGATCCGCGCCAGTCGGGCGAACGCACGCTCAACCCGAAGGACGTCGTGGCCGGCTGGGCCGATCGTCTGAAGAAGCAGATCGGCGGCATCCTCGAGACCGAAGGCAGCAATCCGGTGCGTTTCGTGTCCAACTACGATTGGACCGCTTCGATGAACGTCATCGACTTCCTGCGTGACGTCGGCAAGAATTTCCGTATGGGCACCATGCTCGCCAAGGACACCGTGGCCCGTCGCCTCAACTCCGAGGAAGGCATCTCCTTCACCGAGTTCAGCTATCAGGTGCTGCAGGGCAACGACTTCCTGCACCTGTTCGACGAATACCATTGCGTGCTGGAGATCGGCGGCTCCGACCAGTGGGGCAACCTCACCTCCGGTCTGGATCTGATCCACAAGGTGCGCGGCGTGGACGTGAACGTGTTCACCAGCCCGATCATCACCGACGCGCAGGGCAAGAAGTTCGGCAAGTCCGAAGGCAACGCCGTCTGGTTGGATGGCACGATGCTCAGCCCCTACAAGTTCTACCAGTTCTGGTTCAACCGTCCCGACAGCGAGATGGAGAACCTGCTCAAGGCGTTCACCTTCCTGCCAAAGGCCGAAATCGAACGGCTTATCGAGGAAAGCAAGACCAATCCGGGCGCGCGTGAGGCGCAGCGCACCCTCGCATGGGAGGTCACCAGCTTCGTGCATGGCGAGGAAGCCACTCGCCAGGCCATCGAAGCTGCCGGCGCGTTGTTCGGACGTGGCGGCGATCTGGCGGACATCGACGAGTCCACGCTTGAGGCCGCTATCGACGGCATGAAGGTCGATGGGGAATTCGCCAAGGTCGCAGCCGGCGACCGTGTGGCCGAGGCTGGTATGAAGGCAGGCCTGTTCAAGTCGATTTCCGAGGCGCGCAAGACCATCAAGTCCGGTGGCGTGTACCTCAACAACACGCGCGTGGAGGATGAGGAACAGACGTTGCAGGACGGTGACTTCCTGCATGGTCGTTTCGTGCTCATCCGCCGCGGCAAGAAGGCGCTCGGCGTCGTCGAACAGGCGTGAGACGCATAGGCAATCGTAAGTAAATAATCGCAAGTATCTCAAGACCAATAAGGAACAGCATGGCAGAAGAACAGCGCGGATCGCGCGGCAAGTCCTACGGCAACCACAAGTCCTACGGCTCGGGCAGGCCGGGTAACCGCGGTGGCAAGGGATTCAAGCCGCGCGGCAACGGCGGCAAGTCCTACGGACACAAGTCCGGCGGCTTCCACAACGATGACCGTAAGGGTGGATATCGTAAGGGCAATGGCGGCGGATACCGTCGTGGCGACCGCGATTTCCATCGCGATGGCGAAGGCGAAGGTCAGGAGCGTCGTTTCCACAACGGTCCGCGCAAGTTCAACCGCGATGGCGAGCGTCGTGACGACCGCCGCGGCGGCTATCGTGGCAATCGCGGCGACAATCCGCGCTACCAGCGTGATGGCGAGCGTTCCGGTTTCCGCCATGATGACCGTCGCGATGGCGAGCGTCGCAATTTCCGTCATGACGGTGACCGTCGTGACTTCCGCCGTGACGATGGTGAGCGTCGTGGCGGCCGCAACTTCCACAAGGACGGCGATCGCAGAGACTTCCGCCGCGATGACCGCCGCGGGGAGCGCCGTGATGGCGAGCGTCGTAATTTCCGTCGTGATGATCGTCGTGACGGCGGCCGCAGGGATTTCCGCCGTGACAACCAGCGTCGTGACTTCCACAAGGACCGCGACCAGCGTCCGGAAGGCGAGGAGCGCCGCGAATTCACCCGTGAAGAGAAGATGGAGTACCGCGAGGCGAAGCGTGGTGAATACCTGTCGAAGCCGCGTCGCAATTCCGACGGCACGATGAGCTTCCCGTCGCAAAACCCGTACACGCATCGTCGCCCGGGCGAGCCGAAGATGCCGAAGGGCATCGAGTGGAGCATGCTGTCCACCGATGACCGTGAGCGTCTGCGTGGCCTGTCCAAGGAACATGCGGAGAACATCGGCCTGCACATCCTCGCCGCCTACACGCTTGAGGAAAGGGATCCGGAGCTGGCGCTCGAACACGCCAAGTGGGTGGCGCATCAGGCTTCCCGTATTGATTTCGCGCGTGAGACCCTTGCGTTCGTGGCCTACCGTCAGGGCGATTACAAACTGGCCCTGCGTGAGTTCCGCACCGCGTTCCGCATGAACGGTTTCCTTGACTATCTGCCGTTCATCGCCGACTGCGAGCGTGGCATGGGCGAGCCGAAGAAGGCCATCGAAACCGCCATGAGCGATGACGCGAAGTATCTGCGCGGCGAATCCAAGGCCGAGATGTTCCTCGTGTACGCGGGCGCGCTGGGCGACCTCGAACTGTGGGATAAGGCCATTGAGATCGTGCATACGCTGGGCCGTTCCAAGGGTCTGGCCGGCGAATACCGCATGCGTGCGGTGCAGGCCGAACAGTACTTCCTCGAGCAGGCCGGACGCTCCGATGAGGCCGTGGCCCTCGACCAGCTGCTTGACAAGCTTGAGCTGCAGTACGCCGATGCCGAAGAGGACGAGACCTCCGACGATCTGGTCATCGAATACGACATGCAGGAATTGAACGACGAGCTTATGGACAAGCTCGGCATTTCCGAAGATGACGCTCAGTATGCGCCGGAAGACGAGGATGAGGACGATTCCGAGGCCGTCGACGAGAACGGCGAGACCAACGATGAGACCCAGCTTGATGCCGAAGCGGCCAAGGAAGGCGCCGAGTCCGACGACGAGCCTGCCGGTGACGGCGAAAACGCGGGCGACTCCGAAGACGACCAGACTGAGGATGAGGTCGAATCCGCAGCCGATTCCGACAACGAGTGAGGTGCGGCAAAACAATGCTGAAATCCACAACCCGTCCGCTGAGCGAAGCCTACCAGCTGGCGCTGCTTGATCTTGACGGCGTGGTCTACCGTGGCAAGAATCCGGTGGAACATGCTGCAGAGAGCATCCGCAAGGCCGAAGGCCTCGGCATGACGGTGGAATACACCACCAACAATTCCTCCCGACTGCAATCCGTGGTGGCCGACCAGCTTAAAGGCTTCGACCTTGAAGTCGAACCATGGCAGGTCATCACCTCGTCCGTGGTGGCTGCCCGCATGGTGGCCCGTGCGGTGCCGCAAGGTGCGAAAGTGTTTGTGCTCGGCGCACAGCATCTGCGTGAGGAAGTCGCCAAGCAGGGTCTTGAAGTGGTTGATTCCGCCGAAGACAAGCCGGTCGCGGCCATCCAAGGCTGGTACCCGGACATGTCTTGGAACCAGATGGCGCAAATCGCCTACGCCGTAGAACAGGGCGCCACGTATTTCGTGACCAACCGCGACCTGACCATTCCGCGTGAGCTGGGCATCGCCCCCGGTTGCGGTTCCATGATCATGGCCGTCATCAACGCCACTGGTGTGGAACCGGTTTCGTCCGCAGGCAAGCCGGAATCCGCCATGTACGACGAAGCCCGACTGCTTGCCGCGCATGATGGTGCCGAACCAGTGGCCAAGGAAGCATGCCTCGCCATCGGCGACCGCCTCGATACCGATATCGAAGCCGGCAACCGTGGCGGCTATGATTCCCTGGCCGTGCTGACCGGCGTCACCAATCCGCATGAGCTGATGTTCGCTCCGGAGCATCTGCGTCCGACCTACATCGCCAAGGACCTGACCGGACTTAACGAGCCGGCCCCCGAAGTCGTGCATGAGGCTGGCGCTTGGAGCTGCCGCGACGTGCAGGCGCGCGTCGACGGCGATCGTCTTTACGTCACCGACATCACCAGCGTCGACGGTCTTCGTGCGGCCTGCGCCGCCATGTGGGATGCGGCGGATCGTGGCCACAACGTCGACGGCATGATCGTGCCGGAATTCCGAATCGCCTGATTGCCGCACGTGCGTATGCGCAACATGAATGACGATTCCGGTGCCGTCGTCCGACTCGACATCGCGCTGGTGGAGCGTGGCGTCACGGATAGTCGCTCCAAAGCACAACGGCTGATCGAATCCGGCAAGGTCCGGGTGAACGGCACCGTCGCATCCAAAGCGTCGCTCAAAGTCACGGCCGCCGACACGCTTGATGCCGATCTGGGAGACGATTACGTCTCCCGTGGAGCCTACAAGCTGGTCGGCGCGTTCGACATGTTCTCCCAGATTGGCCTGCGTTCCGCGGAAGGATTCGATTGCCTCGACATCGGCGCGTCCACCGGCGGTTTCTGCGACGTGCTTCTGCGACGCGGTGCCGCACATGTGATCGCGCTCGACGTGGGGCACGGCCAGCTTGACCCGCGCATCGCAGGCAACGAGCGCATCATCGAAATGAGCGGCGTCAACATCCGCGACGTCGAAGCGGATGATCTGCCGTACCGGCCAAGCATGATCGTATCCGACGTGTCATTCATCTCGTTGACATACGTGATTCCCGTCATCGCGCGCATCGCCGCGCCCGGCGCACACGTCGTGCTGCTGGTCAAACCGCAGTTCGAAGTCGGCAAAGGCAACCTCGGCAAAAACGGCATCGTGGAAAACGAAACCTTACGCAAACAGGCGCTCGACACCGTCACCGCCTGCGCGAAAGCCAACGGACTGGATGTACGCGCCACGGCGGTCTCACCGATCGAAGGCACGCACGGCAACATCGAGTATCTGCTGTATGCAGTGGCGTAAACCGTTCTCCGCCAATCGATAGCGTAAAAATGAAAGGCCGGCAGCCCATATGAAAAATCCCATATGGACCACCGGCCTTTTGCATGTTCCGCGGGCCTAGCCCCTCAAAAACTTGTCGATCTGATCCTGCTTGCCCATGATGATGAGCTCGTCGTTACGGTGCATAATCAGCTCTTTCGAACCGTATTCGAATTCCTTGCCCGGCGATTTGACACCGACCACGGTGATGCCGAACCGTTCATGCACGCGCGCATCCTCGATGGAGTAACCGACGACATGCGGGGGAGTGTGGATCTTCACCACGCTGTACGCGCCTTCAAGCTCGATGTAGTCCAGATAGTTGCCGGACACCAAGTGCCCCACGCGCTTGCCGGCATCGGTCTCCGCGTTGATGATGTGCCGTGCGCCGATACGCTGCAGAATGCGCGCATGCTCCTTGGACACCGACTTCGCCCAAATGTCGGAGATGCCCGCGTCCAACAGATTGCCGGCGGTGATGACGGACGCTTCGACGCTGTCGCCGATGGCAACGACCGCCGTATCGAAATCGGAGGCGTTGATCTGCTCCAACGCCATCACATCGGTCATATCGGCCTGCACGGTGGGAATCTGCGACGACCAGCGGTTCACCAGTTCGCCGTCCTTGTCGACGGCGAGCACATCCTGGCCCATCGCATCCAATGTGGTGGCTACGGAACTGCCGAAACGGCCGAGTCCTACCACAAGAACGCTTCTGGTGTTGTTAGCCATGATTGTTCACGTACCTTTCGATGTTCTGTTCCGGATTCAAGTATAGGAAGTTGCGGGTATAGAAACCGTATCGACGAATCCGCTCAGCCGACCACGATCTGCTCGGTGGGGTAGCGGACCGGCTCCACATTGCGCGGCCTGGAGATCGCGTAGGCGATGGTGAGCGGACCGAGCCTGCCGATGAACATGGTCGCGGCGAGAATGTACAGGACCGCTGGACTAGAAGCGCTGGCCACGCCGACCGAATAGCCTCCCAGACCGAACGCCGAGCAGGTGTCGAACAGCGCGTTGCTCAGCGAGCAGCCGGTGATGGCCATCAACGCCATGGACACCACGGTGACAAGCATCAGACATGACGTGGTGACGGCCACAGCGGTCATGACGGCTTGCGAATGGATACGACGATGGAACGCGTTGACGTCATGGCGTCCGGTGAACGCGGCACGGCAGGTCAACAGAATCACGGCGAATGTGGTGACGCGGATGCCTCCTGCGGTCGAAGTGCTGCCGCCGCCGATGAACATGACGATGGACAGGAACACCTTCGTCGCGTCGCTCACGCCCGGCATCCATGACAGGTCGAAGCCGGAGCTGCGAGGCATGACGGCCGCCACCATCGCATGCCACAACCGCGGTTCCACGCCTTCAGTGGCGAACAACAGTCTGTTGTTCCATTCCATGACGAGGAACCAAGTGAACGAGGCGAGCACGATGCAGAACGTGGTGGTCAGCGTGAGCTTGGTATGCAGGCTCCAACGCTTCGGCGGACGATGGTTGCGCCATGAGCGCATGAGGTTAAGCAGGACGGGGAAGCCGAGCGTGCCGCAGAACGCGCTGACGAGGATAGGCAGACCGACAGCCCAATTGTTGACATGCAGGCCGGCGCCGTCAGGGGTGAAGCCGGCGTTGTTGTATGCCATGACCGCGAAGAACAACGATTCCCACAGCGTGTGCCGCACATTGCCATGATTGACTTTGTACAGGCCGGGGAACAGCGCCACGAACGTGATGCCTTCGATGGTGAACGCGGTGGCGATGACCACGGTGAGCACGCCCTTGATCTCGCCGAGTTTCGTGGTGCCCAGCTCGTTGGCCGTCAGCAGCTTTTGCGTGGCCTTGAGATGGTGGTTCACGGCCAAGGCGATGAGTGAAGCGAACGTCATGACGCCCAAGCCGCCCATCTGCACGGAGAAGATGAGCACGGCCTGGCCGAAAGCGGACCAATGCGTCGTCGAATTGACGATGGAGATGCCACACGTCGAAATCGCGGAGATCGCGGTGAAGAACGCGGTGGTGAATGTCGTTTGCTCGTCTTTCGGTGTGGCGGCGGGAGTGAGCAGGAGCAGCGTGGACAACGCGCCCAGAAGCGTGAAGTACAGGATGGTCAGGCGTCCGGGATGCGTGGTGAGTTTGTGCATCAGGCTGCGTTTGCGCGGCTTGCGCTCCTCTGCCATGGCCTTTTCGAACGTGTCTCCGGAGAACCACCAGGCATAGCCATGCGAGGCCTCACGATTGGAGGAGGACTCGTCGAAGACGAGGTTTGACATGCCGTTCCTCGCTCCTTGTCTGTATAAACGGTCTTCGTTTCCTTGAGCTATTGTAGACGGTAGTGTGACGAATGGGCCATGGACGTACCGTTCGACAGTTCCGCGGTGGCTCCGTGGGACTCTTCGGACGTCTGCGGCGTGTTCTGGACACCCGCTGCCGTCATTCGTTCATTTGTTCGACTACACTGGCGGGTAGTGGCACCTCGCATGGGGCGCCCGTTATACGAAAGGGCTTGCGATGATCGGTACCCGACATGCGGTGGTGGTGACGCATACGCGTCTGCGTGAAAGCGGCACGGTGGTCGAAGAAGCCGTCGAGCAGTTGAGACGCGCCAATTTCGAAGTGACGATCATCGACAATATCGAAGCGCCCGAGTTCGGCAGCAGGACGCCCGCCGTGCCGAAGAACACGGAAATCGTGGTGGTGCTCGGAGGAGACGGTACCATCCTGCGCGCAGCCGAACTGGTGCATGCTACCGAAGTGCCCATTCTCGGTGTGAACCTGGGCCACGTCGGCTTTCTTGCCGAATTTGAAAGCTTCCAGATGAGCGAGGCCATCCGCCGGATCGCCGACCATGACTATTCCATCGACGAACGTATGATCGCCCACGTCGACGTATGGCTGCCGGGCGCGACGGAACCCATCGAGGACTGGGCGTTGAACGACATCACGCTGGAACGCGCCGACCGTGGCAAAATGGTGGAACTGTCCATCCGTGTCGACGACGTGGAGATGAGCTCCTTCGGTTGCGATGGCGTGATCGTATCCACGCCGACCGGTTCCACCGCCTACGCGTTTTCCGCGGGCGGGCCGATCATGTGGCCGAATGTGAAGGCATTGCAATTGGTGCCGTTGGCCGCGCACGCATTGTTCGCACGTCCGCTCATCATCGGCTCCGGCTCCACGTTCGCCATCGACATTCTTGACGATTCCACGTCCGACGGTTGGATCTGCTGCGACGGCCGCCGCCAGCGCGCCCTGCTGAAAGGCACACGCATCGAAGTGCGCGAATCGAAATGCACTTTGCGATTGGCGCGACTGTCCGGCGTGCCGTTCACGAACCGTCTCGTCACCAAATTCGACCTGCCTGTCGTCGGATGGCGCGAGCAGGCGCGCAAGACCGGCGGCACGCATCATGGGCAATCGTTCCCGGGAACCGGCAAACCGGAAAGCGGGAAGTGATAGGGCATGCTGGAAGAGCTTGAGATCCACAATCTCGGTCCGATCCGTTCCGCGCTGATCGCCCCGGCAGGCGGTATGACGGCGATCACCGGCGAAACAGGTGCCGGCAAATCGATGCTGCTCAGTGCGATCCGACTGATTTCCGGCGGTCCCTCCGACGGCGGCCGTGTTTCCGTCGGCGCTCAGGAGGCGTGGGCGCAGGGCGTGTTCGAAGTCGCTTCGTCGCCGGCCGCGGTGGCCGCCGCACGGGAGGCTGGCTTCGAGCCAGAGGACGGCGAACTGTTCCTGTCGCGCAAGGTGCCGGCTTCCGGACGATCCCGCAGCATGTTGTCGGGGCGTAGCGTGCCTCGTTCCGTGCTTGCTTCCGTCGCCGCCGAATTGGTGACGATCCACGGCCAGGCCGACCAGTTACGTATCGCGACCGTTTCGCGGCAGCGTGAATTCCTGGACCGCTACGCGGGGGATGAAGTGGCGTTGGCCGCCTACGGCAAGACGTGGAACGCGCTGCGCGCAATGGACGAGCGTTTGGAAAGGCTCAGCAGCCAGGAATCGTCCATGCGCCAGCAGGCGGATTATCTGCGCGAATCAATCGAACGCATCAACCGTGTCGACCCGCAGCCGGGGGAGATGGACGAATTGCGCGCACGGCGGGACCGCATCGAAAACGCCGCTGAAATCGCCGAAGGCGTGACCCGCGCATTGGGTGCGTTGGACGCTTCGCAAGTGGCGGATGACGTTGAATCGGCCAGCGCCGCCGATTTGATCGACCGTGCCTCGCAGGCATTGCGCGCCATTCACGTGGAAGGCGTGTTCTCCGAACTCGCCGACCGGCTCGACTCCATCAGCACCGACCTGTCCGACGTGGTGTTCAGCCTGTCCGGCGAAGTGGACAATGAGGCGAGCGTGGAGGATCTGGATGCCATCAACGGGCGCATCCACGAGCTGGACGAGCTGACCCGCCGATGGGGGCCGGAATTGTCCGACGTGATCACGTGGAGGGACAAGGCCGTATACGATTTGGAGGATTTGGACGCCTCGCCGGAAAAGGTCGAACAGCTGGAAGCCGAACGCGCCCAACTGCTTGAGGCTGCGAAAAAAGCCGCGCAGGCTGTGAGCAAACGGCGTAGAGCCGCGGCGAAGGAACTCGCGTCCAAAGTCACCGCGGAACTTGATTCGCTGGCCATGGGCATTTCGAAACTGGAGATCCGCGTGGCCGAACGCGAACAGTTGGACGCCACCGGAGCGGACGACATCGAATTCCTCTTCACCCCGTTCCCCGGCTCCCCGCAACTGCCGATGGGCAAAAGCGCATCCGGCGGCGAATTGAGCCGTCTGATGCTCGCGCTTGAACTGGTCGCCGCCGAAAAGCATGTCGTGGCCGGCGGAACCGTGCCGCCGATGACGTTCATCTTCGATGAGGTCGACGCCGGCGTGGGAGGCAAGGCCGCTGTGGAATTGGGTGCCCGCTTGGCCAAACTCGCCCAATCCGCGCAGGTTCTGGTCGTCACGCACCTGCCGCAGGTCGCCTCCTGGGCGGACGAACAATATGTGGTCGCCAAAGGCGAAACCAAGGATGGTTCCATCGCCACCACCATCAGCCAGGTGCGCGGGGATGAGCGCGTGCACGAAATCGCCCGCATGCTGTCCGGCAGCGAAAGCGAAACATCTCTGGAACATGCCGAGGAACTGCTCAAATCGTCGGTGCTTGACTGACGGCGGATTCAATCGTAAAAAGTAATCGCAAATCGTAAAAGCGGTAATTGCAAAACAAAGGAGCCGATATGACACAGGAAACCAAGGCGAACCAAGGCAAAGGCGCCATCTTCGACCTTGACGGCACGCTACTCGACTCCATGGGCGTGTGGGATCAGGTGGACGTCGACTTCCTTGCCAAACGCGGCATCGAGGTGCCGGACGACTACATGCAGAAGGTCGCGGCCATGCAGTTCCGGCAGATCGCCGA
This sequence comes from Bifidobacterium angulatum, assembly GCA_905207115.1. Taxonomy (GTDB): domain Bacteria; phylum Actinomycetota; class Actinomycetes; order Actinomycetales; family Bifidobacteriaceae; genus Bifidobacterium; species Bifidobacterium angulatum_A. Next base: position 16,982 of record CAJLKD010000015.1, on the reverse strand, counting down.
ATACACAATCGCACGCTTCAACCTGTCGGACACTCCCGAAGCGTTGATGGAGGAGTGGGACCATATGGCACGTGTCATGTACGCCACGGTGGTTGAAGCCAAACCGTATGCGCGCGAATATCTGGAATCGTTGAAGGCGAGCGGCGCGAAACTGGCCGTGGCCACGTCATTGCCGCCGATGCTGCGCGAACCGGCCATGAAGCACGTCGGCATTTTCGACTATTTCGATGACGTGGTCAGCGTCGACGATGCTGGCGACGTCGGCAAAACTGAGCCGGACGTATATCTGCTGGCCGCGTCGCGTCTCGGCATCAAACCAAGCGACTGCACCGTATTCGAGGATCTGCTGGTCGGCATGCGCTCGGCCAAGTCGGTCGGCATGCATGTGTGGGCCATGCACGACGATTCCTCCGACGCCGACTGGCCTGAGATCTGCGATCTGGCCGACGGCGTCATGTTCGACTTCCACGACGCGCCCGTCATACTGTAACGGTTTGCATCATCGCCTGATGTTTCCGGGCCATTGCGTGATTCGACCGCTTCACGCTTTCATGACGCCGATCAGGTCCATATCTTGTTGAGCCTCATGAAGACGCGGCTCATGATTGTTCCCTATACGCCTTCTCGAACATGCCAAGCAGATCAAGCAGGCTGATGTCGGCGGCCTTGGCGGCGGTTACCGTCTGCCGGAACACGTCCATGATGCGTTCGCGCGCACGTTCCTTCATAAGCTCGTTGCCGTGGGCCAGCACGAACGTGCCTTTGCCCTGCACATTCTCGACAAGCCCCTCATCCGCCAGCTCGCTGTACGCTCTGGCGATGGTGAGCACGCTGATGTGCAGTTCCTTGGCAAGCTTCCTGAGGGAGGGGAGCGCCTCGCCGGTTTGCAGTTCGCCCGACATGATCGCCGCTCGGATCTGATCTTCGATCTGTTCGTAAATCGGTTTGCCGGACGCGGATGAGATGTTCAGCTTCACTGTATCCCTTTCTGCGAGTGATATATATCCTGACCGAACAGTGTACGCAAACTGTTCAACAGCTATATATAACAGTAACACAGATTTGGCCATGCTGTTATTATATGATCTATAACAGCATGGCCGTAATTGAAAACCTTGGTATTCCGCCATTCTGAACAGTTGGCGCCTACCGGCTGCGGTGCCTGTCCGTTACTTGTGCGACGGATGGATGAGACGGTGGAAGGACAGGTAGATCAGCCAAGACACCGGCAGCGCCAGCATGAACAGGGGATAGAACCATGCGATCGGCAGGTGCCCATAGAGAACTCCAGCCAGCACCGGCCCCAACGCCATACCCAAGTCGATGCCCATATAGTACGTGCCGTTGGCCAAGCCACTGCGCTCCCGGCCGGCGATCACCACCGCCTGCGCCTGCGTGACGGAACTCATCAGTCCATAACTGGCCGCCATGGCGATGCCCGCGCCAAGCAGATACCAATCGTTCGTCATGAACGTGAGAAAGGCAAGCGACGCCAACATCGCAAACGAACAGACGACAAGCCAGAAACGGAAACCCTTCGAATCGAACAGGTCGCGCAACGTGAGCCGCAGTACCAGCAGCGCGGCCGCATAGAACACGAAGAACAAGTCGGACGAGATACGCAGATGTCGTGTGGAAATGTAATCCACCAGGAACGACTGGTTCGCGAAATAAGGGATGGCGAACATCATGAACACCGCGGCCAATGGAATGGCCCGTGGCTCCACCAGATTGCGAAGACGCAGACGATGCCGTAACGACTGCTCGGCGGCAACGGTTTTACGAGCCGGCCTGCCACCGTTTTTCACCAGCAGAACCGTCACGAACGCGCACACGTTAAGCGTCAGCGATGCGATGAACGTCCACTGGTAGCCGACGGCCGCCTGCAGACGGATGCCGAGTGCCGGGCCGACCGCAATCGCCAACGCGTTGACGATGCCGTACAATCCCATGCCCGCGCCCATATGACGGATCGGAAGCAGCAGCGACACCCATGTCGCCAGACAAACCGTGCCGCATGCGAAGCCAAGCCCGTTGACCATGCGCGCCACGACCAGCATGCCCGTCGAATCGGCAAGACAATACATGGCGCCCGCCACGATGTACAGCACCGTTCCCGCAGCCACCAGCAACCTCTTGCTGACCAAATCCGACAGATTGCCCGCGATGGGACGGCAGAACAGAGACACGAAACTCATCGCGCCGGCGATCACGCCCATCAGCGCGCCCGTCGCTCCCATCGACTCGCCATAGCCGGCGATGACCGGCGTGATCACCATGTTGCTGGTCATGAAGAAGAACGTCGCCAGCATCACCAGCGCCACGTCACGGGTGATGAGCCGGTCCTTCCTCGGTTCCGCGGGTTCATCCGGCCGATTTGCCGTCACGCCCGACTGCGATGCTGAAGCTACGCTCATGATTCTCCTGCCTTTCGGGAACGCACTGTACCAGCGTCAATGAAAAACGGCCGCCCGCGTATCGCGGACAGCCGATTCTTCTATGTATCGTTGCCGTTTTGCCTGTCGAAACCTTACAGCGCCTTCGCGGCCTGCTCGACGAATCCTTCCATGCCGTCGATTTCGACGACGTTATCGAAACGCACGTCGGCGGTCTCAAGACCGCGCAGCGCGGCCGGAGCGGTGGTGCCGGTGGCCTTGGCAAGCACGTCCATGCATTCGAAATCGGTGCCGGACGCGTCAAGACCCAGAGATTCGTTGACTACGCGCGGGAACTTGTACGGGCTGGCGGTGGACAGCAGCACGCGCGGCGTGAGCGGATCGCGCGGCATCTGCTGCATGACGTAGTAGCCGCATGCGGTGTGCGGGTCGATCACGTAATGGTTCTTGTTCCAGCAGTCCGCGATCATCTCGCGCACCTGGTTCTCATCGGCCCAACCGGTGCCGAAGATGGAACGAATCTTCTTCATCATCGGCTCGGGAACCTCGTAGGCGCCCCACTGGTTCAGATCGTTCATCAGCATGGAGATCAGGCGTGTGTCCTTGTCGGACATGTAATACAGCATGCGCTCCAGGTTCGATGAGATGAGGATATCCATCGACGGGGAAATGGTCTGGAAGAACGGACGCTGACGGTTGTACGTGCCGGAAGTCAGGAAGTCGAACAGCACGTTGTTCTTGTCGGACGCCACCACAAGATGCTTGACCGGCAGGCCCAGCAGTTTCGCGTAATAGCCGGCGAGGATGTCGCCGAAATTACCCGTCGGCACGACGAACTCGACCTCGTCGCCCACATTGATGACCTGGCGTTCCAGCAGCTGCGCGTACGCGGAGAAGTAATAGACGACCTGCGGCACCAGACGGCCCACATTGATGGAATTCGCGGAGGAAAGCACCACATGCGAATCATCGGCGAGACGTTCGGCAAGCTCCTTGTCGCCGAAGATGCGCTTGACGGCGGACTGCGCGTCATCGAAATTGCCCTTGACCGCGCACACGTTCACATTGGAGCCGGACTGCGTGGTCATCTGCAGCTCCTGCACCTGGCTGACCTTGCCTTCCGGATAGAACACGGTGATGCCGGTGCCCGCGGCGTCCGCGAAACCAGCCAACGCGGCCTTGCCGGTGTCGCCGGACGTGGCGGTGACGATCATGATATTCTCATCCGCGTCGTCATCCGCCGGAGTGGTGCGCGCCATGAAACGCGGCAGAATCTGCAGCGCCACATCTTTGAACGCGGAAGTCGGACCGTTGAACAGTTCCATCACATAGTCATCGCCGAGCGGCTTGACCGGAGTGATCTTCTCGTCGGACCACTGCGGGCCGTACGCCTCGTCGATGCACTCCTTGAGCTCGGCCTCGGTGTAGTCCGGCAGCAGCACGGACAGCACATCGAACGCGATCTGCTGGTAGGACTTGCCGGCCAAGGAAGCGATATCCACATGGGTCTCACCCAAGGAGTCGGTCACGAACAGGCCGCCATCATCGGCGATGCCCTTGCGGATGGCCTGCTTGGAGGTAAGCGAATCGGTGGTGCTGCGTGTGCTGTGGAACGTGGTCACTTGATTTCCTTAGCAATAGAACGGACAGATTACGTCAAACGTGCTTCTCAGTGTACCGGCACAGGTGGGAAGAACGTCGCCTCGCGTCCGTGGAATGGGACGCCGACCCCATACGATTGCCGACGGAAGGTCCTGCTTTTCCACGTGGCACCGCGATCGTGCCGTCCATGTCTTCGCGCGCAGGCGGTGCCATATTTCCCACATGTTTCGAAACCCGGTTTTCCTCCGATCGTTTTCACACGTACACTGCTCTGTAACCCGCGGTACAGCGGATGATCATTCCGAAGTCAAGGAGGGCTTCATGACTGCATCACCTCTTGCGCAAACACCGAACGACATGTTCAACGCGCCCATCGCCGAAGCGGATCCGGAAATCGCCGAAATCCTCGACGCCGAACTATCCAGGCAGCAAAACGGACTCGAAATGATCGCATCCGAGAATTTCGTGCCACGCGCCGTCCTACAGGCACAAGGCTCCGTACTGACCAACAAATACGCCGAAGGCTATCCGGGACGCCGCTACTACGGCGGCTGCGAGCAGGTGGACAAAATCGAAACCATCGCCCGCAAACGCGCCAAAAGCCTATTCGGCGCCGAATACGCCAACGTACAGCCGCACTCCGGCGCACAGGCCAACGCAGCCGTCTACCAGGCGCTCGTCAAACCCGGCGACACGGTCCTCGGCCTCGCCCTCGACCACGGCGGCCACCTCACCCATGGCATGAAAATCAACTTCTCCGGCCGCTTCTACCACGCCGAAGCCTACGGCGTGAATCCCGAAACCTTCCGCATCGACCCGGAAATCATCCGCCAGCGTGCGCTCGAAACCCATCCCGCCATGATCATCGGCGGATGGAGCGCCTACCCGCGCATCGAAGACTTCAAAGCCATGAAGGAGATCGCCGACGAGGTCGGCGCCAAATTCTGGGTGGACATGGCCCACTTCGCCGGCCTCGTAGCCGCCGGACTGCATCCAAGCCCCGTCCCATACGCCGACGTCGTATCCTCCACCGCGCACAAAACCCTCGGCGGCCCACGCTCCGGCTTCATCCTCGCCAAGCAGGAATACGCCAAGAAACTCAACTCCGCCGTATTCCCCGGCCAGCAAGGCGGCCCGCTCATGCACGTCATCGCCGGCAAGGCCGTCGCCTTCAAAGTCGCCGCCACCCCGGAATTCAAAGACCGCATGCAACGCACCCTCGACGGCGCCAAGATCCTTGCCGAACGCCTCATGGCCGACGACGTCAAAAACAACGGCATCAGCGTCCTGACCGGCGGCACCGACGTGCACCTGGTCATGGTCGACCTACGCAACAGCGAAATGGACGGCAAACAAGGCGAAGACCTGCTCGCACAATGCGGCATCACCATCAACCGCAACACCGTCCCGTTCGACCCACGCCCCGCATCCGTGGCCTCCGGCCTGCGCATCGGCACCAGCGCACTCGCCACCCGCGGCTTCGGACCCAAGGAATACGAGGAAGTCGCCGACATCATCGGCACCGCTCTCGCCGCAGGACAGGACGTCGACGTCGACGCGCTCAAGGCGCGCGTCGACAAGCTTGCCGAAGACTTCCCGCTTTACCCGGGACTCGACCAAATCCACTGATCGCCAGCCTCGACTGACGAAATCGCGTCCCGCCGCGCAACCAACGACCCGAAAATGGCCGTCATTGCCCAGCGAGGCGTGATTTCGCGCTATTCTAAGAGACTATGACGAATCCACAGAACCAAGGCACCGCCATGAACGCCGACGTGTTCGAAGCAGTATGCGCCATGGGCGACGCAGCCCGCACCGCGCAATCGCAACTTGCCCAGGCAAACACCGAAGCCAAAAACCAACTGCTCAACGCCATCGCCGACGCACTCGACCAGCATGCGGACGACATCGCCGCAGCCAACACGCTCGACATGAACCAAGCCGAAACCGACGGCATGGACGCCGGCAAACTCGACCGACTCAGATTCGACCAGCAGCGCATCGCCGCCGCCGCGCAAGGCGTACGCCATGTGGCATCCCTACCAGACCCCATCGGCGAAATCGTACGCGGATACCATCTGGAAAACGGCCTACGACTGCAGCAGGTACGCGTCCCCATCGGCGTGCTCGGCATGATCTACGAAGCACGTCCCAACGTCACCGTCGACGTTGCCTCCCTATGCATCAAATCCGGCAACGCCGTCCTGCTGCGCGGCGGACACGCGGCCGAACACACCAACGCGGCAACACTCGCCGTTATCGCCGACGTACTCACCAAACACGGATACGACCACAACATGATCGCCACCGTAGACCAATACGGACGCGACGGCGCCACCGCCATGATGGAAGCACGCGGCCACATCGACGTGCTCATCCCACGCGGGGGAGCAGGACTCATCCAAGCCGTGGTACGCAACTCCAAAGTCCCCGTCATCGAAACCGGAGCCGGCAACGTGCACATCTACGTCGACCGCACCGGCAACCCCGACAAAGCCATCCCCATCCTCATCAACGCCAAAACCCAACGCGTCGGCGTATGCAACGCCACCGAAAAACTCCTCGTCCACAAAGACATCGCCGAAAGCTTCCTGCCGAAAGCCGCGGCAGCGCTCGCCGCAGCGGGAGTCGAAATGCATGCCGACGAACGCGCGTATGTCATCATCGAACATGCCGGAATCGCAAATGCGCAACTCGTGCATGCCACCGACGAGGATTGGGACACCGAATATCTGGCACTCAAAATCGGCATCAAGGTGGTCGACTCGCTTGACGAGGCCATCGCGCATATCAACCGCCACTCCACCGGGCACACCGAATCCATCATCGCCGAAGACTATTCGGCCATCGAGGAATTCACCGCCCGCATCGACTCGGCGGTGGTGATGGTCAACGCCTCCACACGTTTCACCGATGGCGGCGTGTTCGGATTCGGCGCGGAACTTGGCATCTCCACGCAGAAGATGCATGCGCGCGGTCCGATGGGGCTGCGCGAGATGACCACGACCAAATGGATTGGCTACGGAACAGGACAGGTGAGAGAATGAGCGACGAAGTCATGCAGGACAATATGCAGCACACCATGCAGGACAACAAGAACCCATGGAACGCGGACTTGACCGACCCAATGCTCAGATTGCGATTGGCATCCGAACGATTGAGCATCGTGCGGTATGTGTTCCTTGTGCAGGTCGAAGACGGTATCGCGTCAGCGGATGAACGCGCCTCGCTCGAATACGCCGACGCGGTGCTGATCGGCTGGCCCGAAACCGACGCTTCGGACGTCATCACTCCCGATGCCGCCCGGCTTGACGATATCGACGAGCAGATGCGGGTCATGGAACAGCACATCGCCAAGTTCAGCGCGATGGAACGAGACCATGACATCGTCGGCATGACCGACACGCTGATTCGTGTCACCGAGCGCGTTGCCGGAATCCGCAGTATATACCAGCCGGATTTCCCGCTGCCGACATTCGCCGAGATTCGACGTGTGGTGCAGGACGAGTGGGATGAGGATATGGACAAGATCGATCCCGACAACGCCTCACCGACCGCGGACAGCATCGAGCAGGAAACCGCCGACGCGGACAAAGAGCAGCAGGCCGAGAAACAGGCCGAACAGCAGGCTGATGGCGCGCAAAAGAGCGGAGCGTCCGCATGACCGGACCAAAACGCATGCGGCCGGAATCTGCGGAGGCCGATCCCGAACTGACCGTCAGCTACGTGGTCGAGCCGGAACGACGCATGTCGGAACTATCCGTAGACCGGCCGCAATCAGCCGTGACCACCGGACGCAGGTCCGCACGAGGCAACTGGCACAACCGGTTGCGCATCGGCATCATGGGCGGCACTTTCGATCCGATCCATAACGGCCATTTGGTCGCAGCCTCCGAAGTGTCCTGGGTGTACGACCTCGACGAGGTGATCTTCGTGCCGACCGGACGGCCGGTGTTCAAGTTGGACAAGAAGGTCACCAATGCGGAGGACCGGTACCTTATGACGGTCATCGCCACCGCGTCGAACCCGAAATTCACCGTGTCGCGCGTGGACATCGACCGTCCCGGCGTCACCTACACCATCGACACCCTGCGTGACATCCGCGCCCAGTATCCCGATGCGGAACTGTTCTTCATCACCGGTGCCGACGCCGTGGCGGAGATCATGCAATGGAAGGACGCCAACAAGATGTGGGAGCTGGCGCATTTCGTGGCCGTGACACGTCCCGGTTATTCCTCGCCGGACGGCGTGAAATTACCTGAAGGCAAGGTGGATACGCTGGAGATTCCCGCATTGGCGATTTCCTCCACGGATGTGCGTCGCCGCGCCGAACATGGCGAACCCGTCTGGTATCTCGTACCCGACGGCGTGGTGCAATACATCGGCAAACACGGCCTATACCGATAGAAGGTGGACGGAACGATCGCATGGCCCTCGAACACACGGGGTCGGTGAGGTCTGCGCGGCCGGTTAGTATGGGTCACATCCACTTCGCTAGAACAGACGTTTGGAGACACGGTGAGCGCAATCCTTGAAGGAAAGCCGGATAAGAACCTTATCCTTGTCACAGGCAGAGCACACCCGAAGCTGGCGGCGGAAGTCGCCGAACAGCTCGGCATTGATGTTCTGGAAACCACAGCATACGATTTTGCGAACGGCGAAATGTACGTGCGCTACACCGAGTCCGTGCGTGGCGCGGACGTGTTCGTACTGCAGAGCCATTCCAATCCGGTCAACCAGGCCATCATGGAACAGCTCATCATGATTGATGCGTTGAAGCGTGCTTCCGCACGTTCCATCACCGCGGTCTGCCCGCTGCTGGGTTATTCCCGCCAGGATAAGAAGCACCGCGGCCGCGAGCCCATCTCCTGCCGTCTGGTGTTTGACCTGCTCAAGACCGCAGGCGCCGACCGCATCATGAGCGTCGATCTGCATGCGGCGCAGTCGCAAGGCTTCTTTGACGGCCCGGTCGATCATCTCATCGCCATGCCGGTGCTGGTCGATTACATCCGTGACCGTTTCTCCAACCAACTTGACAACGTCGCTGTCGTCTCCCCGGACGCCGGTCGTATCCGTGTTGCCGAACAGTGGGCGCAGCGCCTCGGCGGCGGTCCGCTCGCCTTCGTGCACAAGACCCGCGACATCACCCGCCCGAACCAGGCGGTCGCCAACCGTGTGGTCGGCGACGTCGCAGGCAAGGACTGCGTGCTTGTCGACGACCTGATTGACACCGCGGGCACCATCGCCGGCGCATGCAACGTGCTTAAGGATGCCGGAGCCAAGTCGGTGACCGTCGTCGCCACGCATGGCGTGCTGTCCGGCCCGGCCGTGGACCGACTGAAGAACTGCGGCGCACGCGAGGTCGTGCTCACCGATACCGTGCCGATTCCGGAAGAAAAGCGTTGGGACGGTCTGACTGTTCTGTCGATCGCGCCGTTGCTGGCAAGTGCCATCCGCGCCGTGTTCGAAGACGGTTCCGTTGCCGAACTGTTCGACACGTATCCGGAACATCACGGCCAGGGCTTCCTGTTCGCCTGATTTTCTAGGAAACTCGGATACTTCTGACACTTCAGATATTTCGAGGTTTTACGTTATACGGGTTCCGGTTCATTCGGAACCCGTTTTCTTTATGCTTTTCGCTGCATTGCACGCTGACGGTTGCGCGGGTGGGGGTGTTTCCGCCATGCCGTACGGGCCGATCCGACTTGTTCGAATGGTAATGCGTGCGGAACGTCATGATGCCCCCGCATCTTAAAAAACGTCAGGCCGGCATCAGACCTGTACGCCTGCGAGCTTCAGGAACTTCTTGTCGGACTGGATGCCTTGAGTCAGGAACTCGCCGTCCTTGAACAGCGCGTAGGTCGTGACCGGAGCTGGCGTATTCTGGGCCTGCTCACGGCTGATGATGTGAATGGTTTTTAATGGAATGCTGTGCTCTTCCGCCACCGCTTCCACGCGTGGCACCCAGTAGTGGGTGAACGGACACTGGTCCGTGTAATAGAGAACGAATCCATCACCATCCGCCGTGGGATATTTGGCGCATTCTTTGAATTGCGGAGGCTCCGTGTCCGAACCGAACGGCAGGTACATGAGCATGATTCCGCATGATGACGTGTCCGCAACCATGAAACCCTTGTGCGCAAGGTATTTCGCGTCGGAGAGGAATTCGCGCTTGCGTCCTTCGGCAGACAAAATACACAATCCCTTCCGCCCCTGCTCCTTCGCATCCCTCACGCACTCCCGTAACAGGTCGTTGGAATATCCGTGCCCTTTCATGGAGCCGGCGACCCATAGACAGTCGATGTAAAGATACCCATCCGCTTGGATAGGAACCCACGCGTTCTCCGCGGGGATATATTCGATGAAGCATTTTCCGCGTTCTACGCTGCGGTAGAAGATCAATCCTTCGTCGAATCGACGTTTGAGCCACTCCTTTTTCGCAAGGGCCTGTTTGCCGGACATGGCGCAGCAGACGTGCTCTGCATCGATGTTGTCCCTGGTAATTCGAATGTATTCCATTCGGGACCTCCTTGTCTTGCGCGGTTCCGCCCATGTTGCCGCCTATGGCGTGGGATTATTGCCGAGTCTACTGGAAGGCGCCGTTCCTTGACATCAGCGTTGCTCCGAAAAAACGAGATTCCGGATTTTAGATATTTAGACAAACGTCTAAATATCTGGTAGGATGAATATCGCAATCCGATACTGGAAAGAGAGCGATGATGGCAGGAGAAGGATTCAAGGCACTCGCCGACCCCACGCGGCGTCGTATCCTCGAGCTGCTGCGTGCGGGGGATATGACCGCGGGGGAGCTCGCGGAGCATTTCGACATCAGCAAGCCATCGCTCAGTCACCATCTGGCGACTCTTAGGAACGCTGGTCTCGTAACGGACGAACGACATGGGCAGAACATCGTGTACAGCCTCAATACCACAGTTATGCAGGACTTGGTCGGATGGTTCATGGGCTTCGCGGACGATCCGGAAGACAGGCAATGAAAGGTCTGACAATGCAAAAGCAGGAAAAACCCGAGACAACCAAAGCTTCGACCGGTATTCCGGCCCGTGTATGGGTCGTCCTCATGCTGCTTTGCGTGCTGAACGTCGTGGCGCATCTTGCCGCCATGCCGGGGCTACCTGAGCGCATTCCCATGCATTGGGGTGCTGACGGCGGTGTGAACGGATGGGGGCCACGTTGGATGGCATCCGTTCTGGGTGCGCTTCCATTGACGTTTCTCGCACTGTTCTATGTGGTGCCGCGCATTGATCCGAAAGGTGCCGCATATGCCAAGTTCGGCGGATTCTACCAAGGATTCGTGATCTCGTTCACGGTATTCATGTGCGCCATCAGCTGGCTTGGGGAACTCACCGTCTGGAACCTCCTTCCTGGCAAGGGCGCGGTCAACGTCATCGTGTCCGGGGTGATCGGCGCGTTCTTCATCGGCATGGGTAATTATCTACCTCGTGTGCGGCAAAACTACACGCTCGGCATCAAAACGCCATGGGCGCTCGACGACCCCGACAACTGGCGCCGCACCCACCGTTTCGGCGGAGCCTGTTTCATGGTGGTGGGCGTTAGCCTGATTGTGCTGGGATTTTTAGGAGGTATATTGCCTGAAACCTGGATTCTGGCAGTGATTATGGTGCTTGCGATTGGCTCGGTCGCAGCTATGTATGTTTACTCGTATCTCATCTGGCGCAAATCCCACAACAGCTGATTGGGTAGCACCCCGGTTTTCTTCAGCGAAACCACAGGGGAGTCCGACCCGAATTGCCTGACCGTGCGGGTCGTGTTGACGCGGATAAACGGATAAAAGACGCCCCGGTGACATGGAAACCAGCGGTTAGCATGGGGACTCGTACTTGTAAGTGCAACAGGCATTCCGATGATGTTTGATTTTCCTGCATGCAAACCCGTCGTGTTCTTTATTTCTGTTGTATTGCGAGCAGTACGGTGACGCGCAGGACGTCCTCGTCGGTGAAATTCAGGCCCCATATGATCTCGACCTTGTCGGTGAGGCGCTTCTGCACGCCGCCGACGATCGCCGTGGCGTCGGACAGTTGGAGGCTCTTCGGACCTTCGATGGCGATTATCGCTCCCGTGACCTCGTCGGACGCGACGCTCGAATCATGGAACCGTCCGTCGAGCGCCTCCACGATGCCCGTCGACGACCCGCTTTCCACGCGGATGACCGTGGTCAGGGCGCCGGCGCAGACGCTTCTGACGTCGTCCCCATCGATGTGGATGTACTTGTTGTTGCCGAGGAATCCCTCCAACGCCGCGACGGCATCGTCCATCGTCGTGGCGGGATTCTCTCCCGGGACGGGCAGGAGGTCCACGTCCACGCGGTCCGTGGCGTCCGTTCCGGCTGCCGGCATGCGGACGGTCAGTTCCCGTTCGCCGTCGTTTTCGTTCCATAGGATCTTGACGACATGGCTTCCGTCCGTCTTGTCCGTGGCGTCGATGTGTCGTGCGGTCATTTTTGGTTCCTTTTCGATGAGGCGGGTTCGTTTCTTTCCGGGGCATGTCCCGGCCGTTCTTACTTCTGTCGATGCCGGACGGGCGTGTGGTCCGATCGGGGCGAGTGCGAGTCAAGACGGGGGTCGGCATGGGCGTCGTGGATCGGCGACGAGTCCCAAAAACGTCACCGATCCACGACACAATCCCGACACCCGTTTCGCAGCCGAGGACGATGGCGGAAGGGGCATTGGCGCGGTTCTTGCCGGCCACGACGGAAGACGTGGTCTGTGCGAGAGTGCTATGCCTTGGCTAGCTTCTTATGTCTGAGGGTGTAAACGGCATCGGCGGAATCGGCGACACGTTTGGAATGCGTCACCACAATGACGCATTTACCGAGTTGATGAGCGGCATGCCGCAAAAGATCAATCACCTCATCAGTCATTTCCGGATCCAGGCTGCCAGTCGGTTCATCCGCCAGAATCGCGCGGCCGGGCGCCACTAGGGCGCGGCCGACCGCCACCCGCTGACGTTGGCCACCCGACAAGTGCATGATGTTGCGCTTCGATTCCTCACGGCTCAGCCCCAGATCCTCGAGGATCTTCATATCGGCCTTGGGATTGACCAGGCGCAGATTCTCTTCGGGGGTGAGATAGTCGATCAGATTATGGTCCTGGAACACCAAGGACACGTGCTCGCGACGGTGCTTTGAATAACCCGTCGTAGCTATATCCTCGCCCTCAAAACGAACCACTCCATCAGAGGGGGCATCCAGACCGGCCAACAGAGACAGCAAAGTGCTCTTTCCCGCTCCCGATGGACCGGTTATCGCATACATCTTTCCGGATTCGAAATCTGCGTTCACGTCCGAAAGAACGCGAATCTTCGCCGCGCCATATGAGTAATTGACATGGTCCAATTGCAGACAGATAGTCATGATTAGTATCTCCTAACGCATAGAGGAAAGAATGGATTTCGGGGATTTGGCCAGCACTGCGGCGCACGACACGGCAAGCGCGATTGCGATGACCGCGCATCCGAGCAGCAGGATGAGCAGCGTCTGTTCTGGCGGCAGAGCCTCCACCTGCAATGATTCAAGAGGTGCGACTCCCGAATCGTGCAGCAGGAGCGAGGACACGTAACCGGACAATAGGGAGCCCGTTCCCAGCGAGCACAGGGCGGCGACCACAGCCATGAGACCGGTTTCGATCGCGAACTGGGCGATAATCTGCATCTTGCCGATGCCGAGGGCCAGAAGGGTGCCTATCTCATGGATGCGTGAGCGAATCCAGAAGACAAGCGCCATGCCCAATACCAGCACATCGGCCAGGCAGACGGACAACAGCACCATGCGGACCAGATCGCGTACCGTTTCCACCGACTGCAGCACGCCGGAAAGCTGCGCCGAGTCATCGGTGACGCCATACTCGCTTCCGGCGATTTTTTTTGCTTGGGCCATTGCTGCGGAAAGATCCCGCGGATTATCCGAGAGGCACCGGATCGTGCCGACCCGTTCCTCTCCAGTCAGCGCGGAAACCACTTGAGCGCCCGAATAGATGAGATTCTCCGATGCGTCCGATGGTATAGGGCTCTGTGCCTGTACATTGCCAGAGAAGATTCCGGCCACGCGAACGGTGGAATCGCGGCCTTCCTGACTGAGTCGGAAGGTCGATCCCACCGATAGTCCATTCTCACGTGCGAAATCCCGGTGAATCAGTACGTTCCGGCCATTACCTGAAATGTGGTGTCCTTGTTCCAACCGGTACAGGCCGCTTTGGAACTCTTCGGACAACGAGGAGTCAGTGGTGCCCAGCACGCTGACCTGCGTGGATAGGCCGGAATCCAGTCGAGGACCATGTTCGGGGACAACCGGATGCGCGCCATCCACCTGCGCCAGGGTCTTACGTTCGTAAACGGTTTTCCCTACGCCGGGGATGCGTGAGAACCGTCTCGCTTCCTTTGGGCTGACGGGATTCTCGCCGGTGTCGACGGTAAAACCTATTCCCAGGCTTCCGCCGATATCGTCGGACATTTTCTGAAGCGCCGTTGACGCTCCGACCTGAGCCACGAGACTGGTGAAAACCATCAGCATCAACAGTCCGATGATTCCGCTGCGTACCGGTTTACGTACGATTGCCAGCGTGGCACGCTTCCACACGTTCATGCCCGTCATCGGAGCTCCGACAGGCTTCGTGGCGACTTGCGCAGCATCGGTATGCACGATATGGCGACGCATACCAGCATCACCGCCAGCAGGCCGAGCGATACATACAGTACGGCGGTTGTGTCGATCGATACCGTGAGCGAATCCAAGGTACGAACCGACATATTGGACTCAAGATCGCCGCCGACCTGTCCCATGCTGCTCAGTTCCTTCGCCGCGGAGGCGTTCACGGAACGGAGGGCCGAGGTGCCAAGCCATTGGGCCGCTCCCCGTGCGCACAGCCATCCGAGGACCAGGGACGGCAGGCCGATCAGAATCATCTCGGTTAGATATTGGGCGATCAGGGATGGCTTGCCGATGCTGAGGGACACCAATACGCCCATCTCCTGACGTCGGTCGTTCATCCACAGCAAGAGCATGAGGCTGAGGACTATCACTGCCGAGATGGTCACGCCGATCAAAGCGCCGCGCATCATGGAGCGCACACTTCGGGCGGCATTCAGCATGCTCGACGTATATTGGTCATTGCGCGTGATCTGGTAGTTGTTCCAATCCACCGGAAGCTTCTTCGCCGCTTCCATGGTTTTCTCCACGTCGACACCCCTGTCCAGAACGAAAGTGGCATCCTGGTATATTTCCTTGCCGGCCTTGTACTGGTACAGAGTACTTGTAGTGTCCAAATCGGTGTACACAGTGTTGGAGGTGAGTTCCGCGCGGCTGGATACCTTTCTGTCGCTGTCCCCTTTGAATATTCCGACGATGGTGGTTTTGACAGTTGCCGTCGAATGCGACTCATTGTCGGCATCATATGGATTGGCCTTGAGCGTGAGGGTATCGCCGACTTTAAGCCCATTGGTTTTGGCGAGATCCTCATGGACCATCGACATATGCTTATCGGACGTCTTTAGATGACGTCCTTCGACCATGCCGAGCGTGTGGGACGTGAACACATTGAGTTTTGACGAATCGTTTGTGCCTATGACGTTGGCCGTATTGCCGAACTGCTGTTCTTTCTCCGCATCGTAATCATCGCCGCCGGGGACCTTCACCACGCTGGCTCCCACGAGATCGGCGGTGGCGTTCTGCCTGACCATGCACGAGCCGACCCCGGACAGCTTCGAGATTCGTTGCACATCAGCGGGACGAACCATTCCGCCTCCGCGAGGCGTCAGCATGCTGCCTTGCAGGTTACTGGCCAGCACGAATCCGCCGACCGCCTGTTTTTCAATCTGTCCGGCCTCATGTTGAGCTGCCTGAGAAACCGCGGTTGCGGACAGCATACTCGCCGTTATGATGGTCAGCACAATGAACAGCACCGCGGTGCGCACTCGTTTTCTGAGCACATAGCGCGCCGCCCGTGAGATAAAGGTCATTAATACCCCCTGTAAAGCTGGGACCTTCTCGGTAGTGCCCGAAAAGATGTGCACTTTGGACCATGGTCGTCCATGGCACGATGATCAGTTCGCTTCCGCGAGTTTGTCATCGAGCCGGGACCTGTCGAGATAGCGGCGGGTCGACGCTTTCCTCGCGCCGTCTGTGGCGCTCGATGACCGCGGATTCGAAGACCTCGCCCTTGAGCTTGGGTACCTTCAGGCCGAGCCTGCCGGCCTTGGCGGTCAGGCTCCGGTCGTAGTGGCCGGCGCGGTACGCCTTCCGCTCCCCGGCGCGCTCGTATCTGGCGGCGTTGGTGATCTCGTCGGCCTGAAGCGCCGGGCATCGCGTTCAATGGTTCGGTGACCTTCTCGGCGACCAGGCGGTCGAGCTTGGTCTCGAGCAGGTTCCGGTCGATCTGTATGATGCTCGAGGGTCTTGCCGACTTTGTCGCGTCCGCGCCGAGCAGATTCCTACACTCTTTGGCGGCCCTGTCCAGATCGGCGGCCGCCGACACGCACGTTCCGCGCGCCATGGCCGTCCTGTGGTCCTCATATGCCCGATAGCCCAGGCGGCCGCCCACGACCACTGCGGTAGACGCGGCCGCCGCCACGCCGCTGAAGCGGCCGGAATGACGGACTGGAACCCGCCATCGGCGGCATACGTCGGTGTATGCGGTCGGCGCGTTGGGCAAACCCATGCCGCACCGGCCGGAGGCTGAGGGGGTCGTTCGACCGGAAAACTCAATGGTCGTAGGATTCCCGGATGCGGGCGTCGGGCCCGGTGGCAATCCGGACTGGAACCCTCATACGAAAAACGGGCTGCCGTGGTCCGTTGGGAACCGTGGCAGCCCGCTGTGTGATTCGTTGGAATCGGGGAAAGCCTTACTTGTTGAGGACCTTCTTCATCAGGTCGGAGGAGGCCTTGGCGAGTGCGAACTGGCCGAAGCCCGGGTCGATGGAGGCGAGGTTGGCGTTGATGATCTGGTTGAAGGT
>CAJLKD010000014.1:0-34495 GCA_905207115.1 Bifidobacterium angulatum | reverse complement strand
ATGCCGAGGAGGACGGCGACGAGCTGCCCAACGGCGTCAACCAGATGATCCGCGTCTACATCGCCCAGCACCGTAAGATCACGGTCGGCGATAAGCTCTCCGGCCGCCACGGCAACAAGGGCTGCATCTCCCGCATCCTGCCGGAAGAGGACATGCCGTTCCTGGCGGACGGTACCCCGGTCGACATCATGCTGAACCCGCTGGGCGTGCCTTCTCGAATGAACCTCGGCCAGGTGCTGGAACTGCACCTCGGCTGGATCGCCCACTGCGGTTGGGACATCTCCCTCGACCCGAACATGGAAGCCGAATGGAAGAAGCTCATCCCGCAGGGCGCCGAAAAGGCCGAGCCGAACACCCCGGTCGCCACCCCGGTGTTCGACGGCGTCAAGCCGGACGTGCTCAAGGGCCTGCTGTCCACCACCCTGCCGAACCGTGACGGCGACCGTCTGGTCGGCCCCGACGGCAAGGCCACCCTGTATGACGGCCGCACCGGCGAGCCGTTCTCCCGCCCGATCTCCGTCGGCTACATGTACATGCTGAAGCTGCACCACCTGGTCGACGACAAGATCCACGCACGTTCCACCGGCCCGTACTCCATGATCACCCAGCAGCCGCTGGGCGGTAAGGCGCAGTTCGGTGGCCAGCGCTTCGGCGAGATGGAAGTGTGGGCCCTCGAGGCCTACGGTGCCGCCTACACGCTGCACGAGATGATGACCACCAAGTCCGATGACGTCGACGGCCGCGTGCGTGTCTACGGCGCCATCGTTAAGGGCGAGAACCTGCCGCCTGCAGGCATCCCGGAATCCTTCAAGGTGCTCCTGAAGGAAATGCAGTCCCTGTCCCTGAACGTCGAGGTGCTCAACGCGGACGGCGTTGCCATCGATATGAAGGACGAGGACGACGACCCGGCCGGCGCATCCGACGATCTTGGCTTCAACATCGGCGCCCGCCCCGACGCGGCCGCCAAGGAAGACCAGGCTGCCGCCGAGCCCGAATATCAGTGATAGCGAACGGAAGATAAGGAAACACAGTGCTGGATGTCAACGCATTTGACAAGCTGAAGATCGGCCTGGCCACCGCAGACGATATTCGCGGCTGGAGCCACGGCGAGGTCAAGAAGCCAGAAACCATCAACTACCGTACCCTCAAGCCCGAGAAGGACGGTCTGTTCGGCGAACAGATCTTCGGTCCTACCCGCGACTGGGAGTGCGCCTGCGGCAAGTACAAGCGCGTGCGCTTCAAGGGCATCGTGTGCGAACGATGCGGCGTCGAAGTCACCAAGAGCCGTGTGCGCCGTGAGCGCATGGGCCATATCGAGCTTGCCGCCCCGGTGACCCACATCTGGTTCTTCAAGGGTGTGCCGTCCCGCTTGGGCTACATGCTCAACGTGACCCCGAAGGATCTGGAGAAGGTTATCTACTTCGCCTCCTACATGGTCACCGACGTGAACGAGGAGCAGCGCCATCAGGATCTGCCCGACCTGCAGGACGAGTTCGATCACGAAATCGCCAACCTCGAGAAGCGCCGCAACAACGACATCGAGGATCGTGCCAAGAAGGTCGAATCCGACCTGGCCGAACTCGAAGCCATCGGCGAAGCCAAGGGCCCGGCAAGGACCAAGCTGCGCAACTCCGCCGAACGCGATATGGCGGCCATCCGCCAGCGCTACGACGAGCAGATCGCCCGTCTGAACGCCGTGTTCGACAAGTTCAAGAAGCTCAAGCCCGGCGACATCGTCGATGACGTGGATCTGTGGCGCGAAATGCAGGACCGCTACGAGGACTACTTCGACGGTTGCATGGGTGCGGAAGCCGTGAAGAAGCGTCTGCAGTCCCTCGACCTCGAAGCCATCGCGGCCCAGCTGCGTGAGGAAATCAAGGACGCCTCCGAGCAGAAGAAGACCAAGGCGCTCAAGCGTCTCAAGGTCGTCAACGCCTTCCTGACCACCGGCAACAAGCCGGAGGCCATGGTGCTCGAC
The DNA here is from genome assembly GCA_905207115.1 of Bifidobacterium angulatum. Lineage (GTDB taxonomy): Bacteria > Actinomycetota > Actinomycetes > Actinomycetales > Bifidobacteriaceae > Bifidobacterium > Bifidobacterium angulatum_A. The sequence goes on along the minus strand of CAJLKD010000014.1, from coordinate 32,517 downwards.
GTGATCCCGGTCATCCCGCCGGACCTGCGCCCGATGGTGCAGCTCGACGGTGGCCGTTTCGCCACCTCCGACCTCAACGACCTCTACCGTCGTGTGATCAACCGTAACAACCGTCTGAAGCGCCTCATCGAGCTCGGCGCCCCGGAGATCATGCTCAACAACGAGAAGCGCATGCTCCAGGAAGCCGTCGACTCCCTGTTCGACAACGGCCGTCGTGGCCGTCCGGTCACCGGCGCTTCGAACCGTCCGCTCAAGTCCCTGAGCGACATGCTCAAGGGCAAGCAGGGCCGTTTCCGTCAGAACCTGCTCGGTAAGCGTGTGGATTACTCTGGCCGTTCCGTGATCGTGGTCGGCCCGTCCCTGCGCATGCACCAGTGCGGTCTGCCGAAGCCGATGGCCCTCGAGCTGTTCAAGCCGTTCGTCATCAAGCGCCTCGTGGACCTGAACTATGCGCAGAACATGAAGTCCGCCAAGCGTCTTGTGGACCGCGGCGACTCCGAAGTGTGGGGCGTGCTCGAGGAGGTCATCTCCGAGCACCCCGTGCTGCTCAACCGTGCGCCTACGCTGCACCGTCTGGGTATTCAGGCATTCGAGCCGATCCTGGTGGAAGGCAAGGCCATCCACCTGCCGCCGCTGGCCTGCGCCGCCTTCAACGCCGACTTCGACGGCGATCAGATGGCAGTCCACCTGCCGCTGAGCGCCGAAGCCCAGGCTGAGGCCCGCTCGCTGATGATGGCTTCCGACAACATCCTGAAGCCGGCAGACGGCCACACCGTGACCATGCCGAGCCAGGACATGATCCTCGGTCTGTACTACCTGACCACCGTCATCGACGGCGCCAAGGGCCAGGGCCGCGTGTTCTCCTCGCTGGAAGAGGCCGAAATGGCGCTCGACAAGCACGAGATCGACATGCAGGCCAAGGTGCTCATCCGCCTTCCGCAGGACTTCGTGCTGCCGAAGGACTGGGAGCCGGGCGAGGTCAAGGTCGTCGATCCGGAACCGGGCAGCCCGGACGTGGTCAAGGAGGAGCGTTTCCATGACGGCTCCGTCCTGTTCGCCACCTCCTACGGCCGTATCCTGTTCAACGGCACCTTGCCGGTCGACTACCCGTTCGTCAACGAGCAGGCGCCGAAGAAGCGTCTGAGCAAGATCGTCGACGATATCGCGACCCGTTACTCCACCGCTCAGGTGGCCGCGACACTGGACGCCCTGAAGGATCTGGGCTTCACCCGCGCACCGTGGTCCGGCGTGTCCTTCGCGTTCTCCGACGTTATCCAGCCGCCGGAACTGGACGAGTACATCGAAAAGTACGAAGGCGAAGCCGACAAGGTTAACGAGAACTACGAAATCGGTATGCTCACCGAAGAGGAGCGTCGTCAGGAACTGGTCGACCTGTGGACCAAGTGCACCAGCGAGGTCTCCGAGGCGGTTGAGGAACACTTCGATTCCAAGAACAACCTGGCCATCATCGTGCAGTCCGGTGCACGAGGAAACATGATGCAGATCAACCAGATCGCAGGTATGCGAGGCTTGGTGGCAAACCCGAAGGGCGAGATCATTCCTCGACCGGTCAAGTCCAACTACCGTAAGGGCCTGTCCGTGCTGGAATACTTCATCTCCCAGCACGGCGCGCGTAAGGGTCTGGCCGATACCGCACTGCGTACCGCAGAGTCTGGCTACCTGACCCGTCGTCTGGTGGACGTCTCCCAGGACGTGATCGTGCGCGAGGAGGACTGCGGCACCAAGCGCGGCCTGACCATGAAGGTCGGCGAACGCGATGCCGAAGGCAACCTGCACCTGGTCAAGGCCGCCGACGGTGGCCCGTACTCCCGTCTGCTCGCGGCCGACGTCATCGACCCGGCCGACGGCGAGACCGTGCTGTACAAGGCCGGCGACGCCCTGTCCATGGACGTGCTCAACGATCTCGTTGCCCACGGCGTGGAAGAGGTCAAGGCCCGTTCCGTGCTGACCTGCGAATCCAAGCGTGGCGTGTGCGCCAAGTGCTACGGCTGGTCCCTGGCCACCAACAAGCTGGTGGACGTCGGTGAGGCCGTCGGCATCGTGGCAGCACAGTCCATCGGTGAGCCTGGTACCCAGCTGACGCTGCGTTCCTTCCACTCCGGCGGCGTCGCTTCCGCTTCCGATATCACCCAGGGTCTTCCGCGTGTCACCGAGCTTTTCGAAGCCCGTACGCCGAAGGGCGAGTCCCCGATCACCGAATTCGCGGGCACGATCAAGATCACGGACACTGACCGTGGTCGTCAGATCATCCTGACCCCGGATTCCGATTCCGGTGCCCCGACCGAAGACGGTGCGATCAAGCCGATCGTCTACTCCGTCTCCCGCCGCGTCAAGGCGCTGGTGCAGGACGGCGAGCATGTCGAGACCGGCACCCAGCTGATCGAGGGCTCCGTCGACCCGAAGAAGATCCTGCGCATCATCGGCAAGCGCGCCGCACAGATGAACATCGTGGAGGAAGTGCACAACGTGTACCGCTCCCAGGGCGTGGATATCCACGACAAGCATATCGAGGTCATCGTGCACCAGATGAGCCGCCGCATCACCGTGGTCGACTCTGGCGAAACCGATCTGCTGCCGGGCGAGCTCGTCGACCAGCAGCGCTTCCGCGAGGTCAACAAGGCCGCCGTGAAGGCAGGCAAGAAGCCGGCTTCCGGTCGTCCGGAGCTCATGGGCATCACCAAGGCTTCGCTGGCCACCGATTCGTGGCTGTCCGCCGCCTCCTTCCAGGAGACCACCCGCGTGCTCACCGACGCCGCCTTGAATGAGAAGGTCGATGACCTCAAGGGCCTCAAGGAGAACGTCATCATCGGTAAGCTCATCCCGGCCGGCACCGGTCTGGCCCGCTACCGCAACGCCACGGTGGAACCTGACAAGGCCATCCGCGACACCATCTACCCGAACTTCGGGCTTGGTGGCGATATGGGCGAAGGCGTCGACTTCGGCGACGGCGATATGGCCGATGTGGACTTCTCCCACATCGACTTCGGCGATCTGAAGCTCGGCGAGGACTTCAACCCGGATGACTTCCTCAACGACGAAGGCGGCACCGCCGACTTCGGCGGAGAGACCGTCTGATCCGCTGAACAGTGGTCGGTTTGCATGACAAACCGCAACGCCTAGAACGAATGGCCCGGAACCGGTAGAACGGTTCCGGGCCATTCGCATAGTTCAGGGCGTTATCGGGAATGCGCGATCAGGGATGCATGCCGTGTCCGCTGATGCCGTTCGTTTGTCGGTGTCTGTCGGGGGCTTGTCGGTGTTTGTTGGTGTGTTCCGTTGCGTTTGCTTGCCGGCGCGTTCGGGACCCCCGCCGTTGAGCTTGCACGATGCGTGATTGGGCGGCTGGTCGAAGCCGTTGCGCAACCGACCGTGCAAACCGCTGCGGCCGCAAAGGCAGAGGCGTGGTCAGGGCCAGCCAACGGTGTGCAGGGGTCAGTGACGCCGATGCCGCGGAACGCACCTGATCGAGCTGCCGCCAATACGCCACGGCATCGGTCGCAGTCGCCTGCGCATCCGCGAATGCCGCGGCATCGGCGGCATCGGCCAGCTGACGAACCATACCGGCGATGGCGGGGCATTGCCGTTCGATGATTGACGCCTGCATACGCCGAGTACGGTTGAGGGGAACGTCAGCCAGATCGGTATGGCGAAGGTGCTCGACCAGCATCCGCCATCCCGCCGCCATGCACAGTCGTGGAACAGGTATGCGCCGGGCACGTCGCACTCGAAAGGCGTTATAGAGCAACGCCAATCCCGCCGCGATCCCTACTAGCCATACAGGGCCGAGACACAGCACCACAACGCCAGCAATACGAAGAAACGCATGCCACGCCCGAGGCTTTTCCGATGCCGAGGTATTCCGTTCCCTTTGCTGCGCCTGGTCTGGAGGATCGCGTTCCTCACGGAGCGGGTCGGCAAGCGAAGGCGATGACCGCACCAAAGGGGATTCAACGCTCGTAGGAGTAAGATCCTGCGACTCGTCAGGGGTTTTCGTCTCCTTCGGAGTGGGAAAGAACGGCACCCACCCGAACCGTTCAAGCTCGATCTCCACCCACGCTTCAATATCATTGCCCGTGAATTCGGTCACCGTATGGCCGTCGATCTGTTTCGCGCGCGTTGACGACAGCATGCCGTTGCCATCCTTGGGAATAACGCCGAGGACTACGCGACTGGGCAAACCGAGTTCCCGAGCCATCAACGCCATCAGGGAGGCATATTGTTCGCCATCGCCCACCATGCCGCTTCCCTGCAGCATCGAGAGCAAACGATGACTGCCATGCCCGGCCATCGAGGGATGCTCGCCTTGCAAGCCATGCGAGAACCATCCCTCGGAATGCAACCATGTAGACAGTGCCAGGGCCATCGCCCCTCCGGTGGTCTGCCCGCCGGCGATGCCTGAAGCCAACGCGCCTATTTCACGAGGAACGCTGTCGGCCGACGATACGGTGGTTTTGGCGCCCACTGCCGCTGCGATATCCGTATTCTTCGGAATGGGGCGAAGCATGGTACCGACGGTGTAGACCATACCCTCCTCCATGCCGGTCGGATATATGGCCGCGTTGGTTTCTGCACTGTAGAACAGATTGCGCCGATCAGCATGGCCCTGCATGGTTATGCCGTTTGGCGTGCCGGCGATGGGCAGCCAGCTATGGCCGGAAAGCCCTTTGCCTATGGCGAAGGTGACGGTTGTGCCGTTGCCGCTGGCCGTACCGGTTTCGGCGCTATATGCCGTTGTGTCGGACTTGGCGGTACTGGACTTGGTGGTGTCGGACTTGGTGGTGTCGGAAGCGCCCGATCCCATAACACGGTAGGTGGCGGTCCCGCGCTCGTCGGCGCACCCGGCGACATTCCACACATTGCCGTCGAAACAGGTCATGACGGCCATACGCACCGGAGTGGCGGCAGGTAGATCGTATGCGGTGAGAATCGTATCGTTACGATGCTCCTTGACAAATGTGCGCATGCCGGCAAGCGGACTGGTGGTGTCCCTCATGATGAGCGGCGGCTCGTAATGGTCGCGCAGTACGAATCGATGATGTGGCATGAGTCTGCATGAGCCCAAGCCGGCGCCAAGCGCCAGTGTCAGCACCAACAGCGATGCCAGCCAGCGTCGCGGACGGCGCCATCCGCATCGCGCGGCGGTCCAGGGGAGAAGCACGGCGATGGCGGCGGCTCCCAACAGGCCGGCATGCCAGCCGTCTTTGGTGCCCAACAGGGCGGATAGGGCGAAGGTGACGAGAATGGGGATTGCGGGTGCAACGCCGAATCCGGCGATGTGGCTCAGGGCGGCGCTGGAGGCGGCCAGAGCACACCAGAGCGCCATCGTCCATACCGCCGGCAACGACATGGCATCCGTGCCGACCGGTGGTGTGGCGGAGATCAGATACTTGTAGGAGGCAAGCAATTGATTCCATCGTTGGGTGATCGTGCCGACGGCAAACGCTGCCGTATCACCGGTCACGCCGGGGAAAACGAGCGCCGGCCCGATAAGAAACTGACAGAGCATCATGAACGCCAGCGTCGCCATCCACCGGATGACGGGCTTCGATCGGCTGGCACGCCGGAATACGGATGAACAGATCGCCGGCAGGCATCCGCATGCCGCTGCCGCCAGCACGCTGATTGCCCATGCGGTTGGATAGTCGTATGCTCCGACAAGATTGCCGCATGCCAACACGGTGAGTGCAAACACGCACGCCAGATTGACGGTGACGGACGCAAACCCGCGCGAATCCGCTGTTTTGGACGCCAAGGCGCGTGGGGGAGCAGGGCATGACGCTGCCGTCGCGGACTGCCGCGCCGACTGCCGCGTCGACTGGATGGAGACGGTGACGGGGCGTGTGCGAGCCCATTCGGGGACGTCCCGCCGGACTGCCCTGGATGGGAGTGCGTGTGCCGCCATGACCAATGCCTTCGCTGTGGCGGGCGATGTTGGCGTGCCAGTCGATGCGGATGATGCGGTCGACGAATGACGTGTTGGCGTGTCATGCCATGCGCCCATAGCGGCTCACCGCCTTCCACAGCTGGGCAAGCTGATCGAGCGAGCCAACGGTAAGTATCGTCTCGTCCGCGTGGGGAGCGATGGATGGTTCGGCATCGGCGCTCGCCACTATGACGATGCGAGTGGCTTGTGGGTAACGCCCCTTGATCTGCGATCGCAGCGTATGGGCGTCATGACGGGAGCCGATCACATGGCAGTACATCGAGATGCCGTGCTGTGGTGGGGAAGCGGTGTCGCATGGCTGGGCGGTCCGGTTGGTCTGCGGGGTGAAGCCGCTGCACAGGTCGAGCAGATCCGCCACGCGTTGAATGCCGATCCGACCTGAAACGGCATCGACGTATAGGCGATCATGCCGGTTCAGACAATGCGCTCCGATCGACGCGACCACGGATACGGCCAGTTCGAATTCCTCCCTGTCCGAATAATCCGAGGCATTCGAATCGAAGCACAGCCGGGTCGTTGAACAACGGGTGCGATCATATTGACGAATCATCGGAACACCTGTTTTTGCCGTGCTCAGCCAATGCACGCCGCGCATGTCATCCCCTGGAACATAGGGGCGTAACCCCTGAAAGGAAATCCCATCATCCGCAATACCGGGCAGATCGTCGCCGTCAAGATCCTGGAAACGCCCTGTCAGCGAATATGGCAGGCAGACGGTTCTCGGATGAATGTGGACGGTTGGTCCTGTACAGAGCCGTTGCTCATGGCAGGTGAGGGCGAACGGTCCTGTCTGCTGTATCGACAATGATTCGATGGCGATCCGTGAGCGTGGCGGAGCGTTCAGACTCAGGTCGATCCGATGCTCCTGCCCGGCGTGGAGTGGAGGAACGGGAATATGGTGCGGGGTGCCGTCGATATGCAGAACCATAGCGGAGGGAAGCATTACAGAAACCGGGGTATGCAGAATCATCTGAATGCCGACATCATGCCCCTGAACCACATGCAGGGCGTCGACGCTCAGTGCTGCGGTGATACTGCTGCACGGTGTGGGGAGTATGAGTGCCGCACCCAGCACGCTCAGTACTACGACTGCGAACACCAGCAGTTCATGCCAACCCAACAGGGCGAAAGCCGGAATCAGAACCATGCCGAACAATCCGGCAAGTCTGCCTGATGGGGTGATGCCGGGCAGACGTCGCAGATACATGCTTCGGGCATGATGTTGCAAAACCGATGGAGTCAAAGAGCGTGCTCGCGCCGCCAGCACGCCGGCAAAGGATTTGACGGCGGCGAACGGTGAGCGTGCCAATGCCGGTGCCAACGCAGGACGACGAAGCCAATGGGATCGCGCTGTCATGGCAGGGCCCTTTCTCCGCCCATTGACGGTACCGGAACCTGTTCGCTGATGCGTCGCACAACATCCTCCTGACGTATTTCGGCGCATGCCGCTTCATCGGTGAGTGCCAGACGATGCGCAAGTACGGCGACGACATGCTCCATAACATCGTCAGGCAGCACGTAATCGCGGCCATTCGCTGCAGCGGCAACACGTGCGCAGCGCAACAACGCCAGCGCGCCGCGCATGGACGCGCCGGACGCCACCTGACTGTCACAACGCGTCTGTTCAACCAGTCGGACGATGTACTCGCCAATGGCATCATCCACGTGTACGCGCTCGGCAATGCCGCGCATGGCAAGCATCCATGACGATGCATGTGCTGGGGCATCGGATGATGGCGATCCCGATCCGCTCGATTGGTTATCCGGTGGGCGAAAACCATCCGAGTCGGTCGTCTCGACGCACTTGCGATGACTGGCATTGCGCAGAATCAGCAGTGCGGATTCACGTTCCGGATGCCCCAGCGATATACGCATCATGAACCTATCCATCTGCGCTTCCGGCAAGGCATAGGTGCCAAGATGGCCGGAAGGATTCTGCGTGGCGATCACCATAAAAGGCTGCGGCACGTCATATGTCGTTCCATCGATGGTGATCTGTTCCTCCTCCATTACCTCCAATAGAGCCGACTGCGTTTTCGGTGAGGCCCTGTTGATCTCGTCGGCCAGCACCAGCGAGGCGAATACCGGCCCCTTCCGCCACGAGAACGTGCCGGTGCTCTGGTCATACAACGTGACGCCCAGCACATCGGACGGCAGCAGATCCGGTGTGAACTGGATGCGTCCGAACGTCGAGCCGATTGTGTGCGCCGTGGTGCGGGCCAATCGTGTTTTTCCGGTGCCGGGCTCGTCTTCCAACAGCAGATGCCCGCCGGCGAACAATACCGTGAGCAGCTGCCTGATCGCAGTCGGCTTGCCGATGATATCGGCCGCTATGCGTTCCGAAAGTTCGGCGAATGCCCGTTGGAACGCCTCGACGTTTTCCGGTGCTGCAGCGGGCGGCGTATCGCCGTTGCCATCGGGACTGACATATGAGCTGCGGTCGGTGGCGGGGATTGCGCCCAACAGAGTATTGGCATCGGTGTCGGCATCGGTGTCGGCATTGGCATCGGTATGGGGGCGTGGCTGGTTCCGCCCCGCCTCAGGCATATGAAGCGGCACGATGAAGGGGTATGCGCTCGCGGTTCGGGCGGTGGCCGATTGGCGTGTGACATCCGATATGTGCGTGGCGTCCGATATGCGCGTGGCGTCACATATCTGGGTTTCGTCCGGTATCCGATTCTCGTCCGGTATCCGTCCCTTAATGGGCGGGTGTTCGGGGCTACCGGGAATACGTACGCAATTCATAGGCGTCTCCTGAATAGTGGTTGTTTGATGGTGCTATTGCATGTCCGGAATTCGTGTCGCGCCGGCTTCGCAGCATCGCCGGCATGGAAGAGGGAATGACGGCGCGTGCGCCCTCCACAAGATTCCCTGTGGACTCATGTACTGCGTCAAGCCGGTGGTCGCCGCCGTTGGCGGTGACGTGAACCGTCCAACGGTATGAGGCGGCATCCGGCAGCGAGGACACGTCGATGCGTTGGGTGACTGATGGTTCCCATACGAAGGGAACCGCATTAATGAGCAGACGAATGGTGGCTGGTTGCCCATACGTGTCTATACGGCCGCCACGCACGATGATGTGGTTGCGTCCATCCCATCGGATGGAGGTCGGTGGCGTGATATTCGCGGCAGGCTTGTTCATACTGAGATCGGCGGGCCCGATCATGGTGGCTCCGGATTCGCCGTTCAGCAGAGCGGTGACGGTCCCCGTTTCGCATGGGGTCCAGGGGGCTGGCGTGTATTCCAATACACCGGTTTTCCGGGAACTGGTCATGCCATGCAATTGGGCCATAACGGAATCGGCTTTGCCGGTAATACGCCATCGCATGGTGCAAACGGCATCCGAACCATCCGCGTTCGCGAACTCGGCATGCCCTATGGGCGTGACGGGAGTGACCGATGCCGATTCGGAACGCATCTGCAGACCATGATTCGTCTCCACGGTGGCGTTTATCGACAGTTGTGAGAAGAACTCGCTATCTGCGATGTCGAATGCGAACGAGGTGCTTGTGCAAGTCGGCTCCCTGCTCAGTGCGTGGCCATTCACCGTAATGCTGGTGCAGGAATTGCCGCGCATCTCGCCTAGGGCGATCGATCCCCTGATGATATTCGGCTCGCTGGCATCCTGGCGCATGGTGATGACAGGACGATCGGGGATGCCGTAGACTTCACCGGCGTTCACGGTCAGGCCGGCCTGATTTCCGGATCCGACGGCATTCGCGGCGCGGACGCCGACGGTGAACGACAGGGAAGCGGATAGCATGGCGTCCGAGATCTGGAATGAGGCTTGTAAAGCATCGGCTTCGATCTGCTGTTCATGGCGGCTGCCGTCGGAACCGGTGAGCGTGACGGTGTAGGACGTTGGTGCGCTGAACGCCGTGCCGCTGCCGGAAGGAGGCTGCCACGTGACGTGCAAAGCGTTCCTTCCGCCGGTCGCATGGAGGCGCAACGGCGTTCCCGGAGGAGCGTCCGGAGTAGCAGTGACGGTGTTGGAATACGCCGACCAGCCGATATCGTTTCTGGCTCGCACCGTGAACGTGTATTGCCTGCCATTGGACAATCCGTCGATGGTGCACACCGTATCGGTTCCGCACGATACCGTGTTATGGCCGGTGGCATGCACCTCGTATTCAAGAATCTCAGCACCATTGTTCCTGCCGGGATTCCAGACTAGGGTAACGGCTCCATCCTGCGATTGCGCGCGCATGATTGACAGTGACGGGGCGTCGGGAACGTCCGTTGTCGCCACATGCAGTATGCCGGTGACCATGCGGTCCTTCGCCCGGGTCGCGTCCGCGACGGTAACGGCGACATCATACGATCCGCTGCCATTGATGGCGCGTACTGCGATGTCGCCTGATTCGTCGCATCGTATCGTGACGGACTCTCCTGTGGCTGTGCCAGTGTCTATGCCTGTGCATTGCGTTACCGTAAGCGGAGTGCCGGGGAAGGGGTTATAGGCGTCGGCCAGTATGTTGACATGATGTGTTGCGCCGGCGTGCAGCCGTATGGTCCGTTCCGCGATGCGGGCGAGCGGACGTGAAGAGGCCACGATGCGCACGCTCAATCCCGCTTCCACCGTATCCGTTCCGGCATGGATGCGAATCGGAATGCTGACGGTTGCGCCGGGACTGGCCTCATCGGCGATGCGTATCCGCAACTGCCCGGTGTTCGACACGGTGGCTTGTATGGCTTGAGAGGTCAGTCCCCCCGAATAGGTGAAACGTTCCGAAGACTCGCGATGGCTGGTGGATATGGTCAATGCATGCAGGTCGATGAGGCGATCGGTATCGCCGGGTGCCATATCGATTGTCGTTGTGGGGAACGTGGGCAGTGATTGCCGCCCTCCCGTAACGGTGACGGGCACCATGATCGTTGCGGATGCGCCAGGCTTTCCGCTTCTGGGATCGGCGTCCGTGGCGGTGAGCGCGATCGAAGCCGGGCCGGCATAATTGTTCGGGGCGGTGAATCGTATGGTTTTCCCGCCGTCAAGCGCTATGCCGTCCCCGCCTTTGGCGGTTGCGATGGGTTCGCGGCTGTCGGCATAGGCCGTTTTCCCTGCGCCGACGCGTACATAATCGGCAAGGGCGAAGGTGATGGTTTTCCCCGATGGTACGGTCAGTTCCGGTGCATCGGGTCGCAGCGTCGGTGGAAAGGCCCCGTATGCCGGTACATGGATGAAGGCGGTGGAGCCGAGTCCATGCACGGTATTCGTAACGGTGTATGGAATCGTGTACGCCTCCTGCGCGAGTTCCAACGTGATGACGGTACCCTGCACGCTGCCGTGCGCTTGTCGCCGGGCCGCATCGTCCACGTGCACGGATAATTCGCTGAACGGGCCGGAAGGGTTTGCGATCCGGTCCGCGATATTCACCGTCACCTTGCGTTTGCCGAGCGTCGTATGCGCCGCGATCCTGTGGTCGTAGGCTTGCGGGGGTCTGATTCTGGCGGTTCTGCTGACCTGTACGCTCAGTGTGGCAGTGTCTTCAAGACCTGCCTGATTGCGCACGGTATAGATGATGTAGTAGGTGCCTTCGTGCTCTGGCGCTGTGAAGGTGATTGCGCTGCCGGTCACGCGGGCGTCGATTCGCCCGTGGGTCTCCAGTTTGCGCAGCAGCGTAAGATTCGCGCCGTCGTGCGATAGGTCATTGGCGGTGACGGGCACGGCGAGTGTGCTTCCGGGGCGTACTGTTACATCATCGTCGCGGGCCGTTACGCCGCTGGGTGAGGATGCCGCGGATATGCCTACCCGGATCGTGGCTTGGGATTTGCGTCCGGACCAATCCTCCACCGCATAGGAGAAGCTGTCGGTACCGTTGGCATCGGTATAGGCCTCGTAGATCATGTAATCCGCGCCGGTTTCCACGATTCGCCCGCGCGCGGGAGTCTCGTTGCCCAATCCCAACAGCATCACGTCGTCGGCATCGTCGATGCCGCCAAGTGCGATGGGGATGCGTACCGTGCCGCCTGGAGCGACTCGGGTTTGGATATCGCGCGGTTTGGGTGGTTTTTTGCTGTCGGCATCACGCTGGTGCACGGCAAAGGTTACGGTTGCGGACACGGTTTCGCCGTAGTCGTTGCCGACGGTGTAGACGGCCGAATATTCTCCGGGGCGGTCCGGTGCTTGGTATCGGATGGAAAGTTCCGATGCGTGCACCATGCCCTGAAATGATGCCGTGGTGTTCAGCCTGCCTTCCAGCGTCATTCCGGCATCCTCGTCATAGCGTATATGGCTCAGCACATCCACGGTGCGGGTGCCGCCGCATCGCACGGGGACGGTGAAGTCTTCGGCGCGTATCAGTGCCGGGCCTGAAACCGTGCTTGCTGGATGCACGATGATGCTTCCCTGCGAGGTGCCGACCGCATTCACTGCGGTATAGGTGATGGTGATCGGAGCGTCCAACGGGTGCCGGGCTTCCAGATGCACTCTGTTTCGTGCCACTACGGTCGTGCGGATCGTGGTATCGGGCGGTGCCGAAGCGGAAGCGAGGGAAAGCACGCCGCCCATCGGGTCGAGGTCGTTGGATAACGGCTCGAGTATGGCGGTGCCGTTGGCTCCTAATACGACGACATCGTTTGTCGTGATGGGCGTGGAGCGTTCCGTGGCAGGCGGACTGACGTTGAATCGTATGGTTCCTGCGGATTGCTGTCGCCCCTGTCGCACCGTGAACGGCACGTGGTAGGTGCCTGGCGAGGCCGCGGTGAACGAGACGGTCATGTCCGATCCGTTCGCCGTTGTGCTCGTGTTCTCTGGTGCCGTGACGTCGGTCAATAACGGGGTATGCGTGCCAGTGGCATGAATGTAGGGCGACAGGTCGACGGTGACGGGAACCGCCGAGATGGCATCCTGCGATATCGGGTCGATCTGCGCGCCCAGACTATCCGCGGCGTGAATGGCGAAGAACACGATTCCCGTCGTGGCGGCGGTTCCGTCGGAAACGGTCAGCTCAACACCGATCCTGCCTGATTCCACCGTTCCGGCGTCGAAGGTCAGCCGCCCATCCGCGCGGGCGGAGAGGCGTGTGCCACTGTTCTGAGGCTTTGCCGATACCAACGTCAGCGGATCGCCGTCCGGGTCGGTGAAGGAATCCAGCACGCTTGCCGTGTAGGATGCGCCCCGTTCGACGGGGATATCCGCAGGAACGTCGGTCTGCACCGGCGGCTGATTGCGATTGGCCTCGGCGACGTTCAGGCGTACGGAGGCGGAAGCGCTTTGGCCGTGCCCGTCCGAAACGCTGTAGGTGAACCGTATGGTGCCGCTTGGCAATTCGGAAGCATCGACCTGCAGATATCGCCCATGACGAACCGGCGTGATGCGCACAGCGCCGCCTGTCGGCGCGCCGATCCGGTCGATACGAAGCGCGGAACAGCCGGTACTTTCGTCGTTACGTAGCACGTCAAGCGTCATGCGGCTTGACGGGCGAATGCCGAATTCATCATCCACAGCCCGTATATGGCCGGTGGACGAGGACGAAGAATCGCAGTCGGGCGTTACGGAATGCTTGGCTTCCAAGGCTGTGGAGGAATCCTCGCGCTGCTGGTCGCGATCCGGTTGCAGGGCGTTCCACTGCAGCGCGATGGTCTCAGGCGAACGCTGCGGGTTCCAGATGGTGCCGTTTGCAACGTCGTTGAGCACAACATGACGATGGTTGGCCCGAAACACCAGCTCCGAGGAAGGCGTCACCGATGCGAGCGATATGAAATCCGCATGCTCGGCAGACGGCGAGCACGCTTGGATGGCATTATCGGTATGCTGCGCGAACGCCGCATGCACGCATCCGCCAGCCGAAACCGGTTGCGCCGGCGCTCCCGAGCCTAGGGAATCCAACAGCACGGGTTCGGGCGACTGCGTCCGAAGGCTGATCAGGGCGAGTTTGCCCGGCAGAGCAATCGCAACCCAGCCGGATTGCCTGTCATCGGTCGGCGTCGACTGCAAGAGCATGCGCCCGGAATCATCGATGGTGGTTTCGCCTCCCGGGAACACGAGCCGATTGCCTGACAATACGACGGGAACACCGTCGACTACGGTGAATGCCGAAACAGCCAGGCGTTCACCGCCGGACAGGGAACAGACCGATGCCGCTCGTCGGTCTGAACGTGTGAACGACAATACCGTGCCGTCGCTCGGCCGGTACCCCCATACGGTGCCTTTGTAATCGACGACCGCCTTGCCTCCGGTTCCCAACCGCATGACCGGCGTGCCGCTCGCCTTGGCAAGTTCACCGATGCGTTCCAGGGAGCCGGTGTGCAGGTCGCCGCTGCGACGGGAAACCATCGCCACGGTTCCGCCGCCCAGCAGCATGATGCTGTCGCGTGTGGAAACGTCATAGTCGGTGATGTTCAACGTCGGTGCGTCTATGGAAGCGATATGCGTGCTTCCGGCAAGCAGCGCATCGTCTCCGGATTGCAGGATGTCGAAGCGACCCTTCATGGCGCGCACCGCTCCTGTGGGCTCTTCGATGTCCGCATTGAACCGTACCGCCTTGCCGTGGCTCTGCGACATGACCCATACGCTGCCATCGTCGCAGTGCACCTGATGCCTGACTACGGACTGCACCACCAGCACGCCAGCTATGAAGGCCAGCAGCATAACGAGGATGAGCGCTGGGGGAATGCGCCGGCGTATGTGCGGCGGCATGGGGAAAGAAGATGGTACATCGGCGTTGCGTATGCGGCGCCATAGACGAGGTGAAGGCAAAGGCATGATGATCCGTTCGGTGAAGTGGCGGCGGGGATTATGAGGGCAGGGACTCGAAGTGAGGACGAATACGGTGCGATGGCGGTAAGGCGAAGCGCTATGGAAACGCCATCCGGCAGACTCCGGCAGATTCAGGCAGACTCAGGCAGACTCCAGCGGATTTTGGCAGACGAAAGCATGCAACGGCATGTAACGACAGGCAACGGAAATGGATCTGCGTCGCCATCTGCGCCGAATCGGCATGGGCGCAGCCAGGTCTTCCGGTATCCGGCCGGCTATAGGCGTGTCATGGCGCCGGCCGAGGTCAGGAGATCCGCATCCGCGCCTGAACGTTCGACTCCTCGGCATCAAGGATGTGAACCGGTTCCGGCATCTGCACCGAATCCGTATGCGTGCCGGCTAGCACGATCAGGAACAGCAGCAGCGGAATCGCGGAGAGTGCCGCCATAGGCGTTTTGCGCCAAGGCGAGCGCCGATTCCGGTCTGCATGGCCAGACCGCGTGGCGGATCGTCCTCTCGGCGGAACGGCTGATCGCGGTGAGGAGATTGCCATGCCGGTGGGTGCTTCCGCGACCGGGGAGAGCATCGTGCGCTTGGAGGACACCAGTAGATCTGCGCGCCGCAGCTCCAATGCAAAATCCGGCATGGAGGGGAATCGGTCCGATGGATTCTTCGCCATTGCCCGCCGCAACAGCAGTTCGACGGGTTCAGGAACGTCCGGGCGGTTGAGCGGGGGTACCGGCTGGGAGAGAATGATGCTCCGCAGCTGCGCACTGGACCGTGGGCGATACCCGTATTCGAACGGTGACGCCCCGGCAAGCAAGGCATACAGCAATGCGGCTAGGGAATACATGTCGGTGCCTTCGCATGGCTTGCGATGCGCAAGCGATTCCGGTGCCGACCAGGGGATCGAATAGCAGGCGTCGTCTGCCCCGTAAACGCTGCAGGCGGTGCCGAAATCGGCCAGCACGGGCTCGCCTGCCGCGGTGATCAGCACATTGCCGGGTTTGATGTCGCGGTGCACTATACCCGCGCGGTGCACCGCACAGAGCGCATCCGCCAATTTGACACCGAAACGAAGCATGTCGGCGCAAGAGGTTTCGCGGGTGCGCAGCAGACTATGGCAGTTGCCGCCGGATGCATATTCGAAAACAAGGTAGTTCAAGCCAGAGCCTGCGGTCCCCATCGCAAGCAAGGGAAGAATGTGAGGGTGCTGCGGCAGCAGCCCCAGAATGTGGGCTTCATGGGCGATGCGAGCCGAAGCCTGCGGGTGGCGGGCGACATTGCCCACCTTGACGGCCACCGGGCGGTTCCGGTCCAGCTGTCGGTAGAGGTATACGTTCGCGGTGGAGCCTGAACCAATCGGGCGGACGAACGTGAATCCGTCGATGGTCGGTGGCTCGGAGCCTAACGGAGGCGAGGTGTTCTTGATCATGATTCGTTCCTTCCACATTGAGGGTGTAAGCATTCTGCGTGACGGCATGGACGGGGGAAACGGAACAGCACGGCGAGTCGTATCTCATCCGTTGGAACACGCGATGAAACGGCGTGGAAATCCGTAAGGCCGGTACCTGCCGGCGTGCGTAAGCGGTTAGTCTGGGAGCATGGGTGATTTAGGGAATGCAACGAATGCGATCGAAACGCTGATCAACGGGGAAACGGCGAGACCGTTGTTGATCGCCGGTATGCCCGGGGGCGGGAAAACCACGCTGTGCTATCGGTCGTTGCTGTCCGCGCTGCGCAGATTCGGTGACAACGGAGCCATCATGTGCGTTCCCAACCGTAATCTGGCCAGCAGCCTTTCCGACATGGCCATTCGCGAACTCGGAGCGCTCGCCCAGGCCAGACCTGTCACCACGTTATCGGCGGTCGCGTTCCGCATCATCGCGGCCAACCGGTCGTTCCGCAAACTGCCGATGCCCAAACTGCTCAATGGTGCCGAACAGGACGCGTTGCTGCGTCAGGTGCTGGCTGTGCACCTGCGGCATGCGGTCAGTGGTGATCTATGCGACACCTGTCATCTGCTCAGGTATTACTTCGCACAGGATGATTGGGCGAACGCCGTGGCCCCGACATTGAACGCCGGGACCGCTTCGAATGGCGGGAACATCGGCGCAGGTTCCACCGCCGCGATATTCGAAAACGGCATTTCCGCCTCATTCGTCAGCCAGCTGCGAGACATGCTTGCCCGCATGGATGAGCTTGGCGTGACACCGGAGCGCGAAGGCGATCTGCTGGAAGCTCCGCGGCATTTCCCGCAAGGCGATTGGCGAGATGAGGAACGCCTGACGGTGCAATGGCGTCTCGCATTCGCGCTGCGTGGCGAATACGCGCACGCTCTTGCCGACACTTATTCCGGCGAGTACCGTCTTGACGCCTCCAAACTGCTGGTCGAAGGCGCCGCGGTGCTGGAACGCCCGGATGGGTCCGACGACGGTCTGCTTGCCGATATGGTGCCCCGAATGCTGATTGTCGACGATTTTCAAGACACCACACTTGCCGGGCTGCGTTTTATCGAAACATTGCACAACCGGGGAACGGCCATTGTGCTTGCGGGCAATCCCGACGAATCCGTGCAGACCTTCCGCGGGTCCTACCCTGAATACCTGTTCGATCGTGCACAACACGGGGATCTGCAGTCTCGGCTTATCGAGCTGGAAAAGGATCGGCGAGACCGCGACGCGCCGGATTATCGCACGCTTGTGGCCACGCGCGTATCGCTGTCCATCACATCCCCCGAACGCAATGCACCGCCCATGGCGCAGCGTCCCGGCAAAATGCCGGTATGTCCAGGCGCTTGGCCGGTTTCCGCAGTGAAGCATACCGACGACTCGCTGCAAACCGCCATCTACCGCAGTGCACGCGAGGAGCTTGACGATGTGGTGTGGCGCATCAAACGCTCCCATCTCGACAGGGGAACCGAATGGAACGACATGGCCGTCATCGCCCACGACAATGCCACCGTGCGCCAATTCGGCGAACGACTTCGGCGCGACGGGGTACCGGTCCGGTATTCGTCGGTAACCCGACCGTTGAAATCCGAACCGTTTGTGCAGGGATTGTTCGCGTTGATCGAATTGGCCCAACTGCGCGAGCAGGGACTTGATGGTACCGATATGAGTCTGAAAAACATCGGCGCGTTCGCCCGTTCGCGTATCGCCGCGCTTATGGGCAGTGCGTTGGTCACCACTGGTGGCAAGCCTGGTGAGGGGGCGCCTGCGCGTATCGAACCGATCGAATCCGCCATGAGCTCATTGGAATCGTTGGCGGGGCTCGAAGGGGTGGCCGACGATCCCAACGGGCATGCGGTTGCAGACGAGCCCACCGACGAAACCGCAGGGCGCGCGGTCGACGGCAGCGAACTTGCGCGCATTGTGCGTGAATGGGAGGCTCTGAAGGAGTCCGAGCGGCGCAATGGTGCCGATATGACGATTCAGATTGCCGATGTGGCCGACGGCACAGGCGAAGAGCGGCCTGCGGCGTTCAGTGTGCTGTCGCAGTACGCCATGCTCGCTCTGGACGGGAAGGCGGCTCCATGCGCCGACATGCTGGGGGTGATCGGCAGCGTCGTAGGGGGCGGCCCGCATCTTAAGGCGTTCCAAAGGGTGTTCCGCCTGATCGACCGCGTGGCGGAGGGAATGCGGGCCCTGCCGTCGAAGGAACCTCAGTTCGTGCTGGCTTTGGCATGGGATGTTACCGGCGTGGCCGAGCACTGGCAGCGCATGGCATTGATGAACACGCCGGAGGGTCGTGCCGCCAACGACAGGCTGGACGCGGCCATGAGACTGTTCCAATATGCGCAGGGCGGCATGATCGGAACGGATATTGACGGGTTTATCGACCAGGTGCGTTCCATGGAGATCGAAGCGGATTCCCTGGCGAAGACCGGGCCGGTGGAACAGGCCGTGACATTGACCACGCCGGCCGGCGCTTCGGGCAGGCATTGGGCGTGCGTGTGGATTCCCGCGTTGCAACAGGATGTGTGGCCGAATCTTGCCGAACGCGCCACACTGTTCGGCGGCGAGGATCTTGCCGATGTCGTTCTTCATGGCGACGCCGCGGCGCAACCTTGCAGCAGCGGGCACGATGCGCGGTTGGAAACGGTTCTCGCCAGCGAGAAGAAAAGCTTTCTGGTGGCGATCACCCGCGGTGCCTTGGTGATGGTCAGCGCCGTGTTGAGCGACGATACGACGCCATCGGATTTCATGTACGGCTATTTGCCGGAGCATTGCCCACGTGACATCGATGCCGTGACATTCGCCACGGTGGGGGAATCCGGCGATAACGGTGAATTTGCCGGTCTGGATGCCGATCCGCGCGGACTGGTCGCCCAGGCGCGCGTCATGCTTGCCCGCTACCCGGAGCATTCGCCGCAGGCGTGCGATGCCAGGAAGACGCTCGCGCTGCTTGCCGAGCATGGCATCGATGTCGCCGATCCCGATTACTGGCCGTTCCTCGACGGCGCGGATAGCACCGAAAGGCGGGACGGCGCACAGAACACGGCGGATGCTGCGCGGAAGGCCGGCATCACATCGAGAAGCGTCGAGGAAACCTTGGACGACAACGGCAGCCCTGTCGTCACATTGTCCCCGTCCGCAGTGGACAACCTCTGGGCCTGCCCGGTGTGCTGGCTGCTGGAGAATCGTTTTGCAGGCCCGCGCATCGGTTCCGCTGCCACAAGCTTCGGCACGCTCATCCATGCCGTCGCGCAGAAGGGCAGCGCGGAGGGTCTTGACCTTCCGGGTGCCGTGGCGGGTTCGTCCGTCGAAGGCGCGGTCGATGCCGTCGCCCACAGGCTTGTCGACATCTACGACGCGATCAAACCGGATTTCAGCAGCATCGCCAAGGCCGCCGAACGGTATACCGCCATGCTCAAGGACGAACAGGCCGAAACGACCCTGCATAATCTGGCATCCTATTTCGTGGAAAGCAATGCAAGCAGCTACTTGAACAAGAACGAGGGGAAATTCGACATCGGCACGTTGGAAAGCGCCTCATGCGAGGAGGAGTTCTCCGCGCGCTTCGGGCTTGATGATATCTGCATGGCCTACAATGCATTGCCGGGCATGAGTCCTGTAGGCAGAACCGCATTGATGCAGCTTATGGGAATACTGGTCGGCGGATGGCCGGAGGGCATGCGTGAGGATCTGACGGTACGATTGTCCGGCCGAATCGACCGCAAGGAGATGCGGCGGCTACGCGATGGCAGCCAGACCATCCGTCTTATCGACTACAAAACAGGGCGGAAACGCCAGCTTGCGGAGATTTTCAATGATCTTCAGCTGGTCTGCTACCAGTTGGGGCTTATGTTCCCCGAGCATGGCAGGGCGGGGGAGCGGCCTCATATCGCGCAAAGCGGCCTGTTCTACGTGCAGGATGACGCCGCTCCGGCCTCCAGCTATTCACCGGAAAGCGCCTTCCAGCCGCCGTTGTTCCTCAACGGGGCGTTGAACGCCGAAGGATTCGTGGCGCGTGACCACTACCCGCGGTTGGACAAGTTCACGGATATTCCCCCATTGCCCGCGGGCAAGCCGAGTGCGCTGGATGCGGTGGACGACAATGCATGGCAGGGGTTCCTCTCATGGAACGGCACACAGGCCATGTGGTCGCTGACCATGATCGCACGCGTATTCTACGCGGCTGCGGCGAGCCGCTCGCATGTGATCGTCGCGCATCCCACAAGGCAGCATAAGGGGCATTGCCGTATGACGGATGTATGCCCTGCATGCGCGGGACAGGTCGATACCGTATTCGAAACGAGGCAGGCATGAGCACATTCACCGATAGTCCGGAACAAGCCAAAGTCATCAACGCTCCGGTCGGCAGCGACGTGCTTGTGGTCGCCGGTGCGGGATCAGGCAAAACCTACACCATGACGCGTCGCATCGTGTCGCTCATCGAGCATGGCGTGGCTCCCGAACGTATTCTCGGCCTCACCTTCACCCGTAAGGCAGCGGGCGAGCTGCTGTCCAGGGTCTCCGCGGCGGTGCTTGCCGATGACGAGCATGATCAGGATCGCATGTTCCTCAAACCTGCGGTGTTCACCTATGACGCGTTCTTCCAATCCATTGTGCGCCAGTATGGTCTGCTCGTGGGCTTCGACCAGAACACACAGCCGTTGAGCGAGGCCGGGGCGTTGCAGCTGGCGGCCAATACGGTCGAGCGTCATATGGATATGCTGCAGGGCAAGGGACTCGGTTCATTCAGTCAGGTCACGGCGCATGTTCGCGCGCTAAGCGATGCCATTGCCAGTTCTATGATCGGCGGCGATGTCGCCGACATGCCTTCGGCCATAGCGAAAGTGCGCGCCTGGGATGACGCTTTCGTCAAGCAGGTGCGATCCGTCATCGAAGGCGAGGATATTCCCGAACAAGCGGTGAAACTCAAGCGTCAGAAGCGGTTGAAGAAAGACACGGACGAAAGCTGGGCGCAGAAGGTCGCCTCATATCAGCGTGACGCGCATGCGGCCTGCGTCTACACGTGCGCCTCGCTTGTGCAGACCGCCGAACAACGCAACGTGATGCTCGATCTGGTAGAGGCCTATGCCGCGGAGAAACGACGGCTGAATATGGCGGAATTCAGCGATTTCACCATCGCCGCATACCAGCTCGTCACTCGTTTCCCCTCCATCGGGGCCCGCTATCGCAAACGGTTCAGCCATGTGCTGCTCGACGAATACCAGGACACATCCACCACGCAGGCGGCGCTTATCGCCACCCTGTTCCGAGGCGAAGGCACCGCTGTGAGCGCGGTGGGCGACCCCTTCCAATCGATCTATGCCTGGCGAGGAGCAAGCCCCGGCGCTTTCCGCATGTTCCAACGCGATTTTCATCTGCCGCCCGAACGCAAGCCGTATTCCCTAAGCGTTACCCGGCGCAATGCGAAGCTGGTACTGGAAGCCGCGAACAATCTCACCATGCCGTTGCGTGGCACGCCAAGCCGTCCCAGCAGTTCGCCGATGCGGGAAGTGGACGTGAACGAGCTCGCCCCCTTAGACAATGCCCCATCCGGCACGGTTGGCGTGCTCGGCTACGAGACCTTGGGGCAGGAGATCGACGGTGTGGTGCGATTCTGCCATGAAGCCATCGCGCGCAACACCCATGCCGGCCAGAGTGGCGAGCATAAGGGAAGCGTTGCGGTGCTGTTCCGTTCGAAGGCAAAAATGCCGTTGTTCCAGCAGGCGCTGGAGCAGTCCGGTCTGAGCGCTGTGGCGGTCGGATATTCCGCAATGCTCGAACGCCCCGAAGTGCGCGATATTCTCTCGCTGCTGCGCGTAGCCTGCGACCATAGCGACAGCGCCTCGCTGATGCGGCTGCTCGCCACCCCACGCTTCGGACTGGGAGCCACGGCTCTGGCCGCTCTTGCCGGTATTGCCAATACGCTGAATCTTGAATCCCAATATCGAGCCCTGGTCATGGCCGGTCTGGTCCCGGCGGACGCGCCGCGCGGGCAATGGGACGCTCTGGTCCGAGAACATCGCGATAGCGTGATCAACAGCGTGTTCGTAGCCGATCTGCTGCTGCGCGACGATCTGCCGGAACAGTTGGAACGCTGCTCCCGCATCGACGAACACGATGCTCGGACGATCATCCGCGCCGGTGCCGTGTTGCGCACGGTGTGCGATGCAATCGGCAGGCCTTTGTCGGATGTGGTGCGTACCGCGACGCAGGCGCTGGAACTGGACGTGGATGCCGTGGTCGCGCAGGCGTTGCATGGCGACGGCACGGTAAACCCCACTGTCGCCCGAATCCCCGTGGAGGCCATCATCGATCTGGTGGACACGTACCTATCGGAGATCGCGGCCGGTCAGGCGCCGACATTGCGCGGATTCATGGCGTGGACGGATACGCTGCGAACCATCGAAGACGAGACGTCCACCCTGAACGCCGATAGCGGTGCCGATGTCGAACTCATGACGATCCACCAGTCCAAAGGGCTTGAATGGGATGCGGTCGCAGTGGTGGAACTTGGCGAAGGCGTGTTCCCCAGCAAACAAGGCGATTCGCTTGCCGTCAAGGTCGACGAACGCCATCCGGGCGGGTGGCACGACGGCGTGTGGGAAGCTCCGGAATACTGCGAGACCGCCACGTCATGGCTGACGACAATCGACGCGGTTCCCGTGCCGGTGCGCGCCGATGCAGGCATTCTGCCACGGTTCCCGCATGATGCGCCCGGCGAAGCGGATCCCATCGAGTCCTTGGAACTGCTGGACGCGGCGGAAACCATCGATGACGAAGTGTTTGGCACACTGCGTGCCTTCGACGATGAGATCGGAGCCATGGATCCGGATTCCCTGTACCTTACACAGGTCGAGGAATACGGGCGCCGCTACCATTGCGATGAACGACGACTCGCCTACGTGGCGCTCACCCGAGCTCGCAGGGATCTGCTGCTCACCTATTGCCAGACTGGAGAGGAAGGGCGCGACCCGCGCGTATTGGGCGCCAAAACGCGAAAATCCAAGCCGTCGGTGTTCTGGCAGGAAGTGCATGACTCGTTGCGCATCCATAACGATATCGCGGCAGCCCCATCGAACCTGCCGGAAGGGGCCGATGAGCAGATCGCCTTGCCGGAAGGGTACTTTGTGGGCGATCACGCCCGCGAATACGAGGATATGGTCGTTGGCGCGGCCTGGCTGGAAGAACCAGAAACGCACGATGCCCAAACCAGTCTTCCCTGGCCGGCGCGTCTCAGCCGGGAAGTGGGCGACTCGCTGCTGCAAAGCGCAAAACAGGTGCGGCAGGCCATGACCGGAGTCGATGCAGACGACGCCGCATCCAATGCCACATCGGATGTGGATTGCCATAATCCTGAAAACAATGGGCAAAGCCTATACGACAAGGCCCGCATGCTGGTAGCGGACGAGGATCTGATGACCGGCATGCTGGACGGTGACGCCCTGGACACGGCGGTCAGACGGAAAGCCCAACGCGTCATGGCCGCTTCCAGACAGAGCGTAACCGGATTGCAGGCGCTCGCCGGCGGGTTGAGCGGTCGGGATGAGACACGGTTCTGGCGTGGCATTATCCGCCCGATACCATCCGTGGCATCCCCCGCGGCCTCGGCCGGCACGCGATTCCACGCCTGGGCGGAGCGTTTCATGAACGCCATGCACCCAGAGGAAAGCGGAGAATCCAGAAGCGGCATGCTGCAGGAGCTGGATAAAGCCATACAAGCCTGCCAGAGCGGCGACGCGGATTCGTCCGTGCTGGAATGGGAGCGTCGCCTTGCCTCGTCGGCTTGGGCGCAACGCGTGCCGGTCTGGGCGGAACGCCAGATCGTCGTATCCATAGGCGATCTGAACGGTCAGGTGGTTAACGGCAAGCTGGACGCCGTGTTCTTTGGCGGGCTTGACCCGCAGGATCGGACGAAACGGTTCACCATCGTCGATTGGAAGACGGGGCATCGCCCGACCAGCAGGGAAGACACCGCCCGCAAACTCATCCAACTCGACATGTACCGTCTGCTGCTCGCCGAAATCGAGAGCATACCGTTGGAAGCCATCGATGCCACGCTGTATTACGTGAGCGAAGCCGACGAGTCGTTACGCGAGTTGCATGCTGAAATGAAGCCTCGCAACGCCATCATCGCCGAATTGGGGGCAGGTATTCCGCAAGCGTCGGACGATGACTAGCCCGGGATGCCGAACGGTTCGGAATGCCGATAATCCTGCTGTCGGGAAAACACATGACAGCATGGCTGTGGGCGGCGATCGCCGTTGCGATTGCCGCCCACAGCCATTGGCGTTCTATTCGAACGGGTACTTCAACCCCCAACGCCCACGGATCTCATCCATAAGCTCCATAATGCGCAGCGTATCGGCGTGAGGCATTTCCGGGCATTCCGTCCGGCCGTCAAGAATCGCGTTGGCCGCAGCCGCAACCTCATACTCGTACCCGGTGAGCTGTTCGGGCACCGCGATGCTATGGCGAAGGGAATGATCCGTGTTGTACACGTCGATGCGTTCCGGATTGTTGATATTCGTCACCACCGCATACCCGTTGTCGCCGCAGATCACGCCGGAACGGTCCGACGCCACGGCTCTGGAACTGGTCGCGGTTGCCAACAGGCCATCGTCATAGGTCAATACCGTGGTATTCGTGGCATCCACGCCGGTGCTGTACGGCACCATCGTGGTAACGATGTCGGCAATGGAACGTCCATGGTCGGCACCCACCGCCATGTCGATGAAATTCAATGCGTACACGCCCACATCGAGCAGTGCGCCTCCGGCGAGATCCGGATTCGTGATACGGTCGCGCCCATGCAGCTCATAGCTGAGTTCCGCGCGCACCGATCGTATGGTGCCCAATTCGCCGCTATGCACCAGTTCGTTGATAAGATCACGACTCGGCTGGTAGCGTGTCCAGATTGCCTCCGTGGCAAGCAGTCCGGTCTCCTCCGCCACATTGAGCAGTGTCCGAGCCTGCGCGGCATTGGCAGTGAACGCCTTCTCCACCAGCACGTTCCTGCCGGCCTTAAGACACATGATCGCCTGTTCGGCATGGAAATTGTGCGGCGTGGCGATATACACCAGGTCGACATTGTCGTCCGCGGTCATATCCGCATAGGATCCATACGCCGTATCGAATCCGTATTTCGCGGCGAATGCCTCGGCTCGCCCCTTGTCGCGCGCCGCCACGGCATACGGGTGGATCCAGCTGGAATACCGGCTGTCTTCCGCCATCTTCACCAGCGTTGTGGCCATGGTGTTGGCAATCGAACCTGCGCCCAGAATGGCGACATTCACTTTTCTGCCGGTGCGTTCCGCCTCGTCGCGTCTGCCGTTGAGCATACTCATGGTGTTCCTCCTATACGAATGGGTGCCGATGCTCTGCTTATTGTATGAGGATTCGCCGATGCATGGCTACCTGTGTGTGCTGCGATCCGCCGTGCCATCATCACGTATTCACACGTATTGCGGTTGCGTTCGCTTCGTCATGTGGATAGTCATGCGGATAGTCTGCGGATACCGGCGGCCCGGAGCGGCAAGCGGCATGGGCAAGCGGGGTTCGGTGTCGCATGGTGTGGATACAACGGGACTATGAGTGAAGCAATGCAGCCTGTTATGTCTCGTCGCGCCCGTGAGGTGCAACCCTTCCGCGCCATGGTGTTCGGCGAACAAGCCGATCGAATGATCGCCAACGGCATCGATGTCGTCAAACTCAGCCTGGGCGAACCTGATTTCGGCGCGCCACCAGCCGTTCGAGACGCCATGCGCGAACAATATGACGGCCGCGCCCTGCCGTACACCGCGGCCATGGGATTGCCGGAACTACGCCAGGCCATCGCGGATTTCTACCGTGAACGTCACGGTCTGGCCATCGACCCCAAGCGCATCGTCATCACCTCAGGCGGCTCGGCGGCACTGCTGCTCGCCACCGCCCTCACCGTCGATTCCGGCGATGAGGTGCTTATCGCCGACCCCTCATACCCCTGCAATCGCGAGCTGGTGAAAAGCTTCGAGGGAACCGTGGTGGACGTGCCCACCAGCGCCGCCACCCGCTTCCACCTCACCCCGGAACTCGTCGCCCAATACCATACCGACCGCACCAAGGCGGTTATGATCACCTCGCCGTCCAATCCCACCGGCACCACCATCGACTTCGATGTGCTCAAGGGCGTGTGCGAGTATGCGCGCGAGCATGGCATGTGGCGCATCGTGGACGAAACCTACCTTGACCTGGCCGATCGCGAACCGGATGGCAGCGAAGTCAAATCCGTGCTTGAATGCGACGATGAGGCGATTGTGTGCAACAGCTTCTCCAAGTTCTTCGGCATGACCGGATGGCGTCTTGGCTGGGCCGTCATGCCCGATGACGATGACGTGCTCGAAGCCGTGGACGATCTGGCCACCAACTACTACCTGTGTGCACACACCCCCACGCAGCACGCTGCGCTCGCCTGCTTCACCCAAGACAGTCTGGATGAATGCGAGCGTCGTCGCCAGGAGCTGCTGACCCGTCGGCGCATTGTGGTCGACGGGCTCAAGCGCATCGGACTGCCGGTGGAGGTGGAGCCGAATGGTGCGTTCTATGCGTATTTCAACATCACGTCCACTGGTTTGGATGCGTGGACGTTCTGCGAGCGCGCGTTGGCCGAGGCGCATGTGGCGTTGACGCCGGGGCGTGATTTCGGTGCCGCGACGGCTGACACGCATGTGCGGTTGAGTTATGCCGCTTCCCAGGAGGCGTTGAGGGAGGGGCTTGATCGTTTGGGTCGCTGGCTGCCTACGCTGTGAGCCGGTTACGAGCCGGTTGTGATTTGGTTATGAGGGTGTGGCGCGTGGTTTGTTCCGTGCGCTGCACCCTGTCTCGTTCTTGGGAATGAGCCTTGCGGGGCGAATCGTTCCGTTGACTGATGATGGTCGCTGGTGTTTCTCGGTACTGTTCACATCAATACGTCGGTAACGACGGTGATGGTGGGGCGTCTGATGGCGTTCCCGTGAGCGAACCGAGGAATGATGAAGAAGGCTTTTTCCGCGTTGGCGATTGCGTTGGCGATTATGGCGGGCGTGGTGTTCGCCGGGTATCAGTGGACGAAGTACCAGTATGGTGGCGAGACCTATTATGCTTTGGTGGGCGAGTCTTGGGCTGGCGAGGGGCGGAACCGTGTGGTTGTGCAACGGCGTGGCGGCAAATGGGTGGAGCCTGTCGTGAAGTCTGCGGCGGGGCGTGTTGCGCATGTGCGTGATCTGGTTGTCTACGATGGTGAGGGGCGGCGGAAGGTGTGCAGGCTGCCGTTGCATGCCAAAGTCGGTAAGGCTTTGCGGCAGGGTGGTTATGTTTCCGTGGTGAAGTGCCGTCGTGGTTTGATCTGGAAATGCGTTGATAGGAGCGCTGTTCCGTATAAGGCGTTGGAGAGGATCGACGCCTGAATCGATTCGCCGTGTGATTTGGCCGTGCAGCCGTTTGCGTAGTCGTCTGTGCTGTCCGTTCGCACGCGTGCGGTTGCCTGCCATGGACAAGCTGAATGCGGACGCCCGCCGATAGCGGTCGGCGGCAGTCAGAGGCGATCATGCGAACAGGCGTGCGATGAGCCGTTGTTACGGTCGGCCCATCGCACGCCTGTGCTGCTATCTACTCGGCTTTGCCGAGTCCGGTGGAGCTGCTCACTTTGTGTCGAACTTCTGCGCTTCGGGCACGGATCCAAGTGATTCCTCGTTGTTGGCCCATTCGGTGCTCCAGCCGTCCACGAACGCGGACTTGACCTTGTCCCATGTGCCGGTGCCTTGCGCGTATTCGACCAGTGCGGCGGCAATGTCGTCCTGCCACTGCTGGTCCGGAATCGTGAAGCTGCGGACCTCGGTCTTGCCGGCGTCGGTGTAGGCGCGGGCGGCTGCGGTCAGCGGGTTGTTCGGCTGGAATTTGTCGGTGAAGGTGGTGAACGGCACGGAGAAGCCCATGTCCTGGGAGAGGATCTTCTTGGCGGAATCGTCGGTCACCATCCACTTGATGAAGTCGAGCGTGGCCTTCTTGTCCTTTTCGGAGGCGTTTTTGTTCACCGCCCAGCTGGCGTCGTACACGCCTGCGGGTCCACTGTTCTCCTCGCCCTTGATGCCCATGTAGTAGGGCAGCATGCCCAGGTCGTCGTCGGCCACCTCGTTGTTCTTGATCTGGGAGTATGCCCATACGCCGTTCGGGTAGAAGGCCACCTTGCCCAGGGCGAACTCGGAGGTGACATCGTCGTAGGTCTTGGAGCTGATCAGGCCGGATTCGGTCGGGCTGTTCTTCAGTTCAAGGTCGAACAGATCCTTGTATTGGGCGAGATGCGTGCCTTTGATGGTCTTGGAGAACGTGGTGTTCATGTCCTTGTATTCGTAGTACAGCGGAATACGCCCCATATGCGCGGTGAACCGGTAGGTATCGGACGAGTCGAGGCCGGGCGTGGCGAAGGCGCCTTCAAGACCGAGATCGTCCTTGTGCTGCTGGATGGATTGGGCGACGGCCTTGAGTGTCTTGTAGTCCTTGATGTCGTCGGCGCTCTTGATCACCGCATAATCCTTGGCACAGTAATCCTTGATGATCTTCTTGTTGTAGATGATGCCGTACCATTCGGCGGCGTACGGCAGCGTGTAGGACTTGCCGTCGATGGTGTAGGAGTAGGCCTTGCCTTCGTCGTTGAGCATCTTGAACACTTCGGTGTCCTGCAACGGTTCGATATGCTTCTGATACTTGGCGAACTGGTCGAAGCCGGACACGTTGAACATGGTCGGCGCGTTGGATTTGGCCAGTTCGGAGGTCATGGTCGCATCATAGGTGCCGGCGGCGCCGGTCTGCACGTCGACCTTCACGCCGGTTTTCTTGGTGTACATGGAGGCGAGCTCCTTGTACTGGTCCACCACTTCGGCCTTGTTGTTCATAAGGTACACGTGGCCTTTGTCGGAGTCGGCGCTGGTGCCGCCGCATCCGGCGAGCGAGAATCCCATGGCGAGGGACGCCGCCACTGCGACGATCCTGGTGGCATTGCGGTTCATGATGTTCTCCTTTTTCCTTGTTGGCTGAAGACAGTCGTTGTCTGTGTGGGGGAGGGGCCGGGCGTGCGTCATTGCAATGCCCGAACCTCGGGTTCCCTCCGTGTGTGGGGTGTGTGTCGCCCTGCGCCGGAGGGAGCGCAGGGCGGGGAGTGACGATCAGTTCAGCGACATCCAGACGGTGGTGTCTTGCGGCAGGCGTCCGTCGTCGGTGAGCGGGCCTGATGCCAGCAGAATCGTGCCTTCTGGCAGGTCCGCCGGCGACAGGCTGAAGTTGGTGATGGAAGCCCAGCCGTTGGAACGACGGTAGGCGATCACGCCGCCACGCTGGCCATCCGCGCCGTCCGGCAGGTCGGATGAACGATCCTCGTCAAGCCAGGTCAGCGACGTGTCGGTGGGCATCATCGTGTGACGCAGCTGCAGGGCCTTGCGATACAGGTTGAGCATGGATGCCGGATCGGAGTCCTCCTTGTCGGCGGCGTAGTCGGCGAACCATGCGGGTTGCGGCAGGTGCGGTTTTTCGGCTGGCTGGCCGGCTTCGCTGGCCGTCACGCCGGCTCCCGCGACCTTGGCCGTTGGGGAGAATCCGAAGGTCCCGCCGTCTGTGTTGGTGTCCGCAGCCACCCAGGGCAGCGGCACGCGGCAGCCGTCACGACCCTTCTCCGACTGGTTGCGCACACGGTGGAACGCGGTCGGGTCCTCGAGTTGATCCCACGGAATGTCGGCCACTTCGGGGAGTCCGAGTTCCTCGCCCTGATACACGTATGCGGATCCGGGCAGCGCAAGCTCCATCAGGATGGCGGCGCGAGCGCGACGAGAACCCTTCTCCCGATCCTCGGTGTAACTCGTGCCGTCACGTAGCAGCCAGTCCTTGGCAAGCTGATGGTGCGACGACGAGGGTACCTGCGGCAGGCCGTAACGGGATGCATGACGGGGAACGTCATGGTTGCTCATCACCCAGGTCGAGGTGGAGCCGGAGCGCTCGGCCGCGGCCAGGCCCTCCTCAATGGCGGTGTGGAAGCTGTCCCGGATCCAATCCATCTTGGCGAACTCGAAGTTGAACACCTGGCCCAGCTCGTCCGTC
The DNA here is from genome assembly GCA_905207115.1 of Bifidobacterium angulatum. Classification (GTDB taxonomy): domain Bacteria; phylum Actinomycetota; class Actinomycetes; order Actinomycetales; family Bifidobacteriaceae; genus Bifidobacterium; species Bifidobacterium angulatum_A. The sequence goes on along the minus strand of CAJLKD010000014.1, from coordinate 2,297 downwards.
GAGGCGTACAGGTACTGGCGGGACGGGTGCACCCACGCTTCGGCCACGGCGAATGCGGGCGGGTTGTACTCGTTGAACACCTTGCGCCATTCGCGGTAGATGTCGTGCACCTCGTTGCGGTCGTACAGCGGGTGGGTGCCGTCAGTGGCGGACATGTCATCGCCGATGATCGTGAAATCGTCGAGGTCGTCGCGCTCGAGGTCCTTGGCCAGGCCGTGCGCCACGTCCACGCGGAAGCCGTCGGCGCCATGGTCGAGCCAGAAGCGCAATGTCCTGATGAAGTCGGCGCGCACTTCGGGGTTCTTCCAGTTCCAGTCCGGCTGTTCCTTGGTGAACATGTGCAGGTACCACTGGCCGTCGGGCACGCGGGTCCAGGCGGGGCCGCCGAAGCTGGCGATCCAGTCGGTCGGCGGCTGGTCGCCGTTGGGGCCCTTGCCGTCGCGGAAGATGTAGCGGTCGCGTTCGGGGGAGCCCGGGCCGCCTGCCACTGCTGCCTTGAACCATTCGTGCTGGTTGGAGGAATGGTTGGGCACGATGTCGACGACGATTCTGATGCCGGCCGCGTGCGCGGTTTGGGCGAGCTCATCGAAGTCGGCCATGGTGCCGAGCTTGGGGTCCACGTTGCGGTAGTCGTCCACGTCATAGCCGCCGTCGGCAAGCTGGGAGGGGTAGAAGGGGCTCAGCCAGATGGCATCCACGCCCAGTTCCTTGAGATAGGGAATCTTTGCGGTCACGCCGGCGATGTCGCCCAGGCCGGAACCTGTGGTGTCCTTGAAAGAACGTGGGTAGACCTGGTAGACCACGGCCTGCTTCCACCATAGTGACGGGTCTGTTGCGGCGGTATTCGTATCGATGCTGGTCATTGTCGGCTCCTTCCTCGTTGACGGTGCATGCTGTGATGCGCGTGACGATGACGTTGTGACAACGCTTACACCACGTCTGCCTGAAAATACGGGGGTTGCTGTGGGAAGTTCCGTTGTCGTGCTGTATTTTGTTGGTACTATGAATGATAGCGCTTACATTTTTTGTATGCAATACAGTACGTATATGGCGTGTTTCCCAATGAAATCAAGGGTTTCATTATCATGGAAGCGATGAACAATGGTAGGAGGTGACGGTATGGCACGAGCCACGATCGCGGATGTGGCCAAACTGGCAGGAGTATCGCAGGCGACGGTGTCCCGCGCTTTGCGCGGCGTGGACAAGGTCGCGCCAGCCACACGCAGGAAGGTCGAGGAGGCTGCAGACCGGCTGAGCTTCACGCTGTTGAAAAGCGCTTCCGCATTGGCCTCCGGCAAGACCATGCGCATCATCCTGCTCTGCTCGGGCGGGCTCAACGAATGGTTCAACGCCAATGTGCTGCAGGGCGTGTACGAGGTGCTGTCGCCGGAGGGCTATGACATCTGCCCGTCGTTCATCCGCGGCAGGGATGAGATGAACCGGTATTTCGTCCAGCTTCCCAAGGACCGCAATGCCGACGCCATCATCATCGCGTCGTTCCAGCTGGACGAGACCCAGCGCGAGCAGCTCAGATCCATCGACATGCCTGTGATCGGCGTGAACATTCCCGCCGAGTCCTCGTGCGACGCGTCGGTGTGCATCGACAACTTCAGCGGCATGGCCAAGGGCGTGTGCCTGCTGAAATCGCTTGGACATGAGCACATCGCCTTTGCCGGCGACTATATTCCCGGGAATATGGTGTATTCCGCAAGCCAGCGCGTGGAGGGCTTCCTCGAAGCGGCCGAACGGAACGGGTACGGTGAGGACGATGCCTCGATCGTGATGTGCAGTGAGCATTCGGCATCGTATGGCAAGCCGCAGCTCGCCGCCGAGCTGGTCGCCAAGATGCTGTCGTCGCCGAACCGCCCGACCGCGGTGTGCGCGGAGACCGACCAGATGGCGATTGCCCTGATCAAGGAGCTGAAACGGCAGCATCTGCGCGTGCCGGATGACATTTCGGTGATTGGCTTCGACGACGCGGACGTCGCCGAGGTGGCGGATTTGACGACCATCCGTCAGGACCCGCTTGAGCTAGGTCGCGTCGCCGCATATAAGACGTTGCAACTGTTGAAAGGCGAAAGCCCGGACGAACCGCACGAATCGCAGGAACCGATGCTGGTGTTGCGGGATACCACGAGCCGTGTGCCGTTGCCCGAAGCCTGACGGCGCGCCTTGCGCATTATGCCGTGTCAGGGGGTGGTCGTGCCGCTGGTTGCATCAATGCGAATACGGCGGTACGGCAGATATGAAAAAGTGCCCCAGATAGGAATCGAACCTACGACACCTTCTTTAGGAGA
>CAJLKD010000013.1:0-36501 GCA_905207115.1 Bifidobacterium angulatum | reverse complement strand
GGCGCCATCATCGCAGCCAACCATCTTGCCGTCATCGACGATGCGTTGCTGCCGTTGACCTGCCCGCGCATGATCCATTTCATGGGCAAGGCCGAATATTTCGAAGGCAAAGGCATCAAAGGCAAATTCAAGAAATGGTGGTTCACGTCAGTCGGCGTGTTCCCCGTGGACCGTTCCGGCGGTTCCAAATCACTTGGCGCACTGAACCACGCCCGTGAGATCATCGAGGACGGACATCTGTTCGGCATTCACATCGAAGGTACTCGCAGCCCCGATGGACGTCTTTACAAAGGACACACCGGCGCGGCGCGTCTGGCATTCGAAACCGGTTGCCCCATTATTCCGGCCGCCATCATCGGTTCGCGTGAACTGCAGAAGCCAGGACAGGTCATTCCGAACAAAGGCAAGTCCAAGGTGATTTACGGCAAGCCGATTGAAGTCGAGAAGAAATCCGCCGACCAGATTACCCACGATGATTTGCGTTCGCTTACCGACCGCGTGACCCGTGAGATCCAGAAGATGAGCGGACAGGAATACGTCGACGAATACGCGCAGAAGGTCAAGGCCGAGCTCAAAGCCCAGCAGGAGGCCGAAGCGCAGGCACAAGCCGAATCCGCTGCCAAGAAGGCATAAGTTTTCAGCGAGGTTCATTCCAAACCAATCAGGGGTGTCTGTTCCGAAGAATGTTTTCGGAACAAACACCCCTGATTTCTATTTTGTAATCAGGATAATCAGTCGAACAGCGACGAATACATTTTCAAGGTGACGGTATTCGGCGTGCCATCCTCCTGACGCAGTCGCACCTCGGTGCCTCCTACCGGATCCTGCGAAGCGACCTTCTTGTCTTGACTGGAGTCAAGTGTCAGTTGCGAGCTGATCTTCACACTGAATCCCAGCTTCTCCAATGCGGCTTTGGCAGCGGCGGCTTTCTGTCCGACATAATTCGGCAGCGTTACGGTTTCCGGTCCCTTCGACACCACCGCATTGACGCTATCGCCCCAGTGCAACTCGTCTCCGGTCTTCGCGGAAGCGGAAATCACCTGTCCTTGCGGAATCTTGTCATCGAATTGCTCGGTCCAGTTGACGGTGAGCTTGAGCGCATCAAGCGTCTGCTGCGCCTCATCCTTCGATTTGCCCACGACGTCCGGCATGGTAACCGGTTTCGGTCCTTGGGACAGCGTGACGGTAATCTTCGCGTTATGGGGCAGAGTCGCGCCGGGATCCACGCTTAAATCAAGCAACGCGCCCTGAGGTACGTCCATGGAATACGCGTCATCATTGGCCGGAGTCTGTTCGATGTTGTCGAAGCCGGCACGCTTCAACGCGTTGATCGGATCCTTGCCGTTCGCACTGGTGGCATCGAGAATGTCTGTGGGAACAGTGCCCTGCTTAATACCCTTGGACACTACCACCTTGACCTTCTGATGATGACGTTTGCTCACATGCGAACCGACATTCTCCGGGTCGGTGGAGATGACATTGCCAGCCTTGACGGAATCACTGAACGCCTCGGTCTCTTCGTACTCGATGTTGGAGAATTTCAGCAGTTCCTCATAGGCGTTCCATTTGATGTTGGAAATACGGCAGGGCTCCGAATCGGAACATGTGAGATCTGCCGGCTGAGGCATGGTCCAGTAGCTGCCCGGTCCTCGGAAATACCACCAGGCATAGCCTCCACCGCCTGCGCAGGCAAGCACGATGGCTGCTACGACGGCGATGATGACAGGTGCACGCTTGCCACTGCGTTTCGGCTGTCCACCACTGACCGGACCGTTCGAGGGGGAAGCTGGAACGTTGTTGGCGGGGACGTCGTTCTTTTCCAAAGCCAAGCGGGTGGTTGCCTCCGGATCTGCCTGCTGCGCCGGCATGACGGTGGTTTTGTTCGGGTTTTCCGGATTGAACTGTCGTGTACGATCGTCGTTCTGACGCACAGGCGGTGCTGGGGGAGCGGGCGGTAGCGGCATCTGCCGGGTGCCATCGCCGGGCATGGTGTCGGCGGCATCGTTTGCGGCCGGGGAAACGGCTGACAGACGGTATTGCCAGTCGTCGATGGTGAGGTTCGATTGCAACTGCTGCAATTCGTCGAATGCCACGGACGCATCCTGGGGACGGTCCTCGACCGCGCGCGCCGTAAGGCGGGCGAGGAATGCGGCCACGCCTGCATTGATGCCCGGACAAGCGGTCGTGATATCCGGCACATCCTCATGCACGTGCTTGAACACCAGCGTCACCGGATTGTCCGCGGTGAACGGCACCTTGCCGGCCAGCATCTCCCAAGCCATGATGCCTACGGAATACAGGTCTCCCTGCGGCGTTGCCTGATTGTGCTGAATCATTTCTGGCGCCAGATAGGCGGCCGTGCCCAGCAGCATGCCGGTGGAGGACAGCGTGGCCTGCGACACCGCCTTGGCCAGGCCGAAATCGGTGATTTGCACATGTCCTCGGTCATTGAGCAGAATATTCTCCGGTTTGATATCGCGGTGCACCACGCCTGCGCGATGCGCCGAAGCCAAGCCGTCCAACGTCTCACCGACTATGCGTAGCGTCTCACGAACGCTGAACGTGACTTGCTGGTTCATTTCGTACCGCAGGTTCACGCCATGCACGTACTCCATGACAAGAAAATCCAGTCCATCGAACTCACCGGTGTCATACACCTGCACGATATGGGGATTGGCTATTGCTGCTGCGGAACGGGCCTCGCGATGGAAACGTTCCACGAACTGGTCGCGTTGTGGGCCCTGTGCCAGCTGCGTGTGCATGATCTTAATGGCGACGGTACGTCCCAGACGCTCGTCAACAGCTTGATACACCGTGGCCATGCCGCCATCGGCGATTCTGCTGACGACTCGGTACCGGCCTTCGATGACCTGGCCTTCGGGGGCATGCTGGGCTTCACTCATGGCTAATCGGTACGATTCCTTCTTCAAAAAACGTTTCGCGACAAAGATGTGTTCACTTGTAGTCTACAAGGAATGGTTTGCGGAAGATGCGATGAACACGGGTCTTTCACAGTGCGGCGGCATCAGCCCTGTTCCCGCACAATCGGTACGAAACGTGCGCATGCTTCGGTAAGCATGTCTTTGCGATCCTGCGATAGTTCAAGCGTCTCGATGGCGGCCTTCGACTCGAGCCACAGACCGGCGATCCGTTCCTTGGAACGTGCGATGGCACCAGTGGACTCGAACAATGCGATGGCACGTCTAACATGTGCCTCGTCACGTGATTCGGCTTCCCACATGTCGATGAGTTCACGTCGTTCGACATCGCCGGCAGCCTCAATCGCATCGGCCAGCAACACCGTGCGTTTGCCTTCACGGATATCACCGCCCACCGGTTTGCCGGTATTGCGGCTCGACCCGATGACGTCCAGAAGATCATCCGCGAGCTGGAACGCCAAACCAAGAGGCAATCCAATCGCCAGTGCGAGCCTGCGCGCGTCCGCAGGGGCGAGGCCGGCGGCAAGCATACCGAATTCCAAAGGTGCGATAGTGGTATAACTGGCGGTCTTCCAACGGAAGACATTCAAAGAGGCCGACGCCAGCTCTTCAGGATCGTCTAACGTATTGAGTTCCACGGCCAAATCGAGTACTTGGCCGATTTCCACTTCACGGTGCATATTCAGGAAGGCTGACACCACGGAAGATCCGGAGCCAAGCCGGCAAGCCGCTTTATTGGCGATATCCACGCTCGCGGTGGCCAGCATATCACCCAACATGATGCCCAAACCATGGCCGATGGCATCACTATGGGTATCCGTGGCAAGCGCACGATGAGCGGACGGCTTGCCACGGCGCAGATCGGAATCGTCGATGATGTCGTCATGCACCAACGCGCCGGTCTGAAACACTTCGATCGCGCATGCCAGATCCAACACCGCATCCATATCACGTTCCGCCACATCCTGCGGCGCGAACGCACGGAACGCATCCAACGTCAGCAACGCCCGCAGACGTTTGCCGCCCTCACTTGACGTGACCGCCTGCTGCGCCACCGCATCAGCGACGGCTTTGCAGGAATTCGCCACCGGATCGTCCGCATGCAGGAACGAAAAATCCCTTACCAGCGAGAGCGTGCGCGTTTCAATCTGTTCCAAATCGGAAGAGCTAGTCATGGGTCAAGGTTATCCACACACATTCGACAAGAGGAAAACATAATGATTGCAGCGGGTGAGACGGTGCCGGACGTTTCGTGACACGCCGAGCTTCACGTTCTCCGACCACAGGGGTCCCGAAACGCCTCATTGCATTGCCGGATGATGCATAGTTCCAACAAAGCGGCCTGCATCAAGCGACCGCTCCGATACGCCAAGGAGGACGAGACATGAAGACGATCGACGAGCCCATGCCGATATGCGAAGCCGAGATGGAACGGCTTGAAGACCAATTGGTGGAGGATTGCAAATCGCTGGGCATGGCGGAGAGCATACGCGATTTCCTGCAGGAGCCATTCTCGGAATGGATGGATGAGCTGGCCGATGAATCGTCGGGAGATGACGATTCATCGCCAGAATGCAGACTGTCCAGAAACGGTGCGGGAGCACTTGCCATCGCCATGCAGCAGACCATGGCGGTGCGTGACGCGCTGCTGGTCTCCATCATCGTGGATGAACGACGTTCGTCACGTGACTTTCTCATGGGATTCATGGCCAATCCGACACTTCCCGGCAACACGCGTCATCTGGAGGAATCCCTCAACGGATCGTTCCGTGACGCATCAAGAAAACCCGACACGAAACGTTGCGACAACGGCGTCAACATGATGTTCGACATCATCGGGATGGTCCCCGAACGGTATCATGTGCAGCCATTGGCCATCATCAGTTATGTGCTGTGGTGGATGGGCGATGAGCGCGCCATGCTGTGCGCGATGCGTGCGCTCGCGTTGGATGAGAATTGTTCGCTCGCGGCGATCATCTGCTCCGCGGCACATCGTCATATCGGACCGGTATGGGCCGAAGAGACATAGAGCAACACGCCGAAAGGAAGCGGTACTTGCGCATGGTGAGCTCAACACGCGGGAATAATCGTCCTTGCAAGATGGTTAACTCACATAGTTGACGATTTGCCCTTGCCAGAAGTGGGTCCATATGGTATACGCTTCCGGCGGGATCAATAGGAGGATAAGTTTGGCCACCAAGGAAACGACGGTAAATACGGAACAGACTGATCTGACCGAAAAGACCACCTCCGGGAAAAAGGCCTCCACGCGCAAGCCTGCTGCCAAGAAGAGCGAGTCCTCAAAGACCGCTACGAAGACGTCGCGCAAGACGGCCGCGAAGAAGACCTCCGCCGCCAAGAAAAGCAAGAAAGCGGAAGAAGAAGAGAACCTGATCGAGCAGGACGCTCCTGAAGACGATCCCGTCGAGGATGCCGATCTTGATGATTTCGACGATGACCTTGATGACGTGGACGACGAAGGGGAGGATGACGACCTCGACGAGGACAATATCGACGAGAATGACGATTCCGAACTGGAAGACGATGACGAAGACAAGCGCAAAAAGCCGGAAGAGCCCAAGGAAAAAGGCGCTTTCGTGGTGCGTGACGATGATGACGACGACAATCTGACGCCGTCCGGCAATCCGAAGCGTCGTGTGATCGCAGCCGGCGCCACCGCAGATCCGGTCAAGGATTACCTGAAGCAGATCGGCAGAGTGAACCTGCTGAACGCCGAACAGGAAGTCGACCTGTCCGAACGCATCGAGGCCGGTCTGTACGCCCAACATCTGCTGGACACGGAATCCGACAAGATGGATTTCAAGCGCCGGCGTGAACTGAAGTGGGCCGCGAACGACGGCAAGCGCGCCAAGGACCATCTGCTGGAAGCCAACCTTCGACTCGTGGTCTCTCTTGCCAAGCGCTATACGGGCCGTGGCATGCTGTTCCTCGATTTGATTCAGGAAGGCAATCTTGGTCTGATTCGTGCCGTAGAGAAGTTCGACTGGAAGAAGGGCTTCAAGTTCTCCACGTACGCCACATGGTGGATTCGCCAGGCCATCACCCGTGCCATGGCTGATCAGGCCCGCACCATTCGTGTGCCTGTGCATATGGTGGAAGTCATCAACAAGCTGTCCCGCGTGCAGCGCCAGATGCTTCAGGACCTCGGCCGTGAACCTACGCCGGACGAACTGGCCCGTGAGCTCGACATGCCGGTCGAGAAGGTGCAGGAAGTGCAGAAGTACGGGCGTGAGCCGATTTCCCTGCACACGCCGCTGGGCGAGGATGGCGATTCCGAGTTCGGTGATCTGATCGAAGACACCGACGCCATCGCACCGTCCGATGCCGTCGCCTTCTCGCTGTTGCAGGAGCAGTTCAAGCAGGTGCTTGAAACGCTGTCTCCGCGTGAGGCTGGCGTCATCAAGATGCGCTACGGTTTGGAGGACGGCCAGCCGAAGACGCTGGATGATATCGGACGTGTGTATGGCGTGACGCGCGAACGTATCCGCCAAATCGAATCGAAGACCATGTCCAAGCTGCGCCATCCGTCCCGTTCGCAGACGCTGCGCGACTTCCTGGACCAGTGATAGTAATCAGACGCGAGTAAATGAAGTCGAGAAACCGGCATGAACGCAGGGTTTCTCGACTTCATGTCTTGTAAGGCGACAATTGAAAGGGAACATGGCTAAGGATAATTACGGTGCTGAGAGTCTTACCGTGCTCGAAGGCTTGGATGCGGTGCGCAAACGTCCGGGCATGTACATCGGCACGACCGACAGCCAGGGCCTGATGCACTGCCTGTGGGAGATCATCGACAATGCCGTCGATGAGGCTCTTGCGGGAGCCTGCAACCACATCATCGTGACCTTGCATGACGATGGTTCCGTTGAAGTGGCGGACAATGGCCGAGGCATTCCGGTGGACGTGGAGCCGAAAACCAAGCTCACCGGCGTGGAAGTGGTGCTGACCAAGCTGCATGCCGGCGCCAAATTCGGCAATTCCTCGTATGGCGCTTCCGGCGGTCTGCATGGTGTCGGCTCATCCGTGGTGAACGCATTGAGCTCCCGTCTCGACGTGGAAGTGGATCGTGACGGCAAAACCCACCACATGGCTTTCCATCAGGGCCACCCCGGAGTGTATTCCGACGTTGATTCGGAACACCCGTCTCCCGATTCGCCATTCAAGAAGACGCGCAAGAATCGTCCCACCGAACTTGAGATCATCGGCAAAGTCAGTCCGAAGACCACGGGTACCCGCATCCGCTATTGGGCGGATCCGGAGATTTTCAACGACACCGCTGAATTCAGCTATGACCAGCTCATCGACCGTGTACGGCAGACCAGTTTCCTGGTGCCAGGGCTGAAAATCACCGTCATCGACGAGAACATTCCCGAAACCGGCGACGAGTCCATTGACGAAATGCTGGAAGTCGATGACAATGTCATCGAACAGGTGACGGAAGAGAACACGTCCGCTGAAACGGATGATATCGGAACCTCTGCCGACATACTGCAGGAGGATTCAGCCGAAGCTGATGAATCAGCCGAATCGCAAGAAAACGATGCTGCCACGCAATCGCAGGAAACCGTTTCCCAACCCGTGCAGCCGAAATATCCGCATGCGCGCGTCGAAGAATTCTGCCATACCGGAGGCGTGAAGGATTTCGTCGACTTCCTGTCCAAAGGCGAAGCGGTCTCCGATATTTGGCGCATCGCCGGCGAGGACACGTATGTTGAAGAAACGCAGGCGGTCGGAGACGATGGTGAACTGCATGCGCAGAGGGTGACGCGTGATTGCGCAGTCGATATCGCCATGCGATGGACCAACGGTTACGACACCACCATGCGCAGCTTCGTCAACGTGGTGGAGACGCCCGGCGGCGGCATGCACGTGGACGGCTTCCTCCAAGGCATCACCAAGCAGGTGCGCAAGGCCATCGAGGACAACGCGCGCAAACTCAAGGTGAATCTCAAGGATTCCCATATGAAGGTGGAACGTGACGACATTCTCGCCGGTCTGGTGGCCGTCGTCACCGTCCGCATCGCCGAACCGCAGTTCCAAGGCCAGACCAAGGACGTGCTCGGCACCGCGCAAGTCAAGCCGATCGTCTCCAGAATGACCGATAAGCAGTTCGGTGAGATGATTACCGGCTCCAAACGCGGTTACAAGGAACAGTCCGGCCGCGTGCTGGAGAAAATCGTCGGCGAAATGCATGCCCGCGTGCAGGCGCGCAAGACCAAGGAAGTCACACGCCGTAAGAACGCGCTTGAATCCGCGTCCATGCCGCCGAAACTGTCCGACTGCCAGCCCGGCAATGATGATGTAGCCGAACTGTTCATCGTCGAGGGTGATTCCGCATTGGGCACAGCCAAGGCCGCCCGTAATTCCGGTTTCCAAGCGCTGCTGCCGATTCGAGGCAAAATCCTCAACGTGCAGAAGGCATCGCTCGCGCAGATGCTGTCCAACAAGGAATGCGCAGCCATCATCCAGGTGGTCGGCGCAGGCTCCGGCGCAAGCTTCGACATCGAACAGGCCCGATACAACAAGATCATCATGATGACCGATGCCGATGTCGACGGCGCGCACATCCGCATCCTGCTGCTGACGCTGTTCTACCGGTACATGCGGCCGCTTATCGAATACGGTCATGTGTATGCCGCCGTGCCGCCGCTGCATCGTATCGCGTTGACGGGTACGCATAAGGGCGAGTACATCTACACGTATTCCGATGATGAGTTGGCAGGCAAACTCGCCGAGCTTGATAAAAAGCACATCGGTTACAACGAGGACATCCAGCGTTACAAGGGTTTGGGTGAGATGGACGCCGACCAGCTGGCCGATACCACCATGGATCCGCGCACCCGCATGCTGCGCCGTATCCGCATGGAGGACGCCGAACAGGCCAGCCACATCTTCAGCCTGCTCATGGGTGATGACGTGCCGCCGCGCAAGGCGTTCATCGTGGAGAACGCCGACGATTTCGACCGTTCCAAGATCGACACCTGATATTGCATGGCGATTGCGATTGGCGGGTCTTGCGTTACGGCGGAGACCCGCTTTTCGTGTATGCACGATAATGCAAAAACGTCGGTCGATAGCGCAAGATACAAAATACCGTTTGGTAGGTAACTTTGGATAAAATAGCGGAGTATTTTCGTGATTTTATTGCCGCAAACATAAAACATACAAGGAGCTGACTGTGGCCAATCTGCTGCTCGCCGTGATTTACATCGCCTTCATCAGTCTGGGTCTGCCGGACGCGGTGCTCGGCGCCGCATGGCCGACGATGAGCGGCGACCTGCATGCGCCGATTTCCTGGGCGGGTGGCATTTCCATGACGATTTCCGCCGGCACCATCGTGTCCGCGCTGCTATCCGACCGCATAACCTTGCGGTTCGGTGCAGGCAAGGTCACGGCAGTGTCCGTTGCGTTAACGGCGTTCGCATTGTTCGGCTTCTCCATCTCGCCGAATTACTGGATGCTGCTGCTCTTCGCCATTCCGTACGGCTTGGGCGCGGGCGGCGTCGATGCGGCGCTCAACAACTATGTGGCAATCCACTACGAAAGCCGTCACATGAGCTGGCTGCACGCCATGTGGGGCTTGGGCACTCTGCTTGGCCCGTACATCATGGCAAGCGCATTGGGTGCCGGCCATGGCTGGGCGTGGGGCTACCGGACCATCTCCATTCTGCAGGTCGTGCTCACCGCGGTGCTGGTGCTGAGCCTGCCGTTGTGGAAGGCGCGTAAGACCGTCGAACCGCAGCGGACGAGTGAAACCTCTTCCGTGCAATCCGCGCAGTCCGAGCAATCGGAAGGGGAAACAGCTGACCGGCGCAAGCCGCTTGGTATTCGCGGTGTGCTCGCCATCCGTGGCGCCCGCGAGATCCTCGTGATGTTCTTCTGCTATTGCGCGCTCGAATCGACCGCCATGTTGTGGGCCAGCAGCTATATGGCGCTTGGCAAGGGCATCGACAAGACCACGGCGGCCATGTGGGGAAGCCTGTTTTGCATCGGCATCACCGTCGGACGTCTCGCCAGCGGTTTCCTGACCATGAAACTGAACGATCCGGCCATGATTCGTCTTGGCCAGGCGTTGGTGCTGACCGGCATCGTCATCATGCTCCTGCCGTTGCCGCACAATATCGGCACCATCGCGGGACTAATGGTCATCGGTTTGGGCTGCGCGCCGATCTATCCGTGCGTCATCCATTCCACTCCTGCTTATTTCGGCGAGGACAAATCGCAGGCCATCGTCGGCATGCAGATGGCTTGCGCCTATGTGGGATCGATGTGCATGCCGCCGCTGTTCGGGCTGATCGCGCAACATGTTTCGGTCAACCTGTTCCCGTTCTATCTGGTGGTGTTCCTAGCGCTGATGGTCGCCATGCATGAGACTTTGCGCCGCAAGTGCGGCGACCGTGCGGCCGCCTGACGATGCCATATGTGAGACGCTCGAATGTGTCAGCCGGGCGGTGTGCTCGAATGAGCCGACGACGGTGGATGACGAGCTTTCCGCCGGTTGTGGATGATGTCTGAAGGCGATGCCATAATCGAACGTATGTACGAATGCATGGACTTGTTCTCGGAGGCTACCAATGCCTGGTTCAAGCATGCGTTCAATGCTCCGACGGAGGCGCAACGTTTGGCATGGCCGGCCATCCGCTCCGGCGAGAACGTGTTGGTGGTGGCGCCCACCGGCTCCGGTAAGACATTGTGCGCCTTCCTTTCCGCAATTGACCGTCTGATGACGAAGGAGGGCGATGACTTATTGCGGACGTCCGGCGGTGGGGACGGCACGGCTGAATCCGATTGCAATGCCAAGAAACGTAAACCCGTCCGCGGCGTCAAGGTCCTGTATATTTCGCCATTGAAGGCTCTGGGCGTGGATGTGGCCAAGAACCTCCAAGCGCCATTGGCTGGCATCGCCGGACAGTGCGAGGCGATGGGATTGCCATCGCCGAAAGTCAGCGTGGGCATACGAAGCGGCGACACCACGCCGCAGGAACGGCGCAGAATCGTCAGCCATCCGCCGGATATCCTCGTAACCACGCCAGAATCGCTGTTCCTGCTGCTCACCTCCAAGGCGCGACGGATACTTTCCGCCGTTGATACCGTTATCGTGGATGAAGTGCACGCCATCGCGGGCTCCAAACGTGGCGCGCACCTGGCGCTGAGCTTGGAACGATTGGAAAGCCTTGCCGGCCGGTCTGTCCAACGCATCGGGCTTTCCGCCACTGTGGAACCGCCGGCCGAAGCCTCACGTTTCCTTGGCGGCACGCGGCCGGTACGCGTCATCAGACCTGAATCGCACCCCGACATGGATCTGAAAGTGGTGGAACCGCTTTCGGCCATGCGCGATCCCGTCTCCGACGACGCAGGGCGGAGGGCAAGCGCCGTGAAACTTCCGAACCGCCATACCACGCATATTTCCGGGGTGAGTCCTGCCATGGAGGCATTGGCGGAACGTAAAGGACTGACTTCGGTCGGGGGAGACGAACATACCTCACGGGTTTCGACCGGAGGTTCGGTATGGCCGGCCATCGAACGCAGCGTGCTTGACGAAGTGCTGAAACACCACACCACCCTCGTGTTCGTCAACTCCCGTGGCCTTGCGGAAAAACTCACCGCACGGCTCAACGACCTGTATGCGCAATTGCGCACATCCCGGAAAACTGGGTCTGAAACCGCCGTCAAAGCGGACGCAGGGCGGGATGCGCTGTCCGACCGTAGGCTTGGCCGAACGGACTTGAGTGTGTCGGACAACGCATCCCAGCCGGAGTCCACAGCCAGTGATTCCACCCAGCCGTATCCGGATCTGGGCTCCCCGGAAGGCCGTGAAGGCTTCGCCAAACACTACGATTCCGTGGTCGGCTCCACCACCATGCTGGTCTCCTCGCATGCGGACGCCGACGCAATCGCCATGGCGCATCATGGTTCCGTTTCCAAAGACCGGCGCAAACAGATCGAGGAACAGCTCAAACGCGGCCAATTACGTTGCGTGGTCGCCACGTCGAGCCTTGAACTCGGTATCGACATGGGGTCGGTGGATCTGGTCATCCAGATCGCACCGCCATTGTCCGTATCCTCGGGATTGCAGCGGGTGGGGCGCGCCGACCACAAGGTCGGGGGAGTCTCGCATGCGCTGTTCTACCCAATCACCCGAGAACAAATCATCGGCACGGCCGCAAGCATCGAATGCATGCGCTCCGGAGACATCGAAACACTGACCATTCCATGCAACCCCTTGGACGTGCTTGCCCAGCAAACCGTCGCCGCCGCGGCGATGGATGATCTGAAACCAGACGACTGGTACGTGACCGTGCGCAAGGCCGCGCCATTCGAAGATCTCGACAGAACCATGTTCGATGCTGTGATGGGCATGATGACCGGCGCCTACAACAGCGAGGATTTCTCCGCCTTCCGGCCACCACTGCAATACAACGAAGAGGCAGGTCTCATCTCCGCGCGCCCTGGAGCTCAACGACTGGCCGTGACCAGCGGAGGCACCATACCCGACCGAGGAACCTACACCGTGGTGCTTCCCGAAGAAGGCTCCGGACCGGGCCCACGCAAAGTGGGGGAGCTGGACGAGGAAATGGTGTACGAATCCCGGGTCGGAGACGTCATCACCCTCGGCACATCGACCTGGCAGATCCAGGAAATCACCCGGGACCGTGTGGTGGTGGTTCCTGCTCCAGGGCGTACCGCCCGACTGCCGTTCTGGCATGGCGAAGGCGACGGGCGGGACGTGGCATTCGGACGGTCCCAAGGCCGATTCGTACGTGACATGGCGCAAGGACTACGCGCGGAAGTCTCGGACGGCATCGCAGGAGACAAAACCAGCCGATTCGACACGACAACAATCGCACGTCTACGTCGTGACGGATTGGACGACAACGCCATCGGCAATCTTGCCGACCTGCTTGCCGAACAGCGCGCCGCCACGGGAACGATTCCCAACGACCGTGAGCTGGTCGTCGAACGCTGCCAGGATGAAGAAGGCGATTGGCGTGTGATCGTCCACTCACCATACGGCAGACGCGTGCACGAACCATGGGCCATGGCCATCACCACACGTATCAAACAACGATACGGGTTCGACGGGCAGGTATACGCGGCCGACGACGGCATCATCATCCGCCTCCCGGACGGCGACGGCAACCTGCCGATCCGCGGGCTGCTGCTGTTCGACACGGAAGAGCTGCAACGCATCATCGAAACACAAGTCGGCGAAAGCGTGCTGTATGCCGCACGATTCCGAGAATGCGCGGCGCGATCGCTGTTCCTGCCACGCGCCAACCCCGGCAAACGCGTCCCCTTATGGCAGCAGCGGCTGCGCGCGGCGCAACTGCTCAACGCCGCCCGAACTCGGAAGAACTTCCCGCTGCTGTTGGAAACCGCACGCGAATGCCTACAGGACGTGTACGATCTGCCCGCGCTGAAACATGTGATGTCCGGATTACGCTCCGGCGTCATCTCTTTGAACGAGACCGTCACGGAAACGCCGTCGCCGTTCGCGGAAAACATGCTGTTCGGATACGTGGGCGCGGTCATGTACCAATACGACGTGCCGCAAGCCGAACGCAGCACGCAACTGCTGTCCATGGACCCGGAAGTGCTGGAACGTCTTCTGGGCGCCACGGACATGGCTTCGCTGTTGGATGCCGACGTCATCGCGCAGATTGGGAAGGAGCTTGCCGGACGGACGTTCTGGAACGATTTGGACGAGACCGACATTGCCGGCCGTGTGGCGCGATATGCCAAAACGCATGGCCCATTCACCGCGGATCAGATGATCGCCGAACTGGGATTGGACGCTGTCCAAGGCGTACGCATGTTGGATGAATTACATGCCAAAGGCGAACTGCTGAAAGGCCATTTCGTCGATGATGCGGCCGGAGCGGACGCCAATGGTTCCGATGATTCAGCATCGGAACGATCACCTCGGCAAACGCCCCAGCAATGGCTCCACAAAGACGTGTTTCGGCGTATCCGCGCGCTTTCGCTTGCCAAGGCACGCAAAGCCATCAAGCCGGTGGAACCGGCCGTCTATCAGGCGTTCCTGTTGGACAGACAAGGCGTCGGACCTGTGGGTGGCGCCCGATATGAAGGCGTCGACGGGCTGATGCGTGTGATCGAACAGCTTGAAGGCATATACCTCAACGCCTCCGTTTGGGAATCCTCGGTCTTCCCCGCACGCGTTCGCGACTACCAACCGAGTATGTTGGACGAATTGCTCGCATCCGGAGACGTGGTATGGGTCGGCTCCAAAATCAATGGTTCCAACGCCAAGGAAGCCGGCGGAATCGCATTCCATCCAGCTGATTCACGGCTGCTGGTGAAACCCGGCGAACAATCGCAGAACAATGCCTATAGTGCCGGAACCATGACCGTGCCGGAGACGATACTTGCCGCATTATCGAATGGGGGAGCCTTCCATGCGCGGCAGCTTTCCACGGCCGCCAAAGCCATCTGGCAGGAACATGCGGAAGTCAACGTGAATCCTGAAACAGGGGAAATCATCCTTCCCGCATGGGGCGAAAGCCAGTTCGAGGAAGCCTTGTGGTCCTTGGCATGGCAAGGCAAAGTGACGAACAGTTCATTCGCTCCCGTTCGGGCCTTGGCTCAAGGCACGGTTTCAGTGCGCGCGCCACGCACTGCCGCACGCAGACGCGTACGGATCCACGCCTCGACACCGGCGACGCTCGGTGGATTATGGTCCGCGGTCGACTCGTCCCGGACCAGTCCAATGGCGATACCGGATCAAACGGACGATACCGCCGGCAAACCAACAGCCGGCATCGAGGAATACGACATCGCATTGATCGAATCGCTGCTCGACCGATATGGCGTGATCGCCGCTCCGCTAATCGACAAGGAGCAGGTCGCAGGCGGACTCTCCGGACTATACCCGGTACTCAAACGTATGGAGGAACACGGCAATCTGGTCAGAGGCATGTTCGTCAAAGGATTCGGAGCGGCCCAATTCGCCGGACGTGACACAGTGGACGCCTTGCGCGGCGACGACGAGGCGCGCAGCCAATCCTGCGTGGCGCTCGACGTGACCGACCCGGCCAGCCTGACAGGCTCCGCGATCACATGGCCCGAACAACACCATATGAAACCGGCGCGCAGAGCGGAATCGGTCATCGTGCTCGACCATGGCATGCCGGTGCTGTTCGCCGTGCCGAAAAGCCACAGAATCGTCAGCTTCACCGATGACGAGCGAATATTGCAGCCGGCATGTACGGAACTTGCCTATGCATTGCAGCATCAGTCCAAGGGCAGCGTCAGCTTCGCCGAAATGAACGGTGAATCATTGAAGGAACGCAACGAATACAGACGTTTGCTGCATGCTGCCGGGTTCGTGGACAGCCCACAAGGCATGAAGCTATATGGCTGAACCAAGCCGGAGGCACTTTCACCCAGCCTGCTCATTCAACCTGGCGGCCCAAGTGCGCAAAACGGGAAGGCCCTGAACCGGAAGAAGAACCAGTCCAGAGCCCCGCCAATCGATTTCGTCGAATCAGCCGACCACCGCAATCGGCGCCGACAGATCCGTACCGGAACCATCGCGTCGCATATCAGGCTTCGGCAATTCCACAGGAGCGCCGCTTTGCGTGGAAGCATGCAACGGATACGCGCCCACGAACGCGAGAATCAACGTATCCTGCCCCTTGAGGAATCGCTGCGAACGCACGCCACCCGTACCACGGCCCTTCGTCGGATACATCTCCAACGGCGTGACCTTCGCGGCACCGTTTTCAGTGCCAGGCAACGCTTCGGAATCGCCGGCAACCGTCAACACCACGGCTCCGGAAGCGGAGAACAGTCCATTCTCGCCTTCTTCGTAATTCCATGTCACCTTGCCGTCAGGCACCACCGCGAACGCGGCCGCCGAACACCCCTCAGCCAGACGAATGCCCGCCATGCCGCCAGCGGTACGGCCCTGTGGACGCACATTCTTCGCTTCGAACGTCAACAACGAGGAATCGGTGGACACAAACACCAGACGATCCTCATCACGGGCTTCGGCAGCGGCAAGCACTTCGTCATCATCCTTCAAATCGATGACGCTCCACGAATCCATTGTGGTCGGAGATTCACGGTTCCAACGCTTGACCACGCCGTTGCGGGTGCCCAACGCCAAAGGAACAAGCTGACCGTCGTCATCCGTGGACGGCATATCAATCGCAGCAATCACCCGTTCGCCGCGGATCGGATCGGTGTTCTCCGTCATGCCCAGCAGTTCCTCGGCCTTCACACCACCCGTGACACTGAGCGGCCCATCCGCGGAAACCTTCGGCAATTCGACCACATGGGCCAGCACCAGACGACCCGCTGAAGTAACCAAGCCGTATGAGGAACGTGTGGACGTGCGGAACATCGAAACGATCTGATCATCCTTGGCGCGTCCGTCGGAAGCCGAACGATTCTCCCAACGTTCCACCGCATCCTCGGAAGTGCGTGCGATCAGGCCCGTGGCGGACAGCATCACCGCGCACGGCTCGTCATCAATCTGCAGAGCCGATGCGGTGGCATTCTCATCGCCGGCCTTCTTTGCGGCCTTTGCGGCTGCGGCGACATCGGCTGCTGCGGAGGATACGGTCGCGGCGGCGCGCGCGGCAGCCATCGCGTTTGCAGAGACGCCATCATCGCCATGCGCCACAACAGGCGTCAAATTGCCTTCCTCATCCTCATCCAGCAGCACCGTGCGCCGGGGAGTGCCGTATTTGGCCACGGCGTCATCCATTTCGTCAATGACCACGCCGTCAAGCGCCTCATCGGAAGCAAGAATGCGTTCAAGCTCTTCGATACGCCGCTTCAGGTCGTCGCGTTCCGCCTCAAGCTCGATACGACTCATCTTGGTCAGACGGCGCAGCCGCAAGTCAAGAATGTACTGTGCCTGAATCTCATCCAGATCGAATACGGCGATAAGCTTTGTTTTCGCGGCCTCGGCATCATCAGAAGAGCGAATCACCTGAATGACTTCATCGATGTCCACCATGGCGAGCAGCAAGCCCTCCACCAAGTGCAGCCGCTCAAGCGCCTTCTTCCTGCGGAATTCACTGCGTCGGCGGATCACCACACGACGATGGTCCACCCACACCTGAAGCATTTCCTTCAATCCCATGGTGTGCGGACGGCCATTGACCAACGCCACATTGTTGATGGTGAAATTGTCCTGCAACGGCGTGTGCTTGAACAGCTGCGCCAGCACCGCGTTCGGATCGAACCCGGTTTTGATTTCGATGACGAGGCGCGTGCCGTTATGCCGGTCAGTCAGATCGATGGCACCGGAAATGCCGTCCAGCTTACGGTTCTTCACACCTTCGGAAATACGTTCCAACACACGTTCCGGACCCACCATGAACGGCAGTTCCGTCACGACGATGGCCTTTTTGCGAGCCGTCACGTTTTCGATATGCGTCACGGAACGCGTGGTCAACGCGCCACGACCCGTCTCGTACGCCTCGCGGATGCCCTTGCGGCCCACAATCACGCCGCCGCCCGGCCAATCCGGACCCGGCACGTAGCGCATCAACTCCTCTAACGTCGCGTCGGGATGGCGCATAAGATGCTTGGCCGCAGCCACCACCTCGCCAAGATTGTGCGTGGCCATATTCGTGGCCATGCCGACGGCAATGCCGGAACCACCATTGACCAGCAGGTTCGGAATCGCGGCAGGCAGCACAGTCGGCTCCTGAAGCTTGTTATCGTAATTCGGCGTGAAATCGACGGTATTTTCGGCGATATCGGCATTCATGCCCAACGCGGCCGGCGCCATACGAGCCTCGGTATAACGAGAAGCAGCAGGACCGTCATCGAGAGAACCGAAATTGCCGTGACCGTCCACCAATGGCAGCCGCATCGCGAACGGCTGCGCCAAACGTACCATCGCCTCGTAAATCGCGGAATCGCCATGCGGATGGAGCTTGCCCATCACTTCGCCAACCACACGCGCCGACTTCATATACGGCCGGTCCGGATTGAGGCTCATCTGACCCATCTGATAGATGATGCGTCGTTGCACCGGCTTGAGACCGTCCCTGGCATCAGGCAGCGCTCGGGCGTAAATCACCGAATACGCGTATTCGAGGAACGACTTGCTCATTTCCTCGTTCAACGGCGTTTCGACGATGTTCTCCTTGACCGTACGCGGGTCAAAGGCTGGTTTTGCCGGTTTGCGGTGCGACACCATGCGGTGGTTCTCCTCACGGAAAGGTTATGGTAATCAACCTAGCAATATTACCAGCTGGTACTGCCGCGGTGCTTGAATGGGAACCATGAGTGTTGAAGTGCCCGAAATCGACCAGCTGCTAGCCATGACCAGTCCGGCACGATATGGCGACGAACTGCCGGATGAGGGCGGCCGCGGCGGTGCTCTCCACCTATCCTCGGTACTTCCCGCCATTTCCAGCGCCATCGGGCATCCGATTCCAACGGCCATCCATGCCGATCCGAAACGACTCCAAGAGGCACTTGGCCTGCCGGACGCGCGTTCGGCAGTCGTGGTCCTGGTGGACGGTCTCGGATATTGGAACATCAATATGAGATTGGGACATTCACCCTATCTACGGTCGCTGATGGCGGATGGCGTTAACCAGCGGCCAATCGCCACATGCATGCCCAGCACCACCGTGGCCGCAATGTCCACGTTCGGTACCGGCACATGCCCCGGATTAACCGGCATGACGGGATATACGCAGCTCAATCCCGACAATGGCGAAATCTGCCAGCTCATCTCTTTCAAAAACGCGCCCGCACCGCTGAAACTGCAACAGCAGCCGACCATATTCGAACGATTGGCGGAACAGGACGTTCGCGTCACCAGTTCGGGACTGCCGAAATTCGCGTTCTCCGCGTTGACTCAGGCGGCGTTGCGTGGCAGCGACTACATCTCCAATGACGATCCACGCCGACGTATCATGACCGCGGCGAAAGCGGCGAACACGCCCGGACTGACATACGTGTACCTGCGCGACGCGGACAAGATCGGACACAATTACGGCTGGGACTCCGACAAGTGGATCGGCACATATGAGCGTATCGACGCCCAGTTGTCTTTGCTGCGTCGAAGTGTGCCGAAGAACACGCTGATCGTCATCATGGCGGATCATGGCATGATAACCGCCGACCCGGAAGCCTGCATCGACATAGTGTCCGAACCCCAGCTGATGCGGGGCGTCGCGAATGTCGGCGGCGAACCACGCTGTGTCATGCTTTATGGCGAGGATGGCGAGAATCCGGAGGACATCGCCGCTCGTTGGCGTGACGTGCTGGGGGAGCGCGCCCAGGTGCGCACCCGCCGGCAGGCAATCGAGGAAGGCGTCTACGGACCAGTCGATGAACGCGTCAAGTCGATGATCGGCGATGTGGTCGTCTCCGCTGCGGGCTCTACCACCATTGTCGATTCCCGCACACAGGCGGAGAAGGCGATGCATCTGCCCAGCGTGCACGGGTCGCTGACCTACATGGAATCTGATATTCCATGCCTGATTGACGCGGCTTGATCGAATGATCCGAACGTCTGAACGGATGTTGCCGTGGGATGTTAGGGAACGTTAATCAGTCACCGAACAGAATTTCATCCCAACTCGGCACTGCGGAGCGTCCTGCACGGCGCTTCGATTTGGTGGTGCTCTGACTATGAGGATCGGATGATGCCATCTTGGACTTATCGGACTGCTGCTC
The DNA here is from genome assembly GCA_905207115.1 of Bifidobacterium angulatum. GTDB lineage: Bacteria > Actinomycetota > Actinomycetes > Actinomycetales > Bifidobacteriaceae > Bifidobacterium > Bifidobacterium angulatum_A. The sequence continues at coordinate 16,867 of CAJLKD010000013.1, read as the reverse complement.
GCCGGCGGATTGCGTGTTTTGCGAGTTTTGGGCAGGTTCCGTCGTTGAAGGGGCGGGGTACTGCGTCGTCGCGATTTCCGGACGGTTCGGCAGCGGAACGGTCGCCGATGACTGAGTCTCAACGGTGGTCTTGATATTCGTGGCTTGTGGTGCAACCGGTTCCGGAGCATTCCAAGCGGACACCGTCTGTTCGATACGTGCGGAACGTGCGGAATCGCCCGGCAAATTCAATGATGCGAGAAAATTCTGGTCGACCTGCTTCTCGGCGTGTCCTTCCGTCGGCGTGTCTTGTTCGCCGATGAGCTTGCGTGCCATTGTGTTCAGACAGTTGACCGCGTTGTCATGCATGTTCCAAGACCATTCCGCACGGGCGGCATGACCTGCGGAATCGAACTCCGCGGTAATCTTCCACGGTTCCAAACCGCGTCTGGTGGCCTTCCACCGCACATCCTCCAACCGTACGTGGGCTGCGGCGAAAGTGCGTTCGATCAGTTCGGAAAGCGTGCGCACACGGCTTTCCTTCGGCGCGGGAACCGCCAGGAACTGTTCGATCGCATATTGCTTTTCGGTTTCCACCGCCGCCGAGAAACGCCGAACAAGCGCTTCGCTCAACGAATATCGCTCCGCCACGCGGGTCGGATTGGCTCCGGCTCGAATCAAGGATTGGATTTGGGAGATCGGCAGCGTGGAAGGCGCTTGCTGCTGACGCTCCTCTTGGGTTTCGGTGCGAATCTGCTTTGCCTCCAAAATGGCTCTTTCAAGCGCTTCATCGACCTTGACGGCGAATTTGCCGGCACCTGAAACAAAGACGAGATCACCGGTTTCACTCACATGATCGAACCGTGCATCTTCGAGCGCATTCTCAGGCACAACACACCACTTTCCCTTAGATTTTTCTATTAATTCTATTGTGCCCCACGTGTCGGATTTTACGAGTATTTCAATTCGTGTATCCTAGCGGGGGAAAAGTCATGTATTCTATGGCGCATAAGCACCATAGATGACGAAAGGAATCTCGATGGCACAGGATTATGATTCCCCGCGCAACAAAGACGAGGACGAGGAGTCGCTCCAGGCTTTGAGCAAGGGTTCTCAGAACAATTCCAACGATATGGACGATGACGAGAACGCCATTGCCGAAGACTACGAGCTGCCGGGCGCCGATTTGAGCAATGAGGACGCTTCGGTGACCGTCATTCCGATGCAGGGCGACGAGTTCATCTGCTCCGAATGCTTCCTGGTGAAGCATCGCAGCCAGCTTGCCTACACTACCGACGACGGACAGCCGGTATGCAAGGAGTGTGCGGCCTGATGGCGTTCGACGAGGCATACAACGAGCCGGAAAACGTCGAGGTTCTGGTAAAGTCGCTGGATCCCGGGCAGCCGGCTCAGCTGCATTACGCCCATGCCGGAGACGCCGGTGCCGATCTGCGCACCACCGAAGAAGTGACGTTGAAGCCGTTCCAGCGGGCGCTGGTGCCCACGGGAGTGGCAATCGCATTGCCTGCCGGCTATGTGGCGCTGGTGCATCCGCGTTCGGGACTCGCCGTCAAGCAGGGCGTCACGGTGCTTAACGCGCCGGGAACCATCGACGCTGGATACCGTGGAGAAATCAAGGTGCCGTTGATCAACCTCGATCCGGAACGCGCCGTGACGTTCCATCCGGGCGACCGCATCGCACAGCTGGTCATCCAACGCTACGTCGAGGCAAAATTCATCGAGGCGCAGACCCTGCCCGGATCCGACCGCGCGGAACGTGGCTTCGGATCAACCGGCGTTGCGTCCTGACGGGACTGCAATACACAAAGACCGAGGATGTATCCGGCCGTGCAACACGCGGCCGGATACATCCGTCATATGGTGATGCGCGGGTACTATAGGGTACATTCCAAGCGAGGAGGAGCGAAATGAGCGACATGGATCATGAGGTTCGTTCGGCCAGAATGTTGGGCTGCGAGATCAGCACGAATCCGCTTGACCCGCTTGAACCAATCCTCAAGATGTGCGAATACCACCATCCCGACGAGGACATGAGCATTCTCGCGAGAGCCTACCGGCGCGCCGTCACCCAGCATTCGTCGCAACGGCGTAAATCCGGCGAGCCGTACATCATCCATCCGCTTGCAGTGGCGCAGATCCTCGCCGATCTTGGCATGGGGCCGCTGGTTGTGGCAGCGGGCCTTCTGCACGACACGGTGGAGGACACCGACTACACGCTCGACGAATGCCGCGCCGAATTCGGCGACACGGTGACCGGCCTGGTGGACGGCGTCACGAAGCTTTCCAAAATGGAATACGGCGATTCCGCCCAGGCCGAGACCATCCGCAAAATGGTGGTGGCGATGAGCCGCGACGTGCGCGTGCTGGTGGTCAAGCTCGCCGACCGTGTGCACAACGCCCGCACATGGCGTTACGTCAAGCAGTCGAACGCGCAGAAAAAGGCACGTGAAACGCTGGATGTGTATGCGCCGCTCGCCAACCGTCTTGGCATGAACGCCATCAAAACCGAGTTGGAAGAACTCAGCTTCAAGGTTCTGTATCCGAAGATCTACAACGAGATTGTGGTATTGGTGGCCCGTCGCGCCGGACAACGCGACGTGTACCTGAAGCAGATTCTCGCCGAAATCAATGAGGATCTCGACGAACAGCACATCAAAGCCTATGTGACGGGCCGTCCGAAGGACTACTTCTCCATTTACCAGAAGATGATCGTGCGCGGGCACGATTTCGCCAACATTTATGATTTGGTGGGCGTGCGTATCATCGTCGACACGATTCAGGACTGCTATGCGGCGTTGGGTGCCGTGCATGCGCGGTGGAACCCTGTTCCCGGCCGTTTCAAAGACTATATCGCCATGCCGAAGCTCAACATGTACCAGAGCCTGCACACCACGGTGGTCGGCCCCGGCGGCAAGCCGGTGGAGATTCAGATCCGCACGTGGGACATGCACCGCCGCGCGGAATTCGGCATCGCTGCGCATTGGAAGTACAAGGAGAACGGCCAAGCCGGACGCGCGTTGAGCTCGCCTGACAAGTCCGACCGCAAGCGTGGCGAAAACCAGGAGCTGAGCGAGGCCGACAACCTCAAATGGATTCAGCAACTTGCCGACTGGACGAGCGAAACGCCGGATTCCGACGAATTCCTTGGCTCCCTCAAAGAGGATTTGGGCGCGGCAGAGGTCTACGTGTTCACGCCGAAAGGCAAGATCGTCTCGCTTCCCGCCGAAGCCACTCCGATTGATTTCGCTTATGCGGTGCACACCGAAGTCGGTCACCGTACCATGGGTGCGCGCGTGAACGGACGATTGGTGCCGCTTGATACCAAGCTCGAGAATGGCGATACCGTTGAAATATTGACATCCAAGTCCGAATCCGCAGGTCCGTCGCGTGATTGGCTGAGCTTCGCCAAGAGCCCGAAGGCACGCAACAAGATTCGTCAATGGTTCAGCAAGGAACGCCGTACCGAAGCCGTCGAGGAAGGCCGTGACGAGCTGACGCGCGCCATGCGCAAGCGCAACCTGCCAATCACCACGCTGCTGACTCCGGAAGCATTGGTGGGTGTCGCCGACGAGTTGAACCTTGCCAACGCGGAAGCCGTGTTCGTGGCGATTGGTGATGGCCAGATCTCCACGCAGAACGTCATCTCGCATCTGGTCCGTGACGCGGGCAGCGACGAGGTGGATGAGGAAGTCGAGCAGGAGGCGTTGCCGCTCAAGCAGGTGGAGCGTACCAAGAAGACCACCAGCTCGTTGGGTATCTCCGTCAAGGGCGTGGGGGACATCTGGGTCAAGCTGGCCCGATGCTGCATGCCGGTTCCTGGAGACAAGATCATCGGCTTCATCACCCGCAACCAAGGCGTGTCCGTGCATCGCGTGGACTGCCAGAACATGCTCGAACTGGAGAAACGCCAGCCCGAACGTGTGGTGGATGTGCAGTGGACCAGCACCAAGGGCGTGTTCATGGTCAAGATTCAGGTCGAGGCGCTTGACCGTCCGCATCTGCTGAGCGATGTGACACGCGTGCTGTCCGACCACGGCGTGAACATTATCTCCGGCTCGATTTCCACCGGCACCGACCGCGTGGCCACCAGCCAATTCAGCTTCGAAATGGCCGATCCGCAGCATCTGAACACCCTGCTCGCCGCCGTGCGTAAAATCGAAGGCGTGTTCGACGTGTACCGTATCACCGGCGCGAAGGATTCCGCGGAGCCGCGACTGCGCAAAATGTGATGTTGACGAATCACATAAGCCGGTGATTGCAAGCAAACGCCTCTATAAATAAAATGAAGAAAGCCCCTCAATCGAGGGGCTTTCCTATATTGTACGGCTGTGCGGGAAACGCTTACTTGAGCACTTCCACGGACACGATGCCGACCGGCTCGGTCGGACGGTCCATGCGATCGGTGTTCACGGCTTCGAGCTTGTCGACCACTGCCTTGGAATCGTCATCCGCAACCTCGCCGAAGATGGTGTGGTGGCCGTCGAGCCACGGGGTCGGCACGGTGGTGATGAAGAACTGGGAACCGTTGGTGCCGTGGATTTTGCCGTCCATGCCACGACGCAGGCCGGCGTTCGCCATGGCCAGCAGGTACGGGTGGTCGAACTTCAGATCAGGAACAATTTCATCGTCGAAGTCGTAGCCCGGGCCGCCGGTGCCGTTGCCCAGCGGGCAGCCACCCTGAATCATGAAATCCTTGATGATGCGGTGGAAGGTTAGACCGTTGTAGAACGGCTCATGGGAAGGCTGGCCGGTCATCGGATCGATCCATTCCTTCTCGCCGGTGGCAAGGCCGAGGAAATTGGCCACGGTTTCCGGGGTTTCGTCGTCGAACAGGTTGATTTTGATGTCACCTTCGGAGGTGCGCATGATGATGGTAGTCATGGTCCCCAGTGTCTCATGGGCTTGAGACGGGTGGGAATGCTGTGGCTCTTGCTTATCGTGCGTATGAGCCGCAAGCGCTATGCCAACACTTGCGGCTCACATTATAGATAAAACTAGTCTGGCTTTACCAGACAGATTTGGTTATCTAATTATTGTTATTACTCTTTATGGGAGGATAGCCGTAATATACGGAATCGTGATGCGGTGAAGAAGTATTGTACTTTAACAATGTATATGATTCTGCCTCACCAACTTTTGTAATACTTTTTGCTAGACTGGCTGGTGTATTGATGGATCCAGCGTCAACTTTACTGCTGCCACTAGCAATTGAATTCCAAATTTTTGAAGCGAAAGTAGAACAGTTGGTAAGATAACCCCATTTATCGTTATTCTTAATATTAGTATTCACTGTATCTAAATCAATTTGTCTTAGGGGTAATTGAATGGAAACATTCTGAAGATTAATACCGTTGGAATTAAGCTTCGAATCAAGATTGAGCCATAGACCCTTATGTTCTCTACTGACATCTACGGATTCATCCCAAGTGCTTGCTGTTATAGATTTACCATCAGCAACGTTAATCCCAGCAATGTTTACCGTAGAACCAGACAGGTGTGATCATAAGCCAAGAATGGCCGAGATTCGTGAAACTAGATGATGAGCCGGATCCTGTAGTGGAATAAATCCGCAATAAAGCTACAGCCTCTGCAGCACGCGTTTTGTAATTAGCGCCCCGAGAAGGAGATGAGATAATTCTCAGATCTTCGTTATCTGAGGTTTTCTCAAAATCTTTCAGAGAAGCATTAGACGGAAAGCTAGATAGGGTAGGACTCCTATAGGGAGTTTCCATAGATTCTGCTGCCGACGCATTTACTGTTACAGTTCCAGCCAATATTACAGATACTAGAGCAGTGACAATTTGTTTGAGTTTCTTTATTTATTTCTCCTTTTTATCAGGAATAAAATAGTTTCGACAGCACCAGCAGCGATAAGGAAGGGGACTGCTCGTAAAAAATAAAGGTATGAAGGAAAGCTAGACACGTATTCCGGATGCAGGTAGTCAAAAATAAAGCCGCTTACTGTGCGTAAGAGTCCGGTACCCACTAGGAGACCTGCAAGAATGTGGCAAATTCGGCGCATATTGACTCGATTCTCGAACTGCGGAGGAATGAGCCCTATTGTAGTAGGGCTTGTTGGAGAGGCCAAGCTCAGTTCAAGGAACAGAAAAAGTGATATGAACTGATTTTTGTTCCGCATTCCCCTAACTCGATGGGAGATGATGGGATCATGGCAAAGGGCACTTGATGCGCGGGCGAGTTTAAGGTGAAGGCCGTTCGGTTGCGCGGGCCACGTATCGTTCTGTCTGCTGTCCGCCATGGAGGCGTGCTGCCGGGAATGCTTTTGGGCATCGCACATGTGGAACATCATGAAACCACAGGGGGATTGTCTTTTTCCACGCCGGTCGGCGAAGACGTTGAGCGCCGGCAGGGCGGTGGAATGTTCCCGGATTATTCTTGGGTGCCTGTAGGTGCCTCGTGGAGAACGAGGCTGATTGGCAGGTTTCCCAAGATCGGAAAACCTTGGAATAAAGCCACAAACAGTTGACTACCATTATCATGCGAGGTGCGCATGATAATGGTAGTCATGTTCCCAAGTGTCTCATGGGCTTGAGACCGGGTGGTGGTGCCTGGCTTATTGCTGCCCCTAACTATCCGTCAACGGCACGTATAAGACCGAGCTTGTCTGACAGTGCAAGCCATCAAGATTAAAGATTAAGCTTCTCAGTGTCTTTGGTGACTTTGTCGGGAGGGAGGATGGCTCGCTCGTCGAAGTAGGCGATAGGGTTCTTGGAGTCGTTGCGTTCGAGGATTTTGCCGATCCAATTATCATAGTCACCGTGAATCGGCTTGCCGATAAAGCCCATGCGCATATCGTCGCGCTTGATGATGCCGTTGATCTTGGCGACGCACGCCACCACATTGTCGGGGGTCAGAACGAGGCCGAGATCACAGCGGACCGCCCGACCGGGTTCGAGCCGCCACCAGCTGTTACCGGAGCGCCAGATCTCCTCGAAGTCGCCTTCCATCTTGGGATCCCATCCCACCAGATGCCGAGTGCCGCCTTCTGGCAGGTCCTCGACCCAGCCGATTTTTCTGCGGGGTCCAAGTTTCATCGTCACAATTTCAGTCATGCCCCATATCCTACAACCTTGTGTACCTGCCATCTTGAATGAAAGATATATGAAGACCATCCCATGCAATTACCTCATTATTCAGGGGAGGATTGTCTCTAGCGATGCAGAGGGGGGCGTTTGTTCACTTTCCTAGAAACAGACGCCCCTCTATGGCACATTCTGCTAATTAGCAGAATAAAGATTTCTGCCTCACTCACTCAACGGGATTGTCGCTATTACGCTCTGCGACAGAGTTGTATCCATGTGGATGCTCATCTTCGCTATGGTATACAGAACTGAGAGTGTCCATCCACCAATGCTCCCGATTAATGATGTCTTTCGGCAAAGCGCGCATATCAAAGATTTCTAGAATCGAGTATTGGAAGTTGTCCACGATATATTTGGCACCCAGCTCCTTGAGACGCTTGTTGCCACCAGAATGATCACCATAGGCATACTCCGACCAACGGGACAATAATCCTTGCTCTGCACCCTTATGTGAGTAGGCAGAACCAACGTAATGCCATCCAGTACGACGGTCGGTTTGCAGGTAAACAGCTTGGACGTTGCCCAGAGCGGTTTTCCATGTATCGTTTCTCACTGCGGCAACTAGCTGCCGATGAGTGAGACGCACGTTTTCAAAACCGGGGAAGGGAAGCGAGGAAATTGGAGACTGCGATAAGTGGTCTAGGGTCATGGTTTCCAAGAAACGATTCCGCAACTTATCGTTGCCCATATCGTTCATAAGTTGAGTGGGTCCTTGGCTTTTCTTGTAATACACCACAGCGCGAGCGTCCAACGGGGCATACTGCGGTATTTCTCGGTAGTCGTACGCGACAGTGCCGTCTTCTTTCTGATATTCGCCAAGGACTTCAAAAGCACCTATGAACAGCCATTTCGTCTGGTCTTCCTGGTGAAGTTGGATGAACTGCAGAACTTTCTTCTTCTTGAAAGCTCCCTTCACCTGCTGCCCAGGCCATTGCTTGATAAATACCCACTCCATCAGCTCATCATGCGATGAGTAGTAGGCATCAAGTACATCAAACCAAGCAGGCTTGTTGCCGTTCAACCTGATAGTGAAATCTTTCAGTTGTTCGTTGTCCAATCCAATCAAATCAAGGAACCGAATCGGCGTGTTTGGTGTATCCATCGTTTCTTCCTGCATCATCTGAGTGTCCTTTCCGGTAGTCAATTCTTTTTTGGCGGTTTCGTGCGCCGCCGTCTCTCCTTCGGGCTTTGCGAGGATGACGGTGATTTCTGTGTCTTTTTGTTGCGGGTCCAGTGCCAGACCACAGATGATTAAGGCGTCGTCCTGGACCGCTTCCTGCACGATTGTGACCAATGAGGTGACTTTGGCCATACCAATATTGGCGGGAGCCCCAATGTTGATCAGCGCCCTATCGCAGCATGACGGGTTGATCCCTTGCGCGGCGAGCGCGTCCGAGAATGCCTTGCTCGGATCATCTCCGGCATTGAACCGTATGATGCGTATGGCCGCGGACGCGCAGATGGAAATGACGTCCGGGAAATCAATGTGAATGTAGCTGTTTGTGTTGGTAAGCGATGTGATGATCTCCGCGGTCTGTTTCAGCGCGGTTTCGGCCTTGGCGCCGGGAGGCGGGATGAGATGGGCGGCCGGAGTTGCCTCGACGGTGGAAAGGGGAGCTGTGGAAATAGTCAGCTCCGTCTTGCCGTCCTCATTGCGAAACGTGACGATTGAGCGGTCGACATCGATGTCAGAGGTAAGCATTGCTGGTCCTTTCTGTTTTGTCTATTTTCAGTATGTAGAGGGTGAAGTTATTCTCGATCGAAGCCGTCGTCCTGGGGATTCGTGCATGGCAGCTGTGTCGCATAGGCGTGCACGCGTTCATTGAGCCGGTCGCAGCCTTGTTCCATGGTCTTGAACCATGCGTCGTCTATGGTGAAGCCATCCTCTCCGAACAGCGTCAACCGGTATCCGGGGAAAGCTCCCAGTGATTCCCTCAGCCATAGCAAGGATCGTTTGGCGGTTAGGAGACGAATCGCCAGGTCAGGAGGTAATGGATTTTCATGGGAGGATTCCGACCGGTGGCAAAGAGAGTCGCAACGATTATTGGAATCGTCATTTTTCTCTCCGTTGTCAAAAATCAGCCATAGTAGATCGACGGCATCCCAGATCCTCTGATACGCCTCGCCTTCGAAGAAGTTGGCATCGACCTCGTCGCCGTCTTCATCAAACACTCGCGTTTTTCCGGAATCGGTGCGCTCAACGGAAAACCATGAGACCCGAAACCCTTGGCCGTCACGTTTCCCACGCTCCGGACGTAGTTCCAGCAGGTCCCGCACGTCAAATGCGGTGGAGTCGAACGGGCTGGCACCGGCATCCACGCGCCATCCGTCCCAAGCCAGATCAGACAGCCAATCGCATACAATTTGCGTCAACTTATCGTTTTGGGTATCCAGCCACCTGTCGGACTGAGGAAGATGACTGGGCGTACGATTGCATGGGTCAATTACCAGATACCTGCAACAGAGCGATAATGTCACCATCGTCAGATCTCCTTCTTTGTATCAAAGTATCTTATATATAAGATACCACATAAGCATGTATGTTTGTAACATCGTTTCATAGAAAGAAACCGAAATGAACCACACTGTCACGCAACACAGGGGCGGCAATGCATCGGCTGACGTACATGGTGGGGAAGGCCCATGTGCCCCTGAAACCGATATATCCAGCGATGCTGCGGGTCATGGGGCTGGTGAGCAAGCGACACATTGATCCAGCAGACGGAAACTGCGCGCCCAGAGGATTCAAGGAATACGATAAACGCACCAATGGTTTCTGCCGAAGAACCTTTGCGGTCATCTCTGGTTGGGCATTGGCTGATTCGAGAAAACTGCAACTGGACATCGTGTACTACGCAGCCGTGAGTGGACTGCCATCCGCCATCTTCTGTCCTCGATTGTCCCGGCTTGAGCATCATGTTGGCGGAGGTCAACGTACCGAGAAAGCCTCCTCTCGGATGACAGTCTCGATGAGGGCTAAAGGGGATTATGCGATGCATTCTGCCCGCTTTTGCGATCATATGCCGTTGTATGTCAATTCAGAACGATTACTTTGGTATCCATTATGGATGACTGCCGTAGGCTGAAAAGAACCGAAGAATCAAGGTTTGTGGCCAGCGGTGAAAATATATGACGTGCTCCATATCCGACACCGCTCAGGGGGGGGCAAACGTCTGGGGTAGCATTCGACGGTGTTCCTGGATTATTCTCGGGTGCCTGTGGGTGCCTCGTGGAAAACGAGCGTAACCGACAGGTTTCCCAAGGACAGAAAACCTTGGAATAAAGCCAAAAACAGCTGACCACGATTATCATCGGAGGTGCGCATGATGATGGTAGTCATGGCTCCAAGTGTCTCATGGGCTTGAGACCGGGCGGCAGCCCATCGACGTGTTCGTGACTAAGCTCGACGGTTACATGAAGTACTACTGTGAAGGCGGATTCGGGAATCCCCAGGGGTTGGATGGACTTGAATGGGTATCGCAAGGAGCTTGGACTATGCTTCATGAGCGGTTCGGAAATTATCCGCCCCTCTACCTTTATGCGGACAATCAGCGAAAACCTTCAACGACATTCTCAATAGCGCAAAACAGGCATAGTCAAAATCTGAGCAATCAACGGCGATGGTGAAACACGTGACCTTACACTGCACATACAGTTCCCAACACGCCAGACGCTTACGATTATGACCACATCAACTTCGCAGAATACTCACGAAACAGATACCGCAAACAACGCATCATACACCACCATCAGCACCATTCTCACACTGGCCATACCAACGTTCGGACAACTTATCGCCGAACCAGCATTCGTGCTCATCGACACCGCCATCGTCGGACATATTGGCGGGCAGGCGCTCGCCGGTCTGTCGGTCGGGTCAACCATTGTGCTCACTGTTGTGGGACTATGTGTGTTCCTTGCGTATAGCACCACAACGCAGGTGGGACGTCTTTTGGGTGCCGGCAAACGGGGTGAAGGTTTGGAAGCAGGCATTGATGGCCTGTGGTTGGCTGGAATCATTGGCGTGGTGGTATCTGTGGCGCTGTTCGTTATTGCACGCCCGTTGTGCACGGCCATGGGAGCCCAGGGGAGTGTACTGCATAACGCGGTTGACTATGTTCGCGCAGTGGTGTTCGGCATTCCCGGCATGTTGCTGGTGTATGCGGCCAACGGTATTTTCCGCGGACTGCAGAAGGTTCGCATCACGTTGATAGCTGCTATGGTGGGTGCGATACTCAATACGTTGCTGGACCTGCTGTTTATTCTCGGATTCGGTTGGGGTGTGTTTGGTTCTGGAGTGGCCACGCTGATTTCGCAATGGTTCATGGCAGTGGCGCTTATTGTTCCTTCGGTGTTGTGGACTCGTGCGGAAGGTGCCCGTTTGCAGCCGCGTTTGTCAGGAGTGTTGAACAGTGCTGGCGATGGTGCGGTGTTGTTTTTGCGTACGCTTGCGTTGCGTGCATGCCTGGTGGCGAATGTGGTGCTGGCCACGCATATGGGTGTGGAAGTGTTGGCTGCATATCAGGTGGTGAATTCCAGTTGGAATTTTGTGCTGAACATGCTTGATGCCATTGGTATTGCCGGTCAGACGTTGGTTGCCGCACAGATTGGTGCCCGCAAAGAGGACGAGGCCATGCGTTTGACGAGAATCGCTGGCAAGGCAGGATTATGCGGAGGAACGGTAATCGGTATTGGTTTGATGATTGCCGGATGGTGTGCGTCCCCGCTGTTTTCGCAGTCTACTGAGATTCAGCATTTGCTCACCGTCGGCATGATGGTTGTTGGCGTGACATTGCCGTTGGCTGGTTGGATGTGGGCTGTTGATGGCATTCTGATTGGGGCAGGGGATTACCGGTATCTTGCATTGACGTGTGCGGCGACGGCTGCAATATATGTGCCCTGTCTTGTTACGATTGGTTGGATATGCGATGCGATGCAGGCTTCTTCCGCGCTGCGTATGGCATTGCTGTGGCTTGCCGTGAATCTGTTATTTGTAGGATTGCGTGCCATTTTCAATGGTTTCCGTATCGGAACTTCCACATGGTTGCATATCGTACATTGAAATCAGCTTGTGATAGCAGTTTGGCATGACGTGAGATAGGCGATTCCTGCCAAATAAAAACCCACATGGTTCCGGCGTGCCGGAACCATGTGGGTTTTTTATATGCGGCGAGCTTAGGAATGAATCCTAAGAACATGCTCTGGCAATTCAGAAACGCTTGCGCTTGAACGCGAACAATGCTCCTGCTGCAACAACCAGAACAGCGACCACCACAACAACGCCGATTACGTTGGAACCGGTGTTGGCAGTGTTTGCCTTCTTGTGTGCGGCAGGCCTCGTATTCTGCTTGTCATCATCTTTCTTCGGTGCGTTCGGCGTACCGTCCTTGATAGCTACGGTGAAGCGCACGCGTGCACCTTGGTTGTAGAACACCACCACGGAACCGGTGCTGCCGGTCTCGCGACCATTTAGGAATGCGCTGCTCAATACGATGGAACCGTCATCGGCCACGGTGTAATCCGTGCCGGCGGTCAGTGACTGGTAATCGTACTGCACGTCTTCCACGGTATTGCCATTGGGGTTGATGGCAACGGTCAGACCGTTGGCGTTGGCGCTCTTCTTGTCGCTATCATACTTGTCGTAGTCGAATGCATCGCCATTCGTCAGCTCAGCATTCTTGATTTCACCATCGTTCAGCAGCCATACCTGAGTGCCATGGTACGGGTTTGCGGTGCCAATTGCCAGACCGGAATCGGTAACGGCGAACACGCGTAGACCGTGGTTGTTGTTGTCTCCGAAACCGTTACGGCTGATGGTCTGGAAGTTCGTGCCATCGGAGGAAACGATCAGGTCGAAGCCACGAGTTTCATCGTTGGAGTAATGCAGGTAGCTGAGCACGCCCACGAAGTCGGTGAAGTTCTCCAGATTCTCTTCGGTAAGCCACTTGTCGAACTCATTGGTGATGGAATCCGGCAGATACTGCTTGTTCTTGTTATACAGGTCGAGCAGGTGCTGCAGAGATGCGAGGAACTGGTAACGATCATCGAGTGTGTAGGTTTCGGCAGACTGTGGGGCAATGCCGTCAGGGGAGACTACGTCAGTCTGCTTGGAGCTAAGGTCGGCGCCCATGTCTTCCAGCAGCTGCTGCATGGTGGCCACGTCAGCAGCCACTTCGTCGGTCTTACCGGCTTCTTCAACTGCCTGTGCGGCCTGATCGTTTTCGGACGTTTCGTCACCTTCGCTCAGCAGCATGATGTCGTCATCGTCGCTCGGCTTGGTGGCTTCCTGAGAGTCGGACTCGGAAGGCTTGGTGGCTTCCTGAGAGTCCGTATCGGTGGTGCCGGAAGTGCTGTTCTGGTCATTCTTCTTCAGAGAGTCGAAGAAGATCTTGAGGTATTCGATCTGCTTCTTCCACTCTTCCGGAGTGCGCTTCAGAATGTCGCCGTTGGCGAACTGGGTTGCCGGGTAGGCGAGGTCGCTGATGTCGAAGGTGCCGACGTACAGCTTGCCGCTATAGGACTGCATGCGCCACACGTACTGATTCAGGTGGCGGCTCTGCTCGTCGCTGTCACCCAAGCCCGAAAGCATAGTCTTGCCGTCAATGGTGCCCTTGGGGTTGCCGAAGTACTTGTTGTTGGCGTCACCTGCAAGCATTTCGAAGCTCTCGTTGTTATCTTTGTCAACATCCATGCGCCACAGGTTGACTGGGCTTTCCAGATCCTTATACAGGTCGGAGAAGTTCATCTGCATGGCCTTCTCCAGAGCGTTCATCGGATCGTTATAGCCGCCGATGTACAGGTGGTCGTTGTACACCACCATGTTGGCTGCGCCGGAACGGCTCGCTCCGAAGCCCCACTCGTACTTGGCGCCATCTGCCGGATCGCCGACCAGTGGCTTGAAGGTCCACTTGCCGGTGCTCTCATCCCGCGTGCCACGGAGCAGAGCGAAGGACTGCTTGGTGTTCTTGCCCTTGCCGGTCACCACGGTGACATACAGATTGCCCTTGAAGCCGACCATATCCCACACGCAGCCGCCGAACACGTTGTCGGTCACAGCACATGCCGGATAGTTGTACAAGCCCTTATCCTGAGTGGCGATGGTGGCGAAAGAATCCTGACCTGCGGATGGGTTAGAGGAAGCCACGATAGCGGCGCCGTTGTCGGTAATCATGCTGGCGATGAGCTGGTTATTGACAACGGTCAAGCCACGAATACCAGCGGTGTATCCCTTCTGCAGACCAGTGGTCATGGCCGCGGGGCGATACACGATTTCAGTGGTGTCAGTCTTCGGGTCGATTTCCAGCAGGTACGGCTGACCCTTTGCGGCGGCAGCAAAGTACAGCTTGTCATGGAATTCGACGGCGGCACGATAGCCGTTGACCGCATGTTCTCCGCCAATCGCATTGACGATGATCTTTACTTCACCGGTCTTGACATTGATCTTGAGCAGCAAGCTGTGGTTCTCGCCGTTGTCAAGGAACAGTTCGCCGTTGAAAGCAACATCCAGTGCCGCCTTGATGCTGGCATAGGTGGTGCCCATGGTTTTGGCCATGAACTTCAGTGTGGAACCCATTGCGGAATAGCAAGTGCCCACATACATCCAGTCGCCATAACCGACCGAAGACCATGAATAGTTCTGGCCACGCTCGGCCGAACCCTGCGTGAGATCATCAGTGGATTCGCCGTTCAAAACGTTTACGATACCGTCATCTTCGCCCAGCCCTGCATTGGGGTGCGAAATCTTGGTGGCCGTATAGCCGGCACCAAGTACGGCGGTATTTGAAGGTTCATTAGCATTGGCGCCTGCTACCGGCAGCAACATGGCGCAAGTCGCAAGTGTTGCGATTACAGCATTAATCATTTTATGGTGGTTTACCATATTTTCCCTAATCTCATATACTCTGAAAAGATATTCCCTCGTGTGGCATATCCAATAGAAGAAAATACCAAAAGGGGGGGGACATAAGGTACTATACGGAAAACATCGGGAACAAATCCCACCAAGTAGTGTTGCGCTAACTAGTATTTGCGTGACTGCGCATGCGAAATCAGGCTTTAGAAGCGCGTGCGACAAGCCGCTTCTGCACGTAAAGTCCAATGGACATTGTGCAATGGCGGAATCAGATCGTTAACCGTCAACATGCATAACGAAATCAGCGGCGTAGCCAATGAAGCAATGCGAAAATGTTTGACAAGTGCGAAAAAACAGGAATACGAAACCCGCAAATCCCAGAATATCGGACGCAAAAATATCGTATCCAAACGTGTCGAGAGTACTGGGGTGGCCAGTCAATGCAACGACTACATCGGGAATCTCATCGCGCACGATATTCAACAGAAGAAAAGCGATGAGCGTGGTGCAGCCTCGTTTTACAATCTTGCGAGGGTTGGCGTCGGAGAAGACCAGATTCGACCCGAGACTGATCATGAACACGGATGGTCCAAGAATGCACAGATACAGAAACACTTGCCCCCACTGGCTGATTTCACCTTGGAAGAAATTACCGTCAAGCACTTCGTAGAGATGCGCCGAGGGAAGACCGAGAGGGGCGGAACGCGCAAGATCGAAGCTGCCGTAGTTATTTTGTCTGCTCTCTCATGATTACGTTATGCTCACTCCAGTGCCCGAACATTCCCTCCATACTCGAAAGGGAGGAACATGCAATCTGCCAAGTGGGCTTCCGTCGACAGCGAATGCCAGAGAAAGCCCGTATCGCCTACCTTAATCAGCAAGCAGAATCGGCGTGGTTCCACTTTAAAACCACTGGCGTCATGTTCCGAGTGTGGCGTTTGCGGGCTGTGTTTTCTCTGTGCATATGAAACGTGCCACCAGGCGGTCGGATGACGCTTGCGGAGGGATGTCTTGTGCACAAAAATGTGTCGTACGAGCGCTTAAGCTTGGTTATCCCGCTTACGTATGGTAGATTCCGTGCTTTATCCTGAGACATCTCGCTTATATATGGCAGGTCAGGTTGTCATGACAGCTGTTCTCATACCCCCTAAGTACGCTTTTCTGAGGTGTATCTACCATACATAAGCGAGATAGGGATAAAAGGGGGTGTCGATGTCCGAGAGAACGCGTCTTCATTATCCAACGGTGTATGTGGTTCATACGGAAGATAAGAACAGGTATAAAAGCGTTCCTGACTATACGGTATACGTGGGGGACGAATAGCATACGAAATCGCACCTCGCAGCATTTGAAGACGGATTCAAATGTTCGAGAGGACTGGAAGGATTTTGCGGACCGTTTACAGTCGGATGCTTCTTCCGCATGGCAGTATGTTATTGCTGATGGGCATTTCAACAAGTCGATGACGCTTGATGTTGAAAACAAGTTGATGCATTATCTGCTTGGCTCTGAAGCGGTGAAAAATCTGAATAATCGTCGTGCGAACGCACAGGGTGATTATTACACCAAAAGTGAGTTTGATAGGATTTTTTCGAATATTTGGCTTGGGCTTCATAACAGGATCCGGTGTTATTCCCCTCAGAGGAGATCATTCGTGATTCCGCTTTGTTTAAAGCATCTTCGTTCCATCAGCTCAGCGATGATCAGGTCGCTGCTGAGGAATCTGTCATACAGGCTTTGTCTGATGTTTTGAATAATGGTTTTGGGCAAACAGACCAACAAACGTCGAAGCTTATTTTTGTGCAAGGTGCTGCGGGAACTGGTAAAACTGTGCTGCTCAGCCATCTGTTTTACCGTGATTGTTGGACTGAAGAAATTCAGATTCGATGATCGGAGGTGCGGTTCTTTCGTA
>CAJLKD010000012.1:0-41625 GCA_905207115.1 Bifidobacterium angulatum | reverse complement strand
CCGACAACATGAAGCAGTACGGCGGCTTCATTCCCGGTATCCGTGCAGGCAGCGCCACGAGCCGCTACCTGACCTACGTGATGAACCGTCTGAACACCGTCGGCGCCGTGTACCTGCTGTTCGTGGCGTTGATTCCGACTGTACTGATCATGGCGTTGAACCTCAACGCCAAGCTTCCGTTCGGTGGTACGACCATCCTGATCATCGCAGGCGTCGGCCTTGATACGCTGCGTCAGGCGAAGGCTCAGACCGAGCAGTTCCAGTATGCTGGTTTCCTGTTCGAAAACACCGATCATAAGGAAGGCAAGTGATAGGTCGACTCTGACCTAGCCTTTCCACGGAGCGCTACGGAAATTCACTTCGGTAGCGCTCCGTTACGTATAACCACCCCAACAGAATAGAAAGAGAAATCTCATGCGTCTGCTGATTATGGGCCCCCAGGGCGTTGGCAAGGGTACTCAGGCTGCTCTGCTTGCCGAGCATTACGGCATTCCCGCCATCTCCACCGGCGATATCTTCCGTGCCAACATCAAAGGCAAGACCGAGCTTGGTCTTAAGGTCATCGCCTACACGGACAAGGGCGAGCTTGTTCCTGACGAGCTCACCAACTCCATCGTCAAGGATCGTCTGGCTCAGGACGACACCAAGAACGGCTGGATTCTCGACGGCTATCCGCGTAACGCGGCCCAGGTCGAAGCCCTTGACGCCATGCTCGAAGAGCTGGGCACCCCGCTTGATGCCGTCGTCGCCCTTGACGCCGACCATGACGTGCTGATGGCTCGCATCGCCAAGCGTGCCGAAGAGCAGGGCCGTACCGACGACACTCCGGACGCCATTGCCAAGCGCCTTGCCACCTATGCCAAGGAGACCGCTCCGCTGCTGGACACCTATAAGAGCCGTGGTCAGCTGGTTGCCATCGATGGTGTCGGCGAGATCGACGCCATCCAGAAGAACATCGTCGAAGCGCTCGATGCGCGCTGATCCGGTGGTAATTCCTTGAGAGGGAATGGCAAACCACCGTGTAAATGGTAGCTGCAGGGCCCCCAAGATCGCAAAGACACGCCGTCTGCGATCTTGGGGGCCCTGCTGTGTATTCTTGCAAGTTGGTGTTTCTTCGGAAACGTCAAGTAATGCACCCACAAGGATGGACTGGAGCTTATGGCAAAAGACGGTGTGATTGAAGTCGAAGGTCAGGTAGTCGAAGCGCTGCCGAACGCCATGTTTCGCGTTGAACTTGAGAACAAGCACATCGTGCTGGCCACTATCTCCGGAAAGATGCGGAAGAATTACATCCGCATCCTCCCGCAGGATCGCGTGGTGCTCGAAATGAGCCCGTACGATCTGACTCGCGGACGCATTACGTACCGTTATAAGTAAAGGTACAAGTAAAGGAAAACCATGAAGGTCAGCCCTAGTGTGAAGAGGATCTGCGAAAACTGCCGCGTGATCCGTCGTCACGGCCGCGTCATGGTGATCTGCGTCAACCCGCGCCATAAGCAGCGTCAGGGCTGAGAGCAGATCCAGCGGCATAAACAGTACAGGCGCTGAGTCACAGCCCGTGAAAGCGGGATGAACCCCGGGTACGCAGGCCCGGGCCGGGAAACCGGACGACTCGGTGCAAGACCTGCGGAAAACAGAAGGAATCGCAATGGCACGTCTTGCCGGAGTCGACATCCCCAATGAGAAGCGCATCGAGATCGCCCTCACCTACATCTTTGGTGTTGGTCGTACTCGTGCCAAGGAAACGCTTGGCGCGACCGGTATCAATCCGGACATTCGCGTCAAGGATCTGACGGATGAGCAGCTGATTACGCTGCGTGATTACCTTGAGGGTAACTACAAGATCGAGGGTGATCTGCGTCGTGAAATCGATGCGGACATCCGCCGTAAGATCCAGATCAACTGCTACCAAGGCCAGCGTCACCGTAAGGGACTTCCTGTGCGCGGTCAGCGCACCAAGACCAATGCTCGTACCCGCAAGGGCCCGAAGCGCACGGTCGCCGGAAAGAAGAAGGCCACCAAGTAGTAGGTGGCATGGCATACGCCACGAGGAGTGGATCCTCATCGCGTAGGCCTGCAAGAAATTCGTTACTAGGAAACGAGGATCAATGGCAGCTCAGAAGCAAGCCGCGCGCAAGCCTCGTCGCCGCGACCGTAAGTCGGTCCCGGTCGGGCAGGCGCATATCAAGTCCACTTTTAATAACACGATCATCTCGATCACCGATCCGTCCGGCGCTGTGGTGTCTTGGGCTTCCGGTGGCGACGTCGGTTTCAAGGGCTCCCGTAAGTCCACGCCGTACGCTGCCGGTATGGCTGCCGAGTCCGCCGCCCGCAAGGCGATGGAACACGGCGTCAAGAAGGTCGACGTATTCGTGAAGGGCCCGGGTTCCGGTCGTGAAACCGCTATCCGCTCCCTGCAGTCTGCAGGTCTTGAAGTCGGTTCCATCACCGACGTCACCCCGCAAGCACACAACGGCGTTCGCCCCCCGAAGCGCCGTCGCGTCTGAGCACTATAAGACAATATTCATCCAACGTGCTTATGTTCGGCGAGTGCACCGCCGATCAGAAGCTGAAAGGATACCACAGTGCTTATTGCACAGCGTCCGACTCTTACCGAGGAATCGCTGAATCCTCAGCGCTCCCGTTTTACTATCGAACCGCTTGAACCGGGCTTCGGCTACACGCTTGGCAACTCGCTGCGCCGTACCCTGTTGAGCTCGATTCCGGGTGCCGCTGTCACTTCGGTACGTATCTCCGGTGCCCTGCATGAGTTCACCACTCTGCCGGGCGTGCAGGAAGACGTCACCGAGATCCTGCTGAACATCAAGGGCATCGTGCTGACCAGCGAATACGATGAGCCTGTTGTGATGTACCTGCGCAAGAGCGGCAAGGGTGAAGCCACTGCTGGCGATATCACCCCTCCTGCCGGCGTAACCATCGCCAACCCCGATAAGCACATCGCCACTCTGGCCGAAGACGGCGAACTCGAGATCGAGTTCACCGTCGAACGTGGCCGTGGCTACGTGCCGGCGTCGATGAACAAGCAGGATGCTGACGAAATCGGCCGTATTCCGGTTGATTCCATCTACTCCCCGGTGCTCAAGGTGAGCTACAAGGTCGAAGCCACCCGTGTGGAACAGCGCACGGATTTCGACAAGCTCATTCTGGACGTGGAGACCAAGCCGGCCATTTCCCCGCGTGATGCGGTGGCTTCCGCCGGTTCCACCCTGGTGGAGCTCTTCGGTCTGTGCCGTGAGCTCAATGTTCAGGCTGAAGGCGTTGAGGTTGGTTCCGCTCCCGTGGTGGAGGAAGCCAATCCTGAGCATGCCGTGCCGATTGAGGATCTGAACCTCACTCAGCGCAGCTACAACTGCCTGAAGCGTGAGGGCATCCACACCATCGGTGAGCTTGTCTCCCACACCGAGCAGGATCTGCTCGACATCCGTAATTTCGGTATGAAGTCCATTGACGAGGTTAAGGAGAAGCTCCAGTCCTTGGGTCTTTCCCTGAAGGCTTCGCCGCTCGGCGACTTCGACCCCAATAATCTCGAAGGCGGCACTTTCTTCTCCCCGGAAGACGAGTGATCGCATAATCTTCGACCAACCGCTTGACCGGTTCGGATGTTCGGGCTCTTGCCCACCTGAACCGGCCTGGCAAAAGGAGTAACAATGCCTACACCCAAGAAGGGCCCGCGTCTGGCGTCCAGCCCGGCACACGAGCGCCTTATGCTCGCGAACATGGCTACCAGCCTGTTCCAGAACGGCCGTATCACGACCACGCTGCCGAAGGCCAAGCGTCTTCGTCCGCTGGCTGAGCGTCTGATCACTTTCGCCAAGCGCGGTGATCTGCACTCCCGCCGTCGCGTGATGCGCGTCATCCGCAACAAGTCCGTGGTGCATAAGCTGTTCACTGAGATCGCTGAGCAGATGGAACAGCGCGAAGGCGGCTACACCCGCATCGTGAAGATCGCCTCCCGTACCGGCGACAATGCGCCTGCGGCCATCATCGAGCTCGTCACCGAGCCGGTGAGCCCGAAGAAGGCTGTCGTGAAGGAAGCCGAAGCCGCAACCAAGGTTGCCGCCGAAGCTGAAGTTCCTGCTGAGGAAGCCAAGGACGAGGCCGAGAAGGCTGAGTGAGTCGGTTTCATAACTGACTGAGGGGCCGGGAATCCGTGTGATTCCCGGCCTTTTCCATATTCGACGCGCATGCCGTAGACCAGTGCATCTGCCGGCATGCCGGATCGGCATACCGATGGCGTCTAGTCCATGGTGGTGAAGGGACCAATGGTGGTGAAGGCCGAGGGATTTCGTACTATGGGGGATTATGAGACTTCGGATTGATTTGGCATATGACGGCGGCGGATTCTATGGATGGGCGGTACAGCCCGATATTCGCACGGTCCAGGGGGAGATCGAACAAGCTTTGCATCGTATTCTGCGCGTCGATCCGAACGATGCGTCAGAACCGCTTCGCCTGGTGGTCGCCGGTCGCACAGACACCGGCGTGCACGCCAGCCATCAGGTATGCCATATCGACATGTCGCCGGACATACTGGAACGAGCGGTCGGCCATATGAAAGTGCCTGCAGTGACGGCTTTGGAACATCGTCTGCAACGGGTGCTGCCCGACGACATCACCATTCATCGCATCAGCGAGGCGCCAGTCGGCTTCGATGCCAGATTCTCCGCTCTGGAACGTACCTATGTGTATCGCATCGCCGATCGAAGCAGCGAAGTCGACCCGCGTCTGCGCGGCTGCGTGCTGCATATCGATGGCGATCTCGATATCGAGGCGATGAATCTTGCCGCGGCGCAGACCATTGGGCTGCACGATTTTGGATCCTTTGCCACACCCAATCCTGGAGGCACCACAATCCGTGAGGTGAAACAGGCGGATTGGGCGAGGGTGCCGGCGCAACCGTTGATTGCCCAGCCGATGGCGGGGAAGGGGTATGTCGTGCCGACATTCGAATCGGGATTGGTGTGCTTCACCATCGTCGCCGATGCCTTCGCCCGGAATATGGTACGTTCGCTGGTCAATGGCTGTGTGCAGGTTGGGTTGGACAAGCGCGATCTCGACTGGTTCAAAGGCAAGATGGCCGTTCCCAAGCGAGAAGGCAGCACGGGACCGATCGCACCGCAGGGGCTGACCTTGGAACACGTCGCCTACCCGGCAGACGATCAGCTGGCCGCTCGCGCGCAGGCGATTCGGGCGAAGCGAACCTTGCCGTGACGGCATAGGCGGGTCAAGGAGCCTTCGATGCTCCCGTTTTTCAGGGATGTTTACGACATGTCAAGACCGTAACATCAAAGCCCGCTTACGGTAACGCCGGTTCTCTGCGTTCGTTCGTATCGCAGGCACCGCCAGACGGCGGGAATGTCGAACGAGCGGAAGGGGTCGGGCGAATGATCGAATCAGCGGCACGTACATTGGCAAAGGAGCTGGTATCCCGGCGCGAGGAGATCAATCGCGAGCTCAGCCGCAACGGTGTGCGTTCCGGCGTATACAAGGACGGCGAATATCACGATCGGTTGTTCCCCTATGATCCCGTGCCGCGCATCATCGAATCCGATGAGTTCGACCGTCTTGAAGCAGGCCTTAAGCAGCGTGTGCAGGCGTTGAACGCCTATCTGAACGACATCTATTCCGATAAGCAGATCGTTCACGACGGCGTGATACCCGAGGAATTCGTCTACACGTCGGCCGGCTATTATCCGCAAGTGAACAGCGTCACCCCGCCTAGAGGCGTGTTCGTAGGGCAAAGACATGACACGTCCGACACGATTTGCCGTATCGGTTTTTTATGGCATAATAGACAAGTTGCTTTGCAACAATGGATAAGTGTCCGAGCGGTCTAAGGAGCACGCCTCGAAAGCGTGTGAGGGCGAACCCCTCCGCGAGTTCGAATCTCGCCTTATCCGCCAATACAGAAAACCGCGGCCCAACGGCTGCGGTTTTCTGTTATGTAACGGTTCTTATCGCCAAAGCATCCTTGGTCGCTTTAGGCGATACAGGTGCCGTCTATGTGCATCGGTTCTGACTACTCGGATTGCTGGGACAGCACTGCCTCGTCAACAAGCGGATAGCCCAGCTCGTAGGCATGCCAGAGCCTTGCCTTTGCCGTATCGGCAAGCCAGGCAAGGGTGTTCTTGGAAATATGCTTCGAATCCGTAAGAGCCGTGAGATAGGATCGAGCGCAATTCATCTCGATGGCGGCGAGCGTTGGAGTCTCAAGCATATTCGCCGGGTCGTGAACGGTCTGCGGATGCGAAATCAGCTGGTCGACGGCATACACTTTCTGCCGTGGATCCGAGCTCGCACCGGAGAGCGAGACCAGACGTTGGGCTGCGGTCTTATGGGCGTCGCTGGCCGCCAATGTGGCGTTATCGACGCCACGTGCGGCCAATACGCCAAGCGAGAAACCCGCACGATCCTCTTCCAAGGCGATATCGAGCAATACGTCAGTGTCCATATCGAGCTTGACCAACGCGCCGAAATCCACGCTGGGCGCAGATGCCGCGGCGAGTCCCAAACGTCCTGCGAGCTGCTGGGCCGTATAAGCCGCCTGTGCGGCGTGTACGATGCCTTCAGCGGCTCTTGCCGGGCAGGAGACGGACACGGAGGACCAGGACGAGGCTGCGATCAGGGCGTTGAGGTAGCGGCTCATCAGCGGTCTGCCGGCTGCCATGGCGCTATTGCCGGATACGGCGGATTCGTAGGCGCTTTCACAAGTGTCTGGTTTGGCGGCCTCGTTGACCTGTGCTTCGAGATTCGGAGTCGAGCATCCCGCAAGAGACAGAAGAAGGGCTCCGGCGGCTGCTATCGCCAGAGCCTTTGTGCCATGAAGGGAAGCGTCTCGAAGTGTCTGCATAAAACAGTAGAATAAACACTAACTATGACCATATGAGCCTAGTACGCAATAATTTAAAGGGAGGTCTTGCGGAACATGGAACTGGACCTGGCAGGAATTCATAAGCTCGCAGCGGAGCAGGGTATTGACGCTGAAACACTTGATGATGCTCTTTCCGAGGCGTTGCGTCTCGCATATCTGAAGACGCCGCATGCCGCCAAGCATGCACGTATTGAACTTGACGATCGCGCCGGCACGTTCACCGTGTGGGCCGCCGACGAGATTCCCGGAACCCCGACCGAGGAGAATCCGCATCCCGCACCCACGCTGGGTGAGGAATACGACGACACTCCCAAGGATTTCGGCCGTCTCGCCGCCGCCACCGCTCGTCAGGTCATCACGCTGCTGTTCCGTCATGCCGAGGATGAGAAGATCTTCGGTGCGTTCAGCGGCCAGAAGGGCAAGCTGATTACCGGCATCGTGCAGCAGGACGTGAAGGACTCCTCCAACGTGCATATTGCCATGGGCGATGTGGAAGCATTGCTGCCGCGTCGTGAGCAGGTGCCTGGCGAGCGTTATCGCCATGGCGAGCGTCTGCGCGTCTACGTGGTGAACGTTGGCCGTGGTCTGAAGGGGCCGGAGATCATCGTCTCCCGTTCCCATCCGGAACTGGTGCGTTGCCTGTTCGAACGCGAGGTTCCCGAACTGGTTTCCGGCGCGGTGTCGATTATGGCCATCGCTCGAGAGGCCGGCGCGCGAACCAAGATCGCGGTCAAGGCCAACACCGAAGGCGTCAATCCGAAGGGTGCCCTGATCGGCCCCGGCGGTGCTCGCGTTCGTGCGGTGATGGAGAACCTTGGCCAGGAGAAGATCGATATCGTCGATTACTCCGACGATCCGGCAAAGTTCGTCGCATCGGCGCTGTCCCCGGCGGTTGCCACCGGCGTTCAGATCATCAGCGAGAAGAACAAGACCGCCATCGCCTTCATCCACGATGACCAGCTGTCGCTGGCCATCGGCAAGGAAGGCCAGAACGCTCGTCTTGCCGCCAAGCTTACCGGCTGGAAGATCGGCATTGAGTCCGCTGAGACCCATGCCAAGAAGATGGCCGAGCAGACCGAGCAGGCGGACGAGTAATCCAACGCTTTGGGTATGCTTGTGCCGGAAATTATCAGGCATAAGTAGGCTCTTAGTCGAACGACGAGGATACACACGATTATGGTTGCACGATGAACAGGCTCACCGTCATCGAGCATTGACTGCGCGGGCGCGTGGTCACAGATAGGAGAACAAGTAGTGGCAAAACCACGCGTATATGAAATCGCCAAGGACCTTGGCCTCGACAGCAAGACCGTGCTGGAGAAGCTGAAGGATATGGGGGAGTTCGTCAAGTCGGCTTCCTCCACTGTCGAGCCGCCGGTCGAGCGCAAGCTCAAGGCAGCCCTGGCTCCGAAGGGCGACGGCGCAGCCAAGGGTAAAGGCAAAGAGCAGCCGAAGGCAGCTGCTCCCAAGGCAACCCCGAAGCCGATCGCAAAGCCTGGTCCGGCAAAGCCCGGTCCCGCTAAGCCGGGCGCGGCTAAGCATTCCGCCGTACCAGGGCCCAAGCCTCATAGGAACAACAACCCCCAGCAGCGTGGCGATAGGCCCGCCGCTCAGCATGCGCAGCAGTCCAAGCCTGGCGCACGCCCCGCCAAGCCGGGGCCCAAGCCCGCTCCGGCCCAGCACGCAGCACAGGGCGGTTCCTCGACGCAGCGTCCGCATACTCCAGGCCCGCGCCCAGGCAATAATCCATTCAGCCGTAAGCAGGGCATGCACACTCCGACGCCGGGTGATATTCCGCGTCCGCATCCGATGGCTCGCCCGACGGTGAATAACAACGCGGATAGGCATGGCGGTCGTGGTCGTGGCGGTCGTGGTGGATTCCGTGGAGGTCGTCCGGCCCAGGGCGGGCAGGGCGCACGTCCGGGCCAGTGGGGGCAGAACCGTAATGGCGGTGGCGCACAGCGCGGCGGCCAGCAGAGCGGCGGTGCACGTGGTGGCTTCCGCAGCGGCGGTCAGCAGAGCAACTTCCCGAGCAGCGCTCCGAACAATGGTCCCGCTCGTGGCGGCGGTCGTGGTCGCGGCGGTACCGCAGGCGCATTCGGCCGTCAGGGTGGCAAGTCTTCGAAGGCCCGCAAGAACAGGCTGGCGAAGCGCCGCGAATATGAGGAGATCAAAGCACCGACCATCGGCGGCGTGCGTATTCCGCGCGGCGACGGTCAGGTGATTCGTCTGCGTCAGGGTGCAAGCCTTGCCGATCTGGCCGAGAAGATCAACGTCAATCCGGCAGCCCTTGTCACCGTGATGTTCCATCTCGGTGAGATGACTACGGCCACGCAGTCCCTCGATGAGGCGACCTTCCAGATTCTTGGCGAGGAGATCGGCTGGGATATCAAGCTGGTTTCCGCCGAAGAGGAAGACAAGGAACTGCTGCAGCAGTTCGACATCGACCTTGACGAAGAGGAACTGCAGGACGACAAGGATCTCAAGCCTCGTCCGCCGGTCGTCACCGTTATGGGTCACGTCGATCACGGTAAGACCCGACTGCTGGACACCATCCGTCGAAGCAACGTCATCGAAGGCGAGGCTGGCGGCATTACCCAGCGTATCGGTGCATATCAGGTTTCCGTCACCCTTGAAGGCGAACAACGCAAGATCACCTTCCTCGACACCCCTGGCCATGAGGCCTTCACCGCCATGCGTGCACGTGGTGCCGAGCTTACCGATGTCGCGATCCTCGTGGTCGCCGCGGATGACGGCGTGATGCCGCAGACCGTCGAAGCCATCAACCACGCCCAGGCGGCACACGTGCCGATCGTGGTGGCGGTGAACAAGATCGATAAGGAAGGCGCCAATCCTGATAAGGTGCGTGGTCAGCTCACCGAGTTCGGTCTTGTGCCGGAGGAATACGGTGGCGACACCATGTTCGTTGACATCTCCGCCAAGCAGGGCACGAACGTCGACAAGCTGCTGGAAGCCGTGCTGCTCACGGCCGACGCCGAACTCGACCTGCGCGCCAACCCGGATATGGACGCTCGCGGCGCCACCATCGAAGCGCGACTCGACAAGGGTCGCGGTGCCGTGGCCACCGTGCTGGTGCAGTCCGGTACCCTCCATGTGGGCGATTCGATTGTTGCCGGTACCTCGTATGGCCGCGTGCGCGCCATGCTTGACGAGAACGGCAAGCAGATGAAGACCGCAGGCCCGTCCTGCCCGGTGCAGGTGCTCGGCCTTACCTCCGTGCCTACCGCAGGCGATCTCTTCCTCGTGGCCGGCGACGACCGCGCGGCACGTCAGATCGCCGAGAAGCGTCAGGCCACTGAGCGCGCCGCACAGTTGGCGAAGCGTCGCAAGATCGTCTCCCTCGAAAGCCTGAAGGAGCAGTTCGCCAAGTCCGAGGTGGATATGCTCAACATCGTCATCAAGGGCGATTCCTCCGGTTCCGTCGAGGCACTGGAAGACTCCCTGATGAAGATCGAGGTCTCCGACGAGGTCGGCATCCAGGTCATCCACCGCGGTGTCGGCGCCATCACCCAGAACGATGTCAACCTGGCAACCGTCGACAAGGCCGTCATCATCGGCTTCAATGTGCGTCCGAACCGTCAGGTGGCTGATCTGGCCGAGCGCGAAGGCGTGGAGATCAAGTACTACTCGATCATCTACAAGGCCATCGAAGACATCGAGGCGTCCCTCAAGGGCATGCTGAAGCCGGAATACGAGGAGGTCACCACCTCCCACTCCGAGATCCGCGAGATC
This sequence comes from Bifidobacterium angulatum, assembly GCA_905207115.1. Classification (GTDB taxonomy): domain Bacteria; phylum Actinomycetota; class Actinomycetes; order Actinomycetales; family Bifidobacteriaceae; genus Bifidobacterium; species Bifidobacterium angulatum_A. The sequence goes on along the minus strand of CAJLKD010000012.1, from coordinate 30,980 downwards.
TTCCGTTCCTCCAAGTTCGGCAACATCGCCGGCGTCATGGTGCAGGACGGCGAGGTCAAGCGTGGTACGAAGTGCCGTATTCTGCGCAACGGCGTGGCTACCGTCAACGATCTGGAGATCTCCTCCCTGCGTCGTTTCAAGGACGATGTGCAGTCCGTCAAGGAAGGCTACGAGGCCGGTATCAACCTCGGCAGCTTCAACGACATCGAGATCGGCGACATCATCGAGACCTTCGAGATGCGCGAGATCGAGCGTAAGTAGGCGCCGTATTCGGCAACACCAACCGTATGAATGATCAGTGTACGTTTCCGATTCACAGGAATACTGTGGGTCGGAAACGTGCACTGACTTCGTTTAATGAGCCTATGCCCGGGTGGATTCTCGCGTGATACCGAAATCCAAGACGGCAAATCCCCGCACCGGGAATGGCTGTGCGGGAATTCGTAACCAAACGATGCAAGACGATATAAGACGAAACAAGCTATGTAAGGAAGATTCATGGCAGGAACCAACCCACGCGCCGCGCGTATCGCGGCACTGATCCAGCGTGTGATCGCCTCTTCGATGGAGGCCCAGTTGCATGACAAGCGTCTGGCGAATATCACCATCACCGAGGTTCGTGTGACCAACGATCTGCAGCTCGCCAAAGTATATTGGACTCAGCTTGGTCATGAAGGCCACGAAGATGGCGAACGCAAGCGTGCCCAGCAGGCGCTGAACCAGGCCAAGGGTCGTCTGCGCTCCCTGGTGGGAACCAAGGCGGGTCTGCGCCTGACGCCGCAGCTGCAATTCGTATTCGACGAGGTGCCCGGCGAGGCACACGAGATCGAAGACATTCTCGCTGTGGCTCGCAAGCGCGACGAGGAACTCGCCAAGGCGCGTGAAACCGCCCAGTATGCCGGTGAAGCCGATCCGTACAAGCATCCTGAGGAGACCGCGGAAGATCCGGAATCGGATGGTTGGGACGATGACGACGATTGGGACGATGACGACGAAGCCTGAGCCATGCGGCTTGCTGTTGGTGGACAAGCCTCAGGGGGTTACCAGTTTCGATATGGTCGCCGCTGTGCGCGGCACCCTGCATATTAAGAAAGTCGGGCATGCCGGCACATTGGACCCGATGGCCACCGGTCTGCTGGTCATCGCTTTCGGGCGTGCCACGCGCTTGCTGAGCGCCATTGTGGAGCACGATAAGACCTATGAGGCGACCATACGCCTTGGCCTGAGCAGCACCACCGATGATGCCGAGGGCGAGATTCGCCGTTATGATGCCGCCGAAGGAGTCCGGGCACTGAACCTGGCCACCGACCTTCAACAGGCGAGGCAACAGGTGGAAGACGCCATCGGCAGGGACTTCCTCGGCACCATCGAACAGGTTCCCAACACGTTCTCCGCCATCAAAATCAACGGCAAACGTGCCTACGATCTTGCCCGTGAAGGCAACGACGTGGAGCTTACGGCACGCAAGGTCGTCATCGGCGAATTCACCGTGCGTGACGTGCGACAAGGATACGTCGGTATGGCGGACGCGACGTGCCCATTGAGTGAATCGGCCGGCGTGGATCATGCGGAACCGGTACTCGACGTGGATGTGCGTGTCAGTTGCTCGTCCGGCACGTATATTCGCGCACTGGCACGTGATCTGGGAGCGAAGCTCGGTGTGGGGGGATACCTGACCAGACTGCGTCGTACCCGAGTCGGTCGTTATGCGCTGCCCGACGATGCCAGTGGGCGTGTCGATGCCAAGGTCGATCGGGAACGTGTTATTACGGCGCATACCGAGCGAAAAACCTTCACAAATCGTGAGGGGGAGACCATCACCCGTAATCGGGCCGTGCTCGATACGCCGTACGGGCAGGGCGCCGAACGTACCGCATGGGTGCTCCATCACGCGCTGAGTATGCTGGAGGCCGCGCAGGGGGCTATGCCTACCGTGGCCATTAGCGGGGAGGAAGCCGTGGAGTTACGTTTCGGCCGCCGTATCGAGCGGGTGGTGAGTCAGGACACTGTAGCCTATGTTCCCGCCGATGCGAACGAGCGGAGCGAGGCCGACGTCGTGGCCATCATCGGCCGCGCCAATGCGCATCAGGCCAAGCCGATTACCGTGTTCCCCGTGCAATAACGGCTTGGAACGCCGCCTGCTACAGTGGATGCGGCGCAACGTAGGAACGTGAACGCAAAGAGCACAACGCGAAGGACATCACGCATGAACATCACGACTTTGATCCCCGACGAGCACGGCGACATCGAATGGCCCGATGTGGATAAGGACCGCCGCGTAGTGATTACGCTGGGGGCATTCGATGGTATGCATCGCGGTCACCAGGCGGTGATCGACCGGGTCGTGGAACTCGCCAAGCGGCATGATGCCGGTTCTGCGGTGATGCTGTTCGATCCACGCCCGGCGTTTGTGCATGCGCACGGCGGCAACACGCCGGAAGTGGATGCCGATGCGCTTTCCGGTGTGGATGAGCGCATCGCCGCCATGGAGCGGGCCGGCATCGAACAGGTGTATGTGGTGCGTTATTCGCTGGCCTTTGCGGAAAAGTCCTATATCTTCTTCCTTGGCCAGCTCACCGGCAAGCTTGGCATGCGTACGTTGGTGCTTGGCTCCGACGCCGCATTGGGCGCAGGGCGTAAAGGCGACGTGCAGGCGATTGCGAATCTTGCGGCAGCCACCGGTGTTTTCGAACTGGATGTGGTGGATGATCGCGGGCCCGGCGAAGTGCGTATTCCACGCAATTGGACGCCGCAGATGCCCAGCAAGTGGGGCGAGCCGGCCAATCCGCTGGAAGGCGCGACCAAGGCCGAGCGGCGTGCATGGAGCAAAAAGCACCAGGCCAAGCCCGTGCGTACATGGAGTTCCAGCAATGTTCGCTATCTGCTGGGCAACGGAAGGATCAACGAGGCCGATGCGATTCTCGGCCATCTGCATGCGGTGACCGGTGAAGTGGTGCATGGTGAGGAACGCGGGCGTTCCATCGGATTCCCCACTGCCAACCTGGGCGCGAGCATCACCGGGTATCTGCCGGTGGATGGCGTATACGCCGGTTGGCTGGTCGATCTTGGCAAGGCCCCTGCGAACGCGGGGCTTGAGGATCGTGTGGAACTGGTGCGTAACGCGGTCAGCGCGCAGCGCTGGCCGGCTGCTATCTCCATCGGCACCAAACCCACGTTCAGCGAAGCCACCGGCAGATACGAACGCGTGGTCGAAGCCTACTGCCTGAGCGAGGACTGGCTTGAACTGTATGGCCACACCGTGCGGGTGGAGTTTGCCGGATTCCTGCGACCGCAGGTGAAATTCGGCAGCGCGGATGAGCTGGTTGCCGAACTCAAGCGCAATGTGCAGACCACCAGGGAGATCACCTCACGGCAGTAAGACGTGGGCAGGAGACTACCTGCCTGCAAGTCCCAGCGATTCCAATGCGTCACGCAGCGAATCGACCTGTATGATGTTCAGCCCCGCCACGGAGACCCGCTTGCGCAGCACCGGTGTGACTGCGGTGGTGAACCCCAGTCTCGCGGCTTCACGCAACCGGTATTCCAAGCGTGGCACCGGCCTGACCTGGCCGGTGAGCGAGATCTCGCCTATTGCGCAGGTGGTTCGGGCGATAGGCGTGTGCTTAGCGGCGCTGGCCAGCGCCGCGACAATCGACAGGTCGCATCCGGGTTCCTTGGCGATGCCGCCTGCGATGGTGGATACATAAAGATCATTGCCCAGCAGGTTGAGTTTGCCGTGGCGGTACAGCACGGCCGTCAGCATGGCGATACGGCTGTTATCCACGCCATTGACGGCTCGTCGTGGCGTAGGCAGCACGGAGTCGGTGACCAATGCCTGCACTTCGATGGGCAACGACCGATGACCGTCGAGTGTGAACGTGACGCATGTACCTTCGACCGGCGTGCTGCCGGCATCCCCGTTCGAGGACAGGAACAGGCCCGAAGGGTCGCTTACCTCTTCGATGCCCTCGCCGCTCATATCGAAGCATCCGACCTCATCGGTCGGCCCGAAACGGTTCTTTACCGCGCGCAGCAGTCGTAGTGCGGTTGCGCTATCGCCTTCGAACTGGCATACCACATCCACCAGGTGCTCCAATGTGCGTGGGCCGGCGATCGAGCCATCCTTGGTCACATGCCCCACCAGCAGCACCGGTACGTCCAGGGTTTTCGCGGTGTCGATAAGCGCGCTTGCCACTTCGCGCACCTGGGTCGAACCCCCCGAAATGCCATCGACATCCTGCGAGATGATGGTCTGCGCCGAATCGACGATGGCGAGTGTGGGCTTATAGCGTTCGATCAGTCCGAGCGCCGTGGCGAGATCGGTGGTGGCCGCGAGCAGAAGATTCGGCTCCACGGCGTTGATGCGTGTGGCGCGTAGGCGGACTTGCGCCTGGGATTCCTCGCCGGAGATATACAATACGGTGCCGTTGGCGTTCCGGTAGGAACGGGCGATATTGCCGGCGGTTTCGAGCAGCAGCGTGGATTTGCCGATGCCAGGCTCTCCGGCGATCAGCACTACGGAACCCGGGACGATGCCGCCGCCGAGTACGCGGTCGAATTCCTGGAATCCGGTGGCGACGCGTTCCACACTGTCCGTTGCGACATCGGTGATCGCGGTGGCGGCGCTAGACGCGATGGCGTCGCTTGCCTTGGTCCGCGAGGTGCGCCCCGGTTCCGCTGTACGGGAGCGTGCGGCCGGGCGTGCCTCGTGGAATTCCTCGACCGTCCCCCATTGGCCGCATTCGGGGCAACGGCCCACCCATTTCGGGCCGCTCCAACCGCATTCTGAACATAGGTATTGCACGGACGTCTTTGCCATGGAACCGACGCTACCGGGGCAAAGCGACAAGTCCATATGCGAGCCTTGAGCGTCAGGCGGCTGTGTCACAATCGGATTATGCCGAATACACGCAGTTCATCGCATCGCAAGTTGTTCATTGTCATCATCGCGGCTGTGGCAATCATCGTATTGTCCATGATGTCGGCTTTCGTCTGGCCCGGCTGGGCATTGAGCAAGCAGGTCGATCAGTCGCAGCAACAGCAGGTTGCGGAGCCGACCAAGCCCAGCATCGATGCCGCTGCCTTGCCGAAGGACGCCACCGAATTGCTTAAGGCCATGCCCGATAGTGTGCTGAATTATGCCCGTACCAAGGCGGATGCTTCCGAAACCTGGAAGTCGGCTTCGCCGTTGGAGGAATATACGGTGACCTATGGCACTGGCGCGAAGAGCGGCAATATCACTGTGATCGTCGGGCAATGGAGTGCATCCGATTCCGCGAAAACGCAGTATGATTCCCTGACCGGCAATCTCAGCGGCAAGACGTTGTATTCCGGGGCGGTGAAGGTGCAAGGCAATGAGACCGGGGAATACGTGATTAAGGAAAATGCAGAGAACCCGAAATTCGCAACGGCGGTGTGGTACAACGATACGGTCGTGTTTCAGGCCACCGGTCCTGCGAGCGGCATAGAACGTTTCGTCCAGAAGTTCCCATTGTGATACACGGGTGTGGCGCATAGTCCGCAAGAACGTGTATAGTTTGAAAAGTTGCAACTTTACGATTAATCGGAATGGAGGCTTCAGATGGGTTCCGTCATCAAGAAGCGCCGCAAGCGGATGAGCAAGAAGAAGCACCGCAAACTGCTGCGTAAGACCCGCCACCAGCGCAAGTAGTCTTACAAGGCTTTAAGGCATTGAAACCCCGCGAGGCATACGCCCGCGGGGTTTGTTTATCTGGCGATGCGCATCACCGGGTTGCGGGGAATCGGAAATACCGTGTACCGGTCATGACAAAACGGCCCGGCGGAATCATTGTCCGCAGGGCCGTTTCGCAGTGTTCAGCCGTTGACGATGGCGCGCGTCACTTGTTGGAATTGGTCAGGATGCGCGGGCCGTCAGGGTTGCCCACGATCACGGTGTCGACCATGTTGAGGAACAGGCCGTGTTCCACGACGCCCACGGTGTTGATAAGATCCTCGGCCAGCTCGGTCGGGTGGTCGATGCGTTCAAGATGCAGATCGACCACGAAGTTGTTCTCGTCGGTGCGTACTTCCTTGCCGTCCGCATCCAGTCGCAGCACTGGCTTATAGCCCTTGGCTTCGAACTTCTTGACGACCTGGCCGGCGCCGAACGGAATCACCTCGACGGGCAGCGGGAACTTGCCGATGGTGTCCACCACCTTGGATTCGTCGACGATCCAGACGATCTTGTTGGAATTGGTCGCCACGATCTTCTCCCACAGCAGTGCGGCGCCGCCGCCCTTGATGCCATTGAAGTCCTTGTCGACCTCATCGGCGCCGTCGATGGTCACATCGATGTGATCGACGTCATCGATGTCCACGATCTTGATGCCGAAGCTTTCGGCCTGTTCCTGCGTGCGGCGGGAGGTGGTGACGCCGGTGAACTGCAGTCCTTCCTCCTGCACGCGGCGGCCGAGCTCATCCACCAGGAACCTTACGGTGGAACCGGTGCCGAGTCCGGCGATCATGCCGTTGTGAACAAGCTTGGCGGCTTCGATGCCGGCTGCCTTCTTCATTGCGTCCTGTTGTGCTTTATCCATGCCTTCTCCTTGTTGTATGGGCGCTGTGCAGCGTCATTGCCAGTAGTTGATTCCATCCTACCGCGCCATGATGGCGACGGTATGCTCTGCCTATTGTAGTGTGCGGGGCTACCGTCTGGTGAATGGCGCATTGACGAGGTGCAGGTTGCCGTCGCCGTCCACATATCCTTCCACTTCGAGGAAGCCGTGAATATGCATCGGTTCGCCAGTGAAATAAGGGCTGGTCTTCGGAGCGGGGGAGAAGACCAGGTCGCCTGAGACACGCAGGCCGGAGGAGGCTCCGACGTGAGCCGCTGGGCGGGATGGCGAGGGGGCGGCTGACTGAGGTAGGGATGTTGCGGTTGCGGCGTTGTCGACATTGGTATGCTGCGTGCGGCCGAAGAGCTCATCGGAGGGCGGCAGGACCGCGTCATCCCGCTGCTCAGATTGTTTCACAGGCTGTTTCACGCGGTGCTCCGCTGTCGTTTCTGCCGTCGTCGCCGGCTTGTCGTCGCCGGTTGCCTCGTCCACGGCATATTGCGGTCTGAGCGAGTCGGCGCTCGCTTTGCCTTCCAGAACCAGCTGAACATCCGGAGGCACGTCAGTGCCCTCGGCGTAATCGGAATGCAGCAGGGATTGCCATCCTTCAATGGGCAGATAGCCGTCCTTGGCGCCGGAACGGCAGTCCGTGGCGTACCCGCGCGCCAGCTCGTCGACCAGTTCGTTGCCGACGTTGCCGGCATGGCCTTTCACCCATCGAAAGTCGACGGGGCCTTCCCTTTTGGCGATTTCGGCATCGATGGCCTTGATCAGTTCAACGTTTTTCACAGGCTTCTTCTGCGAATTCCTCCAGCCGTTTCTTTTCCAGCCCTTCACCCACTTGGTGGAGCAGTTGATGGCGTACTGCGAATCGGATTCGATGAGCAGCGGCTCGGCGCCGGGGTGCGCGCGCAGGGCTTCGAGCACGGCGCACAGTTCTCCAATCTGATTGGTGCCGTTGGTGGCGCCACCGTGGTCGTACCCGCGCTCATCGTGATGGTGCCCTTCCGTGCCGCCGGCGTTCTTGGCATGATCGGCCCATGCCCATCCCATGGGACCGTTGGGATTGCCCAGTGCAGAGCCGTCTGTGGAGATCGTAATCGTCATGCCTATAACCCTACGAAGTCCGTCCGACGCTGCCGCACGCTGTCATATTGCTAGGTGGGTGCGGTTGCGCGGATTTCCCGTATGGGTGGTAGCGAAGGCATATGCGCAGATGGCTGCACGGATACAGGAAAGCGCCTGCCTCTGATTCTTGTGGACCAGAGACAGGCGCTTAGGCTAGGGAACGGAACGGGGACTACTCGGCCAGAGCCTTGTCCACGACCTCGGTCGCCTCGGCAAGCACCTTATCCAGAGCCTGAGGAGACTCGAAGGACTCGGCGTACACCTTGTAGATGTTCTCGGTGCCGGAGGGGCGTGCCGCGAACCAATTGTTCTCGGTGATGACCTTCAGACCGCCGATCTTGGCGTGGTTGCCAGGGGCCTCGGTGAGCTTGGCGGTGATGTCCTCGCCGGCCAGCTGCGTGGCCTCGACATCGTCGCCGGTGAGCTTGGCGAACTTCTGCTTCTGCTCGAGCGTGGTCGGGGTATCGACGCGCTTGTACCAGCTTTCGCCGAAACGCTCCACCTGCTCCTGGTGCAGCTGGGCCGGGTTCTTGCCGGTCTTGGCGGTGATTTCCGCAGCCAGCAGGTCGGGGATCAGGCCGTCCTTGTCAGTGGTCCACACGCGGCCGTCCTTGCGCAGGAAGGACATGCCGGAGCTTTCCTCGCCGCCGAAGGCGACCTCGCCCTTGAACAGCGGATCCACGAACCACTTGAAGCCGACCGGTACCTCAACGAGCTTGGCGTTGATGGATGCGGCCACGCGGTCGATCAGGGAGGAGGACACGAGGGTCTTGCCGATGCCGGCGTTTTCCGGCCAACCCGGGCGGTTGCCGCCGAACAGGTACTCCACGCACACGGCGATGTAGTGGTTCGGGTTCATCACGCCCCAGTTCGGGCAGACGATGCCGTGGCGGTCGGCGTCCGGATCGGTGCCGCCGACCAGATCGTACTTGTCCCATGCGCCGTTGTTGAGGGAGTCCACCAGACCCTTCATGGCGTACGGGGAGCTCGGATCCATACGGATCTTGCCGTCATGGTCGATGGTCATGAAGCTCCAGGTCGGGTCGACCTGCGGGCGCACCACGTCGATGGTCAGGTTGTACTTCTCGTTCATGAGCGGCCAGTAGTTGACCGAAGCGCCGCCGAGCGGGTCGATGCCCAGGCGCACGCCGGAGGAACGGATCACGTCGAAGTCGATGACGTTCTCCAGATCGGCCACGTAATGCTCACGGAAGTCGAAGCGCTCGACCAGATCGGACTTGATGGCCTGCTCGAACGGCACGCGCTTGACGTTCTTGAAATCGCCGAGCAGCTCGTTGGCGCGGTCGGCGATGGCGTTGGTCACGTCGGCCGGTGCCGGGCCGCCGGTGACCGGGTCGTACTTGAAGCCGCCGTCGGTGGGCGGGTTGTGGGACGGGGTGACAACGATGCCATCGGCCAGGCCGTCGCCGGTGAAGCGCTGGGTGCCGTCGGCGGCGCGGTTGTGGGTCAGGATGGCCTGGGAGACAACCGGGGTCGGGGTGAAGTCGTCACGGGAATCGATGCGTACGCGCACGCCGTTGGCGACGAGCACCTCGATGGCGGTCTTCCATGCCGGCTCGGACAGGGCGTGGGTGTCACGGCCGATGTACAGCGGGCCGGTCACACCGGCCTTCTTACGGTATTCGGCGATGGCCTGGGTGATGGAGACGATGTGGGCCTCGTTGAAGGAGGTCTTCAGAGACGATCCGCGGTGTCCGGAGGTGCCGAAGGAGACGCGCTGCTCCGGGACGTTGGGGTCGGGGACGACGTCGTAGTACTTGCCAATGACTTCGTCGACATTGATCAGATCTGCTGGGGTGGCGGGTTTGCCCGCATTGTTTGCAACCATGCGCTCTATTGTGCCACGGACCATAGGCGAATGTGCGGTAATGTCATGTTTTGTTCATTGAAAACGTTGGCATAAATTCGCTGTTCGGCGTGTCGAAGATGGCAGTAGATATATGACAGCAAACCTTTACGTTGCCGAGCGAAAGTTTTGCCAATCGTGTAAACATAGGGTAAGCTAATTTTCATTCGACTACTCGCAGGGTTGCTAGTCCATTACGACGCAAGACCTGAGGCTCGGCATATGCATGCCGTGTCTCAGGTCTTTTTTTGTTTGTGGCGGCACAGCGCAGGAACGAAGAATGACAATGTACAGGAAGGAAGAGAACATGGCTGAGTCAACCGCGTCTCAGATCATCGCCGCGATCGGTGGTGCTGAGAATGTCCGCAGTCTCACTCATTGCGCCACGCGTCTGCGTTTCGAACTCGTGGATGCCGGCAAAGTCGATCAGGCCCGTCTCGACGGTACCAAGGGTGTGCTCGGTACCGTGCCGCAGTCGGGCGACCGCTACCAGGTCGTTATCGGCGGCGGAGTCGCCAACGTATACGAAGACATCATGCATCTGCCGGAGATGGCCAAGGCCGGGGCGTCCGCAGGCAAGGCTGCGAAAAGCACCGGCGAGATGACCGATGCCGAGGTCAAGGCGGCGGAACGCGCCAAGGCCCGCGGCAAGTTCGCATGGCTTGATTCGTTCTTCGAATACCTTTCCGATTCGTTCCGCCCGATCCTGGGCGTGCTGCTCGGCGCATCCATCATCATCGCTCTGGTCAACCTGCTCATCTCGCTGAACGTCATTCCGAACGACGAAGCCTCCGCGGGCTGGGTGTTCATCAAGGCCATCTGGAAGGGCGTGTTCTACTTCCTGCCGATTATGGTCGCCTACAATGCCGCCAAGAAGCTGAAGGTCGACCCATGGCTGGGCGGCGCGATCATGGGCATGCTCATGACCCCGCAGTTCACCAGCCTGATGGACACCAAGACCTTCCCCGACACCACGTGCGTTACCAACGCGGCGCTCGGCACCACCTCCTGCACGGCCAAGATCTTCGGTCTGCCGATGCTGCTGAGCGACTACTCCGGCAACGTGTTCGTGCCGTTGCTCATGGCCGCCGTGCTGGCAGTCGTCTACCACGGATTGAAGAAGATCATCCCCGAAAGCGTGCAGCTGGTCTTCGTCCCGTTCTTCTGCATGATCATCGTCGGTGCCCTGACCGCCTTCCTCATCGGACCGCTGGGCGTCTGGGCAGGCAACGAGCTCGGTATTGGCCTGTCCTGGATGAACACCCATGCTCCGTTCGTCTTCGCCATCATCATCCCGCTGCTGTACCCGTTCCTGGTGCCGCTGGGTCTGCACTGGCCGCTCAATGCCCTCATGATCATGAACATCAACACGTTGGGCTACGACTTCATCCAGGGCCCGATGGGCACTTGGAACTTCGCCTGCTTCGGCGCCACCGCCGGCGTGCTCTTCCTGTCCATGCGTGACAAGGATCCGGTTATGCGCCAGACCTCGCTCGGTGCGCTTGCCGCAGGCCTGCTCGGCGGCGTTTCCGAGCCCTCCTTGTACGGCATCCACCTGCGCTACAAGATGGTCTACAAGCGCATGTTGGTCGGCTGCGCCACCGGTGGCGTCGTCATCGCCATTCTCGGCTGGCTCTTCCCGTCCACCGTCGCCTCCGGTCAGGTCGTGCACGGCGTGACCACTACGGCATTCGCCTTCACCTCCCTGCTGACCATCCCGGTGTTCAACCAGATGTGGGTGTACGGCGTGTCCATCGCAGCGGCGTTCATCGTATCCTTCCTGATGGTTGCCATGTTCGACTACCGCACTCCGGAACAGAAGGCCGAAGCCAAGCAGCGTGCCGCCGACTATGCCGCTGAAAAGGCCGCTGCCAAGGGCAAGTCCGCTGATGTCCCGGCAGCCGTCGAAGCCGCCCCGGCAGCCGAGACCGGTACGAAGACCGCTGTGGAGACCACCACTGTGGGATCTCCGCTGTCCGGCCATATCGTGTCCCTCGACGAGTCCGGCGATCCGGTGTTCGCTTCCCGTGCCCTGGGCGAAGGAGTCGCCATTCAGCCGACCGATTCCACCGTGGTGGCACCGGTGTCCGGCGTGCTGTCCACCGTGGCCGAAACCGGCCATGCCTTCGGCATCAAAACCGATGACGGCGTGGAGGTGCTCGTGCACGTCGGCATCGATACCGTGAAGATGAATGGCGAGGGCTTCGCCGTCGCCGTAAAGACCAATCAGCGAGTGAGTGCTGGTGATACGCTGGTCACGGTTGATTTCGATAAGGTCAAGGAAGCTGGCTACAGCACTACAACGTTGATGACGGTAACCAACACCATGGCCCTGGCCTCGGTCACCCCGAGGACGGATATCGATGTGAAGGCCGGTGATGCAGTGCTCGACATCCAGCACTGACGACATCGATGTCGGGAAGGGAACGAAAACAGTGGAAGTGCTTCGCGTATTCAATAACAATGTTGTCTTGGCGAAAGACGGGAAAAGCGAAGTGATTCTCACTGGGCGTGGCCTTGGTTTCCAAGCCAAGCCGGGGCAGCGTATTGACGAGTCCAAGGTCGTCAGGCGATTCGTTCCCTCCGACGGTCGTGATCCGGATCATATGGCGGAACTGCTGGCAGATATTCCGCCTGAGATCATTCGATTGGTCGCTGAAGCCATGACGAGGATCGGCATGGGTGCCCAGGTTGAGCGGCGCCCGGCTCTCGTCATGGCTTTGGCCGATCATCTGACCGGTGCCATTCGGCGCATCAACAAAGGAGTCAACGTCGAATATCCGCTGCAGGCGGAAGTGCAGTCGTTGTATGCGCGAGAGTATGAGCAGGCGGAAAAGCTTGTGGCGATACTCAACACGTATCTCGGCGGAATCCTCCCTGAAGGCGAAGTGTCTGCCTTTGCGATGCATCTGGTCAATGCCGGGTTCACTACGGGGGATCTGTCGCGCACATATAAGATCACGGGCGTGATTCAGCAGATGCTCAAGGTCATCGAGCAGTCATACGGGGTGAAGCTCGATCAGCACAGCGTCAACGTCGGTCGTTTCATTACGCATCTGCGCTATCTGTTCGTTCGCATCAGCCAGAACAAGCAGCTTGATCGAGAGCCGCAGCCGATCATCAACTCGATTAAGGAAACCTATTCCGATGCCATGCGTTGCGCCGACAAGATCGCGGCTGTCGCGGCATTGCGGTTGGACGCGCATCTTACCGAGGACGAAGTGGCCTATCTTGCCTTGCATATCTCCCGCGTCACCATGGATGCGGTGGAGGATGGCGTCAGCGCATAGTCCTATCCAATATATGAAAAGCTAGGGGGATTGCCCGCCTACGGCCAGACGTTTCTTGCGTTTATCGCTCAGTCCTGGTGAACGTCGGGCGTCGCCTCCGGTACGCGTACCGTCAAGGCGCGTTTCTCCACACTGATTCGTATATGTTTCGTTTCCCCGAGGATATCGCCATCCACTTCGGCCAAAGCCGGTTTCTCCAGTTCCAGTTCGGCGCTGACGCCCTGAATCTGGTCGACGGTGGAATTCATGGAAATCGGATTCTGCTCGGGCTTTTTGGTGACGGTCTGGTATGCAATATCGCTGAAAAGGTTGGCCCAGCCGATAAGTCCGCCGGTCGTGTCGATAATCTCAAAATCAAGGATGCCGTCATCGTAGGAGGCCTTGGGCATCAGGGAGAACATGGGGATCTCCCCGCAATTGCCGGCCATGAACGTGCGGAAAGTGAGATTGCTTTTCGAATGCATGCTGCCGTCGGCGCTGGTGATGGTGACAGTACCATGGTATTTGGGTGCGAACAGGTTCTTCATGCCGCCCACGAAATATGCCAGCCAGCTGATGTTCTTCTTGAGCTGCGGGTCGGTGTCGTCGATCATCGCGGCGTCAAAGCCGATTCCCGCGATGATGAGGAACGCATGGGCGTGGTCCTCCTTCTCGTTGTCGAGAAGCATCATGCGCCCCATGTCCACATTCCGCGACCCATGCGAGGTTGCCACGGTGAGCGCCGTTTCGATGTCGCCCACGGGGATGCCCATATTTCGTGCGAAAAGATTGCCTGTGCCGATGGGAATGATGCCCATCGCATGCCCGGTGCCGGAAAGCGCGCTGGCAACGGTGCGCACGGTTCCGTCGCCGCCTACGGCGATTACCACGTCGGCGCCGTGGTCCAGCGCCTCCTGTGCGCAGACGCGGCCGTCCTTATCGAGTTGGGTTTCGATGAACTCGATGTCGTTAAGCCCGTGATTCGCGCAGTATGAGGCGATGAAACGTCTATGTTCGCTGGCCTGAGGTTTCGAGGGGTTGATCACGAATGCGTAGCGGACGGAATCGTTGTCTCGCTTTCCGAGCACATCGACCAGAGCGCGGCGTTTGCGCGAACGTACGACAAGAACGATCGCCAGCACGATGGCGATTACCATCGCGATTACCGTAACAATGAGGAGCGCACTTCTAGACATGCCACCTATTGTTACGAAGAGTCAGGATAACGGCGACGTTCTTTTCGGGAATTCTCCCCAATCCTGCACGAACGGCTGCGATGCGTCGTTACGCGGCACTAGGCTTAGGCTCATGCTTGATATTCAATTCATTCGTGAACACGCTGATGTTGTTAAGGAATCGCAACGCAAGCGCGGGGAATCCGTCGAACTCGTCGATGAAGTGCTGACCTCCGATGAGGCGCGTCGTGCGGCGCTGAGGGATTTCGAGGCCGCTCGTGCGCAGCAGAAGGAAATCGGCAAGAAGGTCGCCGCCGCTTCCGGCGACGATAAGGCCAAGCTCATTGCCGAGACCAAAGAGCTTTCCAAGAAGGTCTCCGAATACAAGGCCGCGGCCGATGCCGCCACCGGCGAATACACCACCGCCATGTGGAAGCTGTCCAATATCGTCGAGCCGGAGGCACCGGCAGGCGGCGAAGACGACTATGTGGTCGTCAAGAAGGTCGGCGATATCCGTGACTTCGCTGCCGAAGGCTTCGAACCCAAGGACCATCTCACGCTTGGCCGCGGCGTTGCAGGCATCGATATGGAACGCGGCGTGAAGGTCGGCGGTTCCCGCTTCTACTTCCTGCGTGGCGCCGTGGCCCGCATGCAGATCGCCATGCTGACCATGGCCGTCGACCAGGCCGAGGAGCACGGATTCACGCTGGCCATCACCCCGACGCTGGTGCGTCCTGAAGTGATGCGCGGCACCGGCTTCCTCAACTCCCATGCGGACGAGATCTACCGTCTGCGCGAGCCTGACGACCAGTACCTGGTCGGTACCTCCGAAGTGGCGCTCGCCGGCATGCATGAGAACGAGATCCTGAACCTTGAGAACGGCCCGCTGCGCTACTGCGGCTGGAGCTCCTGCTACCGCCGTGAAGCCGGCGCAGCAGGCAAGGACACCTCCGGCATCATCCGCGTGCACCAGTTCGACAAGGTGGAGATGTTCGTCTACGCCAAGCAGGAGGACTCCTACAAGGAGCATGAGCACCTGTTGGCCATGGAGCAGGAAATGCTCGGCAAGGTCGAGGTGCCGTACCGCATCATCGATACCGCCGCCGGCGATCTGGGCTCCTCCGCGGCACGTAAGTTCGACTGCGAGGCTTGGGTGCCGACCCAGGGCCGTTACCGTGAGCTGACCTCCACCTCCAACTGCACCGAGTATCAGGCCCGTCGTCTGAACATCCGCGAACGTATGGAGGATGGCAACACCCGCGCCGTCTCCACGCTGAACGGCACGCTGGCCACCACCCGTTGGCTGGTCGCCATTCTCGAGAACCACCAGCAGAAGGACGGCTCCATCGAAATTCCGAAGGCCATGCGTCCGTACATGGGCGGCAAGGAAGTCATCGAGCCGACCAAGTGGGAAGCCTGATTTTCCAAGACGTTCGCGTCTGATATGAATCCGTGAAAGCGGCGTTGGCATTTGTGCCGGCGCCGCTTTTCGTATGTTGGACGGTCCCAGTGCCGTTTGTGTCGTTCTGGGCAGATGCGTGTGCGGTTTTCTGTTGGAAGCGACGGGGATGGAGGCTGTGCCAGGTGTCGCACTTCCGCGCACTGTGGTATATTGGCGTTTCGTGCGTAGCAGCGATGTTAGGCGCAAAGGGTAGATGTCTGAGCGGTCTAAAGAGACGGTCTTGAAAACCGTTGAGGTGCAAGCCTCCGCGAGTTCGAATCTCGCTCTGCCCGCTTGTGAATGAACCGCAGTCATATGGCTGCGGTTTTTTGTTGCCTATAACCACTGAAACCGCCGAAACACCGCCGTTCTTGACTGTTTCTGCGGGGTTAGCGACAATTGCTGTGATGAAAGTGACGAAATATGATACTGCCGTCACAGAAATTGTCATACAGGCCGCAGTAATTGTCATTAACCCCGCATGAGCTGGATTGCGCCCCTGCGAGGAACCGAAACCAATGCCGCGCAGTTATGCGTCGATAACAGTATGCATCGGCATCAGTGCGTTCCGGCATCACACGATACGTCGATCGGCGGCCCAACGGGTCAACTCGGTGCGATTCGACAACTGCAGCTTGCGCAGTACGGAGCTGACATGGGTCTCCACGGTTTTGACGGAGATGAACAGTTCCGCGGCGACCTCCTTATACGTGTAGCCGCGTGCGATAAGCCTCATGACCTCCTGCTCGCGGTTCGACAACCGGTCCAGCTCATCATCGTGGATTGAGCCGCCGATCGAGCTGTTCGTCGATGACCCGTTTTGGAAGGCCGATAGTACGAAACCAGCCAGTTTTGGCGAAAACACGGCATAGCCCTCATGTACCTGCTTAATGGAGGAGATGAGGTCGCTACCGGAAATCGTTTTGGTCACATAACCTTGCGCCCCAGCACGGATTACGGAACCGACATCCTGTGGCGAATCGGAGACTGATAATGCCAAAAACACGGTATCGGGGGAGTAGAGGCGTGATTTGGCAAGGATTTCAGTGCCACCGCCGCCTTCGCCGCCCGGCACATGCACGTCCAGCAACACCACGTCCGGCTTGGTCTGCGCGATCATCGCCACCGATCCCTCCACGTCCGCGGCCTGACCGACCACATCGAAATGCGGTTGCAGCGTGGCGATCACACCGGCGCGGAACATCTCATGATCATCCACGATGGCGATTCTGATGCGTTGCTCCGGTTCGCTCATTGCTGCTCCTTAACCTGGGAATGTTGCGATTGCTGTGCCTGTTGCGGCTGTTGCAACGGCTCGGCGCCTGTTTTCTGCGTCACAATCGGCATATGCATGCGCACCTCCGTGCCCCAGTTGGGGCGTGACACAATCTCTACTGTACCGCCGCGCCGTTTGACACGTCCGATAATCGACTCGCGCAAGCCCAAGCGGTTCGCAGGCACGGCATTGATATCGAAGCCATCACCATGGTCGCGTACGAACACCTCCACCAGTTTGTCGTTTGCCTCGCAGTAGACGGATATTGGTTCGCCGCCATGCGTCACGGCGTTGACGAGCGCCTGTTGCGTGGCATCCAGCAGTGCATCGGTCTGCGTACTCGGCAGTGCGTCTCCCACCGTCACCACCTCAATCGGCTTACCGTGCGTATCCTCCACATGAGCCGCGATTTCCTTCAACCCGGCATTGACGGAACGGTCCGACGTAGTGCGCTCCTGATACAGCCATTCACGCAGTTCGCGTTCCTGCGAACGCGCCAGAGAGAACACGGTCTGCTGGTCGCCTGCGTGAAGCTGAATCAACGCCAGCGTCTGCAATACGCCGTCATGCAGATGGGCGGTCATGTCGGCGCGCTCCTCTTCGCGTTCCTTCAATGCGCGTTCCGTGCCCAGATCACGAATCAGGGCCATAATCCACGGCACAATCGCCAACAGCACGCCGACAAGCATCGCCAATCCGGCAAACAGCAGATCAGCCGTGGCATGCCGCACGGATTCCACCATGTGCACATGCGCGGCGACATAGATCGCATATGCGGAGAAGATAAGCGCGATGCCGCCGAGCATCGTCCACAGCTGGCCTTCCTCCGCATTGAACCGCAGCCAGGAAACACCGATGCCGACCATGCCGAGCAGCAACGGCAACACCAGCGAACCCGGCATGCCTCCGGCCAGCATGATGCCGCATATGGCAAGTGCAGCCAGTCCGCTTAAGGCCAGCAATGCAGGTTTCGGCGCCTGCCTGAGCATCTGCTCCAGGCTTTCGGACGATGACGGGTTGCCTCCGGACGTAGCTGTATCCGCGGCATTCCCGGTGGCAGGCGATGGTGTTCCGCCGCTCTGTGCGCTTCCTGCGTTGCCGCGTGACAGTGGCGCATCGCTTACGGATTGGCTGCCGGCAATAGCGTACGCCCGCTGCACCGGGTCACCGACCGGAACAGTGATCCACAGGAAGATATAGGTGATTGCGCCGGAGCCGAAGAAGAACGTGGCGATGATGAAGATCAGGCGGATCAGATGAACGGAGATACCCAGATGCATGCTGATGGCTTTGGATACGCCGGCCACCATACGGCCATATGCGGGGCGCAGCAATGGCAGACGTGCCTGCTTGGATGGCGTCGCGCGGCCTTCGCGCCACGCCTGGTCACGGCACCAATACATATAGACCGCACTGGCCTGCTCGTACTGTTCCTGCGTGTAGCGTGGTTTGGCTAAGGACTTCATGATTCCATTGTGCCTTGCCAGGGTCATGGATTCAGGGCTTTGAGCCAGTGTTCAGGGCAGATTCAGGGTGTTCCCTGATACGGCTGACGGTTGAGGGTTGCTGTAATGGAAGCATGAGCAATGCAAACAATAATCCTCAGGATGGTTGGTGGAACGCGGGGTCTGCCGGGCCGTCGCCACAGCCGCAGTCCCAATCGTCACCCCAATCACAGGCGCAATCCCCGGCATATCAGCCGCAGCCGAATCGTGGCAGCCGGTTCTTCTTCTGGATCCGCTCCAGCCGCATCATACGCGGCCGTGACCGTTGGATCGCAGGCGTATGCGATGGCATGGCCCGCAGGTTGGGATGGAGCACGACTTTGGTGCGTGCGTTGGTAATCCTTACCTCGCTGCTGTTCGGCGCCGGAGCCGCGTTCTACGCATTGGCTTGGCTTCTGCTTCCGGACGAGACGGACGACAGGATCCTGTGCGAGGAGCTGATCAATGGCCATTGGGATTGGAACTGCCTTGGCGCACTAATCTGTGCCGCAGCGGCGATTTGCCTTCCCGGCGTGGGCTGGGCGGCGTTCGCCATGGCCGCGCTGGCGCTGTGGCTGCTGATCAATCGTCAATCGTATGCGGCGCAATGGCAGCAGCCCCACATGCCGCAGCCGCAATCCCAGCAACCGCCGGCACGGCAGTCGGGGCAGTCGACTCAACCGAATCGGCCGACTCAACCGACCCAGCCGGTCGCCCCGGCACAGCCGTTCGTCTCGACCCAGTCGCAGTATGCGCAACGGCAATCGCAGAATAATGCCGCGCGCGGGCCTGCGCAATCGCCGTACCAGACGTTTCAACAGCCGGTAAACGAGCCTGCCGCGTTTGTCACGGCCAGCGTGCCCCCGACATTCTCCGCTCCGCCACAAGACAAAACACCCCAGCCACGGCCGAAGCGTGTTCGCCGCAAGCCGGCTGGCCCGTTGCTGGTGCTGGCGACTCTTGGCCTGGCATTGCTGGCGATCGCCGGAACCGGCTGGTGCGCCACCACGCTCGCAATCGATTGGGAGTATCCGCAACGGCTGCTGCGCCTTGCCACGATGTGCTGCGGTGGCATCTGCCTGGGCATTGGCATAACAATCGTGATACTCGGCTGCGTGGGGCGGCGAGCCGGCGGCCTGCATCCGTTGGCGTGGTGCGCCGCGTTCATGGCTGTGGTGATGGCATTCTGCATGGGCATGGTCACGTTGGAAAGCCGCTATTGGCAGATTCCGAAGGACTATCGGCGTGTGACGGTGAGTGGGACCATGACATGGAGCGACACCAGTGATGCGCAGATGAAACGCTACGAGCGTGGTTTGGTGATATCCGGCAAGGATTACGCCAACGATGTACTGAATATCGATTTGAGCGGTTATCCGACCACGCATGGCAAGCATAAGGTCAGGCTCGAAGACGGCACGTACGGCGAAAGCTCCTGCCCGACAGGCACGCTGAATCTGATGGCGGCGAATGTTCAGGTGGCGGTCACATTGCCGGACGGATGCCAGTGGTCGGTTGGGGACCAGGATAACGGTTTCAGCAACATCGTGGATTATGTGGGTGGCCCGGACGGCCTCACCTTCAACAACGGTATGGGCTGGATCGGCTTGTTCCTCGACAATAGTGGCACGCAACACGGCGTCAACGGGTTGAGCAAGGGAGTCCCGGCGCTTGCCGGTACTTCGGACTACGACGATTTCAGCAACTACGATAATGCGGATGAGCACGACGACGCCGTCAAATCCGGTGATGCGGTATATGACGGCACGAATCTCGACAAAGCGTTCAAAACCATCTACGACCACAAATGGTATTGGCCGTCCATCGAGTCGGACAAGGCTCCGCAACAGCCGGATCTATGCATCAACATCGCTGGAACGGCCGCCGGCAGCGTCACCATGCAATACGCGTCCGACAGCAAGCTGCCGTTGGGATCGGCAAATGCGAAATCGCAGCACAGCGCCGATGGAAAGGAAACGAAATGAATGACGACGCAACCCGCGAGATGCCGGTTCTGAATATCGCCGACGTCGCTGATATGCCTACGCAGACCCTGCCGGTACATGAACCGGCACACGAATCGACACGCAAGCCGGCAAATACCCAGTCGGTGCATGCAGAAACTGCGCCTGCAGAGCCTGCGCATACGGAATCGGCACATCCCCAATCGGCGCGCCCCATCGAACCGGTCGACCCATCCAAACAGGTGCATATCGGCAAAGTCGACGGCAACCTGGTGATTCGTCCGTCCGGGCCGAGTGCCGGAACCATAGTATTGGGCGTGTTCCTCTGCCTGATTGGCCTGATGACGATGCTATGCCTGCTGCCGATCGGCGTATGGCACTGGATGCCGAATCCGCAGACGCTCCTGATCGGCGGCATCGGCGGACTTGGCGTGCTGCTGCTCATCACAGCAGCCGTATGGGCGGCAGTCTCGGCAATACATAATCGCCGCGAATCGGAGGAATCCATGGGCGGGGAATCAGCTGCGGGAGATTCCATGCCCCTAGCTAAATAGTCCCCAGAACGCCAAAAGCAGCAAAGACAGCGCCGAAGCCAGCATACCCAATGTGGCAACGGCTGTGTGCCCGCCGCCCCAGGTTTCCTTGCCGGCTTGGCTTGCGGCGGCGTGCAGGTCCGGCCGTGCATGTTCCGCATGAGCGTACGGCGGCTTTGGCATGAGCATGACGGCGTATTGCGCAATCAGCCAGGCAAACGCCACCAGTTCCAGCCAGGTCAACGCCACCACGCCGTGCCAGTTGCGGGCCAGCACGGCCGAGTTGCTCGTCAATGTGATCGCATCCTGAATCACCATGACCAGATAGGCGAGGAGTGCGCATGTCGTTACGGCGGCCAACGCCACGTTCAATATGAGTGCGATGCGCAGCGGAACGGGGAAACGATGATTGTTCGTCTTATGGCGACGTGTTCGAATCATGTGCGCGAGCGTCAATATGATGCCGCCGAAAACGGTTGCTATGCAGCATGCCAGGCAGAGCAGGATGGCGCTCGTCAGCACGCCAAGCGAGGAGAGCAGACCGGCATCGGTGGATGGCGGGGCCGCGAACTCCTGATGAGGCCGGCTGCCCGCAATCATGGGTGTCTTCCAGCCGCCTACGCCGGTGCCGGCGGCCACGGCGTTCACCCAATCCTCCAGATCGTGCGTGTAATGCGGCGCCAAGGGCAGGTTGGGAGCCGACAGGCTGCCGGTGCGCATCTGATGATTGGCGTTGTAATACCGCAGTGTCACATTATGGTTGCCTGCAGCATTGGCGGCCCGGGTCAACAGCCGCGCGCCCTGTTCGATCGGCATTGCCGTATCTTGCGTGCCGTAGTTGATCAGCAGAGGCATCGTAAGCGATCTGCGGTAGTAGGCGGCGTCGAAATCAGCATAATTCGGACCGACGTTGTCCACGCTCAGGCTGGTGAGTTTCGGAATGATATGAATGATGGCATCCGGCGCGCCAGTGGCCTTAAGACAGCTGGTGGCCGCCATGGCCATCTGCTGCCGACCTGAGACTACAGGTGATGATGTCAGGATGGCGAATGCCAGATCGGGGTGCTCATGAGTCAATACAGTGGCGATCCATGTGCCTTCGGATTCGGCGTAGATGCCTGTTTTGGCGGCGTCCACGCCCGGCCAGCTGCGCAGAACCCGCAAGGATTTTGCATAATCGTTGGCACTGGACACATAGTCACGGCTCAACATGGAGTAATTGTCAAGCCGCTTATCCGGTACCAAAGTGGTGATGCCTGCAGTGGCCATGGCCCGGGCAATATCGCCGTAGGCCTCGGACGATTTCCCGGTGCCCGAGCCGTGCATGAACAGACAGGCCGCATGGCCTTCCGATGCCCCAATCGGCTCCCGCACGATTGCCACGGCCTTCACCCTGCCGCTCAGCTGGATTGTGATATGCGTTTCTTTGACCTGATAACGGCCCTCCTGCGGCGTGACGACCCCTGTGGCCTGGATGGATGTGCTGGGCGAATGCACCGCGATATGATTCGTGAACGGTTCGACCTGCCATCGAGGCGTGCATGCCATGCCGAAAGCGCATAATAGCGCCGTCAGCACTAGCGCAATGACTATGGTGGCCGCGAACGTCATCCATATGCGTTGCATTGCCGTACCAGATGGGCTGGTTGTTCCTGTTTTCTGTGATGTATCCGATACCGTTTGCACAACTGCCACTGTAGGTCGCTGCGGCGTCGGATGGGTTTCAGTGTTCGGCGGTTCCACCATTCCGATGCGTTATTGCGCCGATTCCGCCTCCATAAGATCACGGAAACCGCCAAAACGCACCGTATTGGCAATCGTTTCCTCGGTCAGATTGCGCTGTTTTCCGGCCAAACGCTCCACAAAAGCGAGATACAGATTCAGCGTGTGCTCTGAATACGTGCCTAATTCGCCGCGTAGATAGGTTTCGAACGACGTGGCATCGGCGGTATCCTCGGCCGTGGTCAACACGCGCATGGCCTGCCCGAGTTTCGGGTAACGCTCGCGGAACTTGCGTGCCCACGCCACCTGCATGGCGATGATTCGCTCCTGCAATGCTTCGCGGGAAGCGCTCAGCGAGGGGATATACGGTTCGATATTCGCCGTGTATTCCTCGGGATGAGTGGAACGCATCATGCGTCCGTATTTTTCGGTGACGAGATTGCGACCGGTGGCGTCGGCTCGTTCAAGATCGTTCCGGTAGCTTGCCAGCAGGTCGTGCGGCCAGGTAAGGAACTGGCTGAGTCGCATCTGGTGGAACATCGGCCAGTTGCCTTGGCACGCGGCGCGTCCACCTTCATTGTTCGTATGCTGGAATTCGTTCCATTCCAAACGCACGATATGCTCGATGAGTTCGGCATCGCCATCGTTTTTCCAATCCCATGCGGTGCGATTCCGATCTGCCCCATGATTCCCGGTGCCTTCTTTCGGCACTGTCTGCATGTTGTCGTCCACGACGTCGTTCATTTCCATACCCCCACTCACAGACTATGCAGACAGGGGGCGTCGGAGACGATATGCTCCTCGACATAGGGACGCTGCCATTCCAGAAACGTCTCCTGCGAATGGGTCAACCCTTCTCGCTGCAGTTCGCCGACGATATCCGCGCAGATGCGTTCGATGATCGTGTTGATGCGATCCGCAGGCGGTGTTGCCATGGTGCTGGCCTTGTGCTCTGCCGTGGTGCCGGGCACACCGAAGCATGCAGCCGAGGCGAGGTGCAATATCTCTTCCAGCTGCGCGCATACGCCGGGAAGACGCGTCGCCATGCGCCTGCTCAGGCGGCGCAACGCGGCAAAACGCCACTTGTAATAGGGTGCATACCCCACGGAAACGGGATTGTTGATCAGAAAAACCAACGATATGGCTGCCTGCGTGAATTCATGGATGCTGGTCATGGCCGCCGCTCCATCGCCGCGTTGCAACATACGGGGCAGATTGTATTGCCCGGCTTGCGCCAGCATGCCCAAACGCCTGGAGATCAAGGACAGCCGCACATCCTCCGGCATGAAGGTGAACCCTTGGCGGGTTTTGGAGAATATGCCAAGTGCATCCGCGAAAATGCGGCCATTAGTTGCGGTGGCCAGTGTGGATTCGTCAAGTGCCAGCCACTCATGCGGTGCGTCCTGCGGTGGCGCCTCGCGGTATCCGGTAAGCGTTTCGAAGAAATCGCCGATGCGGAACACGCCATCCCTGCGCATTGTTCCCTGCGCGCGGGGAGTGGCGGGGGAGTCCGGTAGATCAGCCGAGGAATGTTCCGAACGCCATGCGTGGGCGATACGCTCATAATCCTCCTGCAACGCCGTGCCAATGGCAGCATAATCCTCATCCGTAAGCCACAGGCAGAATCGCGGCGCAAAATCATGATCGCGCGACAGCGCATCGTCGAAGCCGAAGCATTCCGAGCCGTAGCCGACCAGACCGACCGCAATGCGCTCCGCATAATCGGGGTATCGGCTTTGCAGCATCGGTTTGCCGGCCTGCTCCCAGAACCTGCGGGCCATCTCCATGCCATTCATGCTGTTCACGTTGCTCAACAGCGTTGCGGAGTCGGAGCCGGGCTCGGTGGAGTCCGCGGCGCTGCCATTGATGTCTGCGGGAATGCCGACTTTCTGGCCGTTTTTCGCCGCCGAATCCAAGGCCTGGCGCAGATTGCCATCGGTGGTGCGCCAATACTCCGTGTCCCTGCCGTAGCGCTTCTCGATTACGGCCAGAGCCTTGCGATAGTATCCTGCAGCCTCGCCGAAACGTTGCTGTGCGAACCGTACTTGTGCCATACCTGCCAATGCGGAAGCGACATGCGCTGAGTCCTTGCCCTGCCTGCATGCCGCCGTGTGAATGGCAAGTGCCTTGCGCGCATAGCGGTCGGCCTGGTCGATTTGTCCATCGGCAAGCAGCATCAGCGCCAGATTCGTGTATGAACTTGCCAAGTCGATGTCGGTGGATGGGTTTTCGCTGGCGGATGCAAGAAGATTTATCGCCTTGCGGAGCTCGTGCTCGGCCTGCTCCGTCCTGTCGGTTTCGCTGTACAGCATGGAGAGATTGTTGTGCAACGCGGCGATGCGCCGGTCGTCGGGGCTGAACACCTGTTCAGCGCAATGCAGTGCCTGCGTGTAGAGGTCTTCGGCCTGATCGTATTGTTTCGCGGCGCGCATCGCGGTGGCACAATTGATCAGCGTCGTGGCCCAGGTTTCGCTACCTTCCAATCCCATGCGTAGCGCCAGCTCGATGGTACGCTGCACGATCCACTGGTTCTTGTCATGCCACCCCTGGGAGCGGTAGAATCCCATCGTTTCGTTGAGCACGGTGAGCAGTCCGGCATCGTCTTCGGCGTTTTCCGCATCGCTCATGGCCTGTTCCAAGTAGGGTGCGGCCTCGCTGGCCGCGGCATGGCGGGCGAATATCGCATCCAGCCCTTGCAGGAATCGGTCGGCGTCAAAAGCGGGTATGTTGTCGGAATCGTTCGAATCGGCTTGTGTGGTGTCGGAATCATCGGTTTGCTGATCGAATTGTGCGGTGAATTGCGCCAGCAGCGCTTCCTCGTCGACCATAGGCCCTCCCTGATTGTGCCATATCGCATGCGTCGTGCTTCTCCTTTAAGTGTATGAGCCGATACGGTTCGGCGGTTCGCCGCACAGCACGAAGCCCGATTCGCTGGACTGCGAACCGGGCTTCGAAAACGCTGGACCATGGAAACGGGCGGTCGGATGAACTGGTCTCGTCGCGCCCTTT
The DNA here is from genome assembly GCA_905207115.1 of Bifidobacterium angulatum. Classification (GTDB taxonomy): domain Bacteria; phylum Actinomycetota; class Actinomycetes; order Actinomycetales; family Bifidobacteriaceae; genus Bifidobacterium; species Bifidobacterium angulatum_A. The sequence continues at coordinate 5,537 of CAJLKD010000012.1, read as the reverse complement.
GATCGCATCACATTTGCACTTCGCGCATACGGTTGATGGCGTCGGTGTGCGTTTCGTATCGACGGGTGTAGATGACGAGAAGCGCCACGGCGAGCAGGCTGATGGGTGCGCCGGCAATGCCGGTGAAATGGTAGTTCATCGAGGTGGCGGTCAGTGCCGCGCCGCCGACGATCGAACCGATGGCGTTGCCGAAGTTGAAGGCGATCTGCACGCCAGCCCCGGCGATCAGTTCGCCGCCGCCTTCACCTGCCTGCACCATCAGCAGCTGTTGTGGCGACGAGTTGAAGAACAATGCGAAGCCGATGAGGAATGTCAGAACCGCTGTGGTCATATGGTTGCCAGGAATGAAGAACACCAGCAGCAGCCCGCACAGGGCGATGAAGTGCGAGAGCGCCGCGGTGGCTCCCGGCTTCCACATGTCGGTCAGTCTGCCGCCGACGATGCCGCCGACCACCATGCCCAAGCCGGCCAGCACCATCAGCATCGGTACCATGGCGGACGACCATCCGCCCGTCTTCTGCAGCCACGGCGACACATAGCTCCACCAGCAGAAGATGCCGGAGTTGCCGAAGAACACGGCCAGCAGAATGAACCATGGGCCGGGGTGGGTGAGGAAACGGAACTGGCCCTTGATACCGACATCCTTGATCGGGGCGACAAAGGGAACCCATACGATGACCAGGAACAGTGTCATCAGCGCCCATGCGGCGAGAATCGCAAAGGCCAGGCGCCAGGAAAGCAGTTCGGAGAGCATGGTTCCCGCAGGTACGCCGAGCATATTCGCCACGGTCTGACCGGTCACCATCATCGACACGGATTGCGCTTCCTTGCCTTTGTCGGCAAGCGTTTTGGCGATCAGCGTGGCGGTGCCGAAGAACGCGCCGTGTGGCAGTCCGGAAATGAATCGTGCGGCCAGCAGCATGGGGGAGTTCACGGCGATGGCGCTCAGGGTGTTGCCTGCCAGCGCGATGGCCATAAACAGAATGATGAGGTTCTTGGGCGGCACCTTGCGCCCGAATACCAGAATCAGTGTGCCGAAGCATACGCCGATCGCGTAGGCGGAGATGTAATGGCCTGCTGCGGGAATGCTGACATGCATGGACGCTGCCGTTTGCGGCAGGATGCCCATCATCACGAATTCGGCGGCGCCGAGGATGAATGCGCCGGAAGCCAGCGCGAGGATGCTCTTCTTCATATGGTCCTTATGCTCGTGGAATGTGGCATGGGTAGGTGGGGTGATGCTGCCTACTCGTTGGTTGTGCGGTTTGTCTTGTTGACATGTTGCGTTGCGTTGCTCAGCCTACTTTCTCAATGCGCCGACGCTGAAACTTTAGTAATCATCGGTGGTTTGGGTGTTTCTCAATCTATCGACGCTAAGAAGTGCCTGGGCGTCGGTGGATTGGGATGGTTCGGGCAAAGAAAAAGGCGGAACATTTCTGTTCCGCCTTAGTTGTCGGGCTGGCGGGATTTGAACCCGCGGCCTCTTCGTCCCGAACGAAGCGCGCTACCAAGCTGCGCTACAGCCCGTTTGGCAACGTCCGTCAGTCTACAGCAAGGTTCGTGATATATGCAAATCGAGTAGTGTTCGGCGTGTCGCATTGGAATCAGGCCGATTGCGTGATCCGTGGGTCAAAGGAGCGTGGTCGGGGATCATGAATCGACGATCCTCGTGCCGCAAGGCCTCTCGCCGCGGCTGCAGTTGGTCGTAAGCGTTGGTAGTGCGAATAGCCTGACGAGGGTATGCGCGGGCGTGTGCCAAATCGCCCGTGTTGCGTACACTTGGCAATCATGTCTGAAGTTGTTGAGAACACTGCAAACGAAGAGGGCGAGAACACCCCTCATATGACCACTGTCGAACGCGCCGAGATGCTGCTTGCGCAGGATGGCGCCATCCGCGCCAAGATCAACGACGGCGCCACCTTGGACGAGGCCGTCGACCCATCCAACAAGGAATTCGGGCCGCTGGCCCACCCGGAGCAGGTGCAGATGCGCGTGGCCAAGCGTGCCATGATGCTCAAGGAAGGCATCCAGCCCTACCCGGTGACCCTCGACGTCACCGCCACCATCGAAGAGGTCCGCGCCAAGTACGACGGCAAGCTCGAAGCGGGCGACGAAACCGAGGACGTGGTCGGCATTGCCGGCCGTGTACTGTTCCTGCGTAACGCGGGCGGCCTGTGCTTCGTGCAGCTCGCAGCCGGAGACGGCACCAAGATCCAGGGCATGATCTCCAAGAAGGAGATCGGCGCCGATTCCTTGAAGCAGTTCAAGCAGCTGGTCGACCTGGGCGACCACCTGTTCATCAAGGGCCGTGTGATTGCCTCCAAGACCGGCGAACTGTCCGTGTTCGCCACCGAATGGGCCATCGCGGCCAAGGCGCTGCAGCCGCTGCCGGCCCTGCACAAGGAGCTCAACGAAGACACCCGTACCCGCAAGCCGTACATCGGCATGATCGCGGATGAGAAGATCCGCAACATGGTGCGCAACCGTTCCAAGGCCGTCGCCTCCCTGCGCAAGACCTTCGCCGACCATGACTTCCTCGAGGTCGAGACCCCGATGCTGCAGACCGTGCACGGCGGTGCCGCGGCGCGTCCGTTCACCACGCATATGAACGCCTTCGACCTTGACCTCTACCTGCGCATCGCGCCGGAACTGTTCCTCAAGCGTTGCCTTGTCGGCGGCATCGACCGCGTGTTCGAAATCAACCGCGACTTCCGCAACGAGGGTGTCGACGCCACCCACGCCCCGGAATTCACCATGGTCGAGGCCTACCAGGCCTACGGCAACTACGACACCATCGGCGCGCTCGTCAAGCAGCTCGTGCAGGACACCGCCATGGACGTGTTCGGCAGCCACAAGGTGACGCTGCTGGACGGCACCGAATACGACTTCGGCGGCGAATGGAAGACCATCAGCATGTACGACTCCCTTTCCGAGGCCCTGGGCGAGGAAATCGTGCCGAACGGCGGTCCGGACAACCCCGGCACCTCCGTGGAGCACCTGGGCGAGATCGCCGACAAGCTCGGCGTGGAACGCGACGACGTGGAGAACCACGGCAAGCTCGTCGAACACCTGTGGGAGCACTTCTACGAGGACAAGCTGTACGAGCCGACCTTCGTGCGCGACTTCCCGGTCGAGACCTCCCCGCTGGTCAAGGGCCACCGCAACAAGGCCGGCGTGGTGGAGAAGTGGGACCTGTACGTGCGCGGCTTCGAGCTGGCCACCGGCTACTCCGAGCTCAACGACCCGATCGTGCAGCGCGAACGTTTCGTGGCCCAGGCCAAGGACGCGCTCGCCGGCGACGAGGAGGCCTGCGACATCGACGAGGACTTCCTGGAGGCCCTCGGCGTGGGCATGCCTCCGGCAGGCGGCATGGGCATGGGCATCGACCGACTGCTCATCGCCCTGACCGGCGCCACCATCCGCGAGACCATCACCTTCCCGCTGGTGAAGCCACTGAATTAAGGCGAAGCCTTAATTCATATCGGCTTCACGTGAAGGCGGATCAAGAGAACAGCCCGGTGGGCTGTTCTCCCGCCGTAACCTTCCTTTTCAGTTAAAGCCGCTGAATTAAGGCGAAGCACAGTTCGCAATAAATTTGATACGGACTGAAGGGACTGACGACCTACTCGGCCGTCAGTCCCTTCTGTTTTGGGCTGGCGGCGGGTCCGCGTGCGCATCAAAAAATCATGATGAGCGGCCTCCGCCGTATGAGCAGCCGCCGATTAAGAATGACGATGGTAAATCTGAATCCACATGGCTCACTCAACAATGGGGACGTCAGGAAAACTGAGTCGCACATAGAATGGTGTCCATGCAAATATCGACTTGGATTCGTGGCGCTCGCCCTCAAACGCTGCCGCTGGGTCTTGCCCCGGTTCTGGTCGGCGTTGCCGCCAGTTGGCGGTGGGATGCTTTGGGTGGCCTGCAGTCGTGCCCGGCTTTTCCGGGAGGATTGCTGGAAGAGCGTGATGCCGGTGATGTGCTGGGGCATTGTGCGTTTTCTCGGCCGTGGTTTGCGGTCGTTGCGATGTTGTGCGCCGTGGTGGCGGTCGGTCTGCAGATTGCTGTGAATTATCTCAACGATTATGCCGATGGCGTACGCGGCACGGACGCCCGACGAGGCAGTGACGCCGCGGGACCTCGGCGGTTGGTCGCTTCCGGAATTGACCCCAGTCGCGTGTTGCTGGCTGCCGCGGTCGCCGCTTTAGCCGCCTGTTCCGCCGGACTGGTCGCTGTCGTCATAACTGGTCGCTGGTGGCTGATCGCGCTTGGCGCAACCTGTCTGTTGGCGGGCTGGGGATATACCAACGGTCGGCATCCTTACGGATATCGGGGTCTGGGCGAACTTGCGGCATTCGTATTCTTCGGGTTGGTTCCAGCCCTCGGCACGCAGTATGCGCTAAGCGGGTCGATTACCGTGACGGGAGCGGCCGGTTCGGTGATCTGCGGCCTGTTGTCCGTCAGCGTCATGATGGTGAATAACCTGCGCGATCTCGAAGATGACGCCGCGTACGGCAAGCGTACGCTGATGGTGCGCATCGGCAGTGGGAAGGGCAAATGCTGGTGCATGCGTGCGCTGGGATGGGCTGCTGGTCTGACGGTGGTTTTCGCCATGCCATTATCGGTGTATGCCGGACTTCTGGATCTGCTCATAGAACTGCCTGCGGAGGTGGATCGCGACCGTTCATGCACGGAATATGGCATATGCGATGACTGGTCGTGGGGAAACGCCGATTGGATGAGCCTTGCGGCGTTCGTATCCATCGCAGGGTGTGTGGCGATTGCTACTCGTGCCGTCGCAGCCGTCCGGCATGACCAGTGGCGTCGGGCGTTGCCATTGTGCTCGATGACCTCGTTGGTCGCAGCCGGTGCGTTCGTGCTCAATGCCTGTCAGGTCGGTTTCATGGTGTAGCTGCATCCTGCATTTACGATTTCGTCATTGAGCATCGGCGATTGCATGATGATGCAAACGGCATGCAACAGAATGACAATTGTTGCATGGCCGTAACCAAATAATCGTCATCATCGGTTGTGTTGGCCGCACAAGGCGGTAGACTGACAGGTATGACTTACAAACTAGTACTGCTCCGTCACGGACAGAGCGCATGGAACAAAACCAATCAGTTCACCGGCTGGGTCGACGTCCCGCTGACCGAGCAGGGTGTCGAGGAAGCCAAGAACGGCGGCCGCCTGCTCAAGGAGAAGAACGTCCTCCCGGACATCGTCTTCACCTCGATGCTGCGTCGCGCCATCAACACCGCCAACGTGGCTCTGGATGAGGCCGATCGCCTGTGGATCCCCGTCCAGCGCAGCTGGCGTCTCAACGAGCGTCACTACGGCGCTCTGCAGGGCAAGAACAAGACCGAGATTCGTGAAGAGTACGGCGACGAGAAGTTCATGCTGTGGCGTCGTTCCTACGCGACCCCGCCGCCCGAGATCGACCCGAATGACGAGTACGCGCAGAACAACGATCCGCGCTACTCCGGCGATCCGGTTCCGGAAGCCGAGTGCCTGGCCGACGTGGTCAAGCGCGTTGA
>CAJLKD010000011.1:0-44802 GCA_905207115.1 Bifidobacterium angulatum | reverse complement strand
TACGAAAACCACCTGAAAGCCTGTAGAATCAGCGCCACGGGTTCGGCGCCCGGCTCATCGTCGCCATGCATGCCGGCCTTGATTTGCCAGCGACGTACGACCTCATTGAGTTCCTCAATCATCGAACGCATTTCCTCGGCGGTCAGGTTCAGAACATGATCGTCGCTGGTGCATGAATCGGTCCATTCCCGAGGCAATTCCGGCAGTCTGTCCAGAAAACGCTCGTAGGCCATCTCGTAGGAGAGTGCCGCCGAACGCCGAAACAGATCCATGGCCTTTGCCTTGTCCGCATTGTTCTTTTCTTCGGAGCTCCCCAGACGAACGGCGCTTTGGCAAGCCTTCCACCAGCTTTTTCTTCGGTCGCCGTCAGGAGATCTCACCTTCTCCACCAGCCCCACACGTGCAAGCTGCCCCAAGTGATAGCTGATGGCCCCCGGAGCCTCGCCAAGCTGTTCGCTGATGTTTCCCACGGTCTGCTCGCCGTTCACCCGCAACGTTCCAAGGATCCTCATACGAATCGGACTGGCCATGGCCCGAAGAGTATCGGCATTGGTCACGGTCACTGCGGCATCTTTGGGCATCCGTGTTTCGCTAGGGGTTGCGTCGGTCATTGCAAAGGTCTCCTTTTCATCATCTCCCATTATATACAAATTATTTGTACAATATGTTTGCACACATGCTCCATGTACTCAACAGCAAAGAGCACATGCCATCGTCGACGTCTTGGTTCCCTTTGACAAAAGCAGCAAAAACTTCTATTCTGAAAAGATAAGCAGACCAATGGGGGCGCCTTATGAACAAGATGATGAGAAGGGGTTTGTGCTGTACACTATCGGTTGCGCTGCTGAGCCTGTGTGGCGGCTGTGCGGACTCCACACATGGAACATCCGGTACCGGTAGCGACTCCGCTCAGAATAGCGAGACCGACGATGCAGAGGCACAAGCATATCGAGCATTCACCGTGGATGCGCTCGACAATTACGCCTCCGATAACCTATTCGACGATAAAACCGATCCGATCCTGGTAAATAAGCTTGGCTCCAAAATCGTGCACGGCGACGGCATGATCCCGTTCAAAGAACCGATAGACGGCAGCAACTCGTATGAGGTCGCCTTCATGTGCAAAGGAGAAGAACAGGCGCCGTTCTCCTTCGTGCTGTATAAAGACGGCCAACCGCACACCATGAGTACCATGGGCGGTTGCGCATCCGATGGCGTGCAATCGGTCTCCCTGCCCGCGAAGCGCTTCCCCGACGCAACCTCGCTGTCCATCATCAATATCGGCGGCACGAATCTTGTCGTATCCGTATACGAGGTCAGGGAAGCGGAACGGTAGAGGGTCGCCATTCGATGGCCGCAATGGCGCCGAGCCTGGAGTCCTTTCCCCAGCCCGGCACCATTGTGCCGCGCACGCAGTGCGCTACTCGAGCTGTTCGGAAAGCTCCATCCACTCCATTTCGAGGGATTCGGACTCATCCGTGACGGCCTGCAACTGCTCGTTGAGCTTGTTCAGGCCCTCGTAGTCGCTCGGGTCGTGCGCGGCCATCTGCGACTCCACATCGGCCTTCTGCTCCTCAAGTTTGGCAAGTTTGCGCTCGATTGCGGAAACACGGCGAGACGCCTCATGGTATGCCTTGCCGGTGAGCTTCGGCGCGGTAGCAGCCGAGTCGGCGACATCGCCAGAATCACCTGCGGAAGTCGAGGAATCTGCGGAAACGGCATCGCCGTTCTTCCTTCCCTTGCCAGTTTTCCCGGCCTTCTCGTCAGCAAACGGATCCTTGCCGTTCTTGATGGCCTCGGTCATATCAAGATAATCCTGCACACCACCAGGCAGATGACGGATCTTACCGCCGATCAGCGCGAACTGCTGGTCGGTGACGCGTTCAAGCAGGTACCGGTCGTGGGAGACGACGATCAGCGTGCCCGGCCAGGTATCGAGCAGGTCCTCCATCACGGCGAGCATATCGGTGTCAAGATCGTTGCCCGGCTCGTCCATGATGAGCACGTTCGGCTCATCAAGCAGGATGAGCAGCAGCTGCATGCGACGCTTCTGACCGCCCGAAAGATCCTTGATCGGTGTCATGAGCTGCGCGGATTCGAAGCCGAGACGTTCCATCATCTGCCCCGGCGTGGTCTCCTTGCCATCCACAATGTAGCTCGGCTTGTAGCGGCTCAGCACTTCCTTGATCTTGTACTTGCCCAGCTTCTCCAGCTCGTCAAGCCGCTGAGACAGCACCGCGAACTTCACGGTTTTGCCGATGTTCACATGGCCGGCGGTCGGGGTGATCGTGCCGTCGAGGATCTTCAGCAGCGTCGATTTGCCGGCGCCGTTCGCGCCGACGATACCGATACGATCGCCAGGGCCGATCAGCCACGTCACATCGTCAAGGATCTTGCGACCTGTCACAGTGATCTTCTGCGCGGCGGACGTGACCTCGGGCGCGGCATCATCGGCGGCACTGCCTGATTCTTGCGCCACTTCCTCGACTTGCGCGGCCTGAACTGCGGCCTCCTGCGCCTGCGGCACGCCGGCATCCACCAATCGTGGATCGGTCAGATCGTCAACGGCGACCTCCACGCTGCCATGCACCTGCGGTTCGGCATACATGGCCGGCACCACGTCCACGCGCGAAGCGGAATCCTCCATCTGCGCCACATCAGGGTCAATCTCGGCCTCACCCTGCGCATGCTCGAAGATCTGCGTCACATCGATCAGATCAACCACCTGCTTGCCCAAACGGGACGTGGCCATCTGCTTCAATTCCAGCGTATTGCGCATGGGCGGCACGTCGGCGATAAGCTCACGCGCGGCCTTGACATGGAACTTCTGTTTGGTGGAACGGGCGCGAGCGCCACGCGACAGCCATGCGAGCTCCTTACGCGCCAGATTGCGCCGCTTGGTTTCGCGCACATCGGCCTGGCGATCGCGTTCCACGCGCTGCAGCATGTACGCGGAGTAGCCGCCTTCGAACGGCTCGATCTCGCCGTCATGTACTTCCCACATGGATTCGCACACTTCGTCGAGGAACCAACGATCGTGGGTGACGAGCAGCAATGCGCCCTGGCCTTTGCTCCAACGGTTCTTCAAATGCTCGGCCAGCCAGTGGATGGTCACCACGTCCAGGTGGTTGGTGGGCTCGTCGAGCGCGAGAATATCCCAATCCTTAAGCAGCAGGCGCGCCAGATCGGCGCGACGGCGCTGGCCGCCGGACAACGAGCCGATCTTCGCATCCAAGCTGATGCCGCCGAGCAACGCCTCTACGATTTCACGTGATTTGGTTTCGGCCGCCCACTCGTAGTCCTCACGCCCTTCGAGCGCCGCTTCGCGCACGGTGGCATTGTCGTCGAGCGGATCACGCTGGTCGAGCATGCCGAAGGTCAGACCGCCGCGCATGGTCACGCGCCCGGAATCGGGCTTCTGCGTGCCACGGAAGAGGTGCAGGAGCGTGGATTTGCCATCGCCGTTCTTGCCGACGATGCCGATGCGGTCGCCTTCGAACACACCTTGCGTCACATCGGTGAAGATGGTTTTGGTGGCGAAGGCGAGCGATACGTGTTCAAGTCCCAAATCATAAGTCGGCATAAAGCACCAATGTAGCGCGGCGACGGAACACCGCCGTCCATATACATAGGTGTATGTGCGCTTGCCGCCGCACTAAGTCGCGTACAGCGGCCGCTCACCTCGCAATCGTGCCGCGGTGCGCGCCCCGCGATCATACCGTTTGTACCGTTTATTCAGCCTGTACCGTTTGCTCGGCCTGTACCGACTATCCCAAGCTATACCGCCTATTTCAGCAGGTCGGAGTATTCCGTCTTCCACTGGTCCAGCTCGGTGCGCATCACGGCCTTGTCCGCTTGCGGCGCGCCCTCGTGCGATGCCGTCCAGCAGGCCGTCGAGCACGAGATCATAGTCAAGACCGTTGTTCATGTGTACCTGAGGGTCGAAGAAGATCTCCGCACGGTGCACCCCGTCAGCGTGCGCATGTGCAAGGTAGTCGAACATCAGATCGGAGAAGTCCTCGCGGGTGCGCAGCACACTCATGAGCTGATAGTACAGATCAAGGAAGGATTGCTGATTGTCGAACCGGTAGTGGGAACGTAGGTCGTCGATGCCGTCGAACGGCAGTGTCACACCGTTATGGTCGGCCAGCCGTAGGGCGAGTTCGGGTTCCAGCGTGCCCTTCGATGTGCAGGCGCAGTTCGGTTTTGGGCAAGGCGTGGAGAGCCTGCGACATACGGGTGCCGATGGTCATGATGCTCCTCCTTGCACACGGGCGGCGACAGTGCCGTTACGGCTGTGATGCCACGATGGCACGGCGTCTTCTTGGGAACACCTTGGGAGCTAGCGCAACGTGGCGGCATAGGAATTGCATCTGGCCGCGAAGCCGGAGAACACCTGGTCGGCGAGCGGCTGCAATCGGGGATTGTATTCGGCGAAATCCTCACGCAGCTTGGATTTGGAGCCTCCGGCGGCTTTCAGATCCTTGACCATGCTCGGCTCGTCGAGCCATTCCTCCAGCAATGTCGAGGTGACTTCGAGATGGAATTGCAGGCCGAGCGCCGAGCCAAAACGGAACGCCTGGTTCTTGGTGGCCGCGGAACGTGCGAGCGGCTGCGCACCTTCGGGCAGGGAGACCACGTCGTTATGCCAGTGCAGCACGTTGATGCTTTTGTCCCACATGGAGAAGAAGTCGTGTTTGTCGGTGCGTTTGATGGGAGCGAATCCGATTTCCGGCTCTTTGCCTGATTTGAGTTTTGCACCGAGCGCCGTGGCAATGATCTGATGCCCCAGACAGACTCCCAGCACCGGCTTGTTCACCGCAATCGCGGCACGTGCCAGCTTGGCCTCGGCTTTGAGCCCAGGGTACGCATCGAAATCCTGCGCCCCCATGGGCCCTCCCATGATCACCAATCCCGTGATTTCGTTGAAGTTCGGCAAATCCGGTTTTTTCTTCTTGGCGATGGTCACGGTCCGGTACGGCAATTCCATATCGTCCAGACTGTCGAGAATGCGCCCCGGTTTCTCCCACGGAACATGCTGCACGATCAACACCTGCGGTTTCGTCATAACCCCTATTGTGGCACGACCCACGTAAACTGCAAACGTTTGCCGTAGTAATATGGGCCACCCACATGCCTTGTCTGGTTTCATGCCTAGGCTTGGGGGCTATGGCAAACACTCAGGAACCGCAGAATTTCAACGCTTCCGTCATGCCGAGCACACTGGTCTCGGCACAAGTGGCCAAAGCCGCCGCAGGACTGAAGCTGTACGATACGGCCTCGCACGCCGTAAGCACGTTTACCCCGATCAAGCCCGGCGAAGTGGGCATGTATGTGTGTGGCGCGACGGTGCAGTCCTCGCCGCACATCGGCCATATCCGTGCCGCCGTAGCATTCGACATCGTGCGCCGTTGGTTCCTCAAGCTCGGCTATCAGGTCACTTTCGTGCGCAATGTGACCGACATCGACGACAAGATTCTCGACAAGGCCGCCGCGGCAGGCCAGCAGTGGTGGGCACGCGCCTACCATTACGAACGCGAGTTCAGCCAGGCCTACTCCGATCTGGGCGTGCTGCCGCCGACCGTCGAACCGCGAGCGACCGGGCATATGGCCGATATGATCGACATGATCCAGCGCATCATCGATAACGGCCACGCCTATGTGGTGCGCGGCGATGACGGCAAGCCGACCGGCAACGTGTACTTCGATGTGGCGTCCTGGCCGCATTACGGCGAGCTGACGCACCAGAAGCAGACCGCCGTGGCCGACGCCGCCTCCGAAGTGGCCGACGCCATGGGCCCGTCCGTCGACAACGCCGGCGACGACAAGTACAACCCCGTCGACCCGGCCGACGCCTCCCCCGACAAGCACGATCCGCGCGATTTCGCACTGTGGAAGGCCCCCAAGGATTCCGATCCTCTCGACGCACGCTGGAACACCCCGTTCGGCACTGGCCGCCCGGGCTGGCATATCGAATGCTCCGCCATGAGCCACCGCTATCTGAAGGACGGTTTCGACATCCACGGTGGCGGACTTGATCTGCGATTCCCCCACCACGAGAACGAAATGGCCCAGACCCGTGCGGCGGGCTACGATTCGGCCGCACGTTGGATGCACTCGGCATGGGTGACCGCCAAGGGCGAGAAGATGTCGAAGTCGCTCGGCAATGGCCTGTCTGTGCCGGCCGTGCTGGCCGAGAACTCCGCGTGGGTGGTGCGTTACGCATTGGGCGGCGTGCAGTACCGTTCCATGCTGGAATGGTCCGATCAGACGCTTGCCGAAGCGCAGTCGGCCTATGGTCGCGTATCGAATTTCATCGAACGTGCCGGCATCGCCATCGGCGAGCAGCCCAGCCGTACCGAAGTCGCTTCCGTTCCCGCCGACGCGCTGCCTGCCGATTTCGTTGCCGCGATGAACGACGACATCAACGTCTCCGGTGCGACCGCCGCGATCTTCACCGCGATTCGTTCCGGCAATACGTTGCTGTCGAAGTTGGCCGACCGTGCCGATTCCGACGCAGCCAAGGCCGAGGTGCGTGAGGTGCTGCTCGGCGTGCGCGCGATGCTCGATACGCTGGGCTTGGACCCGCTGGCCGAGCCGTGGGTGAATGGCGGTGCGGCAGGCGGCGCTGCCGGCGAAGGCGAATCGGCCGAGCATGATGTGCTCGACTCGCTGATCCGCGAACAGCTTACGGCACGTGCCGAAGCCCGCAAGGCCAAGGATTTCGCCAAGGCCGACGCGATCCGCGATGCGCTGAATGCGGCCGGCATCGCCATTGAGGACGGCCCGCAGGGCTCCACCTGGTCCCTGCAGTAACGGCAACGCAGCAGACATCTGCGATTAGCGACCCATTTGGACGAAATACGGCTCTTTTTCGTCCAAATGGGTCGCTTTATGATCGGTTTCGTCCGAATGGGTCGCTAAATCCCACATGCGGCCACGTCCGTCCAATGTCGCCGGCAGCCGGCCACCAGCACGGCACGGCCCGGATATTTCCCGCGCGGCGGCTAGACTTGGGAACATTATGGCAGCATTTAGTTCTTTGACAGACAGGCTCTCCGGCGCGTTCAAACACCTGAAGAGCAAAGGTAAGCTTTCCGAGGCCGATATCGACGGCACCATCCGCGAAATCCGCCGTGCACTGCTCGACGCCGACGTGGCGCTCGACGTGGTCCGTTCCTTCACCGCCAGCATCCGCGAACGCGCGTTGGGCACCGAGGTCTCCCAATCCCTCAATCCCGCGCAGCAGGTCGTCAAGATCGTCAACGAGGAGTTGACGAGCGTTCTGGGCGCAGGCGTTGACCGACCGTTGAACTTCGCGAAGAATCCGCCGACCATCATCATGCTTGCGGGTCTTCAGGGCGCTGGTAAGACCACGCTTGCCGGCAAGCTCGGCTACTGGCTGAAGGATTCCGGCCACACGCCGCTGCTGGTTGCGGCCGATTTGCAGCGCCCGAACGCAGTGACGCAGCTGCAGGTGGTTGGCGAACGCGCGGATGTGCCGGTGTATGCGCCGGAGAAGGGCGTGCAGGCCGATGGCGGCGAAGCGGTCATGGCTCCAGGCCAGACCACTGGCGACCCGGTGAAGGTCGCTCGTGACGCCGTGGAACTCGCCAAGCAGAAGCTGTATGACACGGTGATCATCGATACCGCCGGCCGTCTCGGCGTGGATGAGGAGCTGATGAAGCAGGCGCGCGATATTCGCGATGCCGTGCAGCCGAATGAGATTCTGTTCGTCATCGATGCGATGATCGGTCAGGATGCCGTGCAGACCGCCAAGGCCTTCGATGAGGGTGTGGACTTCACCGGCGTGGTGCTGTCCAAGCTTGATGGCGACGCCCGTGGCGGTGCCGCGTTGTCCGTGGCGTCCGTGACCGGCAAGCCGATCCTGTTCGCCTCCACCGGCGAGGGGCTGAAGGACTTCGAGGTCTTCCACCCCGACCGTATGGCGTCGCGCATTCTCGATATGGGCGACATCATGACGCTTATCGAGCAGGCGCAGAAGCAGTTCGATGAGGAGGAGGCGCGCAAGGCCGCTGAAAAGCTGTCCGCCGGTTCCTTCGGTCTGGATGATTTTCTCGATCAGCTGCAGCAGGTGCGCAAGCTCGGCCCGATGAAGAACCTGCTGGGCATGATTCCCGGCATGGCGGCTCATCGTAAGGAGCTCGAACAGTTCGATGAGAAGGAAGTCGACCGCACCGAGGCCATTATCCGGTCGATGACCCCGGCAGAGCGTCGTGATCCGAGCATTATCGACGGTTCGCGCCGCCGCCGCATCGCGTTCGGTTCCGGTGTGACCGTCTCCCAGGTGAATGCGCTGTTGCAGCGTTTCGAGCAGGCCGCGAAGATGATGAAGCGCGTGTCCAACAACAATGGCGGCGGACTGCCTGGTTTCGGTGGCCCGGCCATGGGCAAGAAGGCCAAGAAGGGCAAGAAGAAGAAGGGTTCCAAGTCCGGCAATCCGATGAAACGCGAAGCCGAGGAAAAGGCATTGCGCGACAAGCTGGCCGGCAAGTCATCCGGCGGCAACGGCGGTTCGGCATTCGCCAAGAAGCCGCAGAATCCCGCGCTTCCGGCTGGATTGCAGGATCTGATGAATGAGGCTGACGACAACGGCACTCCCGATCTGCCGCCGAATCTTGGCGGTGGCGTGGCCGGCCTGTTCGGCCGCTGATTCACACAGCATATGACGCGGGGCGAGTCGGCCTTGCACTCATGGTGATATGGCTGGGGCCGGGCGGAATGCTATCCGCCCGGCCCCAGCCATATCACCATCCGTTTGCGACTGCTCGCAGGTCCATCTGCGGCTTCAATGGCTCCACACGCTCCCCCAGGCATGGAGCGACACAGTTATCTCACAAGGCAGCCGCTAGAATACCCAAAGGCGCACGGCGCATGCCCCGCGCCACGTAATGATCGACGACTGGAACGACCGGACTGGGGGATGTATGACGATAGCGCTCATGGTAATGGCCGTATTGCTGTGGTGCTGGCTGCTGCTGAGCTGCCTGCCGGCCGGGGCGGAGGCTCATATGCCAATGCCGTATCTTATTGCGCTGATTCCGCTGTTATGGGTGCCATCATTGGCGCTGGCCGCAATATCCGCATGCGTCCACGCGTGGATGCCACTGGTTGCGTTCATGCTGACGGCAGTAGCATCGGTGGCACGTCTGTGGCCGTATTGGGTGCCCACCCACACTCGTGAAACGGTCCGTGAAACATCTTCTGGCGCGGCGACGGAACCTCGGACGGCACGCTCCCTGCGCGTAATGACGGTGAACTGCCGATATGGTCGCGCCGATGCACACGCCATCGTACGCGAAGTGCGGCAACGGCATATCGATGTGCTCGCCACACAGGAGACCACCGACGATCTTGTCGAGCGGCTACGCGAAGCCGGACTGGACAGCCTGCTTCCCCACCGGCAGCTCGGCACCAGCAGACCCACCGATAACGGCGGATACAATGCGCTGTTCTCACGGTTCGAACCCAGTCGGTCGGCGGCGAACCTCATCGACATCCCCGCAGCCGACGTGCCATCGATGACCGTCGACCTGCCGACATCCGCCGACACGCAAAGCACCGGCAACACACGCGCATACCATGTAACGCTTGCGTCGGCACACCCGAAATCCCCCATGCGCGGCTGCCCCGAATGGTCCGCCGGAATCCGCGGATTGAGCGCGATCGCCGATCTTGCCGAGCGTGAGCCGAACGGCATCGGCGTGGTCATGGGCGACCTCAATTCCTCCATCGAACACCCCAGCTTCCGCTCGCTGCTCGCCAATGGATTGCACGACGCCAGCCGCACCCAGGCGACGCATGCCGTCGTAACCTTCCCCAGCTGGCTGACATGGCCGCATATCGAACTCGATCATGTGCTGTTCACCAACGGCCTGCGCCCAAGCAAGGTGGAATCCTTCCGCATCGACGGCACCGATCATTACGCGCTGACCGCAACGCTCACGCTCGAATAGCCCTGCCGCTCCGGCAAGTCGCCTCCACGTCCGCCCCCGAGCGCTATAATGTGTCAGTTATTCGCGCGCGCGTGGCGCCCTCTACACCCCGTGCCGTGAGGAACAGTGGGTTTCGGATTCCGTGCCCCACACAGAACTCGAAACGCACACCCCTAGATATACAAGGAGAGCCATTTTGGCAACCAAGATTCGTCTGAAGCGCATGGGTAAGAAGTTCTACGCGTTCTACCGCGTGGTGATCATGGATTCCCGCCAGAAGCGTGACGGCCGTGCCATCGAAGAGATCGGTACCTACAACCCGAACACCCAGCCTTCCACCATCGTCATCGATTCCGAGCGCGCTCAGTACTGGCTCGGCGTCGGCGCTCAGCCGACCGAGCAGGTTCTGAAGCTGCTGAAGATCACCGGTGATTGGCAGAAGTTCAAGGGTCTCGATGGTGCCGAAGGTACCCTGAAGACCGTTGAGGCTGGCCCGGATGCCGCCGCTCGCGTTGAGGCTGTGGAAGCCGAAGCCCAGAAGCTCAAGGCCGCCAAGTCCGAAGCCGAGGCTAAGGCCAAGGCTGAGGCCGAAGCTGCCGCCGCCGCTGAAGCTGAGGCTCCGGCTGAGGAAGCCGCTGAGGAAGCCCCGGCTGACGCCGAGTGAGCTGAGCCATAGCGCAAAGCAAACGAGAAAGGCTGACTGATCATGCTTGAACAGGCTGTGGAGCATCTTATTAAGAACATCGTCGATTTTCCTGACGACGTGTCGGTGAAGTCCCGTGAGAACGCGCGTGGCGAAATGCTTCGCGTGCGCGTCAACCCCGAGGACATCGGCCGCGTGATCGGGCGTTCCGGCCGTACCGCCAATGCGATTCGCACGGTGGTGCAGGCGCTGAGCGACCACAAGGTCCGCGTCGACATCATGGATGTGCGCCGCTGATTCCATCGGAATCCGCGCCTCATCCGTGCCTATGAGGTAAACTGCACAGCATGGCAGATCAGAACATGCATGAGAACCCTCAGCAGCGTGAGCTGCTGAGGGTTTGTCGTATCGGCCGCGCCCAGGGTATGAAGGGCGAGGTTACCGTACAGGTGTTCACCGACGAACCCGAATGGCGCTTCGAGCCGGGATCGGAGCTGTTCTCCCGCGACGGCGAGCAGCGGTATGTGGTGGAACGCTCCCGAACATTCAAGAATCGCTGGATCATCAAACTGGAAGGCTGTGACGACCGCAACGCCTCCGAAGCGCTCAACGGCACCGAACTGTATGGCGAGGCGGATGATCCGGAAGACATGCTCGAAGCCGATGAATGGTATCCGAAGGATCTTATCGGTCTTGAGGCCCGCATGGATGAGGAGAACGAGATCGGCGCCCCTGCCGGCAAGCCGATCGGCACGGTGGTCGACGTTATCGATTCGCCCGCGCAGTCGCTGCTGAAGATCCGCCTGACGGAACCGGTCGAGACGGGTACCGCCTCCGACGGCACGCCGATTGTGGAGAAGACCACGCTGGTGCCGTTCGTGGACGAATTGGTGCCGCTGATCGATCTGGAGGAAGGCTACCTGACACTCGACCCTCCGGGAGGTCTGATCCCGGGTCTGTGACATACGATGCCCATCGATGGCATACCGGAAACGGCGCCGTGCAAGGATTCGTTCGTGCACGGCGCCGTCGTCTGTTTCAGGCGATTTCGCCGGAAACCTTGTTCAGCAGCATGCTGACGGCAAGATCGGCAAGATGGGCGGCGATGGGAGACAGTTCCCAGTTCTCGCGGCGTACCAGCGCGAAGGTGTCGTAGATCGGGTTTTCGAGCGTGGTCACATGGATGTTCGACGGGAAATGATCGGATTGCGCCACCGCCTGCGGCACGATCGAATCGCCCAAGCCACGCGAAACCAGCGACATCGCGGCGTCCACCGATTCGACTTCGATGTCGGGTTCCAACGTCACGCCAAGCTGTTGCGCCTGCTGTGTGAGTTGCAGACGCGTCGGGTCCTCTTCGCCATGGCGGGCATCATAGAGGATCAACGGCTCCTTGGGCATATCGATGAGGCTCATCGGCCGCATGCAACGCTCCGGCTTGCTGCTGGCCCACAGAATCTCGTGGCGCATCAACGGCTGGATGTGCAGCCCTTCCGTCGGCACCGGCAGGCACAACAGGCCGGCTTCCAACGTGCCATTGCGCACGGCGTCCGCCACCTCGAAGGAGTTCTGCCCCAGCAGTCGAATGCGCACATTGGGGTGCGCTTCGCGGAATACCGCCGCCAGTTCGGAAAGGTGATAGTAGTTCGCGTTCTTAAGGATGCCGAACGACACCGTGCCGCCCTCACCGGTGCTCAGCGCGGTTAGCGCGTTGTCCGCGCCGAGCTCCGCGTCGAGCAGACGCTTGGCCCACGGCATAAGCGCCTGGCCCGCCGTGGTAAGCACCAATCTGCGGCCTCTGCGCACGAACAGCGCCATGCCGTACTGATCTTCCACTTTGCGCACCAATTCGGAGATCGTGGGTTGCGTCAAACCCATGTATTCCGCAGCCGCGGTGAACGATCCCAGGGTCGCCGCAAGGTAGAACGCCCGTATCTGAGTAATAGTCATAGGTTAATCCTATGGGATACGAAGGATATCCACACCTTGTACGATACAAAACATGCGCTTAAGGTGAGCCGTGTTTTGAGCAACCACCCAAAGCAACGCCACAAGCAACGAGAGGACCGCATTATGGCACTGGCACAGCGCACCGCAACCACCGCAACTCGCACCATGCCCCGCCTCGAAACCGCAACCGAGACGGATATCGAATCGCAACCCACCCGAATCGAGCATGACTGCATCGGCTCCGCAGCAGTGCCGGCCAACGTCTACTGGGGCATCCACACGCTTCGCGCCATCAACAATTTCCCCGTCTCCGGCATCACCGTAAGCGACCACCCGGAAATCATCCACGCTTATGGAGCCGTGAAACTCGCCTGCGCACGCACCAACCGCGAACTCGGAGGCATCGACGCCTACCAGGCCGAACTCGTCGACCGCGCCTGCTCCGACGTGATCGCAGGCAAGCTCGACGACCAATTCCCCGTCGACGTGCTGCAGGGCGGCGCAGGCACCTCGACCAACATGAACGTCAATGAGGTCATCGCGAACCGAGCACTGGAACTCGGCCACTACCCGCGCGGCGAATACGAGATCATCCACCCGAACGACACCGTGAACAAATCCCAGTCCACCAACGACTCCTACCCCGCCGCCGCACGCCTTGCCCTGATCGATGCCTCGCACACCCTGATCGACAGCACCCGCAAGCTCAGCGCTTCGTTCTCGTCGCTGTCGCAGCGCACCATGACCGTGGTGAAAATCGGCCGCACCCAATTGCAGGACGTCGTGCCCATGACCTTCGGTCAGGAATTCGGCGCATTCGCCAGCCAGCTCGGTTCCGACGCCGCATTGCTGGAGCAGCAGCATGAACCGCTCAGCGTGGTGAACCTTGGCGGAACCGCAATCGGCACCGGCATCTGCGCCGACGTGCGCTTCCGCGAACTCGCCGCCCGCCATCTCGCCACCATCACCGGTCTACCCATCCGCCCGGCCGCCGACCCGGTAGGAGCAACCTCGGACGTCAGCGATTTCGTCATGCTCTCCAGCGTGATCAAGCGCACCGCACTGCACTTGGGCAAAATCGCCAACGATCTGCGCCTGCTCGCCAGCGGCCCGCGTGCCGGACTCGCCGAAATCCAACTGCCGCCGCGCCAGGCCGGATCGTCGATCATGCCAGGCAAGGTGAACCCGGTGATCCCGGAATGCGTGAACCAGACCGTGTTCATGGTCATGGGCATGGACACCACCGTCTCCTATGCAGCGCAGGCCGGGCAGTTGCAGCTCAACGCCTTCGAACCGGTGATGCTGCATGCGATGCTCGACGGCATGCACATGCTGGCGCGCGCAATGGATACACTACGCGAACGTTGCGTGAACGGCATCAAGGTGAACAAGGAGGTCGGCATGGCAGAGGCGATGCGCTCGTCGTCGCTGGCGACCTCGCTTATCGACTACGTAGGCTACGAGAAGGCCATGCAGATCGCCAAGGACGCATTGGCCAAGAACACCACCGTGCGCGCCGCCGCCGACAAGGAAGGCAGCATTCGCCCGGAGATCCTCGACTCGATTCTCGACCCGCGCGATCTGACCCGCGTGTACTGACGATTCCGGTACCGCACTGCCTCATCCTACGGATGCATAGAGCGGATGGTCGCCGGCCCCGGGCACTGCCTGCCGGCGACCATCCGCTCTATTCCGCCGCCCCCGTTACTCTGGGTAACTATGAAGATCGACATCGTTTCCGTATTCCCCGAATATTTCGACGTGCTGAACCTGAGCCTGTTCGGCAAGGCGCAAGCCAAAGGGCTTATCGAGGTGCATGCGCATAACCTGCGTGATTGGACGCATGACGTGCATCATTCGGTGGATGACACGCCTGTAGGCGGCGGCGCAGGCATGGTGATGAAACCGGCGGTATGGGCGGAATGCCTGGACGAGCTGCTTGGACTGGAACCGGCCGACGCAACGCCCGATGCTGCAGTCGATACCGCAACCGATACCGCAGCCGGCAAACCGGTGCTGATCTTCCCGAATCCATCCGCTCCCCTATTCACCCAACGCGACGCCACCGAACTCAGCCATGCCGACCATCTTCTGTTCGGCTGCGGGCGCTACGAGGGGTATGACGCGCGAATCCCCGCATATTACCGCGCGCAGGGCGTGAATGTACGCGAATACTCCATCGGCGACTACGTGCTCAACGGCGGCGAAGTCGCCACATCGGTGATGCTTGAGGCGATCACCCGTCTGATCCCCGGATTCATGGGCAATCCCGAATCAATCGTCGAGGAATCATATACGGGCGAAGGCGCGCTGCTGGAACATCGGCAGTACACCAAGCCGGCGCAGTGGCGCGGGCTGAATGTGCCGGACGTGCTGCTCTCCGGCGACCACGGCAAAGTCGACCGTTTCCGCCGTGACGAAGCACTGACGCGCACCAACGACATTCGCCCGGATCTCATCGAACAACTGGGCTGCAAAGCGCTCGACAAGGCGGATCGCAAGACCTTGATGGCGCTTGGCTGGGAAGTCAGCGGCGAGCATCCACGCCGGCGCGGCAAGTAGGGGCTACGCCTCGGATTCCCGACCGATGCCGGCGCCATCATCGGCGTCTATGCCTTGATCGGCGTCCGCGGGCACTGCCTCGATATAGAACACCGCGGTTTCCCCATAGGTTTTGGATTGGGTGATCTCCCATCCGCTAGGCGCCGCCGGATCGCTGGAACGGGCGGAACGTTCAAGCATGATCACGCTTCGCTCATCCACCCATCCATGTGCGGCCAGATCGGCCAACAGCCGGTTGCAGTCCTCCGTTTCGAACGCATACGGAGGATCGATGAACACCACATCGTATGGCGCGTTGGCAGTTCCACCCGCCAGCATTTCGGCCTTCCGAACAAGTACCTGGGCGCGCATATCCGGTGCCCACGAACGATTGCGTTTCAACTGCGCCACGGTTTTGCCGATTAACGCAGCGGCAGGCCTCGACGCCTCCACGGCCGTCAGTTCGCGCGCGCCGCGGCTTAGCGCCTCAATGCCCAAGGCGCCGGTGCCGGCGAACAGATCAAGCACCCGAGCGTCATCCAGCACACCCCACGAATCCAAATGCGAGAAAATCGCCTCTTTGGTACGGTCGGTGGTCGGTCTGGTCCCCTGTTTCGGTGTGGTCAGCGCCACGCCCTTGAATCGTCCTGAAATCACGCGCATACGCTTTAGCCTACAAGGCGGGAAGAACCAGCTTCAGCGACGCTTCGAACATAGCCCCATGCGCCATGCCGCCAGATCGGCCGCGTCAGTTGCTGGTCAGGAACGCCTCGTTCCCTCGTGTAAAATCCAGCACGGCACCGGCCAGCTGCACGCTCCCCTTCAATTCCGGATCATCCGCCAGCATCCGTTCGGCACGCGACCGCGCATCGACGATCAGATCGGCGTCCTTTACCACACGGAGCAGCTTCAGACTTGAACGCATACCCGACTGCGTATCCCCCAGCACGTCGCCGGCACCGCGGAATTCCAGATCGGCCTGGGCGATCTGCGCGCCGTCAAGCGAATCGTGAATCACCTCCAACCTGGATTCGGCGATCGAACCGGGTTCCGCACGGGAGATGAGGAACGCCCAGCTGTCGGTGCCACCTCGGCCCACACGCCCGCGCAACTGGTGCAGCTGACTCAGCCCGTACCGGTCGGCGTCGAAAATCACCATGCAACTGGCCTGCGGCACATCCACACCGACCTCGATCACCGTGGTGGAGACAAGCACAGGTGTTACGCCCGATGCGAAATCGGCCATGACCTGCGTTTTGACATCGTCCTTATCCCGCCCGGTCAACGTGGCGAATGCGATGCCCTGGAACTGCGGAAGCTTCTGCAGACGCTCCTTGATCTGCATAACAGTGTGCAACGGCGGGCGCTGCTGCGCCATGTCATCATCGGTGGCATAGGGGTCGAGCACCGCACCGTTGGCATCATCGCCACGCCCGTTGTCCCGATCCGCCGCACCGGCATCGGCGCCTTCGGATGGATCGTCGATACGCGCGCACACGATATAGGCCCGTTCACCAGCGTCGATCCGCGCACGGATATGCGAGAACATATTCGCCATGGTGCGCCCGTCCTCTTCATTGATGACGAAGGTGCGAATGGGTTTGCGCCCGCCAGGCAGCTCGGTAAGCCACGAAATGTCCAAATCGCCGAACCAGGTCATGGCGGCGGTGCGCGGAATCGGTGTGGCGGTCATGACCAGCATATGCGGCGTACTGCCATCAATCGGCTTGGATTGCAGGCTTTCGCGCTGTTCCACGCCGAACCGGTGCTGCTCGTCGATAACCACCAGCGCAAGATTGGACGCTTGGAATGCGGTCGAGAACGCCGCATGCGTGGCGACGATGATTCCCGGCTCGCCGCTGGCCGCAATGGCATGCGCCTTGCGCCTGGCCGCCAGCTTCATGCCACCGGTGATCAGGGTGACGGGAATGGACGGGGAATGCAATCCCTCCACCATGGTGCGAATATTCTCCGCATGCTGTTCGGCAAGCACCAGCGTGGGCGCGACCAGCACGGCCTGATGCCCCGCTTCGACGGCCTGCAGCATGGCGGCGAGCGCCACCACGGTTTTGCCGGAGCCGACTTCGCCTTGCAACAGACGCTGCATGGGGTGGTTCTGCGCCATATCGTTGCGAATGTCGGCAATGACCTGCTGCTGCCCGTCGGTGAGTTGGAACGGCAGGGAGGCGACGAATCGTTCCACCAGCCGTTCGCCTGTTGCGCCGTCGCCTGCACACGGGTGGGCGGACGCCCCGCCGTTGGCTTGCCTGGCCTGCAGCAACGCGGTCTGGCAGATGAAGGCCTCTTCATAGCGCAATGTGGCTATGCCCTGATGGAACGCCTGCACCGACGCCGGGTCGTGGATGGCTCGAAACGCTTCGGCGCGATGCATAAGCCCACGTTCCGTGCGGACTTGTTCGGGGAGAATGTCGGGGATGGCTTCGGCCAGTGTTCCGGTGAAGCGTTCCTCGTCTTCGTTGGTCATCACGGCGATGTCGTCGGTGCCGGGCGCAGGCATGTCCCTGCCGCCGAGCATCCATAGCAAGCCGACGATGGTCTCATGGAGACGCTCGCTCGACAGCCTTGCAGACGCGTGATAGACGGGCCGCGGGCGGCACACACGTTCCATGCCTTCTTCGATGGTGGTGGCGTCATAGGATCGCGTGTGCCGCGCTCCGACGCCGCTTTGATGCGCTATGCTCCCTGATTGCGCATCGGCCGCCATACCCTCTGCCGGCTGCGATTCGGCGGGCGCCACGGTGGCGATGTCGGGGTGTGTGAATTGCAGTTGCCCCATGTATTCGCTGGGTGTGCCGCTGACGATAATCCGCGCCCCTTGTGCGAGCCTCATGGCCATCCAGTCCACATACCCCTTGCGCCCCGAGAAGAACACCAGGCGAGCCACGCTTCCCGGCATGCTGCGGGTGGCCGCGAAATCGGAATCGTCCACGACGGCTTCAAGCCGGTACCCTCGCCGTGCGTTCATCGCCATGATGCGGCATTGCCTCACTGTGGCCGCGAACGCCATGGATTCGCCGGGCCTGGCTTCGCGAATGGCTCGCGGCGGCACCGGGTCGGCGACACGGAACGGGTAATAGGTCAGTGCATCGTTGACACTGACAATGCCGAAGGATTTAAGCGTGGACACGCGACGTTTGTTGCTGAGCAGCGATCCAAGAGGGGTGTCCAACGAAATACTCATACCGTCCATCCTATCCGCACCCATGCAGACCGTGCCTTCGGTCATGCGGAGAACCATGCCGCCCCCGCATACCGCCTAACCCGCCGTTCCGCCAGATCCGTAACGACGCCACATGCCGCCAGGTAAAGCAAAACCCCGCCGAGTCGAAACTCGAACGGGGTTTAACGCGATGTATCTCGCACTCACGCGGCCACGCGCTGGACCTTGCCGGCCTTGAGGCACTTGACGCACACGCGGACGCGAACGTTTTCGCCGTCAACGGTGGTGTGCACCGGCTGGAGGTTCGGGCGGAAGGTGCGCTTGTTGCGGATATGCGAATGGGACACGGTGTATCCGACCTGCGGACCCTTGCCACACACTGCACAACGAGCTGCCATGATGGTCTCCCTACGTTTACATTGACTTGCAAGTCTGCGTAATTCAGACCGCACGTTACCGAGCGGCTGAACACACAACTTCTCAACTATACAACCAACCATGACAATTGGCAAATACATAGGCGGCTTCGACTGCGGCATCACACGATGCGTTCGCGCAGCGCATAGGGCTCACACCAAGCTTCCAGCTTGCGCTCGTAAAATCTTGCATAATTTCAAAGGCCCGCATCCCCATGCACTACAGGATGCGCCCGTATCAAGGAGGATATTATGCGACTGGGCAACGTCATCTCCGAGCGCGCCAAGAACGCGGCCGACAAACCCACGGTGATTTCGCTGGGGCAGATTTGGATGGACATCATGCTGGATGTGGACGACATGCCCAAGACCGGCGATTTCGCGGTGACACGCCACACCAAGCCCACGCCGGGAGGCAGCTATCGCATACTCGCCGCCGCCAGCCGCATGGGCGTCAGGGCACAGCACGCGGGCATCATAGGCGACGGCATCTGGGCGTCGGCTGTCAGGATGGTGCTCAGGCGGTCCGGCATCGACCATATCGGCCAGAATCTCGACAATGTGGATTCGGGATTCCGCCTGGTGTTTCAGGACGAAGAGGAACGCAAAACCTATATCGCACACTACGGCGCGGAGACACAAGGCGACGAGCATACCTTCGACAACATCACACCCTCCAGCAATTCCGTGGTGCACATCAGCGGCAACACCCTGCTCAACCAGACCGCCGTCGGTCTTGACGGGTTCCTCCGCCGGGCCGGAACGGACCCCAAACAGCGTGATTGGACGCTGGTGCTCAATTCCACCAACGCGTTGAACCAAGTAAGCGACAAACTCATCGAGGATCTGGTGCTCGCCCGCCCGATCTGGTCCTGCAACCGGCAGGAGGCCGGCACACTGGCGGACCGCCTGGGCGTGCGTATCGACGACAGCACGACCATGACCGTGGGCGGCGGATTCGACAAATCGATGCAGCTGCTGTGCGACGAACTCGGCAACGCCCTGCGCGCACCCCTGGTGGTACGCGCCGGCTCGCGGGGAGCCTGGGTACGCAAACCCGGCGGCAAAGTGGAGCATATCGAAGGATTCCCCACCAAGGCGGTGCACACGCGTTCCGCAGGATCCTGCCATACCGGGGTGATGTGCGCCATGCTCGCCAAAGGCTGGTCGCTGCCCGACGCCGTTCGCATAGCCAACGCCGCCGCTTCGCTTGCCATTCAGCATAACGATTACGGTGTGCCCGTATGCCCTAGCTACCAGGAGGCAATGGCTCTGTTGGAGGCGTAATGCGCACAGCGGCGGCCGGCGACCGTAGAATAACGGTGTACGCAAACTGAAGGAGTGGCGGCAGTGGGCAACATCATCGATTACGCGCGAGAGGAACAACGCTCATTCGAAGAGCTCCCGTTCAACGAGGTGGACGCCCTGATTCTGGCACAGCTGGCCTATGAGGATATTCCGCGACTCGTCCCGGCATTGGACGACGAACGGAACATGTACGGCACGTTCCGCGGCAGGATACGCCATTTCCCGATGGACCGGCATAATCTGCGCCAATCGGCGAAGGCGTTGCTGCGCGCCCCGTTCTCGGCCATTACGCTCAAGCAGATGGATGAGGTGCTTCATGGTGGAGCCGACAGCGCATGCCAGCATCAGGTGCATGCCGTCAACTTCACCGATCCCGCGATCATGCATTCGTTCGTGCGCACCGTTGCCGCCAACCCTCGTTTTTCCGGGTTGCGCGTGGGGGCCTTTGCGGAACGGTTCGATACGGACGAACAGACGCAGACTGCGGCGCTCACGTTCCTGCTTCCCGACGGCACGCTCGTATTGTCGTTCCGTGGCACCGACGATTCGCTGGTGGGCTGGAAGGAAGATTTCAACATGGCCTTCCAGTACCCCGTGCCCGCACAGCGCATGGCGGCTGATTACATATGCACCGTGGCGAAGCTCTGGCCCGGCGACATGATTCTGACCGGACATTCCAAAGGCGGCAATTCGGCGGTATATGCGGCGATGAACGCACCGGCCAAGATCCGCAAACGCATCGCCGCCGTATATTCGCTGGACGGCCCCGGATTCCCCGAACACGTGGTGACCAGCGAACCGTATCTGTCTACGGTGAGCAAGGTGCACAAGATCGTGCCCGACTCGTCGATCATCGGCATGGTGTTGGAAACGCCGGAACCATGCGTGGTGGTCAAAGCCGATTGCGAAGGTCTGATGCAGCATTTCGCGTTCGCCTGGCAGGTCGAGGGCGATGCCTTCGTGCGCGTGGACGACATCGCACCCAGCTCCCACGAGTTCAACTCCTCGTTCAACCGTTGGATGACCGGTCTGAGCCGTGAGGAACGCGAGCATGCGGTCGATGCGCTGTTCCAGGTGATCCACGCCAGTGGCACCACCACCTTCTCCGGGCTTATCGCCTCCATGCCGTTATCCCTGCCCAGCATGATCGGCGCGATCGTGGGATTGACGCCCGACGAGCGCAAGCATCTGATGGAAGCCATGCGCATGCTTGCGGCAGCTGCCACGGCACGCAACCGGAATATCACCAGATAGACCCAACACCGAGTATTATTGTTGTCTAGTTATGACATATCAATGGACACATTGTTAAAAGGAGCAACGATGCCCCGTCCACGTCTTGATTGTGACACGCCATCGGCCATACAGCGTATGATCAACACCTTCTGGCAACTGCTGAGCGAACGCAGATACCGGAACATCACCGTCACCGACATCGTTCGAAGAGCGAACGTGAATCGCAATTCGTTCTACTATCATTTCAACAAACTCGACGAGCTTGCCTACCGCGCCATTCATGACGAGGTCAACCGCTCGCCGCTGGTGCAGAGCGGCGGCAACGGCCATGTGCCGGATCTGCAGCATTGGCGCAAGCACGTGGGCGAGCTCATCTCCACCGAAGAGGAACGCAAACGCACCGAGCGTCTGACCATGATCGTCGGACCGAACACCGATCCGGTGCTCTATCAGGCGTTCCATGACAACGAGCGCGAGGCTCTGCTGGCAGTGCTGGCACGCGAACCCGAAGACGTCGACCCGCGCACCGATCTCATGATGGACTTCATCATCGGCGGGATCATGGGCATATTGAACCGCTGGCAGCAACTGAACGAACATCACGGCACCGACCCGCTTACCGATGACGACGCCACAGCGATCGCCATCAGGGTGTATGCCTTGCTGCTGGAAAACTGCCTACCATCAGGAAGCCCCGCAGGAACCACGAAGCAACACGCCAAATAGCCAAATAACAGGGCATCCGAAGCGCCATCGCACACGCCGCTACATATGGTGTGAGGTGCGTACCCGTGAGTCGGATACGCACCTCACACCATATTTCAATATTCCAATGCCGTTCACCTTACCGGCAGATCAGCGAAGCACACCCTCGATCAGACGCGTGATGAGCTCGGTATAGCCGATGCCGGAGGCGTCCCATGCCTTGGGATACATGGAAATCGGCGTGAAACCGGGCATGGTGTTGATCTCGTTGACCATTACCGTGCCGTCGGGGGTGACGAACGTATCGACACGGCTCAGCCCGGCACCATCGACTGCGGCAAAGGCGCGGCGTGCCACATCGCGTACATCCTCAAGCACGCTCACCGGCAGATTCGCCGGCACTTCGACATGCGATGCGGAGGAATCCATGTACTTGGAATCGAAATCATAGAATTGGTCGTCGCCCTGATCGCGATGGTCGAGCACGATCTCGCCCGGCCAGCTGGCTTCCGGTTCATCACCGGGAGCGGCGCACAGCACGGCACATTCGATTTCACGCGCGTCGATGCCCTGCTCGACAAGCACCTTCCAATCATGCTTGCCGGCCTCGGCCACAGCGGCTTCCAACGCGGCGATCTGCGCCTGCTCATCATTGGCCTGCTCGACCTTGGTCACACCGAAGCTGGAACCCGCGCGGGAAGGCTTGACGAACAGCGGGTAGGCGAGCTTGGCTTTCTTCACCTCGTCATACACCGATTCTCCGGTGGCGTGACGAGCGTCGACCATAATGCCGGGAGCGGTGGGGATGCCTGCGGCGTTCAGCACGATCTTGGTGTAGTGCTTGTCCATGCATGCGGCGGAGGCGAACACGCCGCAACCGACGTACGGCACGCCCATCATTTCCAGCAGCCCCTGCACGGTGCCGTCCTCGCCGTACACGCCGTGCAGTACGGGGAATACGGCATCGATATGGCCCAGGGAGATCACATGATTCGGCTGGCCGGGATCGTCTGCGAAGAAGCCGTCCTGACCGCGGGAAACGTCCAAGGTGACCGCACGCGAATCCGCGGTGGCGACGACTTCCGGCAGCGTGCCGTCGTTGAGACTCCAGCTGCGCGGATCCTCACCGCCGACGATCCATTGCCCGGTTTTGGTGATGCCCACGGGAACCACGTCGAAGCGTTCGGCATCGATCGCGTTCAGCACACCGGCCGTGGAGATGCAGGAGATGGAATGCTCGTCCGCACGACCGCCGTACAGCACCATGATGCGTTTCTTAGCCATAATTCTCTCGTTCCTTTCACTCGGCGGTGATAGTACCGTCGAAGAGTTGCGCCAGCATGTCGGCGCAGGAGATGCCTTCTTCAAGTACACGGTTCATGGCGCAGGCCAGCGGCGTGGGGACGCCGTACTGCTTGCCCAACGCGACCACGGCCGCCGTGGTCGGCACGCCTTCGGCGACGCCATTGCTCACCTTGGCTGCCTCGTCACGGCTCAAGCCCTTGCCAAGGTTGGCGCCGAACGTGTAGTTGCGGCTCAGCGGAGAGCCACAGGTAGCGATGAGATCGCCCACACCGGCCAGTCCGGCGAAGGTCTTCGGATCGGCGCCGGCTGCCTCGCCCAGCGCGGTGAGCTCCGCCAAGCCTCTGGTCTCGATCATGGCCGCGGTGTTTTCACCATAGCCTGCGCCGCGAGCCATGCCCACGGCGAGCGCGACCACGTTCTTCAGACTGCCGCACATTTCCAGGCCGATCACATCGGTGGTGATGAACGCCTTGAAATAGTCGGTGGTGCAGGCGCGGGCGACCTTCTCCGCATTGTCGAGGTTCGCACAGCCGACCACGGTCGCCGCCGGCTGGCGCGTGGCGATCTCCTTCGACAGGTTCGGTCCGGACACTGCGGCGAAATGCTCGGCATCCAGGCCGAGGGACTCGCACACGACCTCGTCCATGCGCTTGTTGGTGTTACGTTCGATGCCTTTCATCAGGCTCACCACGATGGCGTCCTGCGGAATCAGACCTTTGAATTCGGCGAGGGCCACGCGGGCGAACTGGGCGGCGATGGCCACCACGATGATGTCGGCGTTCTTGACGGCTTCCGCACGGTCGCCGGTGGCGGTCATATTATGAGGCAGCTCCTCCACCACGGGAAGACGCACGCCGTTATGGTGATGGTCGCGGATGCCTTCCACGATCTCCGGCTCGATGGCCCACATGGTCACATCGTTGCCGGCATCGGCAAGCACCTGCCCGAAGGCAGTGCCCCATGCTCCAGCACCCAGCACGGTAACATTCGTCATTTGTCTACTTCCTTATCTTGCGCGTGGATGGTTCGATACGTCATTCCGCAACCCATGCGATGCCGGCGTCCAGCTGTAACGGTTCGACGCCATGCATGGCCACGGAATCAAGTTCAGTCGGCAACCCGCTTCATCGTGCGGAAATCCCAATACCCGTCCGGTGCTTTCTCGCCACGGATCTCCTCCATGATCTGGGTCATGCGCACGCGGATGCGGCGGGTGAGCTCGTCGGCGTCCTCGGCGTCCGGCCATTCGCCCCACGAATCCTGATGTTCCAGCAGATCCGCGTAATCAAGACGGGTATCGTAGCACATCACCACGTTCTTACGCGGCCATGGCCACAGATGGTTGATGCTCGCGGCACCCCACGTCACGGCGCAGAACAGCGGAATCTGCCTGCCGGAACGGCGCGACGCCTCCAAGGCGATCATGCCCACGCCGTTCTTCATGCTCATCGGCCACTTTTGCGGGTCGCGGGTCACTGTGCCTTCGGGCCATACGGTGAGAGGACGCCCGGAGGTGAGAATGTCAACGGAGGTCTCCTCGATCGCCCGTGCCTGACCACTGCGGCGACGGACGGGCTGCATGCCCACGGCCTGGAACCATTTGCCGATCAACGGCCATGTCGCCATCTCGGCTTTGGCCATGTACCTCGGGCGACGGCCCTGATGGAACAACGAGACCATCGGCACGAACACGTCGTACATGGTCACATGGGTGGCCGCGGTGATGAACGGACCGGTTTCGGGGATGTTCTCCAATCCCCATGCGCGCACCTTGCTGCGATTGCGCAGCACCACGTCGCATCCGGTGAGCAGACGCCTAGTCGCCTTGGGATTCTGCGCGGCAATCTCCGCTTCATTGACGGTGCGCGGCTCGTTGGGCAGATCATGCAAGGGTTCCACGAGATGATGATGCTGCGCGAGCTTCGCTACCTGCTCATCGCTCAACGGTTTGACCGCCGAACGCGGCGAGGGTTTTCCTTTGGATGCCATGCCTTCTATTGTGCCCCACACGGTGCCCTAGCGGGCGACCGATTCGATTCGTTGGTTCCTTCGCGGATTCAGGAACCCGTATCCCCACGAGTTCACTATGGTTACGCATTGATCCGCATCAATGATGAGGGCCCGTACCGCACGGCACGGGCCCGGAGAATATCAGTCGAAATCCGCTCCAAGCGCTTCGAGCTTGCCACGGAAGTCCGCGTATCCGCGATCGATCAGGCTGATGCCATGCACGTCGGACGGACCATTGGCGGCCAGCGCGGCGATCAGGTGGCTGAAGCCGCCACGCAGATCCGGCACGTCGATATCACGCCCGGTGAGCGGGGTCGGCCCGAAGATCACCGCGGAATGCTTGTAGTTGCGCTGCTGGAAACGGCACGGCAGCGATCCGAGGCATTCACGGTACAGCTGCACGGTCGCGCCCATCTGCACCAGCGGCTTGGTGAAGCCGAAACGGTTCTCGTACACGGTTTCGTGCACGATCGACAGGCCCTTGGCCTGGGTCAGCGCCACCACAAGCGGCTGCTGCCAGTCGGTCATGAAACCGGGATGCACGTCGGTTTCGATGGCGACGGGATGCAGATCGCCGCCCGGATGCCAGAAGCGAATGCCTGAATCGGTGATGTCGAATTCGCCGCCGACCTTACGGAACACGTTGAGGAAGGTCATCATCTCCGGCTGGGTGGCGCCCTTGACGAAAATATCGCCGTGCGTGGCCAATGCCGCGGAAGCCCAGCTGGCGGCCTCGATGCGGTCGGTCAGGGAGGTGTGCGTGTAGCCCTTGAGTTCCTTGACGCCTTCGATGCGGAAGGTACGGTCGACATCGACGGAGATGACCGCGCCCATCTTCTGCAGCACGGCGACCAGATCCATGATCTCGGGTTCGGTGGCGGCACCGGACAGTTCGGTCTTGCCCTCGGCCAGCACGGCCGCGAGCAGAGTCTGCTCGGTGGCACCCACGGAGGGGTACGGCAGATGGATCTTCGCACCATGCAGACCGTGCGGCGCGGTGATGTGGATGCCGTCACGATGCTCCTTGTTCACGTCGGCACCGAGCTTGCGCAGCGTCTCCAGATGGAAGTCGATCGGGCGCCCGCCGATGTTGCAACCACCAAGCGCGGGGATGAACGCCTCGCCCAAACGGTGCAGCAGCGGACCGGAGAACAGGATCGGGATACGCGACGAACCGGACAGCGTATCCACGTCGGCCACATCGGCCAGATTGACGTTGGTGGCGTCGATGGTCACGGTGCCGTTGTTGCCGTCGAACGCGACATCCACACCATGCAGACGCAGCAGGTCGGAAACCACGTACACATCACGGATCTCCGGCACATTCTTCAGCACGCTGACACCAGGCGCAAGCAGCGCGGCGACCATCGCCTTGCTGACGAAATTCTTCGCGCCACGCACCTTAATCGTGCCATTCAGCGGACGACCGCCTTCGACGTGCAGCACGTCATTGTTATTCTCAGCCACGAATCAACCTCTCTCGCGTTTGCAGTGACTCCACAATACTATTGTCCAGTTTGCCATATCTCATGTGAGTACGTCGTGAAATACGCTGAACTCATCTGCTCTGAGCGCAACACCACAGCTTACATCGCAGGCAGGAGTTCACAACACCAACCTGCACAAGGCTTCAGCGCCGCATCACGCTTTCAGACCGTGCCCAACAGACCGCCGAACAGCACAATCAGCAGCGCGCACACCTCGAAAACGAAAAACAGAATGAACGTGGCCCAGCTACGTGTCAGCACGTTCAACGGCGAATCCTTCTTGATCATCACCAGCAGACCGACCCACACCACGGCGAACACGGCCACAGCGAAACCGGCGGAGATGATGCCAAGATTCGCGGCATTCGCAACAGCGGAGGACTTGCCATACACCACGTATGTGGAATACCAGAAGTCAAAGCGCAGCAATGCCAGGCCGGCTATCAGCTGCTCGGCGGCGAGCGCCACGGCGAACAGGATGCGCCACAGCCAGTGTGCGGAATCGACCACCGCCAGGCCCAGGCAGGTGAGCGCGGCCAGCGTGACCGTCCAAGAGACAAAGGCCATGCCCTGCGGGGTGAGGATATTGAGATGGCTCACCACCCAATCGGTGTGGTTTACCGCGAGCGCGCGCCCCAGCCCATATGGTGCGACCACCGCGGCAAGCACGCCGATAATATACACAATCCAGCGTGTGGGGTGCGCTTTGCTGCGTTCGATGTCCGCAAGGGAAAGCTCGGTTTCGGGAATGGTGGAATCGGGATGCTTCGACACCTCCACGGTCTCGACCTTGCCGCCGATGATTTCCTTCGCCTCATTAGCCGAACTGGTGGTTTCAGCGTGTGTGGTTTCAGCCATGCCGCCCCCGAAAAATCTTGTATTCTGCGTTTACCACCAGCATAGTAACGGCTCCCACCGGAAAGTGCGCGGTCGGCGGGCTGTGCCGGCATGCGCATGGTCGCCGCATACAACAAAACCCACCGCAGTCGGTGGGTTCGAATGGAGCGGATGACGGGAATCGAACCCGCGTAATCAGTTTGGAAGACTGAGGCTCTACCATTGAGCTACATCCGCGTTGCCTTGCGGCTGCCGATAACGACAGTGAAAGACGTGTGCCATTATACACAAGGTTTGGGCAATACGCCCACATCGGCGGTGCGAATGGTGTGTACGATACCGTCCGCAGTGCGTAGATCCAGCGAAGCATCGGCGTTCAGAGCCACTGCCTCACCTTCCATTTCACTGCCGTCAACATAATGCGCTACGGCGTGGCGCCCAAGCGTGTAGCAGATTTTCTCCACTTCATCACGCAGATCATGCGCCTGCCTATGGGGGTCCGCCGCAAAACCACGCAACCGCGCACGCAACGATTCGACGATGCCGGCCGCGATGATGTCGCGCAACGATTCGGCGTCCGGCAGCGGCGCATAATGCAGCTGCAGGGACGTGGACTGCGATGTAGGCAGGTGCTCGGCTGGGATGGCGAGGTTCAGGCCGATACCGAAGATGATGGCGATACGATCAGCGCCCTTGTTGTCGTCGTTATATCCTTCCGTCATGGAACCCACTGGCAATGAGGCCATCTGCGAAAGAATGCCGCCGAGTTTATGCCCGCCTAGGAACACGTCGTTGGGCCATTTCAGCATGAAACCCGCGCCATCGGCATCGTCGTTCACGGTTGCGATCGACTGTGCGCCGCATTCCCGCATCGCGCCACGCAATCCGTCGACGGCGGCAAGACCGGCGATCATTTGCAGCCAGCCGTTCACGGAAGCATCCAAGGCCAGCCAGCGCGGCACCGCCGTCACAAAGGTGACGGCGAAGGATTCGCCCGGTCTGCTCACCCATGCATGGTCGAGCCTGCCACGCCCTGCGCTTTGCGTATCGGCGGCAATCGCTACCACCGAATCATCGTTCAACTGCAGGGTTCCGTCCTGCAGCAATCTGCCTGCCTCGATATTGGTCGAATCGATGCTGCGGTATACGATGACCCGACTGGTCACGCGCTCGGTGCGCGGCATGCGCGAGTCGACGTTATACGCGCCGCGGCTTGAACCCATGGCAGGTTCCGATGCTGTCGATAATGCGTTCATACGTTCCCCCACTGTAGTTTCATGTGTTCCTTATATTCCTTATATTCCGTCGGTTTCCGGCCGATCTTCCATCTGCAGTACGACCACGGCGGATGCGACGGAACCGTCATGCGACAGAGACACGTGGAATACCGGCATGTGGTTTTGCCCTGGTCCCGGCTCGTTCACACCCAACGAATCCGTCAACGCCGTGGATGCTTTCGCAGACAGAACGACCCGTGGGCATCCTCGCGAATCGTCGAGAATCTCCACCTCACGCCACGGGAAATCATCAAGCGTGTACGGGTATTCGCCGGCCCGAGCGTTCCCCTCCCCCGCGTTCGTGTGCCGTGGCAGCTGCGCAATCGCCTCGCACCAGGCTTTCAGCACCGCCTCCTTGCCGGCCCACCGTGCGGCCAAATGGAGGGATTCGTCATCATGCTTCATCCGCGCGCGCAAAGCCGCCTGACGTAGTTCACGCGTGGAGAACAAAGCACGCAACCGTGCCCCCGGCTCGTTCAATTGTTGCGAAAACCCACTGATATCGACCACATCATGGCCAAGACCCATCAGTGACATGATTTCGTCGCTCTCCTTGAATATGTACTTCCCACACCCGCCTGCACGGCCCTGCCGAGCTTTTACGCTGCAGATCATCGGGCGTCTATGAAACAAACATACGCTGTGGGCGCCCGACTCGTTGGATTCCATGGAATCCTCGGAATCGGGCGCCCACAGCGCATTATGCGTCACCGAGCCGATTTAGTCGGCGACGGCGGTGCTCAGGCCTCGAAATAGCCGGAAGCGCCAAGTCGCGCGTTCGGATCGAGCAGCATGGCCTTCTCGACCTCGTGCGAGTCGTAACCGCGCTTGTCCTCGTGGAAGCGGCGGTTGTCGATCGGCTCGTAGAGCGCGGCGCGACCCATCATGCCTTCCTCAAGGCGACGCTGACCGGCTGCCAAGCGCGCGTTGGCGCGTCCGCGCCATTCGTTCAGCGCTTCCTCACCAGCGGTGTTGGCCACGGAGGCTTCAAAGGCGCCCGGATTCACGATCGCGGCGAAGCCGGAGACATGGCCGAAGCCGAGCGACGTGGCCAAGCCCGCCTTGATGGAGCCGACGTGCAGCGGCTTCCTGAGCCAGACCATGTGGTCGTCGCGCTTGAGCTTCGGGTCGACACAGTCGAGGGCAGCGTTCGCCGGAATCACGCCGGACTTGAACAACTGGGTCAGGCCGTTGACCTGGAAGATGCAGGCACCGCCCTTGGCGTGGCCGGTGAGCGACTTCTGGGAGATCACGAACAGCGGGTTGCCGTCAGTGCGGCCGATGGCGTGAGCCAGCGTGTTATGCAGTTCGGATTCGTTCGGATCGTTGGCGTTGGTGGACGTATCGTGCTTGGAAACCACGGCGATGTCGTCCGGCGTGACACCGAGCTTGGCAAGATCATGCACCAGCTTGGAATCCTTGCCGCCCATGCCTGCGGCAAGCGCACCCAGTCCCGGAGCCGGGATGGAGGTGTGCGCGCCGTCGGCGTAGGAGTGGACGAATCCGACCACGCCGGCGACCGGCAGGCCGAGCTTCAGCGCGATGTCACCGCGCGTCAGCAGGATGGTGCCGCCGCCCTGCGATTCGACGAAGCCGCCGCGACGACGGTCGTTGGCACGGGAGAAGAAGCGCGCGTCGATGCCCTTGGCGTACATCTCCTCGGAGTTGGCGGTGGCGTTCATGTTGCCGAAGCCGATCACGGATTCCACGCCGATGTCGTCGATCGCACCAGTGACCACGAAGTCGGCCTTGCCGAGGGCGATCTTGTCGGCACCTTCCTCCAGGGAGACGGCTGCGGTGGCGCAGGCGGAAACCGGCTGGATCATGTTGCCGTAGCCGCCGATGTAGGACTGCATCACGTGTGCCGCGACGACGTTCGGCAGGGCTTCCTGCAGGATGTCGGTCGGAATCTCATGGTTGAGGAAGCGGTCGAGGTACAGCTTCCTCATGGAGGCCATGCCGCCGAAGCCGGTGCCCTGGGTGGAAGCGACCATGGACGGGTGCACGGCCTGCAGGATCTCCACCGGGGTGAAGCCTGCGGACAGGTAGGCGTCCACTGTGGTGACGATGTTCCACAGGGCGATCTTGTCCACATCGCCGACCATGGAGGCCGGAATGCCCCACTTGACCGGATCGAAGCCCTTCGGGAACTGGCCGCCGACGGTACGGGTCATGGCGGCACGGCGCGGCACGCGGATCATGGAGCCAGCGTGACGGGTCACGTTCCATTCGCCGGATTCAGCGTCGGCTGCGAAGCTCGTATGCGCTTCGTCAAGCTTGACGTACTCTTCAGCGATCTCACGAGTCGGCACGGAGAAGGTCACATCGTGGTCGAGGAAGACTTCCGCTTCCTCCTCGTCAGTGCCGTCCTTGTAGTCGTTGCCCATGCCCTCGTCGAACGGACGTACGCCGGAACGTGCCACGACCTCGTCGTGGTAGCGTTCCGCGATGTCCTCTTCGGGCACCAGGTTGCCGTCGGTGTCGTACCAGCCCGGCTTCGGGCTGTCGTTCCATGTGAGCAGACCCATGTTCCAGGCCAGTTCGAGCACGGCACCGGCGGACAGGTCGACCTCGCCGTCGGAATGGATGCCGATCTCGGCTTCGAAGCGGGTACGACCGGAGCCCCACGGGCCAAGTTCACCGACGGAGACGATGACGATTTCGTCCTCCGGCCGTGCGGTGACGTTCTTCCAATCGGCCAGATCGACCAGGGCCTGTTGCGGAACGTGCGGCGTCGGCAATGCCTTGATGGTCGCACCGGAGCGCTTGGCCTCGTCGGCAACGGCCGTTTCGTCGGCCGCCGCAGCGGCATCGGCCATGGCTTCGGCACGCAGCGCCTTGATATCGATCGGCTCGGAACCCAAGCCGCCGGTCAGATCCACGTCAAGCGGAGCGGACACTGCGGCTTCACGGGATTCGCGAGTGGCCAGATCGAGCAGCTTCACTGCGATTTCAGCGGTGGAATAGGTCTTCAGACCGTGACGTTCCACGACCTCGACCAGCGGATCATTGCCGCCCATCAGGCCGGTGCCACGCACCCAGCCGATCTTCGGATGAGCGAAGGTCACACGGCTGGACCACACCTTTTCGGCGCGAGCGCGGTTCACGATCGCGTCGAAGGAGCTCTTCACCTCGCCGTAGGCACCGTCGCCGCCGAAGATGCCACGATTCGGGGAACCCGGCAGGATCACGTGCAGCTTGTGCTGGACATCCGTGTCGGCGCCGATCTTCGCCAGACCGGTGATGGCACGTTCGACGCCCCACAGCATGAGTCGTGCCTGGGATTCGAACAGTTCGCCGGAATCGGCCAACGTGCCGTGTACCGGCGGGGCCGCGAACGGGAAGAACAGGCTCGGCTCATACGCCGGCTTGAGGATCGTGGTGGTCGCGCCGGAGGTCTTCTTCTGCACGTTGCCGACCCAGTCCACCAGCGCATCCACGTCACGGTAGCTGGAGAGGTTCGCCGGAACGAGCCACAGCCTGGCATCACCTGCCGCATGCTCGCGGTAGGTCTGCTTGGCCCATGCCTTCACGCTCGGCTTGAAGCTGTGCGACGTAGCAACCACGGTTGCGCCGCCGGCAAGCAGGCCGTTGACGACCTGCGCGGCGATGGAGTTCGGAGCCACGCCAGTCACGACGGCGACATCACCGGCAAAGCGGCTGCTCGCAGCGTCTTCGGAAACGGATTCCAGGGCCTCGGCAGCTACACGCTGGTAGGCGGCCTTCAGTTCGGCGTCATCGACCTTGTCGGCGTACCACATGGCTTCAGCTGCAACCGCCTTGCCCAGACCGACGAAGCTGCCGGACAGCACGGACGCATTGCCGTCATAGTAGGCGCGGGCAAGGTCCTCACGAGCGGATGCCCAACGGTCATCGAACAGGATGGCCTTGCGTGCGTCGAAGCGCGGTTCGACCTGCTTCGGCCAGTCGGAGCCAAGCTCGCTCTCGACCGCAGCCACCACGGCGGCGTTCTCGTCAACGCCATCCTCGGTCACCGGAGCGGTAACGCCCAGCTGGTTCAGCACGAACTTCGCGGTGGAGGCAAGCACGCCATCGGCGCCCGTAACCTTGGCTGCGAACGCGTCAAGTGCGGCGGAGTCGACTACGGCGCCGCCAGCCGCCCCACCCGCGCTCGGCATGGCCACAGCCACGCCCTTGTCGGAGGCGACCTTCTGCACAGCGGCATCGATCAGCGCGTTGGCCGCAGCGGCGTTGGATGCGGCATCGGTGGACAGCGAAGCAAGGTCGCCACCACGGGAACTGGCGCCCTCACGGGTTTCAAGCACCAGAGCGGCCACCACATGGGATGCCCAGCCTTCGCCAAGCTGCCAGGTGTCGGTCACGCGCTTGGTGATCTGCCCCAGCTTCACGCCGGCAGCACCAAACAGACCACGCACGCGGTCGCGCACGATGTCGGAAAGCACCGGACCGAACGCCTTATAGTTCGGAGCCACCTTGTTGACCAAGGCGCTCAACGCATTCACCGTCGCTTCGGCGGCACCATCGACACTGGCCACGCCCAGCTCGGAGCTGATGTCCATGAGCAGCTGGTTACGGCGAGAAGAGACACCGTTGGTCAGCGTATCGGTGGTGTCGGAATCACCGATCTGATCCGGACGCACCTTGGCGGAATACGCCAGCAGCATGCCAATGGCATCGGATGCCTTGAACGGGATATCCGCTACGGCGGCACCGGACGGCGCACCAGCCGGGGCTGCGGGAGCGGCAGCGGCAGGAGCGGCGGCCTGTGCAACCGGAGCCGCCGGAGCCGTGGCCTGTGCGGCGGGAGCGGCTGCAGGAGCGCTCTGCTCAATCGGCTCATCGTCGGTTTCCGCAACCAGCGAATCGGAATCGGTCATGTATACACGGCCCTCGTCGCGACCGACGTTGTACACGGTCACGTCACGACCGGAGAACTGCGGCAGACGCAGGGTCTTGGCACCGAGGTTGGCCAGCGTCGGCGCATTGCCGAGGCCCACCTCCACGTATTCCTCGACACCGAGGCCACCCTGCTCGGCGGAACCGAACAGCAGCGCCTGGGTTTCGATCCAGCGCACCGGGGATGCGAACTGCCAGCTCAGCAGTTCGGTGAGCAGCAGTCGGCCGAGCTTCTGGTCGTCCTCGGCATAGGAGTCCCACACCTTCGGATCGTCCAGCGCGGCCTTGATGCGCTCGGACGGCACGACTTCAAGAATCGTGGCGGCGAACTCCTTGGTCATCTCGAACGGCACGGCGACCAGGTTCGGAATGTAACGGCCGACCAGACGGCCACGGTAGTCGATGTACTGCGGCAGCAGCGCGTCGAGCTTGTCACGGAACTCCGGCACGCCCTTCCTGAGCAGCGTGGAATGGAACGGCACGTCGATGCCTGGCACCAGCATGAACGCCGGCTTGCCGCCGTATTCGGCCACGCGACGGGCGGAATCGGCCTTCAGCGCCTTCAGACCGGCGATGGTGCCGGCGACGGCATACTGCTGGCCAGCCAGGTTGTAGTTCACGATCTGCAGGAACTCGCCAGACTCCTTGGCCACGGACTCGACGTACTCGCGCACGCCGTCGTCGCCCACACCGAACTGGTTCGGGCGCAACGCACCCATGCGGTAGTTGGAGCGCCCCTTCTCATCACGCGGAATGAGATGATGCATGGTGGAGCCACGGTGGAACACGAGTTCGAGCACGGTTTCCAGCGGAATCACACCGGCAAAGGAGCTCAGCGCATTGTATTCGCCCAGCGAATGGCCCGCGAAGTACGCCGGCCAGATGTCGGCGCCGGCCTCGCGCAGGCGCGCGGTCTGTGCGAATGCCACGGTGGCGAGCGCCACCTGGGTGAACTGGGTGAGGTTGAGCAGGCCTTCCGGATGACGGTAGGTCACGCCGTTGGCGGTCAGTTCCTTCGGATTATCACGCACGACGGCGAGGATGGAGAAGCCGAGCTTCTCGCGGGTCACCTTGTCGGCGCGCTCCCACACCTCGCGTGCGGCCGGGGACTTGGCACGCTCGTCGAGCACCATGCCCTGCTTCTGGATGCCCTGGCCCGGGTAGACGAAGGCGGACTTCGGCGCACGCACGATGGCGGTGCCACGGGACACGATATTGCCGTCGATGCGGCTGGTCACTTCCAGCACCATGCCGGCGTGGGCCACACGGCCGACGCGTTCGATGGAGATCTCCACCTCGTCGTCGAGCTGCACCATGCCGTACATGTTGTAGGTCCAACCGGCGATCTCATAGTGGGCGCCCTTCTCGTCCAGCGCCTGCACGGCGTACTGGGCGGTGGCGGACAGCCACATGCCGTGGACCAGCGGGGCTGCGAGGCCGGAGACGGCAGCGCCACGATGGGAGGTGTGGATCGGGTTGAAATCGCCGGAGGTGCGTGCGAATGCGGTCATCTCGTGGGGTGCGGTCACGGTGACGCGACGCAGCATGCGGCGCGGCGTGCTTTCGACCTCAGCTTCGATGCCACCATATTCCGGAGCCTCGGGCGGCAGCGCATCGGAATAGGCACGGCCGCGGATGGCGAAGCGCTCGGTTTCGTTGGCCAGCAGGGTGCCGTCTTCGGTGGCGTGCTGCACATGAATGGTCACCACGCGTCCGGATGCGGATTCGAAGTAGTCCTCGGCCCAGCTGGTGAGCTGGATGGTCTCACCGATGTGCTTGAGCAGTTCGTTTTCGCTCACTTCGAGTTCGATGAGATGATCGAGGTGCACTGCGTTGAGCAGACCTTCGATGACCGGGAAGCCGTTGACATACACGGACCCGAGCGCGGCGTAGATCGCCGGCCATGCCGGTCCGACGAGCGCGTCCGGCGCGATACGGGACGCTACGAGATTGCTGGGCAGTGCGCCACCGGTTGCGGCCTCATGGTCGAAGCCGAGGTTGGCCGACAGCGTGTAGCTGGCATGCGCCTGGCCGAACGGGTATGCGGTCTTGTCGGCCACCTGTTCGATCTTCG
Organism: Bifidobacterium angulatum; assembly: GCA_905207115.1. Classification (GTDB taxonomy): domain Bacteria; phylum Actinomycetota; class Actinomycetes; order Actinomycetales; family Bifidobacteriaceae; genus Bifidobacterium; species Bifidobacterium angulatum_A. Next base: position 8,998 of record CAJLKD010000011.1, on the reverse strand, counting down.
GCATGGCGGTGAGCTTGTCGCCGGTGATGGCGACATTGCCGATGCCTGCGGTGTCGGCGAGCATACGGTAGACGTGTTCCGGCAGACGGTCACGGTCCACAACCGGGAACAGACCGGATTCGTTGCCGTTGACGTTCAGCGGGATGACGATGTCGCGCACGGCGTGCTTGGACTTGCCGCCATCGGGATCGTTGTCCCAATACGTGTCCAGATGGATGTCGAGATCATACTGCTCGACGCTGCCCTGCGTGCCGACCTTGCGGATCTCATAGTGCTCGTCGCCGTTGGCGGTGCCGAACGCCGGGTTCGCCATCAGATGGCCGACCCAGGAGATGTTCGGGGATTTGCGGATGAATTCCTCGGCGGATGCGGCTGCGCCCAATTCGGCAAAGGCTGCCTTGTCGGCGGCCGGGGAATCGGCTGCAACACGCTTGACCATCGCCTGCTCGAAGCGGCCGAGAATATCGGCGACCGGCTCATCGATGGTCGTGATGCCGGCCACGGAGATCGGGCCGGGGATGATGCGCACGGAATCGGCGGAATAGCGGGAATCCTCGGACTGCCACAACTGATCCTGACCCCACCAGCGCAGCAGATCGTTGTCGATGACCGGCACGAACGGCATGGGCTTGGGGTATTCGCGCACCAGCACCGGGAACCAGGCTTCGTCCATCGGTGTCACCTTCAGCTCGGCGGCCTGCGGGTAAGCTTCGGCCAGCTTGGCGATGGCCGCGTTCGGGTCGGCTTCGACATCGGCACGGGAGGCGAACAACGATTCGAGTTCGCCATGCTCCTGCTTGGCGACACGGGCCTCGATACGCTGCAGCAGGTGCAGGAAACGATCCGCGTAGGTCTCGTCCACCCACGGGAAGGCGAGATCGGCGAAACGCTGAGCCCACTCAAGATAGGTCATGGTCTTCAGATCGCCGAAATACGGCTTGGCGGTGGCGTTGAGCGCTCCGATGATCTCTTCGCGGCGCTTTTCCAGCTCCTCCGGGTGCTTCATCACGCGAACCAGCAGGCGGCCGCAACGGGCGGAGGCATTCTCCAGCTCGTAGATATCGGCGTGCAGATGGCTCAGACCGGAGGTCACGCCGCCCTTGGCCTGACCGGACGGCACCCACTGTTCGCCCAGCGGGGCGAACGGGTCGTTCTCGGCACCCTTGGCGGCAATGCCCGGAGTGTTCACCAGCATCTGCTTGACTTCCGGACTGGTATGCGCTTCCTTGGCGGTCATCACGGCCGTGCCGACGAGCACGCCGTCGACGGGCATGAGCGGGCGACCGTACTCCTTGGACCATTCACCGGTGATGTAATCGGCGCCGCGTTCCGGCGTGCCGATGCCGCCACCGACCACGAGCACGAGATTCTCCTGCTCGCGCACTTCGGCATAGGTACTCAGCAGCAGATCGTCCAGGGATTCCCAGGAATGGTGGCCACCGGCGGAGCCGCCCTCGACCTCGATCAGCACCTTGGCGGGTGCCACGGCCTTGGCGATGCGCACCACCTGGCGGATCTGATCGACGGTGCCCGGCTTGAAGCTCACATACGGGAAGCCGTCCGCGTTGAGATTATGGATGAGTTCCACGGCCTCATCGAGTTCGGGGATGCCTGCGGAAACCACCACGCCGTCGATCGGGGTGCCGCTGGCACGCTTCTTCGGCACGATGCGCTGGGAGCCGAACTGCAGGTTCCACAGATAGCGATCCATGAACATGGCGTTGAATTCGACGGTGCGGCCTTCTTCGAGCTCCTCTTCGAGCTTGGCCACATGGCGGTCGAACACTTCGGCAGTCACCTGGCCGCCGCCTGCGAGTTCCGCCCAGTAGCCGGCGTTGGCGGCCGCGGCCACGATTTCCGGTTCCACGGTGGTCGGGGTCATGCCTGCCAGCAGCACCGGAGCCTTGCCGGTGAGCTCGGTGAATGCGGTGCGCACCTTGTCGCCTGCGGAGGTGTGGATGATGCTGGGTGCGAAACGCGTCCAATTCTGGGTGCGTTCCGGCGAGGATTCCAGCGTGGCGAGCTTGGCGCGATCGGCCACGGTGGAGGCTTCCACCACGCCGACGCCGGTGCCCTGGGCAACGGTGGAGAACAGCTTGCCCACGGTGTTGCCCGGGCCGAAGTCGAGCACCCACAGCGTGCTCGGATCGGTGGAGCTCATCAGCGCACGGACGCGAGCCGCCCAATCCACATGGTTAAGCAACACTTCAGCCGCAAGTTCACGTGCATGGGAGGCGTCGATATCGCAGGATTCAGCCCATGAAACAGTCTGTGAAACAGCGTCGGCCATCAGCGGGCTGTGGAACGGCAACGTCACGTCAAGGTATTCGAGCACCGGGTCGAACACGCGGCCGCCACGCACCTTCTCCTCACGCAGCTTGGCCTGGCGCTTGTGCTCCTTGGCCACTTCCACGCCGAAGGCGGCCAGATCCTCCGGGTATCCGGACAACACGTAGTGGGTGGCGGAATTGGTGACAGCCACGGCAATCGGCCCATGAGCGCCATCCACACGCTCGATCAGCGCATCAACCTGCGCACGCGTGATGTCCTTGACGGACAGCATCGGGGTCGCATCCCCATGGCGTGCTGCCAGACCAAGCTGGCGTGTCTGGCGGGTACCGGCGATGCCGATCAGGGATGCGATGGCGAGAATCTCGTCGATGCTAGGCGCGGCAGCCTCAACGCTGCCGGCTTCGCGAATGGCCTGCACCATGTGCACGGCAAGAATGCCCTGGGAGTGGCCAAGTACGGCCACCGGCTTGGCTTCGGCAGGATTGTACCCGAGCTCTTCGGCATCGATAAGCGCACCCAGCTGGGCCAAGGCGATGCCCGGCACGCTGGCGGACGCATTGGCCGCCGCTCCAAGTTTGGCGGGGTTCGGTGTAAAGCCGAACAGATCGACCGGTCGGCCGGTGGTGGCCAGCAGGTCGGCGCTTACCGGGTACAGCAGGTTCTGTGCCTGCCGCACGTGGGCATGCAGCTGCTCGTCAAGCACGGGATTGGCCGTCTCGTCGGCGAGCGCCACCGGCCATGGGGTGGATTGGCCTGCAAAGGCAAGCGCGTGCGGCTCGCTGGCAAGGCGGTTGAGGAAGAAGGGGTTGCTCATGGTGTTTCCTTACTTGTGTTCCAAAATTCTTCAGTCGTGATATGGAGTGCTGCCGTTCATGCGAAGGCTCTGTCCTCGTATGCGGGTGTTGCTCTCCGCTCGGTCACTGCGGCTGGTTGCCGTGGTGCTTTTCCGTGTGGCGCACATGCGTCTTGTTGGCGAGCAGCTTCAGCGAGTTCACGATGGATTCGCGTGTCTGTTCCGGGTCGATCATGGCGTCGATGGCACCGAGCTCGAGCGCGAGATTTGCATTGACCGTGCTTTTCTCGTATTCGTCGACATACTTGGCGCGCAGCGCATCCACATCCTGCCCGGCGGCTTTCGCCTTGTTCAGATCATGGCGGTGGATGATGTTCACCGCACCGGCCGCGCCCAGCACCGCGATCTGCGAGTTGGGCCATGCGAAGTTCATGTCCGCACCGATCGACTTGGAGCCCATCACGATGTATGCGCCGCCGAACGCCTTGCGCAGGGTGACGGTGATCATCGGCACCTGCGCGTTGGCATAGGCGTAGATCACCTTCGCGCCGCGACGGATGATGCCTGCGTGCTCCTGATCGGATCCGGGCTTGTAACCGGGGGTGTCCACCAAAGTGATGATGGGCAGGTTGAACGCATCGCACAGTCTCACGAAACGTGCCACCTTTTCCGAGGCGTCCACGTCGAGGATGCCCGCGTTCACAGCCGGCTGGTTGGCGACGATGCCCACGGGCTTGCCTTCCATACAGGCGAATCCGACGATCGAGGATGCACCGAACAGTTCATGCACCTGTACGAATTCGCCGTAATCGGTGATGCAGCGGATTACGTCGAGCATGTCATAGGGCTGACGGTCGTTGTCCGGCACGATGCCGGCAAGTCGTTTGGCGACATCACGTTCGGCACGGGTCGGCGCATAGGCGTACACCGGAGGCTTCTGTCCGGCGTTGGACGGCAGGTATGCGAGCACGGTTCGCGCGTAGTCGATGGCGTCCGACTCGCCGTCCGCCAGATAATGCGCCACACCGGACACGGTGCTGTGCACTTCGCCGCCGCCGAGTTCGTCCATGGAGATCGTTTCGCCGGTGGCTGCCTTCACCACGTCCGGGCCGGTGACGAACATATTCGAGTTCTCACGGGTCATGATGATGAAGTCGGTAAGCGCCGGGCAATACACTGCGCCGCCTGCGCACGGGCCGAGGATCAGGCTGATCTGCGGTACGAAACCGCTGGCACGGCAGGTGCGGCGGAAGATCTCACCGTACTGGTTCAGCGCGGCCACACCTTCCTGAATGCGTGCACCGCCCGAATCCACGATGGCGACGATCGGAATCTTCAGATCCAATGCCATATCCATCAGATGGCAGATCTTACGGCCTTCCTCGGCGCCCAACGTACCGCCTTTGACGGAAAAGTCCTGCGCATACACGGCGACTTTACGCCCATAGACCTCGCCGAATCCGGTGATGACGGCGGCCCCGGCATTGCCGTCGTTGATATTGCCGCCGCGGAACCTGCCGATCTCTTCAAAGGTGCCGGTGTCGAACAGTAGATCAAGGCGTTCGCGCGCAGTGTTCTTATGCTTGGCGTGCTGCTTGGTGCGAGCACGCTCCTCGGCGTTCCGGGCCAGTTCCGCGGCCTTGGCCACGGCCGGGCGCAACGGCTGCCGGGCCTGTGCCTGGGCGGCGGCGATTTCGAGAATGTCGCTCACTGCTTGCCTCCCTTCACATCCAACGTCACCAGCGTGTCTCCGGCTTCGACGCCGTTCGCGGGCCCGACGAAGATCTTCTTCACGGTGCCGGCTGCGGGGGCGTACACGTAGTTCTCCATCTTCATGGATTCGAGCACCACGATAAGATCGCCCTTGGCGACCTCCTGGCCTTCCGCCACGTTGATGCGGGTGACGACGGCCTGCATCGGGGAGGCAATGACGCCGGACTTGGCGGCGTCGCCGTTATCGCCCTTGTTCTTTTCGCCGGCATGCTGCAGCACGCCGCCGCGCAACGGCTGGGTGATGCGCTTGGCGTCGCGAGACCGCGCCGAACCGGTAAGATTTTCGACGATATCGAGCGGAACGGTGAGTTTGACGCGACGGTTGTTCATTTCGATGACGAAGCTTTCGGAGCGCCCGGTATTGGACGGTTCGGAGGCTGCGGCACCGCTGACCGATGCCGGCTGACCGGTTTTGGCGGACGCCGGCTCACGATTGAGGTAATGGCTTTCCAACCATTTGGTGTGCACGGCGAAGGCATGCCCATGTTCCGCGGTGAAATCGTCGTTGCGGAAGATCTCCTTGAACAGCGGAACCGGTGTGGGAACGCCTTCGATCACGAGCTCGTCGAGTACGCGGCGCACACGGGCTACTGCGGTTTCGCGATCCTGCGCGGTGACGATGACCTTGCCCATCATCGAATCGAATTTCGGCGATACGGAGTCGCCTTCGACCACACCGGTGTCGATGCGGACGCCTGGGCCGGTAGGCCACATGATGTGTTCCAGCGTGCCGGCAGCCGGGGTCAGGTTGGTGTTGGGATCCTCGGAGGTGATGCGCAGTTCGAAGCTGTGCCCACGCGGTGCCGGTGCCTGGGTCAGCTCGCCGCCGTCTGCAATGGTGAGCTGCTCTCGTACCAGATCGAGACCGCTTACCTCTTCGGAGACGGTATGTTCGACCTGCAAACGTGGGTTGACTTCAAGGAAGTAGACCTTGCCCTGCTCGGTCACCATGAATTCGCAGGTTCCGAGCCCTACATAATCCACGGTTTCGAACAGTCTGCGGGAATACTCGCCGAGCGTGTCGATAATGGCGTCGCTGAGGAACGGCGCCGGCGCCTCCTCCACAAGCTTCTGATTACGACGCTGCAACGAGCAGTCACGGGTGGAGTACACGGTGAAGTTACCGTGGGAGTCACGTCCGCACTGTGTTTCGACATGACGTGCGGCACGCACGAACTTTTCTACGAAATATGCGTTCAGATCGCCGCCCTGCAAGGAATCATGGCTGGCGAAGAACCTCCGCAGCTCCTCGTCGTCGTTCACGACGGTAATGCCATGGCCGCCACCGCCATCGGTGCGCTTCATCATGACCGGATAGCCGTAGGTGTGCGCGAAGTCCAACAGTTTGCGGACGCTGCTCACCGGTTCGGACAAGCCGGGAACCGGCGGAACTTTGGCTCGTGCCGCCACGCGGCGGGCGCTGATTTTGTCTCCAAGCTCGATCAGGGCTTCGGGGCTCGGGCCGACCCAAATGGCACCGCTTTGTGCGACCTTGCTGGCGAAGCTCGGCACTTCGGACAGGAATCCGTACCCGGGGTGCACCGCGTTCGCACCGGTACGCTGAAGAATGTCGATAAGCGCATCCTCGTTGAGATACGTGTCCTTGTAGGTATCGCCGCTCAGCAGGAACGCTTCATCGGCAAGATCGACATATTGCGATTCGCGATCCTGCTCGGAATATATCGCGACAGTGGATATGCCCATTTCGCGAGCGGTACGCACCACACGCAGAGCGATTTCGCCGCGGTTTGCAATCAGTAGTTTTTTGACAATTGACGCCATAGTGTTAATTATTTACGCCGGTATGCAAGTCAAAACAATTTGACACAACACAAAATCGACACGTGCCTTTTGTGAGGTTGCACAAACGTTACCGTAGGTAAACAGCCGTATCCTGTACTCGGAATTGACGAATTCCCCTAATCTGTCACGCCTAGAAAGGCTGTTTCATGCGTAATACTATCGCTTTGATTTCTGCGCGTTTCACCACGTTGTCCCGCAGCCGTATCGGTTCCGTGCTCAAGTCCGTGATGTTCGCCGTGCTGCTGTGGGCCGCCAGCGCCGCGGGCAGCATTCCGATTCCCGGCACGCCCGTGCCGATCACTCTGCAGACCTTCGTGGTCATGCTCGCGGGTCTGATGCTCACCTGGCGCCAGGCGGGCGCCGCAGTCGGTATGTATCTCGCCGCCGGCGCGGTCGGTCTGCCGGTGTTCGCCGGTGGCGCTTCGACCCTGGCTCTGATCGGCCCGAGCGCAGGCTTCCTGATCGGCTTCCTTCCAGCCGCGATGCTGACCGCCGTGCTGAAGGGCGAGGCTCGCACCGATACCGCGAAGCACGCCGCGATGACCGCCGCACGGTATCTGCTGGCCGCGTTCGCCGGATGCGTCGTGTTGGATTACGCGCTCGGCTTCATGGTGCAGTCCGCGCTCACCGGTATTTCCATCAAGGTGGTGGCCATCGCTTCCATGGGATTCGTCGTCGGTGACATCATCAAGGTCTGCGTCGCGGCACTGACCGCCGCCGGCCTGTCCAAGCTCGACCGCTGACGATTTCCCGTCATATATATCTCCTTTTAGGGCCAGCCGATTCCGGCTGGCCCTTTGTCATACCCCAAGCATGCACGTAAGCCCCCCAAAAAACTGAACGAGAAAAACTGAACTGCGCCCCGATTGTTAGACATGGCCGGCATCACCATACCGGACCTTGATCGCCAATCACACCCGAGCGGCATGGCGCGGTGGCCCTTCCGGCGTACGCTTGCGCCGACGGACCGCCACAATGCCGCCCCAACCGCACAGGAGCACCGCCCCGCACACCCATGCGCCGACGGTCCGGCCGTCATGCAAATCTGTCGGATCGGGGGCGGGAACGGGCATGCTCACACGATGGCCGGAGACCAGGAGCCGGTGGGAATTGATGCCGTATGGCGTACAGGTCATCAGCGTCAGCCGATCCTGCCCGGGAACAATGCGCAACTGCGAGGTATCGGTCGGTTCGATTACGGTGATGCGATCGACTTCGTAGGCCAAGGTCCTGTTCATCGTTGAGATGTAGATGAAATCGCCTTCGCGCATTTCATCCAATCTGGTGAACATCTGCGCCTGCACCATGCCGCGATGGCCGGTGATGACCGCATGGGTGTTGTTGCCGCCGACCGGCAGGCTCGTGCCATACAGATGCCCGGAGCCAAGGGACAATTGCTTGTCTCCGGTGCCATGGTAGATGGGAAGATCCACTGAGATCTTCGGTATGGACACGCGGCCCATGATGCCGTGACCTTCGTTGAGCAGCCTGCCGTAGCGTTGATCCTGCGCCGACTGGGAGGACAGGCGTTCCCCGTTACTGAACGGGTCGGCCTGGGCTCCCAGCACCGGCTGTCCGGATCGGACGAGATCGCGGTTGTAGGCACGCGCCGCCCGCAGTTCGTCGTCGATCCGGCTTTCCGGCCACAGTCGCACCTGCTGTTCGATGGAAGACGCCGACGCGGACATGGACGTCTGCGACGCATACTGCATCAGCAGCGGAACCACCGTGCATACCACCGCCACGGCGATCAAAATCCCCGCGACGGCGTACATCACGCGCAATCGCCGCCATCAGCCGCGTCAAACGTATGACCATACCAGAACTCCGCACATGTTAACGGTTCATCGCTTCGCGCGAACCATCGTGAGACAATAACCGCAGGGGATGTGCTTGCTTGGATGCGTGCCGAAGCGCACATCCTTAAGCATGAAAAAAATAATATAGCAATAAGGACCGAAATCCTGCGCACTTTGTGATGCGGGCTTCCCGGACGGGAGCGGCGCGTTGATGCCCGTATGCGCCGGAATCCGCTGCGTCACCGCGAACGGATGGTCAACCCGCCGCTATCCGGACATGCCCCGGCTCAGCGACAGTCTCATGGAAGCGAACTGATCATCGCGCCATGGACGGCCATGGCCCAAAATGCGCAACCCTTCGGGCACTACCGATATAAATTGCGCATGACGTTTCTTTCATCAGATGCTTTTTCAGGATTTACAGCCGGCAATAGGCGACCATGTCTATTTGCCGGCAAACCATTATGCGGCAGGGACGATCCACAAAGACCGTCCCTGTTTACATATCAGTATGTATACATCAACGGCATGCCGTCAC